>DQPL01000136.1 GCA_015664885.1 Gemmatimonadota bacterium
GGCGGAGACGGCGGAGACGGCGGAGACGGCGGAGACGGCGGAGACGGCGGAGACGGCGGAGACGGCGGAGACGGAGAGGATGATGGCGAACCGCGGAGCCTGAGCGACCAGGATTGAGGCCGGTGACACGGCGCCGACAGGATGGCGAAGGGGGCCGGGCCGCTATGCGGCCCGGCCCCCTTTTCTTCCTGCCGGCGTGCTTCTGTGCTACAGCGTCGCCGATTCTAGAATACCGTCGGGAACTGGACGAGATCTTCATCCTGCGGCGCGAGCACCTCGGCCCGGCGGTCGACGATCCGCGCGGCTGCCCGTAGTGCAGCGACCCACATCTGGAGGCGCGTCTGCTGCTGGATACCCGCTTGCGTTTGCCGCTGCTGGATCGCTTGGCCGAGCCATGCCGCTGAGTCTGCTTCCGCGTAGCTCACCTGTTCGATGACGAACGCGTTGGCAGCCGTCGTGACGACCTCACTGATCTGGCCAGGCCGGAGTCCGAACGAAGCTCCGATGGCGGCATTCTGGCGTCCCAACCGGGGGACGAACTGATTGCGGGTGAACGGTGTCGGCTCCTCCATCTGGAGGCCGAGGTCTTCAGCGACCTCGGTGAAGTCTTCCCCGGCGGCGATGCGATCCAACATCGCCTGACCGTCCACCGTGGCCTGAACCATCTTTCGATCGAAGCGGAGCGTCGACTCGATCGCGGCTCGTGCGGTCTCCAGCGGCAGCACACCCTCGGGTGTAGTACTGATGAGCTCGAGCGTGTAGAAGGCCTGGTCGGTCTCGAATACCGGGCTCACATCCCCCGGCTCGCCTTCTAGGAAGGCCCAGTCCGCTCCTTCGGAGATCTGCCCAGCCCCCCCCACGAACGGGAAGTTCTCGGCCAGGTCCACAGTAGTGATCTCGAGCCCAACGTTGGCGGCCGCCTCCTCCAGCGGCATCACCTCGCCCATGTCCTCGAGCGAGTCGGCCAGCATGAGCAACGCGATCTCGCTGTCGTCCGTGCGCTCGAAGGGGATCAACACATGGCGCGCCTGCACGCTGTCGGCACCCCAACGTTCCAGTACTTCGATGATGTGGTACCCGAATGCGGTACGTACCGGCTCCACGACCGTATTGAGCGGAACCGCGAAGACCGTGCTGTCGAATGCGCCGATCATCCGCCCCTGTGGGAAGACGCCGAGGTCTCCGCCGAGTACGGCTGAGCCTTCATCCGAGGACTCCCTCTCCGCAACCTCGGCGAAGTCGGCGCCGTCGAGGATCTCCTGGCGCACCCGAACAGCCGTCTCGCCGGCAGCGGCAGAGTCCGCCGCGGTAGGAGTCTTGCCGAGCACCACTACCTTGACTGAAGCTCTCGCGGGTACAGCGAATTCCTCTTGGTGGTCCTGATAGTACGCCTCTGTGTCCGCTTCGGAGATGTCGAAGTCGCTGTCCTCGTACCGCGTCGCCGGATCCAGCGCCACGAAGCGGACTTCGACCTGCTCGTTGTTATCGCGGAAGAGTTGCCATAGCTCCGCGTCCGAGAGGTAGATCCCGCTGGAGACCTGTCTGAGCAGCTTTCCGCGCGGGATCACGTCCCTGTAATACGCCTCGAGAAGCATGAGCTGCTCGGGCGGGAGCGAAGCGAGGAAGGTCTGATACCCGGTGATGTCGAATTGGCCCGTCTCCTCCGACGTGAATTGAGGCCGAAGATCGGCGGGGGGGCTCAGTTGAGCGGCCTGGATGATTTCCTGGTCCGTGACCCTTATGCCCCTACGGCGCAGCTCCTGGCCGATGAGAAGCTGGTTCACCACCTCGTCGAACGCCGCGTCTTCAATCTCTTTGTTCTGCTGAGTCGTGACAGGCTGTTCTTGAGATCGCTGGATCTGGTCGTAGAGATTCCGGTACGCAGCCTGCCAGGCGTCGTACGTGACCGCATCCCCGTTGACCCGGCCGATGTCGCCGATTCCAAGGGCGCTCTGCCCCGTAATATCCATGCCCCACGTGAATACCATGAGACCGATGAACGCGAACGCCACCGCGATCATGATCGGCTTCGTCGCGTCCCGCATTTGACGCATCATAAACGGCGTCTCTCCTACGACCCACGCATGGGTTAAAAAGTGCTGGAAAATAGACCAATAGGATAACGGCTCGCCGACCCGCTCTCAACGGAGCGCCCCTGCCCAGACGACCGTATTCCGATACGTTGAACTCGCTCAGCGGTTCCCCTTTCGTTGACACTATTTCCAACGGCTCCATATCTTCGGGCGGCCCCTTGGCCCCTGACGAATCCCCCACCTATCCCGTTTTCGGAGTTGACGTGACCAAATCGCTCGAAGCGGAAATCCGGACACTACGCTCTTTGTTCTGGTCCGACCGTGACCCGGCCGGCCGCGGCTTCGCGCCGCTTGCCGACGCGTATCGACGCGCCGGGGACGCCAAACAGGCGCTCGAGCTGCTCGGGGACGGCATGGACAGGCATCCGAACTTTACGCCCGGGCACGTCGTCGCGGCCCGGCTGTACGTGGAGCAGGGGCTCTTCACCGAGGCGGAGATTGCGGCTCGCCGGGTACTTGATCTCGATCCCGAGAACGTAGACGCCCTGCGGTCGTTGGTCCGGGCGCTCGACGAAAGCGGGGAGACTATAGAAGCCGCCAAGGTGAGGGAGCAGATAGCGACTCTCGACCTCGAGCCGCTCGAGGATGAGACGCCTGCGGACGCCTCAGCCGAGGCGGAGATGCTGGCTACGTCCGAGCCGGAAGAGGAAACGGAGATAGCGTCGGAGCCGGAAGTCCAAGAACACGTGGACGAGTTCGGTCCATTCGCGCTCAGCGAGGTCCTGGTCGAGGAGGAAGACGCCGTTGACTTAGGGGCGCTGGCGCCGGACGAGCCCGTCCCCGCTGAGGAGAGCCTGCCTGATTTCGGCACGGCACCGGACGAGCCGGCCGCCGTCGAGGAAGCGAAGGTGATGGACTTCGACGCCCTGGCGCCTGACGAGCCGGAGGCGGTCGAAGAGGAGGTCCTGGACTTCGACGCCCTGGCGCCGGACGAGCCCGTCCCCGCTGAGGAGATCCAGACGCGCACGATGGCCGACTTGTACGTCGCCCAGGGCCTCATCGGTCGGGCGATCGAGGTGTATGAGCACCTAGTCGAAGCCGCCCCCGATGACGCGGCGTTACGCGTGCGCCTCGAGGAGCTGAGGGCCGGAGACACAGGGCCCGCAGAAGGCGGCGAAGACGACGATGGAGAGGTCGAGACGCTAGCTCGCGACCTCGCTGCCAGCGGCGATGCCGAGGATGATGTCGATACGCCCTTTGCCTGGGTCGAAGAGCTCAGCGAGCCGGAGGCCGAGCCGGTCGACGGCCCGTCCATCGGGCAGTTCTTTGACGACCTGTTGAACTACCGTCACTCATCGGAGGAGGAGGGCTCGTGAAGATTGCAGTGGTGCATGGTCCTAATCTCAGACTGCTCGGTCGACGGGAGCCGGAGGTCTATGGCACCGACACGCTGGACGACGTGAACCGCAAGCTGGCCGAGGTTGCGAACGAGCTAGGTGTCGAACTGGAGACCTTCCAGTCCAACCACGAAGGAGAGCTGCTCGACTTCATCGAGGACGCCGCCTCTCGCGTCGAGGCTTTTTTGATCAACCCGGGCGCGTACACGCATACTTCGATCGCCCTGCGCGATGCGCTCACGGGTGTGGAACTCCCGTTCGTCGAGGTCCACCTTTCCAATACCGCAGGTCGGGAGGACTTCCGGCGGCACTCCTACCTGGCACCGGTAGCGTCCGGTGTGGTTCTTGGCTTCGGTGTCCAGAGCTATCTTCTTGGGCTTCGGGGCCTAGTGGCACGCGCGCGTGGCTAGCCCGTCCTAACGCACACTGTTTTCACGGCACGAGGTTCCATGGCAAGCACCGCGGATTTCCGCAACGGAATGGTTCTCGAGATCGATGGAGATCTCTGGGCGATTGCGTACTTCCAGCATGTGAAGCCGGGGAAGGGCGGCGCATTCGTGCGCACCAAGCTCAAAAACGTGCTCTCGGGCGCTGTCGTCGAGAGGACGTATCGCGCCGGAGAGAAGGTCAATGACGTTCGACTCGAGCGGCGGCCGGTGAACTACAGCTACATGGACGGTGACCTCTACTACTTCATGGACGCCAACACCTACGACATGATCCCGATTGCTGGCGATCTGCTCGGCGCGGATCAGCTCAAATACCTCAAGGAGAACATGGCGTGCGAGGGGCTCGTGCACGATGACACGGTCATCAGCGTCGAGCTCCCGAACTTCGTGGAGCTCGTCGTGACAAAGACTGATCCGGGGTTCAAGGGTGACACGGCCCAAGGGGCCACCAAGCCCGCTGTGCTCGAGACCGGCGCCGAGATCCAGGTTCCGCTTTTCGTCGAAGAAGGCGATGCGCTGAGAATTGATCGCCGTGATGACAAGTACATGTCGAGAGTAAACGCATGATGGATCTCGATTTCCTAGAGCGACTGATCAAAGCACTCGACGAAAGCAGCGTCGATTCGCTTGAGATCGAGCGGGGTGGTACTCGGGTGAGCTTGGCCAAGACACCTCGGCAGACGACGATGGTTGCGCCCCAGGCCCTGCTTCAGCCGATGGCAGCGGCCCCGCCAACGTCGCCGGACGCTTCCGCCGAAGGCGCGGCTCCCGCGGCGGCGCCTCCACACGTCTCGAGCAACCTTGTCGACATCGAATCGCCCATGGTGGGCACGTTTTATCGGGGACCGGCGCCGGATGCTCCGCCCTACGTCGACACCGGTACCGATGTGGCTCTCGGTGACACGCTGTGCATCATCGAAGCGATGAAGCTCATGAACGAGCTCGAGTGCGAGATGAGAGGGACCATCGTCGAGATCTGCGTCGAGAACGCGCAGCCCGTAGAGTATGGGCAGGTGCTGTTCCGCGTCGACCCGGCCTGAGCGCGGCTCCCAGGGCTGCTTAGTGTTCAAAAAAGTCCTCATCGCCAATCGTGGCGAAATCGCCCTCCGTATCATTCGCGCGTGTCATGAGTTGGGCGTCCAGACTGTCGCCGTTTACTCCGAAGCCGATCGGGAATCGCTTCACGTTCGCTTCGCGGACGAAGACGTGTGCATCGGCAAAGCGCCCGCCAGTGACAGCTATCTCAACATCCCGCGCATCATTGCGGCGGCCGAGGTTACGGGCTCGGAGGCGATTCACCCTGGTTACGGCTTCCTCGCGGAGAACGCCGAATTCAGCGAGATCTGTGCGCGCTCCAATCTGACGTTCATCGGCTCCACGCCGGACCAGATCAGCTTGATGGGCGACAAGGCTACGGCGCGCAAGACGATGATGGCGAGCGATGTGCCCACCGTTCCGGGCTCGGACGGCGTGATAGACGACTCGGCGCAGGCCAAGGCCCTCGCCGAAGAGATCGGCTTCCCGATCATGATCAAGGCCTCGAAGGGCGGTGGTGGCAAAGGCATGCGCATTGCCCAGAATGCGGAGATTTTTGAGAAGCAGCTGCTCGCGGCGCAGAGCGAAGCGGAGGCCAACTTCGGCGATTCGGCTGTATACCTGGAGCGTTGCATCCTGCGGCCGCGCCACGTGGAGTTCCAGGTCTTTGGCGACACGCTCGGCAAGCTCGTCCATCTCGGAGAGCGCGAGTGCTCGATACAGCGCCGCCACCAAAAGCTGTTGGAGGAAGCACCGTCTCCGGCGTTGACGCCCGAACTACGCGCACAGATGGGCGAGGCGGCGGTGCGCGCGGCGAAGGCCATCGACTACGTGGGCGCAGGCACGGTCGAATTCCTGCTCGATCAGGACGGCTCGTTCTTCTTCATGGAGATGAACACTCGGATCCAGGTCGAGCACCCTGTCACCGAGGTCACGACCGGCTTCGACCTCGTGCGGGAGCAGATCCGCGTCGCGGCGGGAGAGCCCTTGGCGTTCCCAATGATGAGCGGCAACGGCTTCCAACACCGCGGCCACGCGATCGAGTTCCGGATCAACGCCGAGGATCCCGAGCGTAATTTCGCCCCGGCGCCGGGTACGATTCAGACGTTCCATCCGCCTGGCGGACCCGGTGTTCGGCTCGATACGCATGTATATGCGGGGTACAAAGTGCCACCGCATTATGACTCGTTGATCGCCAAGCTGATCGTGAGTGGCGCGACACGCGCGGAAGCGATTGTCCGGGCCAGGCACGTGTTGGATCACTTCACCATCGAAGGAATTCCTACCACTCTGCCCTTTCTCCGCCGAATCGTCGACGATGATGCCTTCGTAAGGGGTGACGTCGATACAGGGTTTGTGGAACGCATGATGTCCGAGGACCAAGCCGACGCATGAAAGTCGATGTCCACTTCACGCGCGCCGAGGTCGATGCGGCGGCTCTAGGAGAGTCCACGGTAGTAGTGATCGACGTCCTGCGGGCCACGACCACGATCGTCGAGGCGTTAGCGAACGGGGCAGTCGGCGTCTACCCCACCAGCTCCGCCGCGGACGCTGCGCAGCTCGCTGCGTCATTGGGGCGAGAGGACGCGCTCCTGTGCGGCGAGCGCAAGGGTGTGAAAGTGGATGGCTTCGACCTGGGGAATTCACCGGCCGAGTTCACCGCGGAGGTCGTCGATGGCAAGAAGCTCGTGATGAGCACGACCAACGGCACGCGTGCGTTTTCCGCTGCGTTGGAGGCGTGCCGTGTGCTCGTGTGTGCCTTCACCAACCTCGGAGCGGTGGCCGCTGCCGTGTCAGCCGACGAGACTTTGGTTGTGCTCTGCGCTGGACAAGGGGACCGCTTCTCGATCGACGATGCGTTGTGTGCCGGGCACCTGGTCCGGCGAGTCGTGGAGACCGGAACCAACACCTTCGAGCTCAATGACGCCGCCCGCGCGGCGCGGGCGTTGGCGGAAGAGTTGAACCCGGACAGGGCCTTCTTGGAAGACATCAGCGCGGGCCGTGCTCTCGCCGAAATCGGGTTGGCTGGGGACTTCGAGATTTGCGGAGAAGTCGACCGACACGACATCGTGCCCATGATGCATAATCAGGCTATCACCCTGGCGGGAGCTTGATAACGCCGACATGCTGACTCGGGAGCAGAAACAGGAGATCGTCGCGGTGGGGCTCCTGGCCCTTGCACTGTTCGTCCTCTTGTCTTTGGTGCCCGTGGCGATTGTAGGCGAGCGCTCCGGGGAGTGGTTCCCCTCAGGCAACATCGTGGGACCGGTCGGCGCTACGGCCGGCGCGCTCCTGAAGGCGTTCTTGGGCGTGTCGGCGTTCATCGTGCCGGGACTCCTGACGTTCGGTGGTCTCCGGGTCGGTGGTTGGCTCTCGCGGGATTGGACGTCCAAGCTCTCTGTATTCGCGGCCGGCCTGCTCTTGATCGGCCCCGTCGCGACGTGGGTGCTGCTGGATGGCCCGGATAACGCCGCCGGTTGGCTCGGCGCTGTGCTCGGAAGCCCGATGGTCGATTTCATTGGGTTTGTCGGCACCTTGCTGGTGCTTGGCGCCGCGGTCGTCGCTCTCTCGGTTGGGACGCTTGGCTGGAACCCTTTGGGCTCGGTCGGCCGGGGCGTGGTTGTGGGAGGCGAAGCCGCGGGACGCACCGCTAGAGTACTTGCAGACAAGGGCAAGGAGCTCGCCGAAGCGCGGGCCCAAGCAGTCGCAGAGCGAGCGGAAGAGGCCGCGGAGGCGGAAAGGGCCGCGCAGGTGGCGGGGCCAGTACCGGGCCTGGAACCGGAATGGATGGAATCGCCAGAGGGGGTGGACGAGCTCGAGACGGAGGTGTCGGAGGCCGACGAGCCACAGCCCGACGAGACGGAAGCCGACGAGCCCGATCCGGAGGAGCTCGATCCGGATGGGTCCGATTTAGGCGAGCCCGAACCGGACGAGTCCGATCTGGGGGAGTCCGA
>DQPL01000059.1 GCA_015664885.1 Gemmatimonadota bacterium
GACGCCGTTGCTGGCCACGTTCGTCTCGTCAGTCATGGCGGATGGCGTCGACGGGCTCGAGGCGGGAGGCCTGGATCGCCGGGTAGATCGTGGCCAGGAAGGCCACCATGACGCTGCCGACGACGATCTTCAGCACATCGGGCGCGTGGATGGAGACCGGCAGACTGTCCACGAAATAGACGTCGGGCGGGATCTGAATGATGTCGTAGCGGTCGATGAGCACCCCGAGCACGACGCCGAGCACCGAGCCCATCAGCGTGCCTACCACCCCGATCCACGCACCCTGCAGGACGAAGACCCTCAGGATGCCCCCCCGGGTCATGCCCATAGCCTTGAGGATGCCGATCTCGCGCTTTCGATCCGAGACCACCATGACCAGCGTACTGACGATGTTGAACGCGGCCACGAGCAGGATGAGGCCGAGGATCAGCGACATCGCGATCTTCTCGAGCTTGAGCGCGCTGAAGAGCGCCGCGTTGGTCACCTTCCACGACTCTGCCCAATAGGGGAACCCGCCTAACGCTTCCCGGACCCGCTCCGCCACCTCATTGGCGATCTCCGGGTCCGTCACGCGAACGCCGATGCCGCCTACTGAAGTCGGGTCCTCGATGCCCACCAGCTCCTGCGCAATCTCGAGCGTGGTGTACACATTTTTCATGTCGTAATCCCACATGCCGGTCGTAAACGTGCCCGTGACCTCGAACTGCCGCAGCGTCGGGACCAGCCCACCGAAGATGTCCGTCTTGAGGTTGTCGAGGGCCGCGACCACAACCGTGTCTCCGACGAAGAGCTGCATGCGATTCGCCAGACCCGAGCCCATGAGCAGAGGGAACAGTCCCGACTCGGGGGCCTCTAGGTCGAGCACGCCGTCGATGATCTGCCTCGCCATTTCCGTAGGCGGGGCCCCCACGGTATCAAACGCGATGCCGTACAGGTCGGCAGACTGCGTATAGCGGGTCGAGCCTTCGCCACGGATGATCGACACCAGCGAGAGCACGTAGGGGGCCGCGCCGGTCACCCCCTCCGTGGCGCGTATCTTCTCGAGCACCGTCGGATAGTCGTAAAGGCGCAAACTCGTGCCTTGCTCCATCACCACCACGTGCGGCGTCGACTCCAGGATCTTGCCCTGGAGGTCCTCCTGCATGCCGGTCATCACCGCGATCACGATGACGAGCGCGGTCACGCCAATCGTCACGCCACCCAACGCGATCCACGTGATGAGCGAAAGCAGGCCCCGTCCTCGGCTGGCGCCGAGGTAGTGGCGGGCAATGAACCAATGCAGCCGGCCGTTGCCGGACCTCCCTCCGGAAGCGCTCACTCTTCGTCCCTCAGGATGGGGAAGAGGATGACGTCCCGGATCGAGGTCTGGTTGGTCAGCATCATCACCAGGCGGTCTACGCCCATGCCGACACCACCGGTGGGTGGCATGCCGTACTCGAGTGCGCGGATGTAGTCCTCGTCGACCTGCTGAGCTTCGTCGTCCCCCGCCGCGAGCAGCGCGGCCTGGGCCTCGAAGCGCTGCCGCTGGTCGATAGGGTCGTTGAGCTCCGAGAACGCGTTCAAGAGCTCTGCGCTGGCGATATACAGCTCGAAGCGCTCGGTAACACGCGGATCCTCGCGGTGCGGCTTCGCGAGTGGACTCAGTTCCTTGGGATGGTCGATCACGAATACCGGCTGAATCAGGTCGGGTTCGACGAGCTCACCGAAGAGCTTGTCGATGAGCTTGCCTCGGCCGGCACCGTCGAGGTCCGGGACCTTCAGCTCTTCGGCCTTCGCTCGCAGCTCGCTCTCGCCCATCTCATGAACGTCTATGCCCAAGGCGTCTGACAGGCCGCCCATCAAGCTCAAGCGCTGAAACGGAGGCTCGAACGTGATCTCGTGCTCTCCGTACGTGACCGTCCTCGAACCGATGACGCTGTCCAGCACGTGCAGAAGCATGCGCTCGACCATGTCCATCTGGTCTCGGTAGTCTGCGAACGCCTGGTACCACTCGAGCATCGTGAACTCGGGGTTGTGCACGCGGCTCAGCCCCTCGTTGCGGAAGTCCTTCGCGATCTCGTAGACACGATCCAAACCGCCGACAATGAGGCGCTTGAGGTACAACTCGTCCGCAATGCGCAGATACATCGTCTGGTCCAACGCGTGGTGCGTGGTCACGAACGGCTTCGCGGATGCGCCGCCGTAGAGCGGCTGCAGCACGGGCGTCTCGACCTCCAGGAAACCCTCCGAGTCGAAGAACGAGCGCAGAGCGCTGACGATACGGGAGCGCGTACGAAAGACCTCCCGGACCTCCGGATGAACTGCCAGGTCGGCGTAACGCTGCCGGTAGCGGGTCTCCTGATCCGAGAAGCCGGAGTGCACGGTGCGTTCCCCCGTCTCCGCGTCGGTCTCGACCTTACCGAATGGAAGCGGCCGCAGGGACTTGGTGAGCAGCGTATACGACTCCGCCCGGACCGTGATCTCCCCGGTGCGGGTGCGGAAGGGCTGCCCTTGCACGCCGATCCAGTCGCCGAGGTCGATCAGGTCCAAGTCCGCAAAAGACTCATCACCAAGCACGTCCTTCTTGAAGTAGATCTGGATGCTGCCGTCTCCGTCCTCGAGGTGCGCGAACGCGCTCTTCCCGTGGCCCCGCCAACTCACGATGCGACCGCCGAGCCACACCGCCTCCCCGTCGCCATCCTCGCTGAGCCGGCCCTCTGATTCGGCGGCTTCGAACGACGCCGCGACGGCGACCGTGCGGTGGGTCGCATCGTAGTTGTAGGCGAAAGGCTCGATGCCACGCTCGGCGAGAGCTTCCAGTTTTTCACGCCGTATGCGGAGCACCTGGCTGAGATCTTCCATAGGGGGCACAGGTTCGGAGCGGGCTTACGCCGCGCCCAGCTTTTTGAGGTAGGCTTCGATGAACGGATCGATGGCGCCGTCCATCACGGACTGCACGTCTGTGATCTTGAGCTCGGTCCTGTGGTCGTTAACCATCGTATACGGTTGGAAAACGTAAGACCGAATCTGGTTCCCAAACCCTATGTCTCTCTTGCTCGCCTCGAGCACCGCTCGCTCCTTTTCTTTCTCTTCCAGCGCATGCTGATACAGGCGGGCGCGCAGCATCTTCATGGCGGTCGCACGGTTCTTGTGCTGCGAGCGCTCCTGCTGGCATTGGACCACGATGCCCGTCGGGGCGTGCGTGAGACGCACCGCGGAGTCGGTCTTGTTGACGTGCTGACCTCCCGCGCCGGACGCACGGTAGGTATCGACACGGAGGTCGTCGTCGTCGATCTCGATTTCTATGCTGTCGTCCACTTGAGGATAGATGAAGACGCTCGCAAACGACGTATGCCGACGAGCCTGCGCGTCGAAGGGCGAAATGCGCACCAGACGGTGAACGCCACCCTCGGCTTTGAGGAATCCGTACGCGCTCTCTCCATTGATCTCGAGCGTAGCGCTCTTGATTCCCGCCTCCTCCGCCGGCTGGAGGTCGAGCACGTTGACCGTAAAGCCACCGCGCTCCGCCCAGCGCGTGTACATGCGCATGAGCATTTGGGCCCAGTCCTGGGACTCCGTGCCGCCCGCGCCTGGATGGATCGTAATGATCGCCCCCCGGTGGTCGTCGTCGCCCTGGAGCATGGTGCGCAGCTCGAGAGCTTCGACCCCCTTGGTGAGTTCGTCGACACCACTGGCGAACTCTTCCGCGAGCTCCTCGTCGTCCTCTTCCTCGAGCAACTCGACCAACGCGCGCAATTCCGACACTCGACTATCGAGCGCTTGCCAGGGCCCGAGCCAGCTCTTGATGCTATTGGACTCCTCGATGACTGCTTTGGCGGCTTCTTGCTTGTCCCAGAAGCCGGGCTGGGCCATTTCGGAATCGAGCGACCTCAGGCGCTCCTGACGGGCGTCGAGGTCAAAGATACCCCCTGAGCGCTCGGACGGTCTCGCCGAGGTCTTCAAGCCGCTGCAGTTGTTCCTTGTTCATCGCTAGAAGACCTCTTCGCCCTTCGCGAGCACGTCGTTGAGTGCCGCGCGCCAGAATTCTTGGCCGTCTCCCTCGGCCATCTCGGGGCCAACGTGCTCCACGTACTCCTTCCAGGACTTCTCGATCTTCTCCTCGAAGTCCTCCTTCATGGAGCCGTTGGCAAGCGCTGACTCGTGCAGGTCGGCGTTGTACATCGTCATGTCGGACAAGAGCACTCTCGCGAGGCGCTTCGCTTTGTCCCTCGGATCCCGCTTGCCGAAGGAGAACCCACTGACCGCCGGGGCTTCCTCCTCAGGCGGAGCTTCCTCCTCAGCCGGAGCTTCTTCGACCGCGGCATCTCCGACCACGTCCGCATCGGCTGCTGATGCGTCCTCGGTATCCGCTGGCGCCCCGCCGCTGAAGAACGAGTCCGTGGCCGGTTCCTCCGGCTCGGCCTGCACCTCTGCGCCGAAGTCGGCCATCATCGTGATCTCGTCTTCCGGCGCGACTGTGGAGTCGGCCACCGGCTCGGGATCTGCCTCTGGCGCTGACACGGGCTCGAAGGACATGTCTGCCTCGACGGCTGGCTCCGCTTCAGGCTCAGCCTCGACCTCGACCTCTGGCTCCGGCTCCGGCTCGACCTCCGGCTCGGCCGCGACCTCCGGCTCGGCCGCGACGTCTGGCGCCGCGTCAGGCGCCAGGTCGTCAATCGAAGTCGGCCGCTCCACCCGGAAGACCTGACCACAGGAGCTGCAGCGAGCGTTGACTCCCGCCTCCGGGATCTTGTCGGGATCGACCGGGAAGGACGAAGGGCAGGACGGGCATTGGATCTGGATGACCATGATAGGCTTGGTTCAGGTGTCCTGGTCTTGTGCATCCAACGCCATGGCGCCCGTCAACGCGTCCGCCTCGCTTGCCGCGGCGGTCTCCAAAACGGGCGACTTATGACGCCGGCCCACAACGTATTTCGAGCCGGGCAGAGACTTCGCAAACGATTTCATCTCCGCTGCCAGCTCAGTGATCATACCTAGATGATCGAATGTCTGGAACTGATTGGTCACGACCCCAATCGACAAGGACATGAGCGGAACGCGGTGCACGCTGCCGCGACGGTCCTTGCCAAGAAAATAACCCGTGCGGCGGTCTTCTTGGGTGTACTGGTACGGGATCAGCTCGTCGAAAAGGTAGATGATCTCGTCGCACGTCGCCTCCAAGTACTCCATGGGTACGTTGTAGATGAAGTCGTCTCCACCAATGTGCCCCACGAACCCGGCCTGGAGCTAAGCCGCGTACCGTATCCCTCAGAATGCGCGATAGCAGCCGTATGACGCCGTCTCCGCACGCATACCCGTAGCGGTCGTTGAACTCCTTGAAGTGATCGAGGTCCGCGTAGCAGACACCGAAGCTCCCCTCCGCTTCGAGAGCCGCGCCTGCATGTCCCGCGCGAGCTGGGTGGTACTAGGAAGGCGCGTCGTCGGATGTACGGACACGTCTCGATCTGCTCGCTTTAGGACCTGGTCGAGCCTGAGTCGCTTCTCTCGATCCGGCGCGCTGTCGAGCACTACCTCATCGGCGCCAACCGCCAGAAGGTCCGACACGCCGGGGTTGCCGGGGCCGAGCACGACTACCAGGGGCACGATGCTCGTGAAGGAGTCTCCCTTGAGGACACGCACGACCTCCACGAAGTCAGCAGAGTCGGAGTCGCTCTCCATTACGACGCACGCCGGCATCGTCCGGTTCAACAACGCCCGGAGTTCGCTGGCCTCATCGACACAAACCAACTCCAGCCCGCTCTCCTCGGCGAAGCGAGAGACGATCGGAGACGGGCCCGTGCGACTTGGACCGAAGTAGAGCAAGGTCTTGTCGGAAGCCATAGATCCTTGAGCGGGGCAGCAGCGCCGGACGCTAGGTTACTCTAGGCCCGAGGGCGGTGTCAATCGGCGTTGGCCAGTGTCCGCACCAGCAGGAAATCCACATGGCGGGCCTCCTTGTCGACGCGCGTGACCTGGACGCGGACACGATCCCCCAGCCGGTACGTGCGCCGGCCGCGCTCACCCACCAGTGCGTAGGTCTGCTCCTGCAGTCGATAGAAGTCGTCCCGGAGGCTGTTTACATGCACGAGACCGTCTACGAAATACCGCTCCAGCGTCACGAAAAAGCCAAATGCAGCGACCCCTGAAATCTTGCCCTCGAACTCGTCGCCGAGGTGGCGTTCCATGAACTCGACCTTCTTTAACGCAACCGACGCCCGCTCTGCCTCCGCGGCAGCCTGTTCCCTTGCGCTGGCTCGCTGCGCGATGGAAGCGAGCTCACCGGGCTCCCAGACGCGCGGCGGCTCGCGGCCGACTAGAGAGCGCACCACCTCTCTATGGACCACGAGGTCCGGATAGCGGCGAATCGGGCTCGTGAAGTGCAGATACGCGGACGACGCTAGTCCAAAGTGTCCCAGGTTCTTGTCGTCGTAACGCGCCTTGGCCAAGGAGCGCAAGACGACCGTGGAGACGAGCGCGGCCTCGTGGCGCCCGCGCACGGCCAGCAACAGGTGCTGCAGATCTCGCGGCTCCAGCGATTTCCGTTTGGGTAGGCGATGCCCGATGCGCCCGAGCAAGTCGCGCAGTTCATCGGCGCGTTCTCGCGACGGCGGCTCATGCACTCGGTAGAGCGCCGCGATGTCACGCGCCTCCATGTCACCCGCCACTACCTCGTTGGCGAGCACCATGAAGTCTTCGATGAGTCGATGGCTTTCCAGTCGCTCCCTACGGCGGATGTCGACGGGGTGACCACGCTCGTCCAGCACGACTTGGGCCTCGCCGATTTCGAGGTCGAGCGCGCCGCGCTGCTCGCGCAAGGCACGCACGCCGCGGGCGAGGTCGTCGAGCGTACGGATCGCCTGGTCGACGGCGGGCGAAACCGAGCCCTCGCCATCCAACACCGCCTGCACCTGCTCATACGACAACCCGTCCGAGCATCGGACTCTTGTCCGTTCGTAGCGGCGCCCATGCACCTGGCCCGACGGGTCGAGCTCGATGAAGACCGATACCGCGAGCCGCTCGACACCGCCCTTCAAGGAGCATACGTACGCGGACAATGCCTCGGGCAGCATCGGGATCGTGCGGTCCACCAAATAGACGCTGGTGCCGCGCGCCAGCGCCTCGATGTCGAGCTCGCCTCCTTCCGGTACGAAATGGGACACGTCGGCGATATGCACACCGACCTCGAAGCGCCCCTCGGCGATCTCGGTCACCGACAACGCGTCGTCGTGGTCCTTGGCGTCTGCGGGGTCGATCGTGAAGACCAACATCTCGGTGCGATCGACCCACTCGTCCGTGACCTGCCCCATGCCCAGCTCGGCGGCCTCCTGGGCCGCCGCCATCACGGACGGCGGGAAATCGGAAGAGAGGCCAAAGCCGTGAGCGACCGCCAGGACGTCCACTCCAGGATCCGACAGCGAACCGAGGACCTTCACGACCGTGCCTACCGGACCGACCCTGCCCTCGCCGTACGAGTCGAGCCGCACCACGACGACGTCGCCGTCCGTAGCGTCACCGCCCGCGTCGCTGGGCACGAGCACGTCCTTGGAGAGGCGACGATCCACGGGAACGACGTAGTCGAAGCGCCGGGAGCCGTGAAAGGTGCCCACGATCGTCTCTCGTGCACGGTCCAGGACCTTGATGACCCGCGCGACCGGGCTGCGGCCACGCGGCCGTGACTCGATACGCGTGACGACGTGGTCGCCGTCCATGGCGGTCGCCAGGTTTTTGGCCGGCACGAAAAGGTCGCCGCCGCCCGCGTCCGGCCGAACGAAAGCGTCTCCGGCACGGGTCAGCGAAACGATTCCGGGGCCGAGCTCGAGCCTGCCGGAAAGTGCATACCTGTGGCCCTTCACGCGGTAGATCTTGCCCGCGCGTTCCAGGCCGGTCAGCAACCGCTTGAAGCGCCGGTACTCGCTCGTCGCCACGCCCGCCGCGCGCGCGATCTCCTTGGGCTTGAGTGGACCCCGCGTCGAGGCCGCCAGGACTTCAACGACCTTGGCTTCGCCACTCTCGGCGCCTCGCCCGCGACGGCTCACTCGCCGCTGGGGCCGCCGAAGTCGCCCGGAGTGCCTGCGCCGCCGCAGCCGCGGCAGCCCCCGAGGCCAAACCGAACGCTCAGCCGCGCCGACCACCCGAGACCGGCGAATTCGCGCCGGGGCGCGAAGTCGATGCTCGCCGGCGACGCGATCCCTCGCGAAGCCAAGAACGCGTCGACGGCCGACACCAAGTGGTTGGCAATCACAACCCCGACCACGGTGGTCGCTTGGCGAAAGCGGCTGTCGCTGTCGGAGATGAGCTCCGCCAAACGCTCGCGGCCCGCGGTACTACCACTCCAGTCCCACAGGAAGTCGGTCTGGTAGGCGCGTTCCTCGTAGTATGCGAGAGCCTGGGCGAAGCCGGGGTCCCCCAGCTGTCCGCCACCGCCTAGGAAGATACCCTGTGCCCTGAGCCAGATCGTCCCGTTGAACGTCTCCGGCGCCTCTTCAGGTTGCAGGCCACTCTGGCCGGCATCTCGGTCGAAGGCGCCGGATCGGTTCCACTTACTGAGCGTCTCGTAGTAGTCGAAGTTGCCGTCCACGCGCGTTCCCGCGTGCAGCCGTCCCTCTTGCCAAGCGAAGTCCTGGTAGTCGTTGCGCAGGGCGGCGCCCGCAGATCGCCGCTCCACGTACATCGCCCAGGCGGCGACCTCCAAGCCCGCGAAGATCCACTTCGTAGACCTGCGCTGCTGGTGTTGACCAAGTCCCGGCAGCGCCAGCGACATCAGCGTGTGGCTGGCGGGGCCCGTGGAGGCTATCTCCTGGGACCCGGCATCCACGGGCACCACCACCACGAGCAACAGGAGGAGCCCTGCGCGCAGCTCGTTCAACGAACTTCTAGAACCGGATCGAGAACGTGACGTGCACCGGTTCGGTTTCGCCGGTCAGCGTGGACACAGCCAGAGACTTGGCAATCGACAAGTCAAAGCGCTCGTAACGAAAACCGAGCCCGACACGCGCGCCGTCTTCCTGATCGAGGTCGCCCAACACGTAGCCGGCGCGCAGAAAAATCGCTTCGGCCACTCCGGCGGTAAGCTCGGTTCCGAGATACAGGGAAAGCGACCCCGGATTGAGCAGACGGTCCTGAACCTCTACCGAGAGCCAACCCCCGAGCTCTTCATCCTCCGTCAGCAAGGAGATGAGGTTGTAGGCTACCGCGAGGCGCGCTCGTGCCGGCAGCGGATCGGCCTGGTCGGCGTTGAGCACCTGATAGCGGGGACCGACATGGGCGAGCATCGCGCCGATCCTGAGACGCTCGCTGGGCAGGATCTGTAGTCCGGCATCGAACGCATACGTCGTGGCCGTAGTGCCGGCGTCGGGGCAGATGCCGCGACACGAACGACGGAATTGCACGATCTTCAAGTTGACGCCCAGACGGACGCTCTCCAGCAATTGTGCTGCCGCGGACACCACCCCGAGGTGATCGCGCACGGTGAGCGAGCCGAGCTCGTTGCCGTCGATATCGGTGATCGCCTGACTCCCGATGTCGAGCAACTGGTACGAGACGCCGAGGGTACCGAGACCGGGGCGGGCCCAAAGCACTGAAAAGGCCGTCGAGGTTCCGGCGAGCGGATCCCCCCGCAGCAGAACGACCTGACTCTCCCGGACGGCCACGAGACCGGCGGGGTTCCAGAACGCCGATTCTGGTCCGTCCAGGGGAGTCATCGCGCGCCCGAGCGAGACGGCCTTGGCACCGACCGGAAGCAACAGAAAGAGTGCGCCTTCCGTCGAACCCAGATCTTCACCCTCGTCCTGCGCCGCGAGCGGCAACGCCGCGCAGAGCGTCAGCAGGAGGAGCGCGAGAAGATTACGAAAAGCGTGCATCGTCGTCCTCCGGAACGCGGAAGCCGAGTTGGCTCAGATGGGCCCTGTTCTTACGCCATGCCCTGAGCGGTCTTACCCACAAGTCGAGGTACACGCGGGCATCGAGAAAGTGCTCGATCTTCTCACGCGACCGTTCACCGAGCGCGCGGATGGCAGCACCCTTTTTCCCAATGAGGATGCCCTTCTGGGATTTTCGCTCCACGAAGACGTTCATTTGGATGTAGATGGGCTCCTGCGCCTCGCGGTACTCCTCCACCTGGCAAAAAACCGAATAGGGAATTTCCTGGTGATATTGCTCGAAGATCGTCTCGCGAACGAGCTCAGCGACGAAGAAGCGCACCGGATCCGAAGCGATATCGTCCTCTGGATAGAGGAACGGTCCCTCAGGCAACGCGGAGCGGACCGCCTCGAGCAACTCGTCGACGCCGCTGCCGTCGGCGGCGGAGACCTGATGCAGCGCGCCTGGCACGTGGCCGGCCAGCCAGCGTTCCCAGGCCTCGATCTGCTGCTCGTCGGCCTCGTCGATCTTGTTCAGCGCGACGTGGATCGGCGCCTGCGCCTCTTCGACGGCGTGAACGATGCGCGCCGTCTCCTGGGGGCTGGGCTTACGCATGCAGTCGATGACCAGGAGCACGACATCGGCTTCTGACAGCGCCTGCAGCGCGGCGCCGAGCATGGCACGCTGGAACAGATCGTGGACTTCGAGCAGACCCGGCGTGTCCAGAAAGATGAGTTGGTCCGACCCGGTCGTCAGGATGCCCGTCACGCGCTGCCACGTCGTCTGCGCCTTGGCGGTCACGATCGAGAGATGTTCCCCAATAAGCCGGTTTAGCAGCGTCGATTTCCCAGCATTGGGGCGCCCTACCAGCGTCACGTACCCTGCGTGGGTCGTCGTGGCAGCGGGGGTCTCGTCGCTCGCGGGTGGGTCTTGGGGCAACAGGCTTCTCTCGAGAGAGGAAACAGAAACGACCCGCCCAGCAGTGCTGGACGGGTCATTTCAAATGTAAGTCGGCAGCGACGTACTCTCCCACCAGGCGACCCCGGCAGTACCATCCGCGCGGTGAGACTTAACGGCCGTGTTCGGGATGGGAACGGGTGTAGCCCTCACGCAATAGCCACCGACAAATGCGATAACAGAGATCGAGAGAGAGTGAGAGCCTTAGCCTTTAACTGGCTGTAGCAACAGTTGTAACGGCAGCTGCTTCCCGCGAACGGGGGCAGCATGGTGAGGGCTGGCCGGCAGGAGGAGCCGGTCAAGCCTCACGGGCGATTAGTACGGCTCGGCTACACGTGTCACCACGCTTCCACCTGCCGCCTATCAACGTGCTAGTCTCGCACGGCCCTTCTGAGAGTCCGAAGACTCTGGGAGTACTCATCTTGGAGGGGGCTTCCCGCTTAGATGCTTTCAGCGGTTATCCTGTCCCGACGTAGCTACCCGGCGATGCCGCTGGCGCGACAACCGGTACACTAGTGGTCAGTCCTTCCCGGTCCTCTCGTACTAGGGAAGGCTCTCCTCAATACTCCAACGCCCACGACGGATACAGACCGAACTGTCTCACGACGTTCTGAACCCAGCTCATGTACCGCTTTAACGGGCGAACAGCCCGACCCTTGGGACCTTCTCCGGCCCCAGGATGCGATAAGCCGACATCGAGGTGCCAAACCGCCCCGTCGATGTGAACTCTCGGGGGCGATAAGCCTGTTATCCCCGGCGTACCTTTTATCCGTTGAGC
>DQPL01000083.1 GCA_015664885.1 Gemmatimonadota bacterium
CAGTCGACGGTATCGAGTTGGCCGTTCCTCGTGCAGCTGACGCTGGCGATGCTGGTCGCCGACCTCTTCCAGTATGCGGCGCACCGATCGTTCCATGCCAACCGCTTCCTGTGGCGCTTCCACGCCGTGCACCACTCGATTCGGGCGGTCGACTGGCTCGCGGGCTCGCGGCTGCATCTCGTCGACATCTTCCTCACCAGGGCGTTTTCCTATTTGCCGCTCTACGTGCTGGGCTTTTCGATGCCGGTGTTCTACGCCTACGTGGCGATCGTCGCGCTGCAAGCCGTGGCCGCGCATGCCAACATCCGCATCCCGTTCGGACCACTCAAATACCTGCTCGTCACCCCGCAGTACCACCACTGGCACCACTCCGACGACCCGGACTTCTACGACAAAAACTTCGCCATCCACTTCCCGCTCATCGACAGGTTGTTCGGTACCTACCATCTACCAGGTGATGAGTGGCCCGAGAGCATGGGGCTGGGAGAGGAGCAATTCCCGAAGGGGTATCTCAGGCAGCTGGTCTACCCGTTCCGAAACGATCCCAAGACTGCGGACGTGGTGGATCCCAGCGGGAGGTAGGCCGATGGCCGACACCTACGGTCGGCTGTGGGAGGGCGAACAAGTGAATGGCTGCGGGCGGGAGCCAATTCCAGGGGTTGGTGACCGGTCCGGAACAGGAACGGCCCCCGCGCCGCAAGCCAAATTTCGCTAGTGTCGATCCCGAGGGATGCCGATCGAGATGCCGATGCGGTACGTCATCAGGTTGGCCTCACTGCGATTCGGGAAGATCGTGATGTCCCCGTTCGCGTGATCCACGATGTCGCCCTCCGTCAGGAAGTCGGCGATCCCGTTCTCGTGACGCTCCACACCGAAGTCGATTGAGACCGGCTTCGAGCCGTTGGAGATGCGCAGGCGTATGCCTGCCGCGGCTCGCCAGGCAGCCACCACGTCCGAGAGATGTGTGGTATTGCCAAAGTCATGGTCGTCGTCGTAGCCGCTCAGCGAGGAGTTCGTGAACCAGTACGAGAAGCCCATCATGCCTCGCACGTAGGGTTCGATCGCCCCCAGCGGTAACGCGAGTTCAGGCCCGATCCCGCCGAACGCGATGTTGTTGGTAGTGGTCAGGTCCAGCCCGATGCGGCATCCATAGGGCAGCGCCATGCAGTAGCTCTGCCGTTCGTGTCCATAGATGAGAAAGCCAAGGTCTGCGACGATGCGGAAGAGCCCGAAGTCGTTGACGGGGATGCCGACACCCAACTGTCCACCGAACCCCTCGTCGAAATACGCGCCCAGCTCGCCCACCGGCTCTGCCGCTATGAACGAGATGCCGAAGTGTGCTTTGGGCCCTCGGTCGTGTCGGTCACGTTGGAATCGCTGGCCCTCGATTTCGGGGGCCAAGTCGGCCGCGCCTACCTTTCCGGGCCGCCCGAGGCCAGCTTGATTGCCGAGCCCCCCCTCACTTGGAGACCACCAATGCTCGATCACGTGACCTATCTCTACGGCTTCAATCTCGAGTTCGCGGAGAGGCTAGTGAAGGACCTCTCCGACGAGCAGATGGCCGCGCAGTCCGGCGGCGTGATCAATCATCCGGCCTGGTCGCTCGGGCATCTAGTGGTCGCGGCCGACCATCTGGGCCAGCTGTTGGGACTCGAGTCGACCCTAGCCGAGGGATGGGGAGAGACCTTCAAGACCGGCGAGGAGCCGTCGGACGATGCGTCGTACTACCCGAGCAAGGAAGAGATCCTGGGGGCACTCAGGCAACAGCACGCGCGGAACGTCGAGGTGGCGAAAAGCACCGATGCCTCCCGGTTCGCCGAACCCCACCCAAACGAAGCGACTCGGGACCATTTCCCCACGGTCGGGGACATGGTCGTCTTCCTAATGACATCCCACGAGATGGACCACCTGGGCCAGATCGCTGCATGGCGCCGTGCCATGGGTCTTGGGCCGGCGGAGCGGGACTGAGTCGATCGCGGCGCGTCCGCCCCCACACCTGACTCTTTGCGTGGATGTAGACACCCTACACCCTAAGATGTAGACGTTCTACACCTCGGGGGACGAAGAGATGGCGGAGCAACGGCAACCTCTGGCCCGCGTCGAACTGCTTCAAGGCACGCTCGATCTCATCATCCTTCAGACGCTGCGTTGGGGTCCCCGCCACGGTTATGGCCTCGCGCACATTATTCGCGCGACGTCCGAGGACGCACTCCAGGTAGATACAGGCTCGCTCTACCCGGCGCTCCACCGCCTGGCGCGCAAGGGGTGGATCGAGGCCGAGTGGGCCAAGTCGGAGAAAGGGCAGCGAGTGCGAGAGTACCAACTCACCGATGATGGTCGGGAACAACTCCTCGCCGAGCGCACGCGTTGGGAACAACTTTCTCAGGCCATGACCCGCATCCTTGCTCCGCCCCAGGAGAGCGGAGCATGATGGCCTTCTTCAGCCGCTGTTGCCGCGAGATGGAATTGGACGAGGAGATCCGCACTCATCTGCGCATGGCCGTCGCCGAGCGCATGGCGCTGCGAGTCACCATCGCGAGCGAGAGCAAGGACGAAAGCGGCGAGGCGGTCTCGCGGGCTCGACCGTCTGCCAAGGAGATCGAGCGGGTGCTGGCGGCGGACAAGGCTTAGCCACACACCCTTGCTGCTCCACCGCCGGCGCGCCCATCTTCGCCGGCCATGGACGACAACGCCCCGCGCCGATCCCACTTCCTCCCTCGCACTCGTGATGGGTGGACCGCCACGATTGCGTTTTTAGCGCTCTTCGTGCTCGCGATGCCGCCCATCACGCACACGGTCCTGAACCGCTCGGACCCGTGGGTCCTCGGGCTACCGTTCTTCTACGTGGCGCTGCTCGCGGTGTACTCCGCGTTGATCCTTGTGCTCATCTGGGCGTTCCGCCGTGGCGTTTAGCTCCGCTGCGGCGCGAGACGCCGCGCTGGCTTCTTGCTGATGGAAGCTTGGGTCGTCGCGACTGGCATGATCGTTCTCTATCTGGTTCTCACGATCGTGCTCGGTATCGTGGCGAACCGGCGCTTGACTGGGGACATGGAGGACTTCCTGCTCTACGGGCGGAAGGCGGGCTTCGTCGTGCTTTATTTGACGGTCGTCGCGTCTTTCCACTCCTCGTTCGCGTTTCTCGGCTCCGGTGGTTTCTTCTATACACACGGTGTCGGATTCTGGGCGGCGGGTACCTGGACGTTGCTGGTGGGCGCCATCACTTATGTGATCGGCACGCGCATCTGGGCGTTGGGCAAGGCCTTCGGATACATGACGCCGGCCGACTTGCTCGCCGACTTCTACGAGTCCGATGCAGTGCGCGTTACGGTCGCGATCGTTTCGGTCGTCTTCACGATTCTGTACATCCAGGTCCAAGCGCAGGGGCTCGGCTACATCCTCAACGTGGCGTCCGGCGACCGGATCAGCTTCGAGGCGGGCACGTTGATCCTGCTCATCGTCGCGGCGGTGTATCTGATGGCCGGCGGCCTCAGGGCGGTCTACTGGACCGATGTCCTGCAGGGGATCTGGATGTACGTCGCGGTCTGGCTGGGGGCGATCGTACTCTCTTATGAGCTCTTCGGAGGTCCGCTCGAGCTGTGGCGAGCGGTCTCGGAACAGCGGCCAGACCTGCTTTCGCTGCCGGGACCGAAAGGCTTTTTCACACCGGGCATGTGGATCGGGATGACGATTACGCTCTCGTTCGGCATCGTCTTCCAGCCGCACATGATGATCCGGTACTACACGGCGGTCGACGCGAAGACCATCAAACTCCTCGGTGCCACGACTCCGATATACCTGATGTCGCTGTACCTCCCGGCGGCCTTGGTGGGGTTGGGTGGTGCGATCGTCATGCCCGGACTAGAGGGCTCGGAGGCCGACCGTATCTTTCCGTTGCTGCTCTTCACGCACGCCAATCCATGGCTTACCGGTGCGATTCTCGCGGGCGCGATTGCCGCGGCCATGTCGACACTCGACTCGATTCTGCACGCGAACATGACGGTGCTCACGCGGGACGTGTACCAGCGATTCATGCGGCCGAACGAGACTCAGGGCCACTACATCAACGTAGGACGCGCGATCGTGGTCGGCCTGCTGGTGGTGGGCTATCTGCTTTCAGTGGGCACGAGCGATTTCCTGGTCGTGCTCGTCACGCTTTCAGGGGCTGGTGCGCTGCAGTTGATGCCGGCGATTCTCGGCGTGTGCTTCCCTGGCGGTCGCACGCTTACCCGCGCGGGCGTGGTCGCGGGGATCGCGGCGGGACTCGTCACACTGTATGTCACCCTCGTGGTATCGCCACATCCGCTCGGCATGCACGGCGGGCTCTGGGGCCTGCTGGTGAACACCGCCGTCGCGTTGAACGTGTCGGCCTACACCACCCCGCCATCGACGGAAACCATCGAGCGCGTGCACGGTGAAGTGGAGCGCTTTGTCTACGGAACGGAGGAATGAGCATGCTTGGGAAGACGGCTCGGTGCGGACATTCGGCAGTGGTAGTTGCCTTCATGCTGACGATGTCGACGCCGGCATTCGCGCAGCAACGGGTGGCGCCCCCTCAGGTGGGGCCCGAGAACGGATCGCTGGTGATCGTGGGCGGCGCGCTCCGTTCGCCGGAGATCTATCAGCGCTTCCTCGAGCTGGCGGGTGGGCCCGACGCGCACATCGTCATGATCCCGACGGCCGGCGGAGCCGAGGAATACGACCAGTACTATCAGGGCCTGAACCGCTGGCGTGAGAACGGCGCTCGCAACATGACCGTGCTGCACACGACGGATCGCTCGGAGGCCGATACCGACGAATTCGTGGCACCACTCAAGACCGCCGACGCGGTCTACTTCTTCGGGGGTCGACAGTGGCATCTGGTAGACGCCTACGCCGGCACCAAGGCCGAGGAAGAGATCCGGAAGGTGCTCGACCGCGGTGGGGTGATCGGCGGATCGTCCGCAGGCGCGTCCATCCAGGGCTCGTTCCTGATCCGGGGAGACACGCGCACCAATACCATCATGATGGGTGACCACCAGGTCGGCTTCGGGTATTTGCGTGGCGTGGGCATCGACCAGCACGTACTCAAGCGGAACCGCCAATTCGACATGATCGAGGTCATTGAGGCGCATCCGGAGTTGCTCGGCATCGGGCTCGATGAGAACACGGCCATCGTCGTGCGAGGCGACAACTTCCAGGTGATCGGTGAGTCCTATGCGATCATCTACGACGCCAGGACTACGACCGGTGCGGACGGCAAGTTCTACTTCTTGGCGCCGGGGGATCGCTTCAATCTCGCGACGCGCGAGGCCACGCGGGCGGCGACCACACTACGTGCGATCGACAACGTGCAGAAAAAGCCGTGGGGAGGTCGCTGAGCGAGGACGATGGTGGGTTTCGTCGACCGTCTCATCTTCTTCCCTCCCTCCTCGTCCTATGACGAGCACGCGCCGGGGCTGCTTCGGTTGCAGAGCGAGGCCAGGGACGAGATCGCCGCGTTCCACCACGAGACGCCGGGCGCCGGCATTACGGTGCTCTTCGCGCACGGAAACGCGGAGGACTTAGGGCACGGCACCGGCCACGCGGAGCGATACGCGCAACTCGGCGTCTCCGTCCTCGCTTTCGAATATCCGGGCTACGGCCTCAGTTCTGGGAAGCCGACCGAACCAGGCACGTACGCAGCAGCGGACGCCGCCTATCGATACCTGCGAGAGCAGGTGGGTCTCGAATCGGGGGCGATCATCGCCCATGGACGCTCGCTCGGGGGTGGGGTGATGGTCGACCTCGCGAGCCGATTACCGGTCGGCGGACTGATCATCGAGAGCTCCTTCGTGTCGGTGTATCGAGTGGTCACGCGTGCGCCGCTTCTGCCCGTCGATCAATTCAAGAGCCTCGCCAAGTTGAGCGATGTGGCGGCGCCGGCGCTGGTCATTCACGGGCAGTGCGACGAGGTCATCGCGCCGTGGCACGGACGGCGACTCTTCCAAGCTTTGCCAGAGAGTCGGCGTTCCTCGCTGTGGGTCGAGAGGGCGGGACACAACGATCTCGCCCAGGTTGCCGGCCAGTCGTATTGGGATGCGCTCGCGGCCTTCACCGCCAGCGTCGACGACGCCTTGCGAGCCACCTCATGAGTCGCCAAGTCACTGCTTCGGACGCCGCAGTTCGAACTTTCCTGAATGAGGCCCCTATGGTTGCAAACCCGCCTTCGCAGAGCCCGACATGAGTGCCTTCGAACGCCTCATCGACGTTCTGCATCTCTTCGTGCAAGCCGACCGCGCATGTGTCATCGGAAGAGGAGCTCGTGCTCGAGGAGCTCACGGGACTCATCACGCAGTACGTCTCCGGCTCGGACGGTGATCCCAAGATGTATGAGGTGGTGATCGTTCCGCAGAGCGATGAGCAGACGGAAGCCGTGCGATCGTTGCTACCGGGTGTCGCCTCCAAGAGTGCCCCAGGCGGCACGGTCTTCTCCGCCGGTCGTTTCTTTTCCCAGCGCTACGCGGAAGCTGTCTGCGACAAGTACATCGCACTGGGACTCTTCACCGCAGCGGTGGACCCATGAGTTGGACCGCCCGCCCGACCGCCCGGCACGGTAGCGCGTTGCTCAGTCTGCTGCTTGCTACCGTTGGCTGTGAGCGTCCACCCGAGGAGATCTCGTTCGATGTCGCGCAGCACCGAACTGAGATCGAGGACTTTCGCGACGCGCGCGTAGCCGAGCTCGAAGCTCCAGACTCATGGCTGGCGCTCATGGCGCTGCACTGGATCTCCGAGGGAGAGACCACGATGGGCTCAGATCCCTCGAACGATCTCGTGCTGCCTGCCGGCAAGGCAGCTCCTTTTGTCGGTACGGTGACACTCGTGGGCGAAGTCGTGCGCTTCGTCGCGGCCGACGGCGTCCGCGTCACCATGGGGGTCGACTCGACGCTGAACCTGCAAGCTGGTTCGGGCGCCTTTCCTCCGGATATCCGGGGGGATCCAGTGGTAACGGAAGCCGAGCTGGGCTCGGAAGGAAGCAAGTACACCGTTCTACGCCACGGCGACATCAATTGGATCAGGATACGCCGGGGGGCTCAATTCGCGTTGCGCGTAAGGGACAACACCAACGAGGTGTACGCCCAGTTCCATGGCATCGACCGCTATGACACCGACCCGGCGATGAGGCTTACCGCCGAGTGGGTGCCCCAAGACGAGATCGTTTCCGTACCCAACGTGCTGGGCACGGTATCCGAGGTGCCATCGCCGGCCCACCTCGCGTTCTGGATCGATGGAGAGCGGCACACATTGGACGTAACAGGGGAGCCCGATTCCGAGCAGTTCATGATGGTCTTCGCCGACGAGACCAGCGGGCAAACCACCTACGGCGGCGGACGCTACCTGTGGATCCAGGCACCGGATGAGCAGGGAAGGGTGGTGCTCGACTTCAACCGCGCGTACAACCCACCCTGCGTCTGGACACCGTTCGCCACGTGCCCGCTACCCACGCGCAACAACCGCCTCACCGTGCCCATCGAAGCTGGCGAGATGGACTGGGCCCACTGAGTCGGCTAGTCTGCCCCGCCGATACACTTCCAACACCACACTCCCAACGCTAGAGGACCCATGCCCGAGGACACGACTGCTCGCCACAAGGAGTACTGGCGCCGCAACATCCGCTACGTCGGAATGCTGCTCGCCGTTTGGTTTTTGGTGTCCTTTGGCTTCGGCATACTGCTCGTTGAGCCGTTGAACTCGGTCAATCTGCCCGGCACCGCGTACCCGCTCGGCTTCTGGTTCGCGCAGCAGGGTGCGATCTACGTGTTCGTGGTTTTGATCTTCGTCTATGTGAAGCTCATGAACGGGCTCGACCAGGAGTTCGGCGTAAGCGAGGAGGACGGAGCGTGACCGCCCAGCAATGGACCCTCGCGCTCGTGGTGGCGTCCTTCGCGCTTTACATCGGCATCGCGATCCGGTCCCGCGCCTCCACTACCAAGGAGTTCTACGTGGCGGGAACGGGCGTGTCTCCGCTCGCGAACGGCATGGCGACCGCGGCCGATTGGATGAGCGCGGCATCGTTCCTCGGGATGGCGGGCCTGATCTCGTTCATGGGATACGACGGCTCGGTCTATCTCATGGGATGGACAGGGGGATACGTGTTGCTGGCGCTGTTGCTGGCGCCTTACCTGCGCAAGTTCGGGGCCTTCACCGTGCCGGACTTCGTAGGCGATCGGTACTACTCGCAGACCGCGCGCATCGTCGCGGTCGTGTGCGCGATCTTCATCTCGTTCACCTACGTCGCCGGCCAGATGCGAGGCGTGGGTATCGTCTTCGGGCGCTTCCTCGAAGTGGACATAGACGTTGGTGTGTACATCGGCATGGCGGTCGTCTTCTTCTACGCCGTGCTCGGTGGCATGAAAGGAATCACCTATACGCAGGTTGCTCAGTACTGCGTATTGATCTTCGCGTACCTCGTGCCGGCGATCTTCCTGTCGATCATGGTTACCGGCAACCCGATTCCGCAGCTCGGGTTGGGAGGAGTCGACCTGGCGTCTGGAACGCCACTGCTGGAGCGCCTGAACGGCCTCAACACCGAGTTGGGATTCACGGAGTACACGTCGGGCACGAAGTCCATGCTGGACGTCTTCTTCATTACGACCGCGCTCATGGTCGGCACTGCCGGCCTACCGCACGTCATCATCCGCTTCTACACGGTGCCGCGCGTACGGGACGCCCGCGTCTCCGTCGGCTGGGCACTAGTCTTCATTGCGCTGCTCTATACCACCGCGCCGGCGATCGCGGTGTTCGCGCGCACCAACCTCATCAACAGCATCTCGGAGACTCCGTATTCGGAGGTCCCAGAGTGGTTCACCACGTGGGAGGATACGGGCCTGCTAAGGTTCGAAGACCTCAACGGGGACGGACGAATCCAATTCGTCGGGCCCAACTCTCCCATGGAGAACGAGCTTACCGTAGACAATGACATCATCGTGCTCGCGAACCCCGAGATCGCCGAGCTGCCCAACTGGGTGATCGGGCTCGTCGCGGCGGGTGGTCTGGCGGCTGCTCTATCAACCGCGGCGGGTCTCCTGCTCGTGGTGTCGTCGGCGGTTAGTCACGATCTGCTGAAGCGGTCCCTCATGCCCGAAATCAGCGAGCGCGGAGAGCTTCTTGCGGCGCGCCTCGCAGCCGCAGCCGCAGTGCTGTTTGCGGGCTATCTGGGGACCCATCCACCCGGCTACGTCGCGCAGGTGGTCGCGTTTGCCTTCGGCCTGGCGGCGTCGTCTTTCTTCCCGATCATCATTCTCGGCATCTTCTCGAGGCGCACCACCCGGGAAGGCGCGATTCTCGGCATGATCTCGGGCATCGCGCTCACGGGGGCGTACATCGTGTGGTTCACGCTCATGCATCCCGAGCTCAGCAACACCGACAACTGGTGGTTCGGCATCAGCCCGCAAGGAATCGGCACCGTGGGCATGTTGCTCAACTTCGCGGTGACGATGACGGTATCACGGTTCACACCTGAGCCACCCGAACATGTGCAGCGAATGGTGGACTCGATTCGAGTGCCGAGGAGTGTAGCCTAGGTCCTCCGCCCACTAGTCCTCATCCGGCAATCGGCTCATGGAGCCCAGGTCCAATTGCCTCCGGTTGAAAAGGCGCACATAGAGGATGGATGCGAACCACCCCACCGTGCCGAGCAAGGTGTCCATGAGGAAGCCGGGTACGCGGTCGCGCAGCTTGTGGCTGGACAGCACAATTGCCAGGAGCACCAGGAGAACGAGTGGGATGGTGATCATCACCTCGAGAGGTATCGCGGTCACGATCGACGGGACCAATAGACAGACCGAGAAGACGGCAACCGGCAGCGCAATGATTGCTCCCGCGGGGGGCACTGCGATACCTCGTCTTCCCACCCACCGACGTGAACGTGGCAACCGGCCTACCGTACAACGAGACGGTCGGAGTGGACGCCGGCGAACGCCAGATCCGTGTCACGGTCAGGGAGGGAGATCGCTGGTCCGACATCGTGTGGGTCTACCACTTCTCGACGGACTTCGATCTACTCCGAGTCACGCCGGGAGACTCGTACTGGCCCGCCCATCGGCTGCTCGAATTGGAGCGGAAGCTCGACCACACCGCCGAGTCCTGCCCCGGGCGGGTGGCGCCCCTGGTGATGTCATGGAGCACCGAGGAGGGCTGGACCGAGCTGAGAACGACCGCCGATTCGTAGCATGCTGTGCTACGCCATCTAGGTCAGCCTTCCGAGCCCTCCGGGTTCTGCATCCGGAACACCGGCACAGCCAACGCGGCGCCGACCAGGGGCCCGATGATGTAGAACCACAGGTTCCCCATCGAGCCATCGCCTAAGACCACGTCCACCAGGACGGGTCCGATGCCGACTGCCGGGTTGAATGCGCCACCCGAGACGGGGCCGACCGCATACGCGCCCGCGAGCACTGTGAAGCCGATGGCCAGACCGTAGTAGGGGTTCCCCTCCGTCGCCTTGGACGTGGCCACGTTCAAGATCACGAGCGCGAGCGCGAACGTGAGTAGGACTTCCGCGAGCAGGACGGGGATCGCGCCGTAGTCGGCTCCGGGGGCGGGCGCGAAGGTCGAGCCCGTGATGAGAAGAACGGCTCCCCCCGCGAGCAGCGCGCCCAGAATCTGCGCAGCGATGTAGGGGAGCAGATCGGATCCGTCGAGCGCCCCTCGTAGAAAGATCGCAACGCTCACCGCCGGGTTGTAATGCGCTCCGGAGATGTGACCGCCCATATAGACCATCACCATGAGTGTGCACCCGATCGCTACGGGCGCCGCAGCCAGTCCAGCGACCGCGGTCATGCCGATCGTGAAGACGAGAAAGAACGTACCGATCAGTTCAGTTACATACCGGCGCATGAGTCTTTAGGTTGGGGAAGCGGGCTGGCTTTACGGTGCGACCGCGCCGACGTCGGTGAGAGAAGCACCCACTTGGGCTTCGAGTTGTATCTACACTTATAGTCTCCAAGTCACCGCAACTCGATCGGAGCGATACACTCGATGGTACAGTCTCAGTCAAGTTCGCGCATGCTCGCAGCCCTTTTCACCGCAATCCTGGTACTCGTACCATCACACGCGAGGGCACAGGCCACGCTCGGCGCACCTACCGCGGTGTTCCCGGAGGACTTTGGAACGATCGGGTCAGTTCGGGAGCTCCCGGACGGCCGGGTGCTCGTGGCTGACCCGCTCAGCAATGCGCTTTATGCGCTCGACATGGATGCGGGCACCAGAGTCGTCATCGGCCGGGAAGGGGAGGGTCCCGAAGAGTACCAACAGCCGGACGGCGTCTGGGCTCTGCCCGGAGGCTCGACTCTGCTGGTCGATCTCGGCAACGGCCGACTCACCACCCTCGATGCGGATCTCGCCTTTGTCGACACAAGGCCGATCGCGACCGGTGATCCCGGCCCCAATGGTGACAGCCCACTGGTGGTGGTCCTTCCGCGAGCAGTAGACGCATCCGGCCATGTCTATGTGCAGGCCATTGGAGTCGGTTTCGGCGGACCGTGGGCCGACTCCGTGGGGATTCTTCGCATCGCAGGCATTCGGCAAGCCATCGACACCGTGGCAAGGGTGAAACGGCAAGACGTGAGGCGCAGCGAGTCCGGCGGCGCGAACAACCGTAACGTACAGATCAGCCCGATCCCACTCTCGCCTCAGGACGCCTGGGGCGTGGCCGCTGACGGCTCGGTCGTTGTGGTGCGGACTGGCGACTACAGCCTCGAGTGGTTCGGCACGGATGGCACGACGGTCCGTGGTGCCCCGCAGCCGTTCGATGCGGTGCGCATCCGTACTGCGGAAAAGGAGGAGTACCTCGCAGCGCAGGGACGCAGCGGTGGTGGCATCGGAATCAGGATCGACATCAGCAACGGCGAAATACAGATGGGCTTCCAACGGGGTGGCGGGGGAGGGAGCCCGCGCGAGATCGACCAATACGATTGGCCGGACAGGAAGCCCCCGATCTACTCGGGTACCGTGCTCGTCGATCCGCTCAACCGGGCCTGGGTGCGTCGACATGTCGAGGCTGGTGAACCTTCCACGTACGACATCTTCGACCGCGCCGGCTCCCTGACCGCGACGATCACGATCGACAACGGCAATCGCGTCATCGGCTTCGGAAACGGATGCGTCTACGTGGTCAGGTACGACGAGTTCGACCTGAACTACCTGGAGAGGTACGCGTTGCCGTCGACCTAGACGGTCTCTGAACAGGTAGGACACGCCACTCACAGGCGTGGTCGGACCTATGACCAACGAACGTGGGGCGTCGGCTGCTCGGGCCGGCGCTTTCGCGTGTGGCCCCGTTTCGACGCGGTTCTGGGCGCCGCAAAGGCTGTATGATCGGCACACAGTATCGCTTGCGGGTCTCGGCGTCGGTCGGCCTATTGCAGGTCTGGCTTGATCGCGCCTTTCAGGAGCAGATCCGTGACCCGTGGAACCGCATTACGCACCGCTCTCGCCGCACTGATGGCGTGCTCTGCGCTCGGCCTCACGTCCGCGTTCGAGGCATCGGCCCCGGTCGACATCGAGGTGACGATTCGCGAGGGCACCAACATGGCGGCCGCGCTCTCGCCCGACCGCCGCACCATCGCGATGGATGCGCTGGGTCGCATCTGGACCCTGCCGGCGGGCGGTGGTGAAGCGACCGCGCTGACGGACGCCGAAGGGGATGCGCGTCAGCCACACTGGTCGCCTGACGGCGCCCGTATCGTTTTTCAGGCCTATTGGGCCGGGACGTACGACGTCTGGGTCGTGGCTTCGGACGGCTCGGGGCTGCGTCAGATTACGTCGGGTCCTTTTGATGATCGCGAGCCGTATTGGTCCCCGGACGGGAACCGAGTCGTCTTCTCTTCAGATCGAGCCGGTACCTACGACATCTGGGAAGTCACCGTCGGGAGCGGGGCGGTGCGCCAGCTGACTGATGGTTCGGGCAACGAGTACGCTCCCGCGTACGCGCCGAGTGGGGGGAGTGTCGCGTACGTGGTGGACGGTCCGGGAGTTGGGGTCTGGGTCCGGTCTTCGACCGGAGAGCACCAGCTGGTCATCGATGCGCAGGATCGTCAGGGGACCACCCTCTTCGCTCCCTCCTGGAGCGAGGACGGCAGGCAGATCTCGTACAACGCTCAGTCGTACGGTAGCAGCGAGCTCTTTGTTGCGCCGGCGAGCCCGAGCCAGGGTATGGGGCATCGCGTGAGCAGCGCGAACGAGGACGTATTCCCGTTCCGTGCCTCCTGGACCGGAGGGCGGCTGCTCTACACCGCTGACGGCAAGCTACGTGCGAGGTCCGCCGAGGGTGGTTCTGCGTCGGACATCGAGTTCTCGGCGACGGTGACGCTTGACCGCCCGAGTTACAGGAAGGCGCTGCGCGACTTCGACGACACCGGCATTCATGCGGTGCGAGGTATCGTCGCTCCGTCGGTGTCGCCGGAGGGGGAACGCGTGGCCTTCTCAGCGCTCGGCGACCTGTGGGTCATGCCCATCGGGGACGACCCGGTCCGGCTCACCGACGACTCGTTCGTAGAAGTGCACCCGATGTGGTCGCCTGACGGGTCCCGTCTGGCCTACGCGTCGGACCGCTCGGGATCACTCCAGATCTGGATCCATGACGTCGCTTCGGGTGACTTGCAGCAGCTCACTCAAAACGGGGGAGATCGCCCGGTATGGTCGCCGAGTGGGACCGAGATAGCCTTCTCCGCCCGAGGTGAGCGGGGCGGGGGCGCGATCAACGTCATTTCGGTCGCTACCGGACGAGAACGGACGCTGCGCGGCGGTTTGAACAATCCTGGTAGAGCGAGTTGGTCGCCCGACGGTCTCTATATCGGTGTTTCGGCGCTAGAGCCGTACTCGTCGCGCTTCCGCGAAGGCGTGAATCGCGCGCTGTTGATTCCAGTGCCGAGGATCGCCGCCGAGGACTCGGACGACGAAGCACCGGCTCAGCAGGTAAACGAGCGCTGGCTCGACTTCCTACCCCACGCGTCGGTCGGCTCGCGATCCACCGACGGCCCGCTGTTTAGCCCCGACGGGCAGATGATCGCGTATGCGTCGGCGGGCGTGCTCTGGGTTGTGCCAGTCGCACGCGACGGCGAAGCCATCGGGCCGCCGGTCCGCTTGAACAACGAGCTCACCGCCGACCCGACGTGGGCGGGCGATTCCCGATCGATCGTCTACCTGACGACGGGCACGCTGCGTCGCGTGTGGCTCGAGGACGGACGCATCGAGGATATCCCGGTCCCACTGACCTGGCGGCGGGAGCTCTTGAGCGACCGGGTGGTGGTGCATGCGGGTGCTCTATTCGACGGCGTTTCCGATGAGTTGCGTCGCAACGTAGACATCGTCATCGACGGGAACCGGATCGTACGCGTGGACGCGCATGACGCTGATCTGCACCGTGGCCGGGTCGTAGATGCGTCGGATGGTGTCGTTTCGCCCGGACTCATCGAGATGCATACGCACGGCGGGCTCTCCTCCGGTGAGCAGCTCGGTCGGCTCTGGTTGTCGTACGGCGTGACCACAATCCGCACGCCGGCTGCCGACGCCTATCAGGTGTCCGAGGCGCGAGAGTCGATCGCGATCGGGCGCCGCCTGGGACCGCGAGTGTTCGGCACGGGGAGCCCGGTGGACGGGAGCCGTATCTACTATGACGGAGGCGGTGGGCTCGCGAGCTCCGCGCAGGTCGAGCTCGTGCTTGAGCAGGCAGGCGCAATGCCCTACGACGTCGTCAAGACTTACGTGCGTCTGTCCGACGCGATGCAGCGCCGGGTGATTCGGGAGGCACACGCCATGGGGATCCCGGTCACGTCCCACGAACTCTATCCCGCGGTTGCGAACGGCGCGGATGGGGTCGAACACGTGCAGGGCACGAGCCGGCGCGGGTACTCGACAAAGGTGTCCAGCCTCAGTCGTAGCTATCAGGACGTGGTGGAGCTGCTGGCACGCTCGGGCATGACCATAACCCCGACGGTTGGCATCTACGGCTCCTTCGGCGTGCTCGCGGCGGACGATGCCACGCTGCTGGACGATCCACGGATTCCAGTTTTCTTCGGCGACTCCATCAATCGTGGCCGGGCGCGCGGAGACCTCGATACCCAGCGACGGATGGTGAGCGATATGGCTTCGCTCGGGCGACGCGTGGTTGTGGCTGGAGGCGTCGTCGTGATGGGCACCGACTCCCCGATCATTCCACAGGGCCTCAGCCTCATCGCCGAGATGGAGGCGATGGTCCGTTACGGGGGTATGTCTGCCGGCGACGTGATGAGGGCGACGACGTCGGTGTCGGCCGAAGCGCTGGGGTACGAGACAGAGTTCGGTCGGGTGCGTCCTGGCATGCTCGCAGACCTGGTTGTGTTTGCGGGCGATCCGCTTTCGGATATCCGAAATGTTCGCGACGTGCGTGTCGTAGTGAAGGACGGGAGAGTGTACGACTTGGAGACCTTGCTGGAGGGCCCAGCGGGTTGAGACCGCATGGTAGTGCTGAGCGCTGATAGGCGATGGATCCCTGGGCTAGCGTTGCTGGCTCTAGGGCCTTGGCATGGCCCTTTGGCGGCCCAGAGGATCGTGGGCCGAGTGCTGGAAGGAGGAGGCGGTGGACCGGTCGCCGGACATCGTGCCGGCGACGGTGAGCGGGATCGTGTTCCACAGCGTCTCCGGCAGTGTCTTGCCGGGAGCGGAGGTGAGGATCGCGGGCAGGTCGGTACGGACGACCTCGGACCTCTCGGGGCGCTTCGAGTTGCCCGATGTGCAACCCGGCATACACCGCCTGACGTTCAGCCACCCTTGACTCGACTCCCTAGGGGTGACTCCGGGCTGGAGCACGATCGTGGCGGAGTCTGGTGATCAGCTCGAGGTAGATCTCGCGGTGCCGCGATGGGAGACGCTCTTGGCGCTCTCTTGTGGCGAGCGCGGCGCGGGTGCGCTCGTGGGTGTCGTGTGCGTTCGCGAGCGGGACTCGCCATCGCCGGGGCCATCGTGGAGGTCCTCGACGCGGTCGGCCCCGACAACCAGCCCATCACCGACATGTCCGATCAGTACGGCGGGTACGTCTTGTGCGATGCCCCGGAGGGCGTGACCCGCGTTCGGGCATCCCGTGGCGGATCACGGTCGGAGTCGGTGGAAGCGCGTGTTCTGTCTGAGGCCTTTGCCCAAATCGACCTCACGCTTCCGCCCCCACCGGTGCGCCCTTTGGCGGTGCCTGGTGTCCTGAAGCCCGCGATCGTGGGCACCGTGCTGGATCGAGAAAGTCGGCGGCCGCTGCGGGATGTCGCGGTCCAACTGCTCGACGAGGACGGCGAAGTCGTCGCCACCGACCTCTCAACCGCGGAGGGTGAGTTCCGCATGGTGCTCGACGATGGTGTGCCGGTCGCGTACTTGAGCGTCGAGCGCCTCGGATACACAGGCGCGGTGAGTGACGCGCTGGATCTGAGCGAGGGTACCAAGCGAGTGGAAATCCTGCTCCCGTCCGAGGCCATCGAGATCGCACCCGTTTTGGTGGTCGTCGAGGGCCGCGTGCCTTCGCTCGAACGCGAAGGCTTCTACGCCAGGGCGACCTCGCGCCCGGGTCTCTTCCTGCGCAGGGACGACATCGACGCCGTCGCCGCCGCGAGAACGAGCGATTTGCTCGAGCGTGCACCCGGAGTGCGTAGCTTCACCGATCCGCTCCGCGGCGACCTCAGGAGGCGGATCGTCTTCACGCGCTTGACGCTCGAGAACGGCGAGCGTTGCTACCCGTCGTTATACGTAGACGGCCAGATGGTTCGGGTTGGGGGCGCGCGAGACACGCCTGATGCGCTCACCATCGAGGGCATCAAGCCGGAAGCGGGCGAGGAGGTCCCCTCTCTGGACGAACTGATCCCGCCGCACGAGATCGAGGCAGTCGAGATGTACCCGACGCCTGGCCAGGTGCCGCAACGATTCACCCGACCCGGAACGCGCTGCGGCGTGATCGTAGTATGGACACGCAGGGGCGACGACGCGCGCTAGCTCGTGTCGGAAGGACCCCATCCATCCACCGTCAACGCGACGGCGTACCCGCAGAGTTGATCGATCAGCGCAGCGGCTTACCCGCGACGTACACCTGTTCGAGGGTTTGGGTATTCGTGATGTCGTCCATCGGCGAAGAAGCGAGCACTAGAAAGTCAGCCCAATTGCCGACTTCGAGTGTGCCGACGTCCTCCAGACCGAGGCATGCTGCCGCCTGGCCCGTGGCCGCGTAAAGTGCCTGATCCGGCCTAATACCCGCGCGGACCATGACTGCCAGCTCGAGGTGCTCGAAGAACCCCGGGAAGCGAGCGGCCGGCCCGGCGTCGGTGCCGAACGTGACGGGCGCGCCGGCGTCGACGAGCGTTTTGAGATTCCTTAGAGCCTGCTGAAGTGCTACGCGATAGCCCGCAGCCGCCGGACTCTCCCTCATCCGCTCCATGAAGGCTGGCTCGCTAACCCGGGCGATTTCTCGCTGGTCCGACAGCTCGGTGAAGAAGTCGTTGTCGAAGAAGCCAGGCCGCTCCGCATATACGAACGTGCTGATTTCCCGCGTGAGCGTCGGCACGTAGCACACGTCGTTAGCGATCAGCGCGTTGATGAACGAGTCGTCCACGTCGGTGTCGCGCACCGAGTGCGCCACCATGCCGGTACCCATCTCGAGCAGCCGCTTCGCATCATCCAGATAGAACAGGTGCGTTGCGACACGCAGGCCTCTCTCTTCACCGACGTCGAGGACCGCCTGCACGGCGTCCCACGGCATCTTTTGGCTCGCGCCCAGATTGTCGTCGACGCGCAGCTTCAACCAGTCGACGCCGGCGTCGGCCCTCGAGATCGCCGCCGCGCGTACCGCGGCTGCTTCGTCCCCTGCGACTACGGCGCCCGATGCGAGCAGTCGCGCACGGGGGTCGGTCGGGGATGCGGCGTCGCGGACCGCGATGGCCGCTTCGCCATCGCCCAGGCTGTTCACCGTAGTGACACCGTACTTGGCGAAGAGCTCGAGGTCGCCGCGGATGCGGTCTGCCTCACCCGTGACCCCCTCAGGCGCCCAGCGGCCGCTCACGTGCGCGTGCACGTCGATGAGACCCGGGATTACGAACTTGCCCTCGAGGCTCACGACCTGCGTGCCGGAGGGCGCGCTGCCGGTCGAGATTGCGGTGATGCGACCGCCATCCACGACGATGGTGACGCCGGGAACCGGAGCCGACCCGGTGCCATCCCACACGGTCGCGCCGACGTAGGCGACGCCCTGAGAGTCAGGAGAAGCACAGCTCACCAACAGGGCGAGCGCGAGAGCCGGGAGAGATCGTCGAGTAGTCATGCCCGCACCTTAGGTCGCCCGCGCCGGGCACGCAAAGGGCTGGCTAGTCCCCTCTTAGGGCCCGTGCGGGGTCCAGCGTGGCGGCGCGCCTGGCCGGTAGGTAGGTTGGCGACCCCGGAGACAACGACGAGCAGCAAGGTCACTCCGGCGTAGACGACAGGATCGGTGGCTTCCACGCCGACCAAGATGCCGGCTACGAGTCTCGCACCCGCCAGCGAGATCACGAGGCCTCCGACGACCCCCATGGCCACCAGAAGCATGCCCTGACGGACGATCTGGGCGAGCATATCACGTTCTTGGGCTCCCATAGCCAGTGGTGTTTCTTCGCATCTCTCGGGCCTCGAGAGGTCATGGTGTGGGAGTGCCGCGCCTGTCCTTCTTGGACGCAATACCGCCCGCTTCGAGTTGCTAGATAGGTACGTGACCCGCGCGCGTTCAAGATTCAGGCTCCTGTGGAGCCCTCAGACTTCTGACGCGTCGGTGTCACAACAACACCGGCGAGTACGTTATACAAGCACAACGTCCAACGGTGGTCTTACATGCTTCGTCCGATACGGTCCAAGGGTCTCCAACAGCTGTGTGCTGCGCTCGCCTTACTCGCCACCGCCGCGTGTGAGTCCCCGACGGCCCCCACCGGTCCCCAGACCGAGCTAGTGGACGAGTACCGGGCGGATGGCATTCTGATGACCGCGAGCGTGCGATTCCTCGGGGACCATGAAGTAGAAGTGACGCTCACCGTGATGAACGAGACGGACTTCGATGCCCAGACCGGCATCCTTGGCGGCAACTGCATGTTCCGGCCACGGGTCTACAGCGAACGCGGCGGGCCGCTGATATGGAGTGCGTTCGACCTCTTCGACGCGTGCCAGCGGCCGCTGCGCATCTTCCAGCTCGGAGGCGGTGCCGAGGAGTTGGTCTCGCAAGACTTCGAAATCGACGCCGATGACGGCGACTACTTCGTGACGCTCACCATCGAGCACCTGGGGCTGGTGGAGTTGGCGGCCGGGGAGATCACGCTGCGTTAGGCGGGGCCAAAGCAGCTGGACGCCCGCGGAACGCTGTCGCGGAGTCCGTATCTAGTACGCTGCCAACTCGATCATCGCCGCGAGCACGTCGGGGGTTTGCGGCAGGATGGCGTTCTCGACCTGTGGCGCGTAGGCGACCCACGTGTCCATCGACGCTACGCGCTTTATGGGCCCGTCGAGCCATGGGAAGAGCTCGTCCGCGATGCGGGCCGCGATCTCCGATCCGATGCCCCACGACAGACTGTCCTCGTGCACAATCATGACCTTGTTGGTCTTTTTCACCGAGTCGGCGATGCGCTCCATGTCGAGCGGCTTCACGGTGCGCAGATCGATCACTTCCGCCTCGATTCCGTTCTGCTCCGATGCCAATTTTGCGGCGTCGAGGCTGCGTTTGACCAGCGCGCCACACGTGACCACGGTGATGTCCGAGCCCTCCCGTCGGACCTTCGCTTTTCCGAACGGGATCATGTACTCGGGTCCGGGATTGCGCCCCTTGTTGTAGACCTGGCGGTAGAGGTGCTTGTGCTCCAGGAAGAGCACCGGGTCGTCACAACGGATTGCGGTGCGCAGCAGACCGTTCGCGTCTTCCGCTGTGGCGGGCATGCAGACGTACAATCCCGGACAGTGCGTGAAGATCGTTTCGCCGGTTTGCGAGTGGTAGATGGCTCCACCCTTCAGGTAACCGCCGTACGTGGTGCGGATCACCATCGAAGCCGAGAACGTGCCGTTCGACCGGTAGCGCATGGTCGCGAGCTCGTTCCGTATCTGCATCATCGCGGTCCAGATGTAGTCGAAGAATTGGATCTCGACGACGGGCCTCAGGCCGCGCAGCGCAAGCCCGATCCCCCGCCCGACGATGTTCGCCTCCGCGAGCGGAGTGTTGTACACGCGCTCCGAGCCAAACTGCTGCTGAAGGCCATGCGTGACCTTGAAGACGCCACCTTTGCCTTTGACTTGGCCCAACGCCTCCTCACGCGAAACGTCCGCTACGTCCTCGCCGAAAAGGAGGATGCGTGGATCACGTTCCATCTCCTCGCGCAGGCACGAGTTCAGGAGGTCGACCATGGTGAGCAACTTGTCGCCGGCGTACTGCGGCTCGTCCTCGGTATCGAAGTCCGAGGAAGTCGGGTCCACATCCTCCGAATACAGATGGCGCATCGCCGTGCTGGGGTCCGGCTGCGGTGAAGCGAGCGCCTCGTCGGCCGCTGCGGCGACCTCGGCTTCGACCTCAGCTTCCATAGCATCGAGCTCCGCGCTGGTCGCGATACCCGCTGAGATGAGCAGAGCTCGCGTCACCGTGAGGGGGTCGCGGGCCTCCTGCACAGCCAGCTCTTCCTCCGTGCGGTAGGCGCGCTCGTCATCCGACATCGAGTGCGAATACGGCCTCGTGCAGTGTGCGTGAATGAAGGCTGGGCCTTTGCGCGCACGTGCGTAGGCGATGGCTTCACCTGCCGCCCGATACGAGTCGACGACATCGGTACCGTCACATTCGACGATGTGTAGACCCGGGAAGCTGGCCACTAGCTTCGAGATGCTGCCACCGGCTGTCTGCACCTCCACGGGTACCGAGATCGCGTAACCGTTGTCCTCGATCACGTAGACGATCGGCAGCTCGAGGTTGCACGCCGAGTTGAGCGACTCCCAGAACTCGCCTTCGGACGTCGCGCCGTCGCCGGCGCACACGATGACGATTTCGTCGTTCTCGAACTTCTCGACTCGCTCGCGCAGCCCCGGGATGCTCGGAATCTTGGTCGAGGCCTCGGCCGCGCCCACGGCCTGCAAGAACTGCGTACCCGTCGGTGACGAAGTGTTGGGGATGTTGTAGCGCACGTCGCCGTAGTGGTCTGGCATCTGCCGACCACCCGTGGACGGGTCGGCTTCCGCACCCACAGCTTGAAGCAAGTGGTCCAGGGGCTTTTGCCCCAGCGCCAACGTGACGGCGCGGTCCCGATAATAGAGGAAGAACCAGTCGTGTCCGGGCTTACAGTGCTCGGCAACCGCGACGCCGATGGCTTCGTGACCCGCGCTCGAGATTTGGAAAAAGATCTTGTTTTGGCGCTTGAGACTGATTTCGCGGTCGTCGAGGCGCCGCGACGTCACCATCGTGCGGTAGAAGCGCAGGAGCTGTTCGGAGGAGAGCCCTGCCAGATCGTGAGCTTCCAGAACCTCTTTCTCTTGGGTCGCCATATCGTCCGAGTTGGGTGTTCCTTTCAACTCAGGAAGATAGCCGGCTGCGGGCCCACCGGCAGGGCTGACGAAGCCCCCACCCTGCTAGGCAAGTGATGTCATCTGATTCCGGACCTGTTCGGGCCTCGTCACCGGTTGCCGGCAACTGTAGCCGCGGCACACATAAGCGGTGGCAATACCGCCCACGAGGCCGCGCGCATCGTCGAGCAACGGCACGCCTGTGACGGACTCCTCGGGCGTGCGCCCGACGATGGTGAGGTTTCGCGCGAAACCTTCGTGTGCCGCTTGCACGAGCTCTCGGGTGGAGTCTGCCGCTCGGTCCCCGATGATCGCTACTTCGATGGGGTCCGCGACGGACCGGTCGGCGGTCGACAGCATCCTTCCAAAAGCGGTGCCGAAGCGCTTCAACGCCGCGGCCTCCCCCCCGATGATCGCCAGCCCCAGATCGCGGTACCGCGCGTGGTCGAATACGTGCCCAGCGCGCAGCAGCAGCTCGGCGGCCAAGGAGACTCCAGACGGAGTAGCGTTGTCCATGGGGTCTCGCGGCCGGAAGATCAGGCGCTCACCGTCGTCGGGCGTATCGTAGAGCCGGCCGTCCTCGGCGCTCAAGAATCGGCCGAGGATGTCTTCGCAAAGCGTTCTGGTCGCAACGAGCCAACGCGGATCGAGTGAGGCCGCATGCAACGAGAGCAACGCGTTGCCCAGAGCGGCGAAGTCTTCCAAGAAGGCGGGAATCTTGCTCTCACCGTCCTTGAAGACGCGCTGGAGCTCACCCCCTGGGCGCAACTCGGTCCACAGGAAGTCGGCCGCCTGCGTAGCGATGTCCAGGTAATCCCAGCGGCCGAGCGTGGCACCCGCTTCCGCGAACGCTCGAATCGCCATCCCATTCCAGGAGACCAGGATTTTTTCGTCCCTGAACGGTGCCTCGCGGCTTGCACGGGCCCGCAGCAACGTCGTACGTGCGGCGCGCATTCGTTCAGCCAGATCCGACTCCTTGAGCTCCTCGGAGCGGGCTATGACGGCCAGGTCGTGCGGCAGATGCAGGATGTTCTGCCCCTCGAAGTTTCCGGACGGCGAGACGTCATAGGCACGGTTGAACAGCTCCGCGTCTTCCGCTTCGGGGGATCCTGCCAAAGCGTCTCGTATCTCCTCCACGGTCCATACGTAGAAGGCCCCCTCCACGCCTTCCGAGTCGGCGTCCCGCGCAGCGTAGAAGCCGCCTTCCGGCGCGCGTAGGTCCGTCGCCATGTAGTCCAGCGTGTGCTCCGCGACGTCGCGCAGATCTTCGGAAGCGGTGAGTCTGTACGCGTCGAGATAAGCTCGGGCCAGCAAGGCGTTGTCGTACAGCATCTTCTCGAAGTGAGGCACGAGCCAGCGCTCGTCGACCGAGTACCGGTGGAATCCGCCACCCAGATGATCTCGCATTCCCCCAGCAGCCATGCGACGAAGCGTGTGCTCTGCCATTTCCAATGCCGCGGGCTCGCCTGTCCGCACGTGATGCCGCATCAGCAGCTCGAGCGTCACGGGTTGCGGGAACTTCGGCGCCCGGCCGAACCCGCCGTGCACGGAATCATATTGGCTCGCAAGCCCCCGGTATGCGCCTTCCAACGCCTCTGTGCTACCGGTGTCGGACTCAGTCGTCGAGCCGTTGGCTTGCTTCAAAGCCTCGATCAGGCGGGTTCCCGCACTGCGCACTTGATCAGGGCGGTCGCGATACGCGTCCCCGGCCGCTCTCAGGACCTGCGTAAACGACGGCATGCCATGCCGAGGCACCGGCGGGAAGTAGGTGCCTCCGTAGTACGGTACACCCTCCGGTGTGAGGAACGCGGTGAGTGGCCATCCGCCGCTTCCGGTCATGGCCTGTACCGCCTTCATGTAGATCTGATCGATGTCCGGTCGCTCTTCCCGATCGACCTTGATACTGATGAAGAACTCCTTCATGAGCGCCGCCACCGTCTCGTCCTCGAACGACTCGCGCTCCATTACATGGCACCAGTGGCAGGCCGAGTAACCTATGGAGAGCAAGATTGGGCGGTTCTCTTCGAGGGCCCGCGATAGCGCCTCTTCCCCCCAGGCGTACCAATCGACTGGGTTTTCTGCGTGCTGCAGCAGGTACGGACTCGTTTCTTCGGATAGCCGGTTCGGCATGCATCAAGCCGGTTTGAAGGAGGCGCCAGGGTAGCGGCATGAACCGTGCACGGACAGCAAACATATGTAGCCAACAGCCTACATAATCGTTGTGGTGCCGGAACGGGCTACCTAGATTCGGGCATCGGCTTGCCTGCTGGGGGCCGATCTCCGCCGCGGAGGACTACGATCTGTCGCTGTACTCGAAGATGGCCGGCCTAGCGCTGAGGCGCCCTCGGACGATCCCCTACATGCTCAGCAACGCATGGGCGTTTCGTGCTCGTGATTGGTACCGTCGGCCTCCTTTTCTTCCGGTCCCCCCCCGCGCCTACATGCGCTGGCGCATGGAGACTGCGTACGGGGATGCCGGCGCGATCCCCAGCGACGAGGAACTCGAACGATACCTACGCTGGACGGCGGACATGAGAGGACAGATGAAGCGGAGGGTGAGTGGCTAGACTGCTCCTGCTCATCGTGCTCGGTGTCGTATCGGCGTACTACTTCCCGGACTCACGCCAGGCGATTGAGAATGCCGCACGGCCCATCATGGCTCCGATCGTCAAGTGGACTTCTAAGGGAGAAATGGCCCAGGTGGGATAGCACGTAGTGGAGCACGAGGCATTTGCGGGCAAGCTGCCAGACCGACGCGATTGGTCTGGATGGCTCGACTGGCGGTATCCGGTCGACGACTACAAGATGGATCCCTGGGGCTCGCGCTATCCGCTGCGCGTCTGGGCCGACTCGGTGGCGATCATCTCCTTGGGACCCGACCGAACACGCTCCACGGAAGACGACTTTTCAGTCGTGACGCCGCGACCGCGCAGACGCCGATAAACGACGCTCACTGGACCTCGTCGACTCGAGCCTCACACGACACATGCTGAGTGTCGCGTTGACCGGGAACGTTGCATCGGGCAAGTCGACGGTCGCGCAAGTCTGGCGGGCTGCGGGCGTGCCGGTGGTCAGCGCGGACGAGCTCTCTCGGCGCGCCGTGGAGCCCGGTACGCCTGGTCTTCACGCCGTTCTGGAGGCGTTCGATGAGCAACTGCTGACCGCGGACGGCGAGCTCGACCGGCCGCGCCTGGGCGAACTGGTATTTTCGGACGCCGAGGCGCTGAAGCGGCTCGAGTCCATCCTGCACCCCATCATCTGGCAGCTACGCGATCAATGGCTGGCCGACCGGACCGCGGAGGGCGCGCCGCTCGTCGTATCTGAGATCCCGCTGCTCTTCGAGGTAGACCGGCAAGGCGATTTCGACCGTGTGGTGCTCGTCGATGCGCCGGACGACGAGCGACTTCGCCGCCTTGTGGAATTGCGAGGCGTCAGCTCAGACGATGCACGCCGGATGATGGCCGCGCAGATGGATCCCGTCGCGAAGCGAGCGAAGTCCGACTTCGTCATCAGCAACGACGGCGCGCCCGACGAACTGCACGCCGCGGCTGTCGAGGTCCTGCGGCAACTGCGCGACGGCTTGAACGAAGAGGCCACGATGCGCATCGACCTGCACTTGCACACCGAGGGCAGCTGGGACTGCCTTTCGGATCCCGAGGCAGTGCTGGAGCGCGCGCTCGCGAAGGGGCTCGGCCGGATCGCGATCACCGACCACAACCAATTGCACGTGGCGCTGCGCATGGCCGAGGCGCACCCGGATCGGATTATTCCAGGTGAAGAGGTGAAGACCGCAGAAGGCATCGACGTGATCGGGCTGTATCTGTCCGAACAGATCCCTAAGGGTACACCGGCTAGAGAGACCATCGAACGCATCCGCGATCAAGGCGGGATCCCATATCTTCCCCACCCTTACGCCGGCGGTAAGGGAGGAGAGGGGCGCTTGGCGGACACCTTGGCCCCCCTCTGTGACATCGTCGAGGTTTTCAACGCGCGCCTGCACAAACCGCGGCAGAACCAGCTCGCCGAGCAGTTGGCCGCGCGCCACGGACGGTTGATGGGAGCCGGCTCCGACGCGCACACATTAGGCGAGCTGGGTAGGGCGTACGCCGTAGTGCCGCCACACCCGAACCGACCAGAGGCACTGCTTGCGGCTCTCGAGGGCGGACAGATCGTGGGTACGGCCTCGTCGCATCTCGTGCACCTTGCGTCCACGTGGGCCAAGGTGCGAAGCCGGTGGGGGCGGTAGCGGCTTCCGGCGACTTGGAGGTAGCTTCTCTGATCTATTCCTCGAGGGTCAGGACACCATCTTGAGCTACCGGACGCCACGCGCGCGTGCGGCGATGGTCAACGAGGCCAGGGACGCTCTACTGGCTTCGCGTCGGGCGATACTCACGACCCACCTGAATGCGGACGGCGACGGGGCGGGTTCGGAAGCGGCCTTGGCCTCGTGGCTACGCGCCAACGGGACCGAGGTCTGGATCATTAATCCTACGCTTTTCCCGGACTCGCTCAGCTTCCTGATCGAGCGCGAAGAATGGATCGTTCCAGCAGGCTCCCGCCGAGCGCGCGATCTATGCGACCAAGCCGACCTCGCCGTGGTGTTGGACACGGGTGAGGTGCCACGCATCGGTCGCGTGCGCGATCTCATCCGCGATCTTCCCACTCTGGTGATCGATCACCACCAAACCGGAGAGCACGCCATCGGGGGCATCTCGTTCCGCGACCCTGAAGCTTGTGCTACCGGGGAACTGGTATGTGATCTGGTGCACGCGGCGGGTGGTCCTTGGACCGACCACATCGCGCTCGGCATTTACGTAGCTGTCCTGACCGACACGGGGTCCTTTCGGTTCTCCAATTCTACATCCGCGAGCCACCGGATTGCCGCTGACATGATCGAGCGTGGGGTTGAGCCCGAGAGTGTGTACGCGCGCGTCTATGGTGCTGCGCCTTTGAAGAGATACCAGATTCTACGCCATGCGCTGGACACGTTGGAGTGCGACGCAGAGCACGGGATCTCGTGGATGACGGTGCCGTACGAGGTGGTCGACGAGCTCAATGCCACCGCCGACGACCTCGAGGGTATGGTTGATGTTCCTCGGTCGATTGAGGGGACCCAGGTCGGGCTGCTCTTCCGCAAGACCAGCAAAGGCGATATCAAGGTGTCGTTCCGCTCCAGTGGGCCGGTGGATGTAAACAAGCTCGCCCGCCGTTTCGGCGGTGGGGGTCATGTGAAGGCGTCTGGCGCGATGGTGCCGGGTCCGCTGGACGAGGCGATCGAAAAGGTGTTGGGGGCGACACGCAAGGCGGTGTTGCGGGACGCTGCCAAGGGAGAAAACGGGGAAGGATGATGCAGTCTGGAGCGAAAGAGCGATCGGCAGACCCGGGTGTTCCGGAGGCGCTGCCCCGGTTGCTCATCCGAGTGCGCGAGCGCCTCGGCGCGGACGCGGTCGACCGGCTGTGGATTTTTCCTCCGGTTCGGCGCGGACGACGGGAACAGGGCCTGGTGGCTGTGAGTACTTTTCTGGACGGTGAGGACCGGCGCGTGATAATCACCGCTGCGTACACCGCGGAGCAGACCGGAGGGGGCGTGACGTTCGAGGCGTCGTTCACTCAGGAAGGCGAGGCGCCGCCCGAGCGCTTTCCCAGCGTGATGGCGGGAGTCGTGCGCCGCAGCGGAGAGGGACTTGGGGAAGCCCGCGAAGTGGAGATCCTCGGCTCCGCCGAGAAGTTCGAGCAATTGCTGGAGGAGGTCGATATGGACTTTTTCGAGACGCCACACCCGTGAGTTCGCTGCTAGCGCCGCATCCGTTCATCCGGCTTTTCGGGCGCTTCCTACGCGAACAGGGCCTTCCAGTCACGCACCAGCGCGAAGCGGTCGCGGAAGTCGTGTTCGCCTCCGACGAGCACCTCTCGGTCGATGACATCGAGCAGGATCTGCGTGCGCGCGGTGAGCGGATCGGGAAGGCGACCATCTATCGGACCCTCGACCTGCTCGTCCGCAGCCGCCTGGTCGAGGAGCACGATTTCGGCGAGGGCTTCAAGCGGTATGAGCACCGTCTCTCGGTGCGCCCCATTCACGAGCACCTCATTTGCCTCAGTTGCGGAAGAGTTGACGAGTTCGAGAGCAATGAGCTCTACGGCGTGGAGAAACGTGTGCGGCGGGAGCATGGATTTGCCCCTGTGCGGCATCGGCTCGAGATCTACGGCCTCTGCCAGGAGTGCCGTGATGCTGGCGTCGAGCTTCCGAACGAAGGCCTGACCTGCCCGATCGAGACGGTTTGACCGCAGAACTTCTAGCACGGGCAGCTTTGTAGTGCCGAATCGGCGAGACCCGGAAGCAGCCGGGCGTGGAAGTGAGGGCATGGGCCCGTCGGCTCCACCGGGCTTGCCACCGGAGTTGGCGGATCTGCCGTGGGAGCTGCCGTATTCCTTCCTGGGCCTCGACGAGGTCGGTGGTGCTTTCGAGTCGTCTGCCGGCGTCATACTTCCAGTGCCCTACGAGTCCACCACCTCATGGGGGAGTGGAACGCGTCGCGGGCCTCGGGCGATCATAGAGTCCTCGCGACACGTCGAGTTGCACGATCAGGAGTTCGACTGCGAGCCGGGCAGCGTGGTCGGCGTTCATACGCTGCCTTCTCTCGAGCTCACCCGGGCTGGCCCGGAGCCGGCGATGAAAGAGCTTGGGCGTGCGTACGGCAGAGTGGCTGACGCGTGCGGTGATCGCTTTCTGGTCATGCTTGGTGGAGAGCATTCGATCTCCTCCCCGGCGGTGCTCGCACAGGCCACACGGCATGAAGAGCGGCTGACGGTTCTTCAGATGGACGCGCACGCCGATCTGCGCGGCGAGTTCGAGGGCACGCGTGATTCGCATGCGTCGGCGATGACGCGCGTGCTGGAGCGCGCGGACGTGTGCGCGGTCGGTGTGCGAGGCGTCAGCCAGGAAGAGATTGACGTTTCGCGCGCATCAAGCGGCTCGACGCTCATCTGGGCTGATGACATGTGGGAGGACGACACCTGGATGGACCGGGCGCTGGATGCGCTGGGGCCGAAGGTCTATCTCACCTTCGACGTCGACTACTTCGACCCCTCGCTCGTGCCGTCCACGGGGACCCCTGAGCCAGGAGGAGGCGATTGGTACCGCACGCTCCGGTTTCTCAAGCGGGTCTTCGCGGAACGAGACGTGATCGCGGCTGATGTGGTCGAGCTCGCGCCCACGCCGGGGCTGCATGCACCCGACTTCTTGGTCGCGAAGCTGGTCTACAAGATTATCAGCTATCGCTTCCAGCGCCGCCTGACAGAGTGACCGACAGCCTTCCAGCCGGTGGGTGGCCACCGGAGAGTCGCCCCGACTTGAAATTGGGAGCATCGCGGCCGACGTTGGAATCGTTCAAGACGTTCTTGGCTCTTGGGGCCATTCTGGTCCGATGAAGCGGCTCCGGGATCGGCCCGGGTGCCGAGTGATGTGGATGCGGGGATAGGGGATCATCATGGTGAGAAGCCTTCGGCACGCAGTACGCAGCCTGTTACGGACGCCCGGTTACACGGTCGCCTTCGTACTGACGCTGGGCCTCGGAATCGGCCTCAATACGGCCATTTTCAGCGTGGTCAACGGTGTGCTGCTCGCGGGAGCTGCGCTTTTGGTGGGTGGTCTGGCGGCGGCGGCGTTGTCGCGCTTCCTCGTCGGCCTGCTCTACGAGGTGGAGGCTACCGACCCCTGGACGTGCCTCGGTGTGGGCGTGATTTTGGCGTCAGTGGCGCTGCTGGCTGCCTACGTGCCGGCGAAGCGAGCCACGCGAATCGACCCGACGGAGGCGTTGCGCTCAGAGTGATCGATCGTCCCAGGTGAAGCCCTCAGCCGCCGCGCCGCCGCGGCCCGCCGAGGGCTTCCCGTGGTCAGAGATCGAACGAGCGACGGGATCTCCTACCTGGCAGGGGAACCGCATACGGCTCCAGTTCGAGGGCTCGAACACCTTCGACGCGTGGTTGGAGGCGATCGATTCAGCGCAGCGCTTCGTCTACTTCGAGAACTATCTGGTACGTGACGATCGCGTCGGCCGTGCCTTCCGCGAGGCGCTCGTCCGGAAGGCGCGGGAGGGCGTACCGGTCCTTGTGCTGCACGACTGGCTCGGCTGCTGGGCAACCCCACGCAAGTACTGGAAACCGATGCGTCAGGCGGGTGTGCAAGTACGCGCGTTCAACCGGCCGGCATTCGGCCTGGGTAACGCGCTGGGCGTGTTGCAGCGCGATCACCGAAAACTCGTCGCCATCGACGGCGAGGTCGCATACGTGGGTGGGTTCTGTGTCGGCAACGAGTGGGCCGGCAGCTCCAAGCAGGCGCCTTGGCGTGACACCGGCATCGAGATCCGCGGGTCCGCCGCCCGGGCAGCGGCGCGGGCCTTCGAGTCGCTCTGGAGCGAGATAGGTGAGCCAATCGCCCTCGAGCAGGGGCTTCCCCAGCCGTCCGATGCAGGCGAGACCCCTGTCTGGCTGATCGAGGGCGAACCCGGCAAGACGCGCGTGTACCGAACGCTTCACCTGGCCGCCGCGAGAGCGCGTGAGCGCATATGGATCACCGACGCCTACTTTGTCGCGCCGCGCTCGATTTCGGAGGCACTCGGGGCCGCGGCTCAGCAGGGCGTCGACGTTCGCATCCTCGTCCCTGCCCACAACAACTGGCCGCTCGTTGGCAGCCTGTCACGTGGGGGGTACCGGTTCTTGCTGGAAGCGGGCGTGCGCATCTTCGAGTGGCAGGGACCCATGATGCACGCGAAGACCTCGGTGGTGGACGGTCTCTGGTGCCGTGTCGGGTCGAGCAACCTCAATTCGGCCAGCCTGATGGGGAACTGGGAGCTGGACGTCGGCGTTCTCGATACAGGCTTTGCGAGGCAGCTCGAGGGTTTGTTCGTCGCTGATCTCGCTTCGTCTGCCGAGATCGTGTTGCCCGGCCGCACAGCAAGCCTGCCAGACGCGGTGTCAAAAGAGTTGGTGATGCCCACGGCTTCGCTCGACCCGGAGGGGACGCTGCCCGAGCGGTTGGAGCAGCAGATCCGTGCCCTGGGCCAGATGCCGAGACAGATCAACCTGGCTCCGTTCGTGCGAGCCAGCGCAGCGTTGGGTGAGGCGCTCGCGGGCGACCGCACGTTGGGTCGGGAGGACCGCACCGTACTCGGCACCGTGTCCTTCGCGATCGCCACGGTTGCGGGCTTCGCGTGGTTCTTCCCCGCTGTGGTGGGGTGGATGGTTTGGGCGGTGGCGGCTTGGTTCGCGGTGACAACAGGGATTCGTGCGTATCTTCAGGCCCGACGCGCACGGGCGGAGGAGCGCATGGCAGCGCTCGACCGGGAAATCGAACAGGAAAGCGATTCGTGAACGAAGTCAGCATAGGGCTGGTCGCCGCCTTCATGGCCGGAATCTTTTCGTTTCTGTCGCCGTGCGTATTGCCGCTCGTCCCGAGCTACCTAGCCCTCGTGACCGGGATGAGCCTCGAGGATCTGCAGGAGGGCGTGAACCGCAAAGCGACCTTCATCCATTCGCTACTCTTCGTGCTCGGTTTCAGCGCGATCTTCATCATACTCGGTGCCTCCGCCTCGTTCCTCGGGCAGTTTTTCAAACAGTACGAACTGTGGATCGCGCGCATCGGCGGCGTGATCATCATCATCTTTGGACTGCACCTCTCTGGCGTGTTCAAGCTCGCGCCGCTCATGCGCGAGAAGCGCATCCACGTCAGCGACACGCCAGCAGGCTACCTGGGCACGATCGGCGTGGGCATGGCGTTTGCGGCGGGCTGGACTCCCTGCCTGGGCCCGGTACTGGGTGCGATTCTCACGTACGGAATGTCCACGGATACGATGTGGGCGGGCGTCGGCCTGCTCACCGCCTATTCCGCCGGCCTCGCGATCCCGTTTCTGGTGGCATCGCTCGCGCTGGATGCATTTCTCCAGGGGTTCAAGCGCTTCCGGCGCTGGATTCCCGTGGTCGAGAAGGCGTCCGGCTTGATGCTCATCGGGCTCGGTGTGCTTTTGCTGACCGGCCAGCTGACGGCGCTGACCGCGATGTTGGCGCGCTTTACGCCGGACTGGATCGTGAACCGCATCTAGCAGCCCGTGGTGGAAGCACCGCGGGCGGTGCCAGGCGATCTTGCGCCTGATCAGTCTCCCGACGTAGGCGCCAGCCGCGATTCCAGGTCTTCCTCGAGCATTTGGCGCCGAAGCAGGCGCGCATACGTCCCGCGAGCGTTGATCAACTCGACGTGCGTCCCTCTTTCCACCAACGCTCCGTCATCGAGCACCAGAATCTCATCGGCGTGCATAACCGCCGATACACGATGGCTGATGATGAACGAAGTGCGCCGCTTCATCACGGAGCGTAGGTCGTCCAGAATCTTCGCCTCGGTGTGCGTATCGACCGCGGAGAGCGCGTCGTCGAGCACCAGGATCAGCGGGTCGCGAGCGAGCGCGCGCGCCAGAGTCGCGCGCTGCTTCTGGCCCCCGGAGA
>DQPL01000015.1 GCA_015664885.1 Gemmatimonadota bacterium
CAGCCGCGCTCGATCGTCATTGCCACGTACGCGCTCTCCGGGTTCGCGAACTTCTCGTCGATTGCGATTCAGCTCGGAGGCATCGGGGGTATCGCGCCGTCGCGCAGGCACGACCTCTCGCGCTTGGGCCTGCGCGCGATGATTGCGGGCTCGATCGCGGCGTTCATGACGGCTACGGTCGCTGGGATGATCCTCTGAGCGGGGAGGGGACGGTGGTTGGCGTGGATGTGGAGGCGGCGGCCGATTTCCTGCGCGACCGGTTGCCCTTCACCCCTTCGGTGCAGGTGATTCTCGGCTCCGGGCTCAGCCACCTCGTGACGCAGGTGAGCGACGCTACAACGGTGTCCTTCGAGGAAGTCCCGGGTTTTCCGCCGTCGGGCGTCGAAGGACACAGCGGCGCCTATGTGGCCGGGTACCTCGACGGGACACCGGTCTTGCTGCAGGCAGGCCGGTACCACGCGTACGAGGGACACCCGATGGAAGTGGTGGTTGCGCCGGTTCGAGTAGCTGTGGCACTGGGCGTTGAGGTGCTCATAGTGACCAATGCCGCTGGAGGCATCGACGGCAAGCTCGGACCTGGCGACCTCATGCTCATCGAGGATCAGATCAACCTTACGTTCCATAGCCCGCTAGCCGGGCCAGTGTACGGCGAGGGGCACCGCTTTCCGGACATGAGCGCGCCCTACGATCCCGTGCTCCAGCGGTGTGCTCTGGAGGTGGCTGCAGACCTCGGTATCGAGCTCACCCGCGGCACGTATGCCGCCGTTCTGGGGCCTTCGTACGAGACCGCGGCCGAAGTGCGCATGCTCGCTCGACTCGGCGCCCACGCGGTAGGCATGTCGACTGTGCCGGAAGTGACCGTCGCGCGGGCGGCGGGACTCCGCTGCCTGGGTTTCTCGATGGTCACCAACAAAGGGACCGGGCTCAGCCCAGATCCGATCGGCCACGAGGAGGTGATCGAGGTCGGCCGCGTCGCCGGCGCCCGCTTGGGGCTCCTCCTCGGCGGTGTCTTGGGTCGGTTGAGCGCGACCGGCTACTCCGAGGAAACGGAGTGATTCAAAGGTCCGTGGCCTCCACCCAGCCCCGGAGCCGTCTCGATCGCACGCACGATGAAGCGGATGCCGCGTGCAACAGCGTCGTGCACCGACTCTCCAAGCGCGAGCCCGGCGGCTATGGCGGCCGAGAGTGTGCATCCCGTACCGTGCGTGTGAGCGGTCTGGATACGGGGCCGACGCCAGACGCTCTCCTCGTCACCGTCCCAGAGTACGTCCACTACGTCTCCGCCCAGGTGTCCGCCCTTGATGAGCGCGGCGCCCGCTCCAAGCGCGACGAGTCTCCGGGCTGCTTCGCTCATGTGGCCGACGGTTTCGACCGGCTCTCCAACCAGGATGGCGGCCTCGTGCAGGTTGGGCGTAATCAGAGTGGCCAAGGGCAAGAGCCTCACGACGAGAGAGGCCTCTGCGTCCGAATCGAGCAGCCGGTCTCCGCTGGTAGCCACCATGACCGGATCCATGACGTAGTGACCCAGCGCGTGCACTTCAATGGCGTCCGCGACCTCGGCGACCAGCGCGGCATTGGCCAACATTCCCGTCTTGAGCGCTCGGGGTCGGAGATCCGTGGCGACCGCGTCGATCTGGGCTCGCACGTCCTGGATCGGCACCGCGTGGATCGCGTGCACCCCCAGGGTATTTTGCGCCGTGATCGCGGTAATCGCGCTCGTCCCGTACACACCGAACGCCTGGAAGGTCTTGAGGTCCGCCTGGATACCTGCACCGCCCCCGCTATCGCTGCCCGCAATGGTCATTGCAACCGGCTGAGGCTGATCGGCGGGCATCTTTACTGCCTGTGGTCGGGGGTAGGGACGAAGGCGTACACAAAAAGCTGGTGCCAGACGTGGGCTTGAGCCAGCGTCGGGCGCGCCTGGTCGCCCGGCTCCGCCTCAGCAAGACGAGGAGGAAAGAGGCGCTCGTGCTGGTCGAAGGTGTACGTGCCGTTCGCGAGGCGCTCGACGCTGGAGCCGACGGTCGCTTCGCGGTGACCTCGCCGAGGCTCCAGCAGACGAGCGGCGGCTCTGCACTCGCGACTCGGTTGGCGGCGACCGCTCTCGAGCTCCATGTCATCGACCACGCTGAACTGAGCGAATTGGCCGACACTGAGCGTCCGCAGGGGATCTTGCTCGTTTGTAGCGAGCCTCGAGCTTCGCTCGCAGTGGTCGCGGCAGGGGCGCGGCTGCTGGTATTGGACGGCGTCCAGGACCCCGGCAATACGGGCACTCTTGTGCGCGCCTCGGTCGCTTTCGGCCTCGACGGGGTCATCGCGCTCGAGGGCACGGCGGACCCTTGGGCGGCCAAGACGGTACGGGCCTCCGCCGGTATGGCGTTTCGTATTCCGGTGTTTCAAGCGACATGGTTCGACACGGTCGCTGCGCTCCAGCAGGCTGGAGTTCCGCTGCGCGTGGCGGCCGTGGACGGCGAGCCGGTTGCGGCGGACGAGCCCCGGGCCGGCTTCGCGCTGATCGTGGGGAACGAAGGAGCGGGCGTGCGAGACGAATTGAAAGCTGCGGCGACGAGCACGGTGTCGATCCCGATGAGGGGGAGCGCGGAATCGTTGAACGTTGGCATGGCGGCTTCGGTAATGCTCTATGAACTGACGAAGGAGACCGGCGCGTGACGGAGGCATGGATGGTCCCGGTCATGGCCGGGCTTTTTGGGCTGATGGTCGGCTCCTTCCTGAACGTCTGCACCCTGCGTTGGCCTCAGGACGAGTCCATTGTATCGCCCGGCCCCAGGTGCCCCAAATGTCTGAAGCCAGTGCAGTGGTACGACAATGTTCCGATTCTCAGCTGGATCATCCTGCGCGCGAGGTGTCGCTCTTGTGCCGGGCCCATCTCGGTCCAGTACCCGCTCGTGGAGCTCGCGAGCGCGCTCATCTGGGCGGGCGTCTTCGCGGTGCATGGCGCCACGCTCGAGGCGCTGCGCGGGGGCATCTTTCTGTGGATCCTCTTTGGGATCTCAATCGCGGATGCCCGTTTTTACATCATCCCGAACCAGTTTTCGATGGGTGGCGCGGTCATCGGCCTCGGGATGTCGTTCTTTCCGGGCGGCATCGAGTGGACGCGCTCCATCATAGGTGCGGTCGTTGGATATGCGGTCCTGTGGATCGTAGG
>DQPL01000028.1 GCA_015664885.1 Gemmatimonadota bacterium
CCTGTCGGGACCCGCGCCGATCGGCGTATCTTGCGGCGACGCTAGCTCATCCTCATGAGAATGAGGAGGGTCGGCGCGAGACACACATGAGTTAGGCAGAGGCCCCGATGAGGTGATCAGTTGTGACAGTCCCGGACTTTCAGACATGGTTCCTACCCCTTCTCCGCCTCTTGAGAAATGGGGAGGTCCATCGGATCCGGGATGCGTACCAGATCCTCGGCGAAGAAATGCAGCTCAGTCCAGAGGATCGGGCCGAGGTTCTGCCAAGCGGAAAGCAGCAGAAGTACATCAACCGAATCGCCTGGGCACGTACATACTTGAAGAAGGCTGGTCTTTTGGCTTCGCCGGGCCGGGGGCTTGTCCAGATCACCGACCGCGGCAAGGACTTGCTCGGAGACCCACCGGATCGCTTGAACGTGAAGTTCCTGAAACAGTACTCCGAGTTCAGGGAGTTCCACGAGTACAAGGGGGAGCCTGGGGACGACTCGGTGGGCTTGGTCTCGGAAGAGATCGATGAGACACCCGAGGACATCTTGGAGCGCGTGCACCGCAGCCTGCGGAACGAACTTGCTGAGGAGTTGCTTGAGCGGGTCAAGCAGGCCCCTCCGCCATGATAGAGCACGGATTAGGCATCAACTCCGTCGCCTCGTACGAAGTGAGCCGCATCGACTCCGACTACTTCGATGAGCAGTAGGCCAAGGGCGCTGCCTAACAAGCGATTGCTACAGTCGCGGAAGGAGCGGGTGGCTCGCGCGTGCCGCGCTCGGTGGGCATGCTGGCCGCGCAGCAGAATCGCGAGGCGTTAGAGTGGGGTCGGGACGCTGCGGTGTTGGGAGCGACGCTCATGGGAACACGACCCGGTGCCGTACCACTTTGGCCCCGAGACGGCGGTTCGGATGGCTGCTGCCCAACTCCGTCGACTCCACCGGAGTCGTGACGCGCGAGCGGAGGCATATGGTGGCCCAGGTTTTCACATGAAGATTCGGCCCACGGCGACGAGGTTCGCTCGGTGGGGCGCTTACCTCGGCCTGATTTGCGGCGTGCTCTACTCCTTTGGCGGCGTCGTGGTCGATCTGCTCACGATCGGTCTGAACTGGGGCACGTTAATGGCGTTCGGCGCGCTCCTGGGTATGCCCCTCGTCTTCGGTGCGTTCGGCTTCTTCCTTGGAGCGCTCATCGCCCTCATCACCAACGGCGTCGGGGCGGTTCTCGACCGTCTTTAGCAGTAAGCAACGAGGCGTGCAAGGAGTGAACGTATGCCTTTCCGGGCGCTGCACTCTAACAAGCGATTGCTGTATTCGCGGAATGACTTAGCAGGTCCGCAGCACTCGCCTTGCGCCCCGGCTTGGACCCACAGCCAGCAGACACTTCCAGGCCCGCACGGCCTACAGTCCCCCACCCCATTGAGAGGTGTAGACCTCCAACGATTCGGTGTGTGCACGACGCCGCTTCAGCCGGCTCACGCGTCACCCAACGCGCCCGTCGCCCCCGCTCAGCGGATCTCCGGGTTCACGTAGCCCGCGGGAAGAGCCAGGTGCGGATCTATGCGCACGCTCAGGTAGGTGACCTCATCGGGAATGAGCGTCCACGCATGCAGCACTCCGGCGGGGATGACCACTACGTCCCCCTCTGAGATTTCACGAATCTGGCCGTTCCTGGATTGCCCCGAGAACGTAGGCCCGATGAGGATGCTGCCGGCGGACGGCTCGGTCGGGTCAATGATGTCGCCGCCCGTGAGCAGTGTGCCCCCGCCCGACAGGATGATGTAGACCTCTGTCACCTGGGCGTGGATAATGCCCCGGTGCGCGCCGTCGGTGTCGTTGTCCCCGTCCCTATGAAGGATGCCGACGCCCACGTTCTCTCCACCGCCGATATCGGCAATCTTGAGTTGACGGTCGATCGACTCGCCCATGCTCGCCAGAACCGTCTGGATTTGCTCACGCGTGATGTCGGTGGCGGACGTCGGTGCGGACTGGGCACTTACCGACGTCCCGTAAGCCAGTGCCATCGCGGTTGCCGTGCAGTTGAGGGACGATCTGAGCCATTGTGTCATTGGAACTCCCTGCTGAGAGCGGTGCATGGATAGCTGCATCTAAGAGGAGAGGACCGCAGCCGCAAGGCGCGTGAGATGGCTTTCATGGATCGCTAGATGGCTTGCTCTCATCCCCTCGACAGGTACGTTGTCTCCCTTCCAAGGAGCGTACGATGAGCAGATACCGGTTGGCCCTCGCCGTGGCTGGCACGTTCGCACTCGCGGGTTGTGCTTCGACGCCGGAGGACCCCAATGCGCCGCAGGCGTGCATAACGATCGACAACACCCAAGGCGGCGGGGCCGCGGGTCGCATATCCCTCATCAAGGACGGACGCGAGGGTCTGGCACCGGGCGAGATCACCGAGCTCAATCAGTTCCGCGGCGAGCGCATTCGCCTCGGCCAAGTCAGCATGGGCCGCACGATGCGGCAGTGCATCCGGCGAAGCGCACTCGTCGGCAATTACCGCGTTGTCGTCGAAGGTGGCTCGTCCGATACCATCGACCCCGCGAACAACCAAAACCAGGCGCCTCTCCTGTTCTCCGAGATCTTCCGCCTGAACCCCGGGGACGAGGTGGAGTGGAACGTGCGGCTCAACCGGATTCGCTTCACTACGGGCGGGAACTGACACCGAGTCAGTCGGCCGCTCGCAATCTGGAGAGGCGCGGCTTCGTTGTGCTGGGAGGCGGCTCCATGAACGTCATCTCCCAACCCAGGCAGCGATGAAGTTGACGAAGAAAAGCGTGATCGGAGTCTTGATCATGCTCGTCGCGATCATCGCTATCGTCGGGTCCACGATTGGTCGGGAGCTCATAGCGGGCGAGCCCGTCGGACTGGTTTCGTTCGCTTTGATCCACTTCGCGGGCTACCTGTTTTTCCTACTCATGCCCGTCGAAATCCTGGTCCCGCTCTACTTGGCGGAGGGACATCCAGGGCTCGTGTTGATCGGCCTGAGTGTGGGCACTGGCTTGTTGGCCCAGACCATCGACTACGCAATCGGGTGGGTGGTCAGCGAACGGGTCGTGGATACGCTGATCAGCCGAGAAAAGTTTGAGAAGTTCAAGGCCACGTTCCAGAAATGGGGAGGGTGGGCAATCTTCACGTTCAACCTCTTGCCGCTTTCGTCGCCGAACATGCTGTTAGTGTCGGGGATCATGCGCTACAATCGGCTCAAGGCCCTGCTGATCAGCGCGAGTGGGCTGGCGGTGAAGTATGTGGTGCTGGTGTTCGTCTTTCCCGGCGGTTTCGGATGAGCTGGCGAATCGCCTGGGGCTCTCCCCGTCCGAGGGCCTCGCAGACGTGGTCGCGAGGCGATTTCGCTCCCTTCCGGTAATTTTTTCGCCCGATCGGCCGACCCTTCATGGTAGAGAAGAGTGCCTAGCTTCCACCCAAGGACCGGTTCCGATGTTCCGGATCGAGAAATGAAGACGGAGGTTCAGCCGAGTGAGCTGAGCGACTCCACGCCTACGCTGAGTCAGGTCGAGAGTGTGTTCAGCGAGTTCGAGCAGAAGCTCACCGAGGTCTCCTCAGCGACCGAAATGGCCACGTCAGAACTGCTCGACGGTCTGGACCGTGCTCTTCTGCTCGTCGACCAACTCGAAGTGGGGCCCTCGAGCTCGGACGACGACGCAGACCCGCGTGACGATCTCAGAGAAGAGCTGCACACGCTCGTGACAGTGCTACAGTTTCAGGACACCACCAAACAGCAGCTCGGCAACGCCTCCACGGTGCTGGAGGAGCGAATGCTGCGGCTCGCCGAGGTGTTCGACCTGAGCGACGGCACGCTGGTGGACGCCTAGCGCACTCGCTGGCGGAGCACCGGCAGCACCACATGGGAAGGATAGCGCCGCGAGTGAAGAACCGTGTTGCGCGCAACTCTCCACTCGGTTTCGTCGAAGTTGTTGCCTCCGGTGTTCAGATTCCGACTCCAGCGCGGGAAGTTCGAGCTGGAGACCTCGATCCGGATCCGATGTTGCGGTCCGAAGTAGTTGCTGGTGGCGTGAAGATCGAGGCGAATCTCGTAGACCTCGCCCGGCTGCATCAGCACCGCGCTCGTCAGCCCTTCGCGGTATCGCATTCTGAAGGCTGCCTCTTGGATGTTGTAGGCGGTACCGTCGGGAAAGACATCCACGAGCTTCACCGTGAAGTCCGTGTCGGGCGCGTCCGAGGACACGTACAACACCGCCTCGAGTGGCCCCGTCACTTCGAGGCCCTCCGCGAGCACCTCCGAGGTGTAGACCAGCACGTCCTCACGCGCTTCGATCTCGCGCTGGTCGTAGGCACCGGCTCCCGTATTCATGCCGGTGCAGCAAGCCTGACCGCCTAGCGAAGGAACCGGATCGTCCGGGTCGTAGACGAGCTGATCTGCCGGCTCCTCCCCCGGCGCCGCCATCGTGAGCGAGCCGTCGCCCGATAGGCTGTTGGCCCCGCCGCCGCTGTGCAGATAGAACTTCTCAAACGTGGTTCCTTCGACAGGCCAGGTCTCGCTGCTGCGCCACTCGTTGGCGCCCATCAAGTAGTACTGCACACGCGGCATGTCGGTGATGCCATTGTCTGCCTTGTCCAGCCAGTGCCGGTACCAACGCAGGTACATGTCGTTGAAGTCGAGCTGCCAATCCCCGACGTCGCGGGCGCCCGCGCGCATGGGGACCCTGGCTCGGCTCCAGGCACAATGCGTGCTCGGAGTGATGATCACGTACTGGTTGTCGCGCGCTTCCTGGCTGACCGCGTTCTCTCGCATCTGGTTGAAGAGCTTGAGCGTCTCGGCGACGCCGAAGTCGTACCAGGAGTCGATATAGATCGCGGGAATGTCGAAGCGGTCCGAGCTGCGCACGAAGTCCAGGGAACGGAAGTACTCGGAGTCTGGTGTGTTCGAGACGTAGTCCTCGTAGTCGGTCCCGGAGGCGCCCGACTTCTGCACGATGTCGAGCGTCGGCAGCGTGCGATACAGCTCCAGGCGATTACGCGTGCCACCCGGCATGAACCACCCCGCGGTCTGCGCTAGCTCGAAGGCTCCACCATCGAAGGAGGTCCAAGGCCGCCCCCCGAGGTCGTACGCCGCGGAGGGCGCTCCCGGGATTGCTGCGATGTGATTGGGGTGTCGCTCCGCCGCGAGCACGATCTGCGTTTCGCCCCGGTACGAGCAACCGAAGGTCGCTACTTTCTGGTTCGACCAAGGCTGCTCGATGAGCCAGGAAACCGCGTCGTAGCCGTCCTCGCGATCGGAGAAGCGTACGGTATACTCGCCCTCGGACTCAGCGCGTCCGCGCGTGTCCTGATACGCCACCGCGAAGCCCGCTTCCACCAGCATGGGCACGATGCCACCGTAAGGATACTCACGCGTTTTCCCGTAGGGCGTGCGGATCATGATGGTCGAAAACGGTGCGGCGGCGTCCGCCGGGAAGTAGAGGTCGGTCGCGAGGCGCACCCCGTCCCTCATCGGTACCATCACGTTTTGCTCTTTGCGGATCCCGTCGGGCAGGTCGCGTGCGCTGTCCTGGCGCGCGCCCGCTCCCGCGGCGTCGCCCGCTCCTGCGAGTAACAGCGCGACGGTGACGAATATCTTCATCGGTTCCAATCCACTCTGGTCGGATTCAACTGCCCTCAGCTTGGTCCTCGCGCAGCGATCGTACCAGGGAGGCCGCCATGAGCACTCCGACCGCGATGAGTGGGAGTGATACCACCACCGAAGCGGTCTGCAGCGGCGTGAGACCGTCCAAGAACATCAGTGTCACGGGAAGCACCCCAATCCCGAAAGCCCAGAACAGCCGGTGCCACCTCGGCGGGTCTTGACCGACCTGCAAGCGACGAGTGGCCCCGAGCGCCAACGTATAGGCGGCCGAATCGTAGGTAGTGGCCATGAACACGAGGCATACGAGGCAAAAGAGGGGCAAGACGATCGAGCTGAACGGCAACGACTGTACCACGGCGATGATCGCCTGGGGAGCCCCCTCTTCCTGTAGCATCGTAGTAACCGAGAGCGCTTCGCTGAGCTCCAGATACAGCGCGTAGTTCCCGAAGACCATGAAGAAGAGAGCGCAGCCGGCGGTTCCGAACCCCAGCATGCCGAACGTGACCTCGCGAATGGTCCTGCCCCTCGATATGCGAGCCACGAACATGCCCATGTAGGGCCCCAGAGCGATCCACCACGCCCAGTAGAAGATGGTCCAGGTCTCCACGAAGCCCGAGTCGCCGATCGGTTCCGTCCAGCTGTTCATGCGCACGAAATTCTGCAGCACGTGACCCAAGCTGCTGGTGCCCGCCTTCAGGATGAACAGCGTTGGGCCGACGATGATTACGAAGAGCAACAACCCTAGCGTGAGCATGACGTTCAGGTTGCTTAAGCGCCGGATGCCGCGCTCGAGACCGGCGTATACGCTCGCCGCAAAAACCGCGGTTACGGCGAGCACGACCGCGAGGTCGAGTTGGAACGAGTCAGCCACGCCGAGCAGCTGACTGAGTCCATTCGAGATCAGCGGCACCGCCAGGCCGATGCCAGTGCCAGCCGCGCCAAGCAGCCCCAGCATGAAGAGAAGGTCGATCACCTTGCCCAGCGCGCCGTCGGCGTGATCGCCGATCACGGCGCGGCAGTTGTCGCTGAGGCGCATCGACTTGGTGCCCCGGCAGAAGTACGCATAGCTGATCGCGAGCGCAGGTAGGCAGTAGAATGCCCAGCCGGTGACCCCCCAATGAAAGATCGGGTAGCTGGTGGCCCACTCGATCGCCTCGGGGGAGCGAGGCACGACCCCGTACGGTGGAGCGTCATAGTAGTACGCCCATTCGATGGTGCCCCAGTAGAGAATGCCGGTCCCGATTCCGGCACAGAAGAGCATCGATACCCAGCTGAAGGTCGAGAACTCCGGTGGCGAATCGTCGTTGGACAGCCGCACACGCCCGTAGCGACCGAACGCGAGCCAGGCCAGAAATACGAGGTTGATCACCGCGGCCCAGATGTACAACACACCGAAGTTTCCGGTGATGAAGTCGAAGACGCTCTGGAGCGCCGCACCCCCGGCGTCCGGGGCGAGGATGAGCGGGACCGAAACCGCCAGCAGCAGAATTACCGTCGCTACGAAGATGAAGCGGTCGACTTCGGAGCGTTGCACGCCCTGCCCCGCTTAGGCTCGTGGGCCGACGTTCAGGATCACTTTGCCGACCGGTCCCGCTTCCACCGCCTGATGAGCCCCGACCGCCTGCTCGAGCGGGAACACCTCTGCGACGTTGTGCTGCAAACGCCCCCCGGCCAGCCACTTGGTAATGTCCGAAACCGCAGCCGCCTTCGACTTCTCCGGCATCATGAAGACCAACTCGAAGCGCACCGTCAGGTTCCGGTAGAGAAGCTGGTAGAAGGGGATCTGAGGCTCAGGCTCGGCCTGAGAGGCATAGGTGGCTATCACGCCGTCGATTTTCGTCGCGCCCAGGGCGTCGGTCAGATTGCCGCCGAATTCGACCTCCACCACACGGTCGACGCCCCGTCCGTCCGTGAGCTCGAGCACCCGCTCCACGACCGGCTCCTCGCGGTAGTTGATGACGTCGCCGGCGCCGGCCGCGGTCGCGATCCGCGCCTTCTCCGGCCCGCTCACCGTGCTGATCACCCTGGCTCCGCCGAGCGTGGCAAGCTGGATCGCATAGTTGGCCACGGCCCCCGCGCCACCGGTAACGAGGATCGTCTGGCCAGCGACCGAACCGTCTGCGAACACGCAACGATGCGCCGTGAGTGCAGGAATCCCGAGGCACGCCCCGTCATTGAACGATGCGGCGTCGGGAAGCGGGACCGCCCTGCGATGGTCGATCGCCACGTATTCAGCGGCCGTGCCTAGGTGGCGTTGCACCTGCGCCTCATACACCCAGACGCGTTGCCCCATTCGGCCGGGGTCCACGCCCTCCCCCACCTCGTCGATGACCCCGGATCCGTCGGAGTGCGGAACGACCTGGGCCGCGGCGATCGCGCCTCGGCCTCCCGCTCTTCGCTTCACGTCGACCGGGTTGACGCCGGAAGCGTACAACCGGACCCGCACCTCGCCGGAACCGGCATGAAGCGTAGCCATCTCGCCGACCTCGAGTACTTCCTCTGCGGACCCGAAGTCCGAGTACCAGACTGCTTTCATCGGGGAATCTCCACTCGTAGCGTTCCGAGACCTTCCGTGTGGCCGTCGACGGCAATAGCCTGGCCGGATATGGCGGCCCCCGCGTCCGAACACAAGAACAGCACCATCGCCGCCACGTCCTCCGCGCGCACGAACATCCTCATCGACGTCTGTCGAAGAAAGCCCTCACGTACCTGCTTCTCGGAGACACCGCGCGTAGTCGCCTCGGCCGCCACTACTCGGTCCATGCGGTCGCCGCCCACGCTGCCGGGGCAAATCGCGTTGACCCGAATGCCGTAGGGGCCGAGCTCCATTGCCAGAGTCTTGGTGAGGCCGATCACGCCCCACTTGGCCACGGCATAGGGAGCTCTCAGGGGATAGCCGTGAAGGCCCGCGGTCGAAGAGATGTTCACGATCGAGCCTCCGCACGCGGTCTTGAGCATTAGCACCGCGAGGCGCGTGCAAAGAAACTGGCTGTCCAGATTGACGGCCAATGTCGAATGCCAGTCGTCGAAGCTCAGGGACTCGAAAGGTCCGGTGGGGCCCGCCGTTCCCGCGTTGTTGACCAGCACGTCCAGACCGCCGAGCTCGCTTTGCACCTCGTCGAAGAGTGCGGCCACCTGGTCCGGGTCGGAAACGTCGGCCGCGGTGGTCCCGATTTCGCTCGATGCGGAGACCGCCTCCAGGCGTGATCGATCGATGTCACACACATGGACGCGCTCCCCGGCCGCCGCAAAGGCCTGGGCGATGACCAGCCCGATGCCGGATCCACCCGCAGTCACTAGAACCCGCTGGGGCATGGGCGGAGAGAGGTGGTAGGGGAGAGCGAAGGAGGCCGGCTTCGGCCGGTTTGAGGCACCAATATGCGCGGCGCCAACGTAAGCCACAGTACCGGCCGGTCGATAGTCCCGAAAGGAGTGCTAGGCTTGCTCCCGGGTTGGCCGGACTCGTTTGACTCAGCACGCCAACGGCGGCAATCTGTAGCTCGTGGACGGTGATGGGCCGTCCCCGAGCCGTGGAGGGCCTCATGGAAGTCGACCGCAGAGCTTTTCTGGCAACCGTGGGCGTAGGTGCCCTCGAGTTCATGTCCCCCGAGGACAAAGCCGAGGAGCTCGAGCACTATATGGAGCACATGCTCGACGATGCCATCACCGCGCGCGACGGTACCGAAGCCGTGCGCTACATGCCCGACGGCGAGGCGCTCGCGCTCGCCGAACTCCAGCAAGAGCCGCGGTCTCCACGGGGCACGGGCAGGCTGTTCATGCCTCGCTCGCACGAGTACGCGCCGATGTCCACGAACCCTACGCTGGTCGAGTACTTCGAGAAGCGCTTCGCGCCGGCCAACCATGTCTTGCAGAGCGCCACCTACGCCCTCGAGACGGGTCAGACGGAACGCACGATCTTCGCCTGCCTCATGCACGATGTCGTGCTCAACATGATCAAGGTCGACCACGGGTGGTGGGGCGCGCAGCTGATCGAGCCCTACGTCGATGAGCGCATCAGCTGGGGTATCCGATACCACGCGCCGCTACGCTTCTATCCGGATGACACCGTAGGGTACGAGTACCCGGAGATGTACAACCGCATCTTCGGTGAGGACTACGTGCCGGAGCCGTATATCGCGCGGGCGGCCAAGGAGGCCCAGGAGCACCCGTGGTACATGGAAGCGCGGCTGATCACGCTGAACGACACCTACGCATTCGACGAAGACAAAGTCGTCTCGCTCGATCCGTTCGTGGACATCATCGGCCGCCAGTTCAAGCAGCCTAAAGAGGGGCTGGGTTTCGACAACAGCCCGTCGTCGCACATGTGGCGGACCATCATGAACCCGGACCGGCCGCTGTAGGGGATCTACGCCGCCCCGTCCCGTAGCCCACGCATATACTCGTAGCTCGCCTCGATCGAGCGAAACGGCCCGTCAGGCGTGTCGTGCTCGACGAAGAAGTGCTCGACACCGCCGTTTTCCGCGTGCTCGAAGATGCCGGCCCAATCGATGACGCCCGCGCCGACGTCGACCATGTCGCCTCCCGCTGTGCGGTCTTTCACGTGCACCAGCGGGATGCGACCGGGCCAGCGATCCATGAACTCGATCGGGTCTTGGCCACCGTGGATGATCCAGAAGAGGTCCAGCTCGATCTTCACGAACTCCAGGTCCGACTCTTCACAGAACACGTCGAAGGCGACGCGGCCTTCCATCTCCTCGAATTCGAAGTCGTGGTTGTGGTAGGCATACTGAAGCCCCGCGGAACGCGCACGATCTCCGGCGCGGCTCATCGCCGCGCCCGTCTCGCGCCAAGCATCCAGGCTGGAGCGCATGCTCTGGGGAATCGAAGCCACGACCACGTACTCGTGTCCGATTTCGTTGGAGTCGTCCAGGATCTTCGACCAGGCATCGACCTCGAAGTTGGGCGGGATATGGGTCGCGGGCGACCGCAACCCGGTGCGCGCCAGCATCTCCCGAATCTCGGTCGGAGAGTGTCCGAAATATCCAGCGAACTCGACCTCCTCGTAGCCGATCGCGGCGACGCGCTCGAGCGTGCTCTCGACGCCGTTGGTCATCTCGGCCCGCACCGTATAAAGCTGCACGCCGATCGGACCGATCGGAGAAGCCATCGACGCCGCGGCGGCCGTTCCCGGAGCCGCCCCCGCTTCAGCCGCTCCGGCTTCCGACTCTCCAGAACAAGCAGCCGCTGTGCCCGCGGCCGCCCCGGCGGCGATCGCACCCATCCGCTTCAACGCATCTCTTCGACTGAGCATCACAGTTCTCCTCGGTCCATCAGGTCGACGGGGTGGTTCGCGGCGCGGACGGTAAGCGCCATGCAGGAAATACTGTCCATGGGGGACTCCTGAAGATTGGACGGGCAATGTACGCGGGGCTTGGAATCAGCCGCCAGCAAGCCCATACTGAACCGAGTCCAGCAACCAGGGAGAAGTAACCATGAAAACTCGCAATACGCTCGCTGCGGTCTTCGTACTCGCGGGCGTCGCCTCAGTCCTGCTGGCAGCGGTCACGCCGGAAACGGCTCCCTTCCACGAGCGCAAAGAAGTCGCCGGCCTGTCGATCGTCTTCGGTGCCGAGCCCGAGCCCGCGCTCACAGAGGAGATGCAGTTCCTGCGCTGGCGCGTGAGCTCACTGGACAGCCAGGAGCCCTACACGGAGCTCTCGGGCGAAGTGGCGATCAGCTTCGACGGCGAAGAGCTAGGCTCCTTCCCCGTGCGTCGAGTCCGTGGTACACCCGGAAGCTATCAGACGCGCCACATCTTCACCGAGCCCGGGGCGTACCAGACGGTCCTGACATTCAAGAAGGGTGAGACCGAAGCCGCGCACACTGTGGACTTCGAGTTCAACATCAACGATCGCTCGACGCTCGAGCTTCCGCGCCGTCGTGGACACGGGAACTGACGGCATGAACAGGGGGCCCCGACCGATCCGGCCGGGGCCCCTCGCGGCGCCACCCTGATTGGGTCGCTAGTTCTTCTTGGCCGTGAACGTGCCGGTCAGCTGTCCATCTAGGATGTCGATGGTGCCTGACCACACACCCTCGTCGTCGACCGTCCCGATGTAGAGGACCGAAGCCTCTCCAACGCCCTCTAGGGACGCCATGAACGAGACCGTGACCTTGTTGCCGTCCACGGTCCCCGTCACCTCGTTCGCGCCAAGAGCCTCCGACACATAGTGGCCGGTGAGCTTCATGCCGTCTTGTTCCAGCGTGAGCTCGGGCATGGTCACGCCATTGTCCGTCGAAACTTCCAAGGTCCAGTCGCCGGTCATCATGACTTGGGCGCTGGCCTGCTGTGCGCCTGCGAACAGCAATGCAGTCGCCGCGATCAGCGCGCCTCCGATCCGGATGCTTTTGAGCCTCATGGGTGCCTCCTGTGCTTTTCTGGTCTGGGTTGGTCTGGGTTGGTGAAAATCCTAGTACAAGTCGAAGCCTTCGGTTAACTCGATCACGACGCCCGACGGGTCTGTGAAGAACGCGATCTTGAGCTCGATGATCGGGATGTCCCGATACGGGACGAAGAACTCGATACCACGCGCTTCGAGCATGTCGCAGAAGGCCTTCAGGTCCTCCACCTCGAAACCGATGTGGTCGATGGCCCGGCCTCTGGTCGGGGCGCGTTCCGTGTTCGAGCCCGCGAAGCTCAGGTTCTGGCCCGGCGCCCACGCGGTGGTTTCTATCGTCCCGCGCGGGCCCTTGCGCAGGCCGAACGTGTCGACATACCAATCGAGAAGATCCTCGTGTCCGTTCGTGAAGAAGTGCACGTGGTAGCCCTCGACCTCGTTCTCGAGCTCGGGGTCCTCCTGGAGCTCGACCCTGACACCGCCCGGCATGGTCACGTAGGAGTTGGAGAAGCCCTCCGCCCCCGTGAAGACGTCTGCCACGGGCAGATCGGCCGCGCGAGCCCTGTCCAGCGCCGCCGCGATGTTCCGGACCTTGAAGCCGAAGTGATCCATCACGCTGCCCCGGGAGTCTCCGGTGGGCTCCCGCTCGGTGAATACGAGCAGGAAGTTCGGGTACTTGATGGTGACGAGTGGTCCTTTTTGAACGATCTCACCTCCGAACTGCTCCACCCACAGCCGCTTATTGAGCTCCAGATCGGCGACGTTGAGGTGGACGTGAGCGAACGTCACGCCCGCGGAGTTGGGCGCAACCAACTGGGCATCGGCTGGCGACGCGAACAGGAGCGCTACGGCGACTGTCAGCAGGAATCTCATTTCGGGTCCTTCTCGGGGATCGAAAATTGAAGTGCGCTGAAAAAAGGCGCGCGATGCCCGCGAAGCAAGTTCCGTGACCGTGGCGGCCGCCCCCTGCAGGGCGTAGAGTGCGTTCATGCTCACTCGACGAACCTTCCTCGCAGCTTCCGTGGCCGCGCCTCTGACGCGACTGGTCGATGCCCAGTCCGCCCCGCCGGGCAAAATGCTGCTCAGTATCCACCAGAACACGTCGCGGGCGGCCGGATACCGCGCTTCGCTGGAGGGCTGGGCCAGGGCCGGTATCCAGCACGTCGAGCTTAACGACAGGGTGCTCGACGGATTCCTCGAAAACGACACGTTGGCTGCCGCGAAGAGCGTGATGACCGACCTGGGCCTGACACCGGTGTCGGGCGCCGCGGTCATGCAGGATCTCTGGATCCCGGGCCCGGCCCGTGCGGCATCGCTCGAGAGGTGGCGGCAGCGCTGCGATCAATTCGCCGGTCTCGGACTGCGGAAGATCTATTGCCCGTCGATCACCAATCGAGAGGTCAGCGCGGAAGACTTCGCGGCCACTCCGGACTGCATCCGCGAAGTCGGGGAGATCGCCGGGCAGTACCAGCTCACAGCGATGATCGAGTTCCTGCGTACCTCGACCCACCTGGCAACGCTGAGCTCAGCGTTGCAAGTGATTCGCGAGGCGGCGCACCCCAACGTTCGGCCCATGCTCGACTTCTTCCACTTCTGGTCGGGGCTGAGCAAGTTCGAAGACCTGGACTTGCTGGAGCCGGGCGAGCTCGCGCACGCGCACTTTCAGGATCTGCTGGCTGGACCGCGAGAGTTGATCGACAACGACTCGAGGCTGATCCCCGGCGACGGCATCGCGCCCGTGGTGCGCATCCTACGGAAGCTGGCTGAGAAGCAGTACGACGGCGCACTCTCGGTCGAGTTGTTCCGGGCTGAGTTCGTGCGCGGCGACCCGTTCGAGGTAGCCACCAACATCCGTGGAAAGTGCGAAGCCGTGATGCGCGAAGCTGGCGTGTTCTAGCCCACGTCCACCTGCACGAGCACGTTCGACGACGCAGCGAAGAAGGGCTGCTTGGGCCGGTCGGGCAGCCGGAGCTCCAGCAAACGACCTCCGTCACTGGTGCGTCCGAGTACACGAACGACCTCTGCCTCACCCTCGATGCAGTGGACGCTTTCGCCCACGCTGGGGACGCGTTCCGATCCCGCGTGCCAGCCGGGCAACTCGAGAGACTCGATCCGGATTTGCTCGAGCGGTACCCGAGCCATGTTGTTGGGAAGCACCGGTCAGCGTCTCCTGCGTTGGCCAGGACGCGGAGGCGGCGGGCCCGCGCTCGGCGACTTGTGACGGTATGTGATCCGTCCGCGCGACAGATCGTAGGGGGACAACTCGAGCGTGACTCTGTCGCCGACCAGAACGCGGATGCGGAACTTCGACATCTTGCCCGCGGCATAAGCGAGGACGACATGGTCATTTTGCAGCTGCACACGGAACTTCTGGTCCGGCAGCACCTCGGTGACCACGCCCTCTACTTCGATTGCTTCCTGCTTTGCCATTCGTTACCTCGGCCCCGAGACGCAGAACACCCTGGTCGCTCGACGTGACAAGGCTAACGGAATCGATGTCGACACCCTATAGCATGCTCCAGCTTCCGAGAGGGCTGGCCAGGAAACTCGCACTGCTCGCACTGAGCGCATTCTTCGTGCTGGGGGGCGTCAATCACTTCCTGAATCCGGACTTCTACGTGGCGATGATGCCACCGTACCTGCCCGCGCACGTCGCGCTGGTCTGGGTGAGCGGTGTCTTCGAGATGCTCGGCGGGATGGGTGTCCTGGTCCCGACTGCGCGCGCGCTCGCGGGTTGGGGACTGGTGCTTCTGCTCGTGGCGGTGTTCCCGGCCAATCTCCACATGGCGCTCAATCCGGAGCTGTTCTCGGACCTTTCGTCCGCAGCGCTCTATGCGCGGCTCCCCTTCCAAGTCCTATTCATCGCGTGGGCGTACTGGGCGACCCGACCTGACGACTAATGGCGCGCCAAGGGGCTGCCGAGACTCACTTCATTAGGTCTCGAGGTAGAATGGCGACCCCCCCCAAGGCGTCCACCATGAAGACGACCGGCAGAGTTACTGCAGTCGCGGCGCTGGTAGCGGCACTGACGACGCCCGGCGCGGTGCAGGAGTTGGTCCTGGGTGGACAGGCCCGACCGAGGTTCGAGCGTAAGACGCCCATGAGCGGCGCAACTACGGACTTCACGTCGATGCGGGTGCGCATGCGCATCGAGGGAGAGTTGGAGGGGTCGGTACGTGTTGTGCTCGAGCTGCAAGACGTGCGCCTGTGGGGCGAGGAGACCAGTACGCTCGGCGATTTCCGGGCAGACAATCTCGACTTGTATCAGGGCTACTTCGACTACGCGCCCAACGAGGCGTTCTCGCTTAGGGTCAACCGTAAGGAGATCTCGCTCGGCGATCACGCTGATCGGGCGCGATTCGGGGCGCCACAGTTGGAGTTACCTCATGACGAACGTGGCCTTTTAGCCTACGTCCGCGCTTGCCGGCTTGAAAGAAGCGCCCGATTGCCCAACGTTGGTGCCCCGGCATTCCACCCGAGCCTCATCCCAAGGTAGGAACATGACGAAGCGCCTTCTCGCCACTGCGATCGCCCTCTTACTGTCCTGTCCGCTCGCAGCGTCCGCTCAAACGGATCCCGTCGTCGCGTCGCTCAAGGGCCTGAACGACATCACGACGACCAACATCAGGGCCACGGCCGAGACACTCGACGAGGCCTTGTTCTCGTTCCGCCCAACGGAGGAAGTGCGCTCAATGGGGCAGATCCTGGGCCACATCGCCGGCGCTCAGTACACGTTCTGCTCGGTTGCGGCCGGTGAAGCCAACCCGAACAGCGACAATTTCGAGATGACCGCCACTACGAAGGCACAGCTCATCGCTGCGCTGAACGGCGGCTTTGAGTACTGCACTGGCGTATATGCCGGCATGACCGACGCCAAGGGCGCGGGGTCCGTCAGCTTCTTCGGCACCCCAATGGCTGCGTCCGCAGTGCTCGCGTTCAACTCGGCACACAATTACGAGCACTACGGCAATCTGGTCACCTACATGCGTCTGAACGGCATCGTGCCGCCGTCCTCCAGGTAGGGCCCGCGCTGAATCGAGATCGCATGAAACCGATCGCTGTCGCGCTTCTGTTGTCGGCAACGCTGACCCCCCTTCCCTTGGGGGGTCAGTCGTTGTCGGAAGTCGAACGGCGGATCACGAGCGAAGTCGACGCGAGCGCCGCCGAAGCCATCGACCTGCTCGAGCGGGCGGTGAACATCAACAGCGGCTCCATGAACTTCGACGGAGTGCGCGAGGTGGGCGTGCTCTTCCGCCAGGAGTTCGACGCTCTGGGGTTCGAGACGCAGTGGATCGACGGTACGTCGTGGGATCGCGCGGGTCACCTCATCGCTCGCCGAGACGGAAGTGGGCCTCGGCTGCTGCTCATCGGTCACCTCGACACGGTGTTCGAGCCTAGCAGTCCGTTTCAGAGTTTCGATCGGGAGGGCGACCGGGCGCAGGGGCCCGGGGTCGTGGACATGAAGGGCGGTGACGTCGTCATCGTGCATGCGCTGAAGGCCCTAGCCGCCTCGGGCGAGCTCGACGACATCAGCATCACGATCGTCATGACCGGCGATGAGGAGCGCAGCGGTCGGCCTCTCGACCTGGCTCGTGCCGCTCTCATCGAGGCGGCCGAAGAAGCGGACATCGTGCTCGCGTTCGAGAACGGAGACAGCAACCCGATGACGGCGGTGGTCGCGCGCCGCGGCTCGAGCGGATGGCGACTCGACGTCACCGGCGCGCCGGCACACTCCTCGCAGCTGTTCCAAGAGGAGGTCGGCGCGGGTGCGGCCTACGAGGCGTCTCGAATTCTGAGCGAATTCTATGATCGCCTGGCAGGTGAGCCGCTGCTGACCTTTAACCCCGGCGTCATGCTCGCGGGCACCGACGTGGACTACGACCCATCCGCTGCGGGCGGGTCCGCGTTCGGAAAGAGCAATGTCGTGGCGCAGACCGCGGTCGTCACCGGGGACCTCAGGACGATTACGCTGGAGCAGCTCGAGCGGGCGCGGGCCACCATGCGCTTCGTGGTTCTGGAGAGCCTGCCGCGAACGTCGGCTACCATCACCTTCGATGACGGATACCCCCCGCTCGCGCCCAGCGACGGCAACCTGCGCCTGCTCGCGATGTTCAGTCAGGTGAGCGAGGACCTGGGCTACGGCGAGGTCACGGCGGTGGACCCACGCAACGCAGGCGCAGCGGACGTTTCCTTCACTGCCGGCTTCGTCGAGATCGCGATCGACGGACTCGGTCCCGGGGGCGGCAACGATCACACCGTGGACGAATGGATTGACCTGCCGACGCTCGCCATGCAGAGCAAGCGGGCCGCGGTCCTGATGCACCGCCTGGCGCGACGTCCAGGAGTCGAGTAAGTCGCAGGAGGCCGCGAGCGTAGAGAAGGAGTACCTTGCCTCACCTGATTTCATCGACCAAGAAGCTGTCTTCATGAAACGAAGCGCCCGACGGTTGCTCCTTTTCTCAGCGCGCGGCACGCGGCCGGCGGCCCTCGCCGCAACTCTGCTCGTGCTAGGCGGCTGCTATTCCTATACGCCCGTTCAGACTCCCGCCCGCGGGAGCATAGCGCGTGTCACGATGCCCGCGCGCTCGGCCATCGAAGGCCTGCCCGGTACCAACGGCTCGACCGCGTCCGTGGAGGGTGAGATCCTGAGCGCCGGGGACACGATTGTCTTGGGGATGCGGTCGACACGGGAGTGGGGCCCAGACGTCGGCTCGATTCGCCTCGACACGGTGCGCATTCCCCGGCTGACACTGTCGATCATCGAGAGGAAGGAGCTCTCGATGCCCAAGAGCATCGCGGCGGCTGCGACCATCGTCGGGACGGTGGTAGCGGTCTCGCTGATGTTGGACATCAGCGGTTCCAAGGACGGAGACACGCCGTTCGACGGGGACGACCTTCCGGAAGGAGCGGTGATTTCGTTTTCGATCAGTTCGGTGATCGCCAAGCTCCTTGGCGGGAGTCCTTAGCCCGAACCACAAGAGGTCCCTGATGCGTGCTCCACGACTGTTCGTGTCTCTCATGGTCCTGCTCGTGGCGTTCTCAGCAGGCGCCGTGTTCGGGTCCGTGTTCACGTCGTCTGCCCGCGCTGAGGTAGCACCTCAGGCTGCCCCGCCTGCGTACATGGTCGGGGTGTCGAGAGCCCTGGCATCCGATCCGGCCGCGATGGCCGCGTACCGCGACGGGGCAGTTCCCTTGGCTACGGCTGCCGGCTTCGAGGATCTGGCGAGCACCGCCTGGGCTGTGCTGCCCATGTAGGGCGGGTCCCCAGTCAGCATCTCGTAGAGCACTGCGCCGAGGGCGTATGTGTCGGTGGCCGGTCCCACGAATTGCTCGCCTGTCGCTTGCTCCGGACTCATGTAGAAGGGAGTCCCGAGGCTCAGACCGGTCTCCGTCATGCGGCCTCCACCAGCCGCACCGACAGCCAGTGCGATCCCAAAGTCTGCAATCAGCGGCCGCCCCTCATGCATCAAGATGTTGGCGGGCTTGATATCCCTGTGGATGACGTCGTGGCGATGGGCGTAATCCAGCGCTTCGGTCAGATCAGTCGTGATTTTCACCGCCTCGTCCACCGGGAGTTGATGCTCCCGATCGAGCCTTTCTCTGAGGCTCTCCCCCTCCACGAAGGGCATCACATAGAAGACGAAGGAGTCTGCCTCGCCGGAATCGAAGAGCGGCAGGATGTGCGGATGCTGGAGGTTGGCAGTCGTCTTGATCTCGGCCAGGAAGCGCTCGGCACCAACCACGGCTGCCAGCTCCGGCTTGAGGACCTTGAGCGCGACCTTGCGTCGTGCTTGATGTCGTGGGCCAGGTAGACCGTCGCCATCCCGCCCTCGCCGAACTCGGACTCGATGCGGTAGCGCCCCTCTAGGACTGAGTTCAGGCGGGTGATGGCTTCGCTCATGCGCTCAAGATGCGGTGCAGGTCAGCAATCCGCGAGTACGTGCTTTTGCCACCGCGCCCTGTCACGCTTGCTCCGCCAAGCGCGCCGCGTGCTCGACCATCTTCGCGATCTGAATGTCCTGAATCGCCACTCCGGTCAGGTCCGCCACGGTGATCTGGTCGTCGCTGGTTCGGCCGACCCCCGGGTCCTTGATGACATTGCCCAATTCGAGAATGAAGCCCTCTTCGATGTGGTTTCCCTGCACCGCATGGAAGCACTCACCGTGATCGACACACTGTGAAACGCTGTCCGCGATGACCCGATCGGCCTTGGCCAGGACTCCGGCCTCGAGCTCCTGTTTGCCGTGGTCATCGGAGCCCATGGCGGTGATGTGCGTGCCCGGCTGGACCTGATCGGCACGAATCAAGGGCTCGCGGGCTGAGGTGGTGGTCACGATGACGTTGCACTGGCCAACCAGTTCATCGAGGTCCGTGGCGACTTCGAGGTCCAATCCCCAGGACTGGATGACTTCTCTCTCTCGGAGGTCGGCAACCATGCGCCGAGCCTTATCGGCGTCTCTGCCCCATATGAGGCACCTCTGACAGTCGACCACATCCCTCAGCATCTCGAGCTGCATCCTTGCCTGTACGCCGGTGCCCACGATCCCGATGCGGTGGACGGCGCTCGCAGCCAGATGCTTGGCGGCCACTGCCCCGGCTGCCGCGGTGCGCATATCGGTGAGCCAACACTCGTCCAGGAGAATCAGCTCGAGATGTCCGGTCTTTTGACTGAACAGCAGCAGCAGCCCGTCGCTGACCGGTAGGTCCAGAGCGGGATTTTCGTAGAACCCGGACGCCATCTTCAGAACGTAGAAGTGGTCATCGGTCACGAAGCCGTACTTGATGTGCACATCACCTGGAGGCTGCTCGAAGTGCAAGAAACCCACGGGCGGAACGACGACCCGGCCTTCGCTATAGAGAACGAAGCCGGTTTCGATCTCTCGGATGAGCCGGCGGGAGTCGATCAGCCGCTTGATCTCATCGAGTTTGAGGACCTTGGTCATTGTCGCCCGCGTCTGCGCGGCACCTCGAGCACGGCACCCGGGTCGGGACGAATTCCTTCAGCGTCCAGTGAAGCGTTGAAATCGGGCATCCGGTCCGTAATCATCGCGTTGAGTCTCTCGATGAGCTCGGGAGCGGAGTCCCAAGCGGCGTCGACCTGCCAGAGTTGATCCTCCGTGGGCAGTGTGGACGACTGCTGTATGGCGCCGCCGATGCCGGCGTTTCGGCGGACCTCCGTCAACGTCGTCGAGATCTCGCTCAGCTCCTCCTGAAGCGCGGAAAGCTCCTCCGTGATGGACTCGGGCGCCCCCTCGTGGTCTTCAAGAAGATGCTCAGCCTCTAAGAGTTGTTCGCCCAGCCGGTCGACGGCCTGACTTGCGTCGTACAGGGGCTTGGCCAAATCCCGAAGGCTCATCAACGCGTTCTGGCGAGCCATGCGATCGGCACGCGACATCGGGCGTCTCGGGTCGGCCTCGATCTCGACGCTGGACGTAAAGGTCTCGTGCCCGATCTGCATGCTGATCGTATACGTGCCCGGAAGGGCGATCGGGCCCTGCGGCACTCCCCCACCCCGGCCGCCGCCACCACCGCCTCCACGACCTCCGCCGCCCCCTGGCTCCGGCTCGTACGGACGATCGTATCGCCAGTTCCACAACACCTCGTTGATCCCGGATCGCGCGGGAGCTGCGAGCGTGCGCACGTGGCTCCCGGTGGCGTCGCTGATCGTCAGGTCGATGCTGTCTGCCTCGGCTGCCTCAGCGAGGTAATACCGGATCCGCGTGGCGCGCGGCGGATTCGCCGCAGAGTACGTCGCCCCATAAAAGGGCCAATCCCCGCGCTGCGCCCACATCACGGTCTTGCGGGCGGGAAAAACATGACCGGCCTCAGCCATCATGGTCGTGGAGAGCTGCTCGAGCGGCGTAAGGTCGGCCATGATCCACACGCTGCGTCCGTGCGTTCCGACAATGAGATCGTTCTCGCGCGGATGGATGGCGATGTCGTCGACCGGCACGACGGGGAGGTTGTTCTTGAGCGCAGTCCAGCTCTCGCCACGATCGATCGAAACCTGGACGCCTACCTCGTTGCCGATGAAGAGTAGGTTCTCGGCGCGGTGATGCTCGGTGATGACGTTGACGGACCAGCCGTCAGGCAGGCCGCCTGCGATGGACTCCCAATGCTTGCCGTAGTCCTCACTCACATAGGCATAGGCAGCGAAGTCACTGTTGCGGTGCCCATCGAACGTCGCATACACGCGACCGGGGGCGTGCGCCGAGGGCGTCAGTCGACTCACGTAAGTGCGATCGGGTAGCCCTGGAATCTTGTCGACGACGTTTTCCCAGCTGTGACCCCCGTCCATTGTGACCTGCACATTTCCGTCGTCCGTGCCGACCCAGATCACATCAGGAGTGAATCGCGACTCCGCCACCGTGGTGATGTTGCCGTAGTTGGACGTGCCGTCGTGGATGGACATCATGCGCTGATCGCCCGGCACGTCCATGATCGCGAGCTCGTCCCGGTCGATGTTCTTGGTGAGGTCTTTGCCTCCCACCTCTTGCCAGCTCATACCACGGTCGCGGGATCGCATGAGGTAGTTCGACGCGAGGTAGATGGTGGCGGGGTCGTGCCGCGAGATGAGCAACGGAGCGTTCCAGTTGAATCGATAGACCTTGGCGGTGTCTCCGTTCTCGCGGGGCCCGGTGATCGGGCGCATAGGCGTCTTCTCTCCGGTGACCAGGTCGTAGCGGTTCATGTTTCCGCCCTGGGACTCGGAGAAGACAATGGTGGAGTCCGTCGGGTCCACCACCGTCCAGAAACCATCGCCATACGCGGTTTCGTACCAGTCCTGATGGCGGATGCCGTGGAATTCCCGCGTGTTCGAGGGGCCGCACCACGGATTGTTGTCCTGGAGTCCACCGCACACGTAGTACGGATCGCGCATGTCGAAGCTGACGGTGTAGAACTGCCCCAGCGCGATGTTGTCGAACATGCGCCAATACGCGGCTCCGTCCCAAGACGCGGAGACCCCTCCATCGCTTCCGATGATGAGGTGGTCGGGGTCGTTGGGGTCGATCCACAGCGCGTGGTGGTCGACGTGGATCTGCTCGGCTCCGTCGCTGCGGAAGGTCCGGCCCCCATCGTCCGATATCATGAGGCTGCCTCCCAGAACGTAGATGCGGTCCGCGTTGCTCGGGTCGATGCGCACCTGGGAGTAGTACATCGGTCGCGGGTTGGTATCCGACATCTTTTCCCACGACGTTCCGCGATCTACGGAACGGAAGATGCCTCCGCGGCTCTCGCCGCCGCCGCCACGACCACCGCCGCCGCCACGCCCCGGACGCCGTGCGTCGGCTTCGACGAGCGCATAGACCACTGACCCATTTTGGCGGAAGACGTCGATGCCGATGCGGCCCTTGTCGCCCTCCGGGAGTCCATCGGTCAGCTCGGTCCAACTCTCCCCGCCATCGACCGTACGATACAGACCACTGCCGGGACCTCCCCCGTTGAATCCCCATCCCGTGCGCTGCCGCTGATACATCGCAGCGAACAGCGTGTTGGCATCACCTGGGTCGAGCGCGAGGTCGATGGCGCCCGTACGGTCGTCGATGTACAGGACCAAATTCCACGACTGTCCACCGTCGCTCGTCTTGTAGACACCGCGTTCGGGGTTCGGCCCCCAGAGATCGCCGACGGCCGCGACGTAAACGATGTCGGGATCGCGGGGGTGGATGACGATGCGCCCAATGTGCCTCGTGCGCTCGAGGCCCATGTGGGTCCAGGTGTTGCCGGCATCCGTGGACTTGTACACGCCGTTGCCCCACGGGGAGGACTGCCGATTCTGCGGCTCACCCGTTCCGACCCAAATCAAGTTCGGGTTGGCCTGATGGACCGTGACATCGCCGATCGAGCTCGTCGATTGCTCGTCGAAGAGCGGGGTCCACGACGTGCCGTGGTTCTCCGTCTTCCAGACCCCGCCGGTGGCGGTCCCGAGATAAAAGATCTGGGGCCTCGACTCGACGACGGCCAAGTCGGCGATCCTCCCGCCCATGAGCGCCGGGCCGATCTCGCGGTACTCGAGGTGCGAGAGCGTCTTGGCCAGATCCGGCGACTGTGCCTGCAGTGCGGAAACGGAAATCAGTGCGAGCGTGCCGGTAAGCTTCAGGCGGCTTATGGACCTCATGGCGTATCTCTCGAGAAGGGCCTTCGGGCGTGCTAGGGACTCGGATCGGTATTCTGCACCGGTTGAGGTGACACGCAAGGCGGCCGCGAAGATGAATTGACATGCTCGGGAGCGGCGGGTACGCTCGGGACGAATCGACCTGGCAAAGCGAGAGGTCACAGGGAGCGCGTGAGCTATGAAGATCGTCAAGACACTACTAGCGGTACTTGGAGGCCTGATCCTGATCCCGATTGTCGCGTTTGCCACTCTGACGATTTCAGCGCGTGCTTCCGACGGACCGGCCGGGGTGTTCGTTGGTGGGGCGCTCGTCGAGGGTGAATTGGTGACCGGCTCGGAGCCCGATTGGAGTTTCGTGCACAATATCGGAACCATCGAACTACAGCTGCTCGACCCTGACCGGTCCCGATTGATTTTCGTGCTCGACTACGAAGGCAAGGCCTACATCGTGTCCGGGTACATGAGCAACCGCATCGGGCGCATTTGGAAAAAGTGGCCGCTCAAAGCGGAGGAAGACGGCCGGGCGGTCGTGCGCATCGACGGCAAGAGGTATGAGCGTACTCTGGTGCGCATCCAGACCGGTGCGGTCGTGGACGGCGTGATGGCAGAGCTCGGCCGGAAGTACGGAGGGGGCGCAACGCGGGCTGCGATCGAAGCAGGGTCGATTTGGCTGTTCGAGCTGGCCCCGCGCGGCGCAGGCATGACCGGAGCCGCCCCATGAAGCGCCTACTGTTGATATACGGTTGTGTAGCGCTCTGCACCGTACTTTGCGTGCTGTTCATCCCCGGCCTTTCGGAGTACCTCTCCGGACGGGTGTTGGGGTGGGTCGCCGGCGCAGCCTCGTCCTAAGGAGTTCGACAATGAAATTGACAAAGATCAGCGCGATGGCTCTGGCTGCATTGATGGGAGTTGGCGAAATGGCATCTGCCCAGACACCCGCTAGCCCGCTCGAGTCGGAGTTTCTCTTCGAGGTGGTACTAGACGTCGATGCCCAACTCGATGCCGGCCACACGAGTATTGCGCCCGTCACCGGCGGCACGTTTAGCGGACCGAACATCAAAGGAACCGTACATGCCGGGGGCGCCGACTGGATTACCCAGGTATCAGGACACACAAGCCTCGACGTGCGCATCACCCTGGAGACCGATGATGGGGCGATCATCTTCATGTCCTACACCGGCGTCGTCAGTCGAGGAGACACCGGGCTGTACTGGAGAGTACGGCCCATTTTCCAGACCGCGTCCGAAAAATACGACTGGCTCAACCACGTGGTGTGCGTCGGCAAGAACAAGCAGGTACCAGGCAAGGTCGCTTACGATATTTTCGGGATCCTGTAGAGGCTACCCGCAGAGGCTACGGGGCCGCCAACCTGGCCGTGCCACGGGGTGCGGTTCGCTGCGCCTGCGCTGAAGAGGCGCACATGGCCAGAGTCATCAGAATGCAAAGCCGCGGTGCTGTTGTGCTCATCTTCGTCCCCCCCACGGCACCTCGGGAAGCGTAGTGATTCCCAGCTCGCTCTTCTGCTCCTCTACCATCCGGCGCACGTCAGCCAGGAGTTCCTTTGCGTCGTAGACGATACCGTCCTTGATGGTCCAGAGAACGCCACCGACGCGCTCGGCCCTGCCCGTCTCGTCGTTGAGCCGGACCGCACCGGTCCCGTAGAGCACCTTCAGGTTCTGGATGGGATTCTCCCCCACAATGGCGAGGTCGGCCTTCATACCCGGCCGGAGGACCCCGAACTGGATACGCTCACCCTTCGGATCGAAGATGGCCTCGGCTCCGTGCAACGTGGCACCCCGGATCACCTCCAGAGGGTGGAAGCCGGCTTCCTGAAGGAGTTCCATCTCCTCGATGGTCGAGAAGCCGAAGAGGTTGTAGGTGAAGCCCGCGTCCGAACTCACGGTCACGCGGCCGCCGGCGTCCTTGTAGTCGTCGAGGAAGGCCATCCACACCCGGTAGAAGTTCTTCCACGTCAGCTCGGTCCATGTGGTCCAGTCGTAATAGTAGGATCCGTGGTTCACCCGACTCGGCTGGTAGAAGTCCCAGAGCGACGGGAGCGTGTATTCGGCGTGCCAGTCGGCGTTGCGGGCCCGCATCACGTCCCGCGTCGCCAGGTATGCCGTCATCGTGGGGTCGAGAATCAGCTCCAGTTCCAGGAACTCCTCGATGAGTGCGTTCCACTCCTCCGAGCCCTGCGGGTGGATCAAGTTCCACTGGCTGGCCACCTGGCTGAAGCGCATTTGTTCGTCGTTGTTGATCTGATCCCGGGGCCAGGGCTGGACGTCATGATCGTCGTACAGAGCCTCGAAGAGCCCGTAGAAGTGGGTCACGTTGTCCAGGCCGATCCTCGCTGCGTCGCGGGCGTTCATGCGGGCAACGCCATCCTGTGCCAGGTGGGCGACCGTGCCGAGGCCGAACCTGTGCGCCTCGTCGATGAGCGCCTCCATGATGTCCGGGTCGTAGGCGACGAGCTTCAGTCCGTCGATTCTCGCGCCGTCGATCTCCTGTTCGGCGGCCCATCGTACCCACGCACGTGCTGTCTCCGGCGCGTTGATTGGGCCGCCGGTCCAGCCCTCACCCTGGCCGGGTCGCACGAATACGTACATACGGGGCGCGGTGATCTCGTTCCGCGTGCTGCGCGCCTTCTCGCGTAGTGAGAATTCGAACGAGCCGTATCCGACGCCCCGGGTGGTTGTGATACCGTGGCCCATCCAGAGCTTGTACATGTACTCGGCGTCGGGCGCCTTCGGCACCCCTCCGGTGTGGACGTGGATGTCCACGAACCCAGGCATGGCGTACATACCTGTGGCGTCGATCTCCCGGGTCGCACCTCCTGGCCGGCGGCTCTCGTCGATGTCCACGAACGGGGTGCCGACGCCCCGGATCTGGACAATGCGATCCTCCTCGATGACGATGTCCACGGGTCCCTGAGGCGGGCTCCCGGCACCGTCGATGAGCGTCACCCCCCGGATGATGAGCCGGCCGAATGGGCCTTCTCCCCGGTTTCGGTCGGGGGCCTGCTCCATCTGCTGCTGCGCCCGGGCCGGTGCTCCCATCGCCAGGGCCACGACGGCCGCGGCCGTAAGTGACATGAACGAGTGCTTTATCAAGTGAGTACTCATGTCCGTGCTCCTCGTGGACGGGTTTTCAGTTCCCGGTGGGGGAAGGAGACATCTCCAAGGAAATGGACGCCCGCTCGGCGCTCCTTGAAGAAACCGCAGGGCTTTTCGCACGTCGGCGTTGTTGTTCCACCAACGATTTGCCCGTCCATGGAACGAAGGTATGCGCTACTTCGGGGCGGAGCATAAGCCGCCTGGCCGTTCCATCCGCGGAACTACGGTCACGAGATGGTCTTGGAATCCGGAGGCATGTTCTCCTTCAGGTAGCGCGTCAAGAGTTCGTAGAGATGTCGGGTAGTGCCCGGCCCCTCGAAAATGCCATGGGTGCGGTTGGGGTATGCCATCATCGTAAAATGCTTGTTGCGCTCGATCATCGCGTTGATGAGCGCTTCCGAGCCCTGGTAGTGCACATTGTCGTCCCCCGTGCCATGGATCAGCAGGAGATCGCCGCTTAGTCCGTCCACGTGATGGATCGGCGATCCGCGTAGGTAGCCGTCAGCGTGCTCGTCGAGCGTGCCCGAGTACCGCTCCTGATAGATGGCATCGTAGTACCGCTGATCCGGAACCGGCGCGACGGACATGCCGGTCGCGTAGAGGTCGGGATAGCGGAACATCATGTTCAACGTCATGGAGCCCCCGCCGCTCCACCCCCACACGCCGATACGGTCGGGGTCTACGAAATCCCAACCGCGGATCACTCGGTTGGCGGCAGCCTGGTCGGCGGAAGCCAGCGTCCCGACGTCGCCGTGCACCGCCTTGCGCCACTCCCTACCTCGCGGCGCCGGCGTGCCCCGGTTGTCCACGCTAGCCACCAGGTACCCCTGCTGGGTGAGCATGAGGTGCCACAGGTAGCGCGCACTGCCCCAACGATCCGTCACCGTCTGGCCCGCCGGCTCGCCGTACACGTAGAAAAGCAGTGGATACTTTTTCGTCGCGTCGAAGTCGGGGGGCTTCATGAGCCAGCCGTCGAGCTCCACATCGCCAACGTCCACCTTGAAGAACTCCACCTCGTCTCTATCGAGGGTGTCTATTCTGCGGATCAATTCCGCGTTCGCCGCCATCGAGCGAACGCCCCGATGGTCAGGCAGTGAGACTAGGTCTACAGTGGACGGCACGCCGAACGCCGAGTGGGTGCGGAAGCCCCATCGGCCGTCCTGCGAAAGCTGGTACGAGTTCCAACCCGCGTCGTTCGGCGGTGTGAGGCGCTCGGGGTCGCCGGAGCCGTCCAGCCGGGAACGGTACAGATACCGCTGCGTCGCGTCATCGGGCGACGCGATGAAATAGAGCCAACCTCCCTCGCGGTCGATGAGTTCGACGCTCTCCACGTCCATTGCCCAAGGTGTGACCAGTGTTTCCCCACCGCCGTCCCGCGATACGATATAGACATGCCGCCAACCATCCTTCTCACTCACCCAAGTGAATCGCTCCCCATCGTCCAGCCACAGCATGTCGTCCACTACATCTACCCACGCGGCATCGCGATCCGTGTGCACGGTAGCGGCGTTGCCGGATGATGCCTCCACGAGCATCACTTCGTTGGTGTTCTGTGCCCTGTTGAGGTGCTGAACCACGATCTCGTGCGAGTTGGCGGCCCATTCCATGCGAGCGATGTAGTTGTTCCGAGCGTCGCCAGGGATGCGCGCCCAGACCGTTTCTCCTCCGTCCGCGGGCACCACGCCGACACGGGCAGACGACAGAACCTCCCCTACCTTGGGATACGGGATGGAGGTGATCCTGGGGTAGAGAGAGTCGGTGTTGTTGATGAGCAGGAACTCCTTCACCCCCGACGCGTCGATCTGCCAGTACGCGATATGCTGTCCGTCAGGGCTCCATCGGAAGCCGTCCTGGATGCCGAATTCCTCTTCGTAGGCCCAATCGAAGGTCCCGTTGATGAGCGTTTCAGATCCCCCTTCGGTGAGCTTCGTGATGCTGCCATCGCTCAGGCGTTCGACGTAAACGTCATGGTCACGCACGTACGCCACTCGATCCGCCTGCGGCGAGAATTTCGCGAACATGAGGGTCGACTCATCAGCGTCACCCCCGACTTGCAGGAGACGTCCGTTTTCCAGGTCCAACACCCAGTAGTCGCCCCGGGAGTTGGTCCTCCAAACACGACGGGTGTTCGTATAGACTAGGAGCTTGGAGCCATCATCGGACCATTCGTAGTCGTCCAGAATGAGGGGACGGGAACCGCTCGAGGGGACGAGCCGCTCCGCCGCCACCAGGATCTCCCGCTCACCTGAAGCCGGATCGTACCGGACGATGTCCAGCCCGGGCGCTGTTGCCGAGCGCTCCACGGTCGTGTAGCCAGACCCGTCTGCCAGCCAGCGGGCGGGGCCGAAGCGCTCCGAGCTGAACTCCTGGGAGCTGAAGATACGCTCCAGGGTGAGCTGCCCCACCGACGCCTGGGCCGTGAGTCCGTCCGTCGCGGAGACCAGCAATGTGACGAAGACTGCGGCGAGAAAGCAGGCTTCCCTACGTCGTATGAGCTTCATCATCTTGCTGGCTCGGTTCGAGGCGATGCACCCGCGTAAACTAGTCGCTGAGGATCTAGCGTCTCAGCAGCCGACCGGGACGTACGTCGACGAGCACGCCATCGTCGATGACAGCCACGCCGTTCACGAAGACGTAGTCGATGCCCTCCGCGTAACGCATCGCATCTCCGAAGTCCGCGACATCCCGGATCGCATCGGGATCGAAGAGCAGGAGATCCGCAACCAAGCCGGGTGCGACGAGACCGCGGTCGTGGAGGCCCAGTCGCTGAGCAGCCATCGAGCTCATGCGCCGAACTGCATCTTCCAGACTGAGCGCACCGTCTTGCCGCACGTACTTGCGGATGACCCTCGGGAACGCTCCGAACGCGCGCGGGTGTGCGCTCGCCGACGTCGCCGGGTTCACGGGCGAAGCGTCGGTATCGATCATCACGTACTCAGCTGCCAGCGCCTGCCACTTCTGCTCCTCGTTCATGCTGCGCGGGTTCACGCTCACGCCGCGCGCCTGCACCAGGTCGAAGAAGGCGTTCCACGGGTCCGTTCCAAGGACCTCGGCCGCCCCCGCGATGGAGCGGTTGATCACGCGCTCGTCGACCGCGCGTGACGCTGACACGATCAGCACGTTCTCCCAGTCCATGCCCACGTGGCGGTACCAGTTCTCCCAGTCGGCGGTCGTCTCGACTTCCCGTCGGAGCTCGGCACGCACCGCCGGATCCGCGAGCGTCGCCAGAAACGCCGACGTTCCCTCCGCGTAATGCCGCGGATGCAGGAACGAGCCCAGCCCGATACCATTACGGATGTAAGGGTAGATATCCGCGGTCACGTCCATGCCCGCAGTTCTGGCCGAGTCGATCAGCGCGAGCGCCTCGACCATCAGCGGCCAGTTCTCCTCGCCCGCCGCCTTCAGGTGGTAGATGTGCACCGGGACACCAGCCCCCTCACCGATCGTGATCGCCTCATGGATCGCGTCCAACACCGCATGGCTCTCGTTGCGCATGTGCGTGAAGTACGTGCCACCGTACTCTCCCGCGACCCGTGTCAACTCGATGAGCTCCTCCGTGCTCGCGTAGACTGCGGGCGGATAGATCAGCGAGGTCGAGACGCCGACCGCGCCGTCCTCCATCCCTTGGCGTACCAGCTCCTTCATCTGCTCGAGCTGCTCGGGCGTGGGCCGCACGTCGCGCTCTCCCAATACCACCCGGCGGACCTGCGTGAGACCCACGTTGTGCACGACGTTCAGCGGGATTCCGTATCGCTCCATCAATGCGAAGTACTCGGAGTAGGTACGCCACGTGAGGGTGTCGCCGTCTGCGACCGCACCGTCGCCGAAGGTCTCGTCACTCTGCGGCGCAGGCGAGCCTCCCTCCCCCGACAGGTAGGTGGTGATGCCTTGCCTGAGCTTGCTCTCCGCACTCGGTGGATCGGTGACGAGCACCAGGCTCGACTGGCCCATCATGTCGATGAAACCAGGGCTCACGACACGACCAGCCGCGTCGATCGTGCGCGTAGCCGGCCAGTCGTCCAGGTGACCGACTGCCGCGATCCGGTCACCACGAATGCCCACGTCACCGCGGAACCACGGGTTGCCCGCACCATCCACAATGCGGGCATCGGCGATCAGGACGTCGAGAGCACGGTCCTCCGCGGCGTCTTCCCGCCCCGGCGCGCAAGAGGCGGTCGAGATGGCGGCAGCGAAGACTGCTAGGGCAACGTAATAGCGCATCACTCAGCTCCAGAGCGGGGATCTCGACCGAGAATCGTATGGCACGCGTCGCGTCTCCAACAGGATCAGCCTTGCCGTGTCGAGGAGGCGTCGGCCGGGGAGCATAAGTCGGCCCAACCCCATGGGCGAGACATCGGTAGACGGAGCCGATACCCTATGTGCGCATCTATTCCTTCGCCGGCAGGCAACACGGCCCGGGCGCCTTCCCAGCCGTTCAACGAAGTGGGCAGCAGCTGAGCAGCTCCAACGATTATTCTTGGTTCATGCGTAGTCTGCTGCTGGCCATGAACCGATGGGGTACGGACGACTCGGCGCCGCCTGAGAGCAACTATCCGCGGATCAGCGACGGCGATCTCGTGCCCCCCAGCAGCTGGCCTTCCCACGGTTGCCGGCTATGGGCCAGCCGGCCGATCCGCACAAGGCCTACAGGGTGGACTACGGTCCCGAGTTCGCCACGAGGGGCACTGTCTCGATGGAGCCTCCAGGGGCAGCATAAGCGTTCCCATCACGGTCCCGCAGGTCGATTCCGACGGCAACGAGACGGGCAGGCTCAAGATGCCGGAAGTCCCGAGTGTGCCTCAGGCTCGTGGGTGCCCCCTTACTCCACCCTCTCAAACCTCAGATTCCGCACCCTCCCCGTCGTCAGTTCGAACCCGTCGACCCGCCCTCGGTCATCCCGAGTGAACTGGTAGCGCTGGCCCGCGTTGAACAGGTCGTCACCGGCCGGGTTCATCTCCCGGTCGGCGAACTTCCTCCTTATCCGCAATCATGCTGAGTAGCCGACCGTAGCATCTCACTAGCCACCCGTCGCCCCGTACCCACGCATCATAGGTCCCGTCCGGTCCATTACAGCCGTGGCATACGCTCGCTCCCCACTCAGTTCGTCGCGCATCAGCGTCCTGAAGACGCCGCTCAGCGAGAGCATCGCCAGGAGGTTTGGGATGGCGGTGACGGCCACGGCGATGTTGGCGACCAACCACATGCGGTCCACGTCGGCGACCCCCGCTACGGCGATGCCGGGCAGGAAATAGACCCAGCGCAGGACCCTGAAGGGGCCCTCACCCACAAGTGAGACGAAGCTCGTCTCGAAGTACACGTAGAAGCCGATCTGCGTCGACAGACAGAATGTGGCGATGGCCCCCGACACGATGAGGGCAGCGACCGATGGGGAGAACACCTCCGAGAACGCCACCAGTAGCAGCTCGATGCCGGACTCACCGCTGGCCATCGCACCGGTGGACAGAATCGCGAGCGCCGTGATGGAGCAGATGACGATCGTATCGAAGAAGACCTCGAAGGCGCCCCACACGCCTTGTTGGAACGGATGCTCCGTGTCGGCCGTCGCGTGCACCATGGGCGCGGTGCCCATGCCCGCCTCGTTGGAGAGCATTCCCCGCGCCATACCCTGCTTGATGGCCTCACTCCCCGCGACACCCGCCACGCCCCCCACCCCGGCGACGGGTGAGAACGCATGTGAGAAGATCGAACCGAACACATCAGGTAGCGCCCCGGCGTTCACGATGACGACGACCAAGGCGCCGATGATGTACGCCACGGTCATGAGTGGTACCAAGCGTTCCGAAAAACGGCCAATCCGTCGAAGGACCCCGAGCACCACCAGGGCGGTGAGCACGGCCATCGCCCCAGTCACGACGTACGGGTTGATGTCATAGCTGGCGAGAAGCGCGCGCCCCACGGTGTGTGACTGGAGCATGGACGCCGCGAACACGGAGTTGATGAGCATCCCAGCGCTGAACAGCACGGCCAGAGGCGTCCACCCAAGCCCCCTGTGGATCGTCGACTGAGGGCCGCCCCGGAACTCGCCGTCGGCGCCACGCTCCCGGTAGTAGACGCCCAGGGTGATTTCCACCGTCTTGGACATCATTCCAAAGAACGCCAGCACCCACATCCAGAAGATGGCCCCCGCCCCGCCCACGGAGAGCGCGGTCGCGACGCCAGCCATGTTGCCCATCCCCACGGTCCCAGCCAGTGACGTAGCCGCCGCCTGAAAGGGCGTCAATTGCTGCCGCGCGGACCGGTCCGCGCTTGCAGCAAAACACCCCACCGTGCTCCGAAGGATGTAGCGGAAGCCAGTGAGCTGGAATACGCCCGAGGTCACGGTGAAGAAGACGGCAACCCCGGCCAGGAAGGCCATCGTCCACGGCCCCCACAGATACGAATCGATGATCGCTAGGGTCGCCAGCAGGGTGTCAGTCATCGGGGCACGTCTGAGGTTGAGTCATCGCGGCGATGGGCATCCTCGCATCCTAGACCTGGGGACGCCAGCGATCCTGGGTCACGCGCCCAGGAGAACGAGCAGGATCGACAACGTCACCACAGATGCGGCCGAGGCGACCACCACGGTCCCCGCCGCCACATCCGATGCCGTCTGATAGCGGGCACCGAACAGGTAGACCATCGCGCCGCTCGGCATTCCCGCTATAACGACCACCACGGGAGCCCACGGAGTGCCGAGACCGAGGATCGGTACGGCGATCACCTAGGCGAGGATCGGGTGCAGAATCAGCTTTAGGACCGCCAAGACAGACACCGGCCCGATCTGGCCCGTGAGCGGATAGCCGGCCAACGAGGCACGAGCCGCTTCGCGCCGATCTGGCCGATGGCCCCTAGGCGTAGCGCCAGGAAGCCCACCGCCATGACTCCGATCGTGCCTGCGAGGAGGGTCACTGGGACGGATCAGGTGAGGGGAGGACAGGGTTCCGCACTCGAAGGGAACGTGTTGTCTTTTGCACGGATGACCGACCCGCGAGTTTCGGGGTCGCCGTCCGCGGAAGCAACGTAGCCTCCCCAGGAAGAATGCCGGAACGACACACAGCCGGGACCGATCCCGCCGTCATAGCCCATGTGATCGGCCAAACACCACGGCCCGACCTCGCGACCGACCTACAACGTCGGTTTCCATCGACCCGGTTCCGAATCGTGGGAGCAATGGATGGCGTCCAACCGGAGGGGATCGCCCCTTTGGCGATCGGCGGTCACCCGTTGGAGACCCTCCTCCGCGACGGGAATCGCGTGATTCTCGACGCCGGTTTCGTAGCTCCCCTCCTGCAGGATGCGATCGAGGCGCACGACGCCGACGCCTCGGCGCATCTCATTCTCTGCGCAGGCCCCTTCCCCGAGCTCGCTGCACCCGCAACGCCATCCGGACACCGCACGCCCCTCATCCGCCCGTTCCACGTGGGCGTAGCCGAGTTCCGCAAACGAGGGCACCACCGGCTCGACCTCATGGTGCCGTTCGCCGCTCAGGCGGCTCCTGCCATGGAGAAGTGGGCCGAGGAGGGCTTCACGTGTCGCGTCCATGTGCTCGCCGAACGGCCGCTCGAACTGACCCTTCCCGCCTGGGTGTCGGGCCTGGTCGGAGAGGGTGATGCAGAAGTGTTGGTCTTCGACTACGTTGGCTTCCCTTCCGCCACATTGGGGGAGGTCGCCGTCAGGATCGAGATTCCCGTGTTCGATCTAGGTCACCTCGCCTTGGACGAGCTGGAAAAGATCCTCAGCGACCCGTGAGTTCCCCTCGATGAACGACACTGCCCCTCACGACCTCGTCGTCCACGGAGACATCGCCCTTCCGGGGGGACACGTCCTTCGGGGCGGATGGATGGGAATCACCGGCGGTCGCATCGAGCAGACGTCCGAGACCCCACTGGTGGGGCGCGATACGCTGCACGTGTCGGGCAACGTGGTCCTGCCCGGTTTCGTGGATGCCCACGTGCACACCCGCTCCTACATCGACGAGGGCATCACGGCAACGACTCGGGCGGCATCAGCCGGTGGCACCACCACGATCATCGACATGCCCTTCGACAAGCCCGCTCGGCCCGTGAACACCCGCGAGCGCTTCGAGGCGAAGGTGGCTGATGTGAACGCCGAGGCCGTGGTGGACGTGGCCCTGTACGCGACCTTCCCACCTGAAGGGGATCTGGGGATCATCGCCGACCTCGTGGACGCCGGAGCCGCCGGGTTCAAGGTGTCGACCATCGAAGTCGATCCGGTGCGCTTCCCGCGAATTCCGGACGGCCGTTTCTACGAGGCATTTCAGGAGATCGCAAAGACGGGACGCCCGGTGGCTGCCCACCAGGAGAACCAGGAGATCGTCTTCTCCCAGGCGGAGGCTTTCCGGGCCCGTGGCGACACGGCAGCCATCGATCACGCGCTGAGCAGACCACCGGTAGCGGAGGCGGAGGCCGCCGGCAGGCTACTGGAGCTGGCGTATTGGACGGGTGCGCGGCTGCACATGGTGCACGGGACGCTTCCGCGGACGTTCGATCTCATCCAGTGGAATCGGAGCCAGGGCGTTTCCGCCACCGGCGAGACGTGCCTCCAGTACCTGCTGCTCACCATGGACGCGCTCCGGGAGTTGGGCGGCCGTGCCAAGTGCAACCCGCCGCTCCGGAGCCAGGAGGCGGTGGAAGGACTCTGGGCCCAACTCCAGGACGGAAGCATCGACATCGTCACGTCGGACCACTCTCCATATCCCCTGCACCGGAAGGAAACGCCCGATATCTTCGATGCCTTCGCCGGCATGCCCGGCGCGGAAACGCTGGGGCCGCTGCTCTACAGCGAGGGCGTGGCCAGCGGGCGCATCGACTTGGCTCGTTTCCTCGAGCTGATCGCGTCCGGACCGGCAGACGTCTTCGGCCTGAGCCGGAAGGGTCGGCTCGAGCCAGGGGCCGACGCCGACTTCGTGGTCTTCGACCCGGACGCCGAGTGGACGGTGGACGATGACGCGACGCACTACGCGGTGGGGTGGACTCCTTTCCACGGCCGTCCCGTCCGCGGCCGTGTGGTGTCGACCTGGCTCGGAGGCTGCTGTATCTACCAGGACGGTCACGTAACCGCGCAGCCGGGCGCCGGCCGCTTCGTCCGCCCGACGGAGGAGCGTGCTCCGGCGAAGACGGTTTCCGACACCGGGGAATAACCCTCATTCCAAGAGCATCGATGTCGCTTCAAGGTGTACTCCCGATTCTCCCCACACCGTTCACATCAGATGGCGCGGTGGACGAAGGCAGCATGCGTCGCCTGATCGACTTCGAGCTCGAAGTCGGTGCCCACGGTGTGAGCGTTCTCGGTTTCATGGGCGAGGCCCATCGCCTGGCGGGCTTCGAGCGGAAACAAGTTGTCGCCGCGTCGGTGGAGCAGGCCTCGGGCGCCTTCCCCGTCTGGGTGGGCGTGCTCGCTTTCGGCGCCGCCGGAGCCATTGAGCAGGCCCGTGAAGCGCAAGCGTTGGGAGCCTCGGGTGCGTTCGTGGCACCGCCCCCGATCCAGAGCGATCAGGCGATCTTCGACTACTACGCGTCTGTGGCGGAGGCGGTCGAGATCCCCATCGCCATCCACGACTTCCCCGAGTCGTTCAAGACCATCCTCAGCGCGGAACTCATCGCGCGTATGGGCAACGAGATCGAGGGCGTACGCTACATCAAACTCGAGGACTATCCCGCGCTCGAGAAGATGAGCCGGATCCAGGAGCATGCCCCAGATGCCATCGGGATCTTCGGCGGGCTCGGCGGGATGTATTTCCTCGAGGAACTCCAGCGCGGCTCGCACGGCATCATGACCGGCTTCTCCTGGCCCGAGGTTCTCGTCAGCGTGTACAACGCGTTCCGATCAGGCGACGTGGCGGGCGCGGCCGCCATCTTCGACCGGTACGTGCCGCTGATCCGGTACGAGTTCCAGCCTAAGATCGGCTTGGCGTACCGAAAGCACGTGTATCACGAGCGGGGCATCATCGACACGACATTCATCCGTCCGCCCGGAATGCAGATTTGTGACTACACCCGCGCTGAACTCACAGCCGCCATCGAGCGCGTGGGGTTCAGCCTGAATCGCACGGGTGCACAGACCGTGGCTCCGGCGAGCTAGGAGCTGGGCATCGCGTTCGAGACACGTTTTCTCTAGTCGCCCGCAGCGACCCTGACCGTCACAGCTTCACCCGGGTCCCCCAGGTTACCGCTATCGTCAACCGCTCGGCTGTGGATCGAGACCGTGCCCGCCCGGTCTGGCGTCCACTCGTAGCTCCAGCTCGTTCGACCGATCGCGGGGTGCCAGTTCGTTCCACCGTCAAGGGACAGTTCCACCGCGGCGACGACCCCACCACCTCTGTCCGACGCCGACCCACGGATCGTCATGACACTCCCCACAGAGCCGGCAACGGAAGTCATATCGATGGACGAGGTGGGAGGTATGTCATCCGTCGAGGCGGTTGATGCGACCAGATCCGGCTGCATCGTCGCCGGCTGAACGCCCATGTCGGCGAACAGGTTGAGCGTGGCCTGCTGGATATTCTTGTCAGGCCCGTTTGGGTCGACACCGACCCGAGTGTTCGATCCGTTGGCTCGCTCGGGCGGAACGCCGGTCTCGGAGTCATGATGCGCATCCAGCCCCCAGGCCCACTGAAGCGTCCCGGAACCGAAGACCAACGCTCCGCTCGAGTGGCGATACAGCACCGCGTTGTGCGTCGCCGTGCCCGATTCGCACCCTCTCCCCGGGTGCAGGCAGAAGAGTACGTTGTCGACCGTGGTTGCCGAGATCCGGAACAGACCGGGTGGGCGGGCGCCATTGTCGATGTCCGAGTCCCACTCGTGGCCGAGGATGCCCTTGATGGACACGTAGCGCTCGCCGGGCTGCAGTGCCGCGATCTCCGTGTTGCGCCAGATGCGTAGGCTGGCGAACTCGGCGTCCACGATGAGAGGGTCGTTACGCCAGGCGTTGACCGTGAAGATGGTGCCCGTCAGAGCGTTCTCCGGCCACGCCCCTTCCGGGTTGTACGGCCTGTGGTCCCGGAACTGTCCCGTCCAAACGTCGTCGGCGGGGTCCATCTTGCGGGACACCTCCTTGTAGGTGACCAGCGTGCGGTAGGGCTGCCCGCTGCCGTCGATGCTCTCTTCCCAGCGGACCTTCCAGTACACCTCGTTGCTGCTGAAGAAGGCCACGTGTACGCCCGCTTCTCGGGCGGCCTCGACGTTGCGGCGCTGCTCACCCGACCAGTACTCGTCGTGACCCACCGACATGAAGATCTTGTGCTCGAGGATCTCATCGCCTCGCCGGTCGGTGTCTATGCCCGACGTGTAGCTGACGTCGTAGCCGTTACGCTCAAGCCACCGGACCATTGGGTACTCGGAGTTGAGCGGCATGTTGACCGCTCGATAGTGACGTGTCTCGAACGGGCGATTGTAGCTCACCTTGTGGGCGCGTGGCGGGCCGCCGTGAAGGCGCACCCTCTGGGGGTTGAGCCGTCCATAAACGCTGTGGCCCCCGTACCGGTTGTACGCCTGCCACGTCACGTCCGAGGTCTGGAACAGCATCTCCGAGTCTCCATCGTCATCGCGAACAACGAAATAGATGTGACTCGCCCTGGGCTCACGTAGTGGATTCGCCATCACCGCCGCGTACGCCTCCCACAGCGGGTCGTCCTCCGCACCGGGCGGCAGCTGCGAGGGACGGAACTGGTCGTTCCGCCAGTAGTCGCCTTCGACAGGATCCTGGCGGACCAATCGAGCGAAGTAGATGCCCGACGTGGCGTCGAGCGGCGCCCGCCACGAGGCCGAGACGGCCCAGTTGCCACAGTCGAAGAGGGGCGCGCCGGCAGGCACCAACGCCCCTGCCTGATCCAATACGGGCACCTCTCCGGTCAGACAGTCGGGCTGGTCCTGCGGTAGCGCGGCCGAGGGTTCGATCGTGTCGACGCGTCGAGCTCCCGCCCCGCTGTAGTAGCCCATTCGGTAGATATCGATGCGATAGTCATCCGAGCCCGTCCGGATCTTGAAGTTGATCGTCTCCCCCTGCCCCACGCTGATGTCGTCGCCGAAGCCCTGGATGCTCGGGTCCCCGTAGCCGTTGATGTCCCACTCGGTGGGAGGGTCTCCGGGCTGGCAGTTCTCTGCAACGATCTCGTTGGCCGGCTCATCGCAGGAGTCCCTCGAGATGACCGCGGACGTCGAGCAGGCCGGGGCGACCGCAACACCGAGAAGAAGGAAGAGGCGACGATGCCGGATCATGGTGATGTCTCCGCGTCAGAGTAGGTTACGGCAAAGCATCTATCGCTCGCGTGCAAGACCCGTGCGCAAGCGACCGAAAGCCACGTTTGGCCGCAGTCGTTGGCTCCGCTAGTCAGGCCGGCCCGGAGTCGTCCGCTACAGCAGGTTACCTGGTACGCAGCTGCTAGGTCGGCAACTTAGAGCACGGAGCCTCCGGACTCAAACTGTGCCAAGAACTGCGCCGACGCCGACCGACATGAGCCCGCTGGCCGGGCTTACGAACCTCAGGGACCTCACTATCCACCCCCGCAGTGTGTACATGTTCGGGAACGACCCGTAGAGGTTGTCACCCACGAAAGCCGCCCGAATCTGGGGCAGCCAGACGGTGAGGTGATCGTAAGTCTCGCCCGGCATATGGAGGATTTCGAACTGGACTCCACCAACCTCCATGCCATGGTGCGGCTCATCCACACCGTCGACTTGACCAGCTCCCCACGGACAGGCACGATGGGTGGTACACCTTTCACGGGAAGGTATTTCATGGCCAGGGGACCGCTCGTCGACCGGCGGAAGTTCCTCGCAGGCAGCGCCGGCGCGATGAGCGCGGCGTTCTTTGGAGGCGGGCCGCTCGATGCCCTGACGAGCCGGATCGCGCCACGGCAGTCACAAGTCTGGGATGCCGGTCAGGTGCGACACCTCCTCCCGACTGTCAGCGAGTCGAGGATCCTGCTCAAGGTCTCGTTCGAAGAGGCCCTCTTGGCGGCTCCCACACTCCGAGTCGGGGCGCGCAGTTTCCCGGGCCGGATGAACGATACGAGTGGCAGGTTCTGGCAGTTCTATGCCACGGACCTGGACGCGGGTGCCACCCACTCCCTTTCGCTCGTGGCGGCGAACGGCTCGTCCCTCTGTGAGCCATGGACGCTGTCCACCTTCCCTCCGGCGGATGCCCGCCCAGAGCGGTTCCGCCTCCTCTTCTTCACGTGTGCGGGCGGGCCAGAGGGCACCTACACGGGGATAGGGCAGCGTAGGGGGAACCTCCCCACCGCGATCCGCAACCGTCTACTGCGTCGGGCGCTGTCGTTCAACCCGGACGCGGCCGTCGCCAATGGAGACCACATCTACTGGGACCTCCACCGGTGGAGTGGCCAGCGCACGGGGGCGCTCAGCCCCAGAGCGGAGACCTCGAACTTCGACTTCTCAGGGTCCGTCTTCGGCACGAGCAACGAGGCGGCGCTCATGCTGGCGGCGGAACCTCAGATCGTGCCCGTTTACGGTACGAACTTCCGATCGACGCCGGTCTTTTTCCTACAGGACGATCACGACCACTGGGAGAACGACGCAGCGGGTGCGTTCCCGATCGCATGGTTTCAGCTTCAACTCGCCCGTGCGACGCAGCAACTCTACTACCCGGAGTTTCTGCCCGAAGCAAATCGACCATTGGGGCTGCCATGGTCGGCATCGAGCGACCGAGGCTACCTCTCCGAGAGCTTCGGCACGATCCGCTACGGAAGCCTGGCCGAGGTCCTGCTCTACGACGTTCGCCGCACCATGACACTCGGACCCCAGGCCGTCTTCGTGGACCCGACCGTCGAGGAGTGGCTGCTCGCACGCACCACGTCTCCCGGGGTCCGCCACGTGGTCCACGCGCCTTCGAACCCCATGGGCTGGAGCGCCGGGAAATGGGGCGAGTGGTATCCCGACGTCCTTGACCGCGCCGTCGGCGCGCTCACAACGGCCGTTCCGAAGCCCTACTGGCAGGACGGATGGCTCAGTCAGCATGATCGGCTGGTGGACGCGATGTCGGGCATGCGGGCCCGCACGCCGCTCGTCGTGAGCGGTGACCTCCACGCGATTGGCGCCGGCACGATGCAGCGTTCCGGCACGCTGAACCTCGCCTCAAACCCGGTGACGACTGTCCTGAGCGGTCCGGTCGGCACGTCAGAAGGAGGCTTCCCGTCGGCGGTTCGCGGCGTGGGCTCCTCACCATCCGGGCACCTCGATCTGGTCGAGACCGTGCCACCCATCGAGCAACACGGGTTCACTCTAGTGGACTTCCTGCCCGACCGGATGGTGGTCAGCCTATTCCGTTGGGATGTGAACAGCCAGCCGCTCGAAGCGATCGACGGCTTGGAGCCGTTCTACACTACCGAGCTGAGCACGCCGTGAGTTCTCGACCCTCCCCGGTCCCGATTGATGGAGGTGGCCGAGCATGAGCGTGTCGGGAAGTCAACGGCACGTGCTATTTCGTGCGCGACCTACCCTGCTCCGCCAATGCGCAGGACCTCGTCGAGCAGAAAGTCGATGTCCTCGATCGTCGTGCGGAAGTTCACGATGCAGGCCCGCAACGCGTATCGGCCCTCGAGGTAGGTGGGCGACATGTACGCGGAGCCCTCCTGGACGATGGTCTCGAGTATGTGTCGATTCAGCTCGTCGACTTCGCCCTCCGTCTCATCGGAGGAGGGCCGGAATCGGAAGCAACTGATGCTCAGCTCCGAACCGAGGTGCTCGAGGGAGGGCTCGCGAGCGATGCGATCGTCGAGCGCTTCACGCAGCTCGATGTCTCTGCGAATCGTCTCCACGATGGCGTCGGCACCCCGAGCCTTGAGGATCGACCACACCTTCAGGCCTCGGAAGCGGCGTGTCATTTCGAGACCGTGATCGAAGAACGCGAAGCGTTCGATCGGGTCGGTCTGGGTGATAGCCGTGTACTCGCTCTCCCAGCCGAACAGCGCCCGGCTCAATGTTTCGTCTCGGAGGAGAAGACAGCCGACGTCCACCGGCGCGAAGAGCCACTTGTGGGGATCGAGCGACAACGAATCGGCGCGAGCGAACGAGTCCCGCATCCACGCGTACTTCGTGGTCGCCGCGGCCGGGGCCCCGTAGGCACCATCGATGTGAAGCCATACGTCCTGCGCTTCACAGACGTCGGCGATCTGCTCAAGCGGATCGATCGCGCCTGTGTTCGCACCACCGGCGGAGGCGCATACCGCGACGGGGACCAACCCCGCCTCCCGGTCCTGATGCAACCAGGCCAAAAGAAGTTCGGTGCGCATTCGACGACTCGCATCGACCGGGACCAGCCGGATCTGCTCGTCCGGCACGCCGAGTACGCGACCCGCCTTCTTCATCGAAACGTGCGCCTCGGTGCTCATGTAGATCGCCTGACGGTGCCTCGGGGCCGAGACGTCCGCTTTGCGGACCGCCAAAGCGAGCGCGTGGAAGTTGGCGGAGGACCCCCCACTCGTGAGGATCCCGCTGCCCTCACCGGAGAAGCCCACCAGCTCATCGAGCCACCTGAGCACGACACGCTCGACTTCCGTTGCCCCCGGAGCGGAACGCCAGGCGGTGAGGCCCTGGTTCATGGCGGACGCCATGGCGTCGGCGAAGATCCCCACCGGGTCGGGCGAGGTCACCACGTACCCGAAGAAGCGTGGGTGCCCGTTGTGCCGACAAAGGGGGAGGAGGGTGTCGACCCAGGACTCGATCACCTCGTCGACGGCGATGCCCTCGCGTGGGAGAGGTGCGTCCAAAAGCTCCCGGATCTCGTGGCCTCGAGCCGAGGGTAGGATCGGATCCTCCTGCCCCCTCCGGACGGCCTCCCACATCGAGTCCAGGACTCGCTGGCCCATGCGCTGAAACTCTTCGTGGGAGAGGTCGAACGAGGGCGCGGCTCCTCTACTCACGCACTGACAGGATCTCGTCCAGCGGCTTCTTGATCTTCGCCACGCTGGGTACAGTCGCATCTTCCGAAGGATGACCCACGGCCAGGATCATCACCGGCTTTTCGGAGTCGGGGCGATCACACAGCCCATTCAGGAACTTCATCGGGTTGGGTGTATGGGTCAGCGATGCCAGGCCAGCGTGATGGAGCGCCGCGATCAGGAAACCCGTGGCGATGCCGACGCTCTCGGGCACATAGTAGTTCTTGAACTTCTGTCCGTCGGCGAACTGTCCGTATCGTTGCGCGAAGATCACGATGAGCCAGGGCGCGATGTCGAGGTGCGGTTTCTCCTGGTTGGTGCCCACGGGCTCGAGCGCACGGAGCCACTCCTCGCTCGCGCCACCTTCGTAGAAGCCCTTTTCCTCCTCCTCAGCCGCGAGCCGAATCCGGTGCTTGTGCTCCGGGTTCGAGATGGCAACGAAATGCCAGGGCTGATGGTTCGCTCCGCTCGGTGCAGTCCCGGCAGCGAGAATACACCGTTCGATGATCTCGCGGGGCACTTCCCGTGAGGAGTAATCACGAACGGTGTGCCTGCGCTGCATGAACGAATAGAAGTCGTGGGCCGCCGTGACCATCTCCTCGTCGGACATGTGGTGCCGGTGAGGGAGCGGGATCGGTTGGTATTCGAGTCGGTCCTGGGTAAACATCGGGAGTCGTCCATGAGGAGAGTGCGGACTCTCGGTTGAGCCACCGGTAGGCCCACAAGATACGCCCAGCGGGGGCGCGGAAAAGCAGCCTCGACCAGCATCCTCGATCCGCGAGCTACCCCCTGTCCGCCACCCCGAGCCTTCGACTGCTCGCCCCCCACCCCGCTGAATTATGGAAATTCGCCACCATGCCGCCCGGCGGGACCAGCTCGTCGCATGCCTCTCGCACGTCGTCGCTCAACCGCATGTCGCCCACGGGTAGGAGGTCCTCGAGGTGGCTTGTCGTACGCGGACCGATGATAGGTGCCGTGATGCCTGGCTGGTCTTTCACCCAGAGAACAGCGAGCTGGGCCGGCGGGATCCCCGCTTCCCTCGCCAGGGCCACGAACCGGTTGCCCACATCGATCCCGGGCTGGTTGATCCGCTCCGCATAAATGCCACCTCTGTAGGCCGCCCTCGAGCCTTCGGGGAACGCAGTGGCATTCGCGTAGCGGCCGGTCAGCACACCCTGGGCGATTGGCGACCATGGCATGAGCCCCAGACCGTGCTCGACGCAGAGCGGTACCAGCTCATTCTCGATGCGCCTATCGAGCAGGTTATAGGGAGGCTGTTCGCAACAATAACGCGCGTACCCTCGGCGATCGCTGATGGCCAGAGCCTCCATCACCCTCCAAGCGGGGTGCGTGGAGCAGGCCACGTAGCGCACCCTGCCGGAGCGGACCAGCTCGTCGAGAGCGGCCAGCGTCTCCTCCTGATGGGTATCGGGATCGAATCGGTGGATGAAGTAGAGGTCGATGTAGTCCGTCTGCAGCCGTTGCAAGGAGTCCTCGCAGGCCTGCATGATGTGCAGCCTCGAATTGCCACGGTCGTTGGGTCCGGGTCCAGTCGGTGGAAAGACCTTGGTGGTAAGCAGCACTTGCTTGCGGAGCCCACTGCCCTTCAGAACCCGACCGATGATCCGTTCGGCCTCCCCCTTTCCGTAGCTGTCACCGGTGTCGATCACGTTGATTCCGGCGTCGACCGCACCCTCCAGGATCTGCTTCGCTTCGTCCTCGGGGGTCGGGTCGGCGAAGTTCGCCGTGCCCAAGGCCAACACGGATATCTGCACGCCCGTTCGGCCGAGTACTCTGTATTCCATTGATCGACGGTAGATGGCCTGGCGATCCATGTCCATTCCGTTGGCCGGCCCTGGGCACCGCCGCATCTCTTCACGAGCCTCGGCCCGCATTGTCCCCGGGGCGCAGACCCGCCATTCTGTATGTATCTCGTCGTTGCTCGATCAGCTCCTGGAGGCTCGGCATGGACTTCAGACGAATCCCTCGGACTCTCTTGGTAGGCGCAGCCGCGGTCCTCGCGAGCCTGTTTGCGAGTGATGCCGCCGCGCAGGGAGGCGATCGACTAGCCGCCGGGGACGTGGCGACCTCCGCAGCCCCAGATGCGGTGACGTACTACGACGCCGTTCAGGGCGTGCTGCGAAGGAACTGTGTCACCTGCCATACCGAGAACCCGGTCAGCGTCGGTGGCATGATCGCCCCCTTTGCCCTCACGACGTTTCAGGATGCGCGACGGCGGTCGTCCGCCATCGCCGGTGTCGTGAGCACCGGCTACATGCCGCCCTGGGGCGCCGCCATCCAGCACCAGGGTACGTTCAAGGACGAACGCTACCTTCCCCCGGAGGACAAGCAGATCCTGATCGATTGGGCTGAAACGGGTGCGCAGATGGGTGACCCCTCCCCAGCGACGACAGCCGAGAGCCCGGCAGACCTCGACATCCAGGAGCCGACCGTCGCACCCGACGGAAGGGTGTGGTTGATGGGCCTGCCCGACATGGTCGTCGGATTCGATGAGCCGCTCCTCGTTTGCGAGCAGGTCCAAGACTGGCAGCCGCAGGTGCCGCAGCGGGTGATTTCGGGAGAGCTGACGGAGCCCAGGTGGATTCGCGCTACCGAGATCAACGCCGGCCCCAAGGTGCACCATACGGTGTCAAGCCTTCTCGGCGTCGGCACACCGGGGCGCGGGCCCTTCGTCTTCCCCGAGGGCTGGGGCATCCTGATGGTGCCGGATCAGTACATGAGTATCAGCATGCACTACCACAAAGAGGTCGGCCCGGGTACCGAGATCATCGACGACACCCGGGGGGGGATTCAGTTCTACGAGGACGGCGACCGGCTCGATCACGTCGTCGAGACCAGACTCCAGCCGTTCAGGGACTTCGTCATCCCGGCCGGGCACCCGAACTACGAGGTGCAGAATACGACTCACTTCGACGAGGACATCTACCTCCTGTCGATGGGTCCTCACGCGCACTACCGAGGCAAGGCCGTGAGGATCGAGCTCCAGCGTCCCGACAGGCAGTTCCGTGAGACTCTGCTTTCGATACCGAACTACGACTTCAACTGGCAGTTCCAGTATGAGCTGAATGAGCCACTGTTCATCCCGGCCGGCTCATCCATGATCACGACCTGGTGGTACGACAACTCCGCCGCCAATCCTTACAATCCGGATCCTACGGCCGAGGTGGTATACGGTCCGGCGACCACCGACGAAATGATGAACTCGCGCATTTACTTCGCGAGGACCGAACCGCTCGGGCTCGTCGCGGGCGGACCGATCCCCGCGGAGCTGGTCGAGCGGGCCCATGCGGCCGACGAGAGAGCGCGTCGCTTCGCGCGTGAGTGGGAGGACGGGAGCCAGAGCTGCGCCAAAGCAGCGGACATCGCCAGCCGGTAGGCTATCAAGCCTACGTGGGCAGGACCTGGGACGGGCCGCATCCTCTGCGAGAGGGTGCGGCCCGTTTTGGTTCACCCCCCTGACGCTACCGGTTTCGCCACGCCGCCGGATCGCGATCCGGGTCGCCCAGCGACGTCCTCGTCGCTTGATGCGCCGACCGCGCGGTTTTCTTGCTGATGACGGGCTCGCCCCCTAGGCTCCCGGGTCAGCAGGAATCACCCTTCAGCACCCAACTCATGGACCGTCGATCGTTCGTCTCCGGGCTTGCCACGGTCGCGGCGTTTCCCGCTTCCAGCCTGAGCGCCCTGGCACGTACGTTTCCTGCGGCCGGAGAGGTCCATGCACTCGTGCTCGGTACCGCACAGGACGCGGGCTTCCCTCAGATCGGGTGTTATACAGACCGGTGCAACTACGGTCGCGAGTTGTGGGCCGAGGGCCGGCCCCGCTTCGTCTCGTCCATCGCGCTGATAGAGCCGGATGCCCAGAGGTTCTATCTCGTCGACGCGACGCCGGACATCACCCACCAGATCGACCTCATCGACGACGACGGCTTCCGTCGGCGCGCCGCGGAGCGACGCCCCTTTGATGGGATCTTCCTCACCCATGCGCACATAGGGCACTACTCAGGACTCGACGTCCTGGGGAACGAGGGGATCGGGATGGCGGAGACACCGCTGTTCTGCACGCCCCGCATGGCGGAGTTCATCAGTTCCAATCAGCCATGGCGCTTCCTGGTGGATCAGGGGCGACTCGTGCCCACACCGATCCCCTTCGACACCTGGCACAGACTCGACGACAACCTCGAAGTCCAGCTCTGGAAGGTGCCGCACCGGGACGAATTCGCCGACACGGTTGGTTTCGTTTTTCGCGGCCCGAGCCGCACGCTGCTCTTCTTACCGGATATCAACGGCTGGCACCTCTGGGACAAGGACGCCGCAGAAGCCGTGGCCAGTGTGGATGTAGCACTCCTCGACGCATCGTTCTGGTCCATGGACGAGATGCCGGGACGCTCCATGGATGATCTGCCGCATCCCCTGATCCTGCAGACGATGGACACGTTTCAGTCGGTCGTGGACGACAGGCTCGCGGAGGTGGTGCTCACGCATATCAACAATTCGAACCCTGCCCTGGACGACGGCGGTCCGCAACAAGCGGAGATCGCGCGGCGAGGCTTCACGCTCGCACGCGAAGGGATGCGCTTCGAGTTGTAAGCGACACTTGGGCGGTGGCCAATCAGTGCCGAACGACCACCTTGCCCATGAAGTCGCCGTTCATGAAGAAGTCGAACGCCTCGACCGCCTCCTCGAAGTCGAACACGCGGTCCACGATCGGGCGGATCTGGTGGCCCGAGAGGAATCGGTTCATCGCCTCGAAGTCCGCGCGCGACCCCACCTGAAATCCGGTGACGGAGGCGTTCTTGTTGAAGAGCTGGAAGAACGATACCTGCCCGTTGAAGCCCGTGAGGCCCCCGATGAGGGATACATGGGCGCCAAAGTCCAACGCCTGCATCGCTCGCGGCAGCGTTTCCCTGCCTCCGATCTCCAGAACGTGCTTGACGCCGCGGCCTGCGGTGAGTTCCAACACCCCTTCGTGCCACTCGGGGTTGCGCCGGTAGTTCACCGTTCCGACCGCACCGAGCTCCACCGCCCGGGCGAGCTTCTCGTCGCTGGATGAGGTGATGATGGGTCGCGCCCCGGCCGCAGCCGCGAACAGAAGCCCGAAGCTCGAGACCCCTCCGGTGCCCTGCAAAAGCACGTAGTCGTTGGGTTGAAGATCCCCGTGCTTGAACAGCGCGTTAAAGGCGGTGAGCCCGGCCGTCGTGAGTGTGGCGGCCTCCTCGTACGACAGGTAGTCGGGGATGGCCACGAAGCCGTCCGCATCGGCGACAAAGCTCTCCGTGAGAACGCCAGGCCCGGGTCCACCGCGACGGTACGGATTGGCTCCCGGAGGCTGGTCCCCGTCGATCCATGCCTCGGCAAAGAAGGTCGTGACCACGCGGTCGCCGATCACGAAGCGCGTGACGCCCTCTCCGACCGCGGTGACCTCACCCGCGCCGTCGGAGAGTGGGACCTGAACGTCGTCGCACTGGCCGGCGATGCGGTAGCGGTCCCGGCCGTTGAATGAGGACGCCCGCATCCTGACCCGGATCTCCCCCAGCACAGGCGTTCGCAGTGGCACCTCTCGGACAGCGACCGTGCAGCGTTCCCCATCGGGATCCGACACATATCGCCACTCACGGACCGTCTGCGCCTGGGCCGCCGTGGCTGTTGCGAGCGAGAGCATCAGTGCGGCGAGGATCAGCAATGTTCGTCTTCCGACCCTCATGCTATCGCCCCGCTCGTATGACCACCCGGGCGAGACTCTGCGCGTCGGGCTGAAGTTCGGCATCTCCCGCCGGCATCCCGCCGAGGAGGAGCATGTAGGCAATGACATCGACATACTCCTGCTCGGTCATCGAGTCCGGGTTGTCTTCCGGCATCGTCGCCCGCGTGAATTCGAATAAGGTCGCGAGCGACCTTCCCTGCCAGACGCGGAGAAACCTCGCACGCGCCAGAGGCGGCGTCGAGCGCATATCCGGATCGTCTGGAGCGCCATTCAATCTGTGGCCATGACACGTGCCACAAGCACCCTCGTACGCAGCCTGGCCGCGGTTCGCCTGTGCCTCGGTGAATACGCCGTCCCAGACCGATCCCATTGGCAGCGTTTCCTCGAGTCCCCCTAGCACCGCCGCTACTTCCTCGGTGGTCACATTGCTAGAGCCGTCCGCCCAGACGTTGCGAACGTAATTCACCAAAGCGGACAGTTCCTCGGCGGTCAGGCCGGGAAATGGAGGCATGCGGTCCCTGCCCTGTCGGATCGTGCGCACGACCCGCATGGGGTCCCGAAGCTGGTCACTGCCACGCAGGGCCGGAAACGTCGGCGGATCGCCGGCGCCCAAGTCCCTATGGCAAAGCGCGCAGTTCTCCTTATAGAGTCGCTGGCCCCGCTCCAAAAGGACCGTGTCGGGTTGTTGTTGTGCGACGGCGGCCGGGGCGATGAGGCACGCGAGCCCCAGGACGCCGACCACAAGCCTCAACATCAAAGCGACGGCTCTTCGACGGCGTGCGTCCCCGCGATGTAGCCATGCACGTGACCCTTGCCCAGGCCGTGCTTGTTGAATCCCCCCACGGCCTCACCTCCCGCATAGAGACCGGGAATCACTTGGCCCTGCATGTCCACGACCTGCTGGCGGCCATTGACCCGCAAACCGCCGTAGGAATCGTGCCAGATCACCATGATCGAGAGCGCATAGAAGGGGCCGGTCGCGATGCGATTCATGGGGGCATCCACCTCCCGCTCGAATTCGGGGTCGGCACCCGATTCCACATAACCGTTCCAGGTGCCCACCGTGTCGGCCAGGTACTTCAGCGGCACGCGCTGAAACTCATGGCCCGCGTATATCTGCTCCGCCAAGTCCTCGATGGTATCGGCCTGGAAGAAGTAGCCGTTGTCCGACACGTAGGGGTAGCGCAGCTCCCACCCGTTGCGATCGACCGCGTCCTGGTCGAAGACGGCCCAGAGCGGGCCCGAGTAGTAGTCGGGGGCCTCCGACCCCTCGTTCAGCGCTAGGGCGGCATGCACACCATGGTCGTAGTTGTACATCTCCCTCACCCACTCCTTGCGGCAATTGCGCCAATCGAGCGGGGTGTGATCGAGCCCCCGCCCCGGGGCGCCGCGGTCGCCAGGGTACGCGCTCGGACCGGGCCGTGCGGGCAGACGGACTTCGTTGAAGAAGCGCTTCCCGACTTGGTTCACGGCGATGAACTCTTCGAAGCCCGAGCTTCCGACACTGAACCCGGCAGACCCGCGGAAGCCGAACGTCGGGTGTCCGGGCATCATGCCGGTATACGCGTCGCGGGTACCGAGACGCGTCGAGATGTGGAACGTCGTGAAATACGAGAGATTTTGCTGCATGCCCGCCAGGTTCGCGCCGATCCTCAGGCCGGCGATGAGCGCTGATCCGTCCTGACCTCCGGACCCCAGCAGGGCCCGACCGCTCGTCGGGAAAGCGGGCTCGCGCAGGGCCGGGTAGAACATGCTGCGGACCTCGGGGTTTCCCGCGTGACCACCACTGGCGAGGATGACGGCCTTGCGGGCCCTAATGTTCACGGTGTCCCGCCGCTCGTCGATGTTGCCGTTCTGCCAAAGGCTCTGGAGGACCTCGCCGCTCTCAGGGTGCTGCCGTGGGGAATAGTGAGCCTTTATCCCCAGAACCCTGCCCGCAACAGGCTGCTCGCGAACGATCTCGTCGAAACGGCGGTGCAGGATGAACTGGACGCCCTTCTCGCGGGCCGAGAACTCCAGACACCGGGAGAGCGCGGCGCCGTTGGCCACGGCGTTGGGTCCGACGGAGCGGCTCGCGTTGTTCATGCGCAGGGGCGCGAACGCACTCGAACGCTCGCGATCGGCTACACCCGCGTCCTCCGCGGTGATGGTCCCCGCCTTGATGTCCGTCACGTCGCCCAGCATGAGGAAGCAGGTCGCCAAGCGCGCGCGCGACAGCCCTCCGCCGCCGTGCGTGCCCGCGACCCTCGAGAAGCGGACGTAGTTGTCGATCAGGAACTGCCGAGTCGCCGGACAATTCTCGGCCCAGGCACGCGCCAACTCCCGCTCGTTGTACCGGTAGGGGGCCTGACCCTTGGGGTCGACGACCGACCAGTCGGTGAGGTCCGTGAACAGGAGCTCGACGTCGTCATCCAGCTCCTCCGGCTCCTCAATGGGAGCGACCGTGACGAACCCCTCTCGGTCGCTCTCGCCGCTCATGTCTCTCTGCTGAACCGGGTCGCCTCCGCCGAGCGACATCCGGCCCGCACTGTGCAGCATACGGCCGCCGAGGTCGAAGTTCTGATCCACCACAAGCACGCTGGCCCCGAGGTCCACCGCGCGAATGGCTGCGGTCAGGCCCGCGCACCCGCCTCCCGCGATAACGACATCTGCCTCATAGTGCCAGACCGTTTGTTGCGTGCCACTCGCCGGGACCTGCGCTTGCGCTTCGGCTGAATCCAACAGAACCCCAGAACCCAACCCGGCAACGACGCCCGTCTTGACGAAGTCTCGCCTGTTCAGGGCCTTCTTGTTGGGCGTTGGGTCCTTCGACGGACGGTCGTCCTTCGTTGTCATATGCAGTCCTCCCTGGATTTCTTAGCCGCCACGGCAATGTTAGCGACCAACCACATGCGGTCCACATCAGCGACCCCCGCCATAGCGATGCCGGGCAGGAAATAGACCCACCGTAGAATCCTGAAGGGACGCTCACTCACAAGTGAGACAAAGCTCGTCTCGAAGTACACGTAGGAGCCGATCTGCGTCGACAAACAAGACGTGGCGATGGCCCCCGACACGATGAGGGCGTCGACCGACGGAGAGCCATACCCTGCTTGATGGCCTCACTCACCGCGACGCCCGCCATGTTGCCCATGCCCACGGTCCCAGCCAGTGACGTAGCCGCCGCCTGAAAGGGCGTCATCTGCTGTCGCTCGGCCCGGTCCCCGCTCGCGGCCAAGCGCCCCAAGGTGCTCCGCCAGATGTAGCAGACACCGGTGAGCTGGAAGACACCCGAGGTCAGGGTGAAGAAGACGGCGACCCCGGCCAGCAAGGCCATCGTCCACGGCCCCCGTGGATGCGCATCGATGATCTCCAGGGTCGCCAGCAGGGTGTCGGTCATCGAAGGACATCTAAGCTTGAGTCATCGCTGAGAGGGCATCCTGACATCCCAGAGCGTGAGGCGCCAGAGATCGTGGCTCACGCACCCATGAGTACGAGGAGGATCGACAGCGTCACCACAGATGCGGCCGAGGCGACCACCACGGTCCCGACCGCCACATCAGATGCCGTCTCGTAGCGGGCACCGAACAGGTAGACCATCGCGCCGCTCGGCATTCCCGCCATCACGACCACCACCGGAGCCCACAGAGCACCCAGACCGAGGATCGAGACCGCGATCACCCAGGCCGAGAATGGTGACGTGACCCCCTGAAACGAGACCAGCGCGAATGTTAGGATCTTGCTATCCCTCCGCCCCGAGCAAGCGCCCCATGGCAACGGATCGCCGCTGCCACTGCCCGGTCGCGGCCTCCAAGTGTCGGAGGCCCGCTCGAGTCAGCGTGTAGTACTTCGCGCGGCGAGAATTCTCGGTCTGTCTCCACTCAGAATCCAGCCACCCCCCTCGTTCCAATCGCTTTAGGCAGGTGAGTAACGAGCCGGGGTTCACCTTGAACACACCCTGAGAGACTTGCTCGATTCTTTTAGCGATCCCGTACCCATGTAACGGCGACAGGCTGAGGGTCTTCAGGATCAGCAGGTCGAGGGTGCCCTGGATGACGTCGGTATTGCCTTGGTCCATAGCCTTTTCTCGAAGAGGACGAGATCGACGTTCGGCACACACCACTTGATTGTCAAGATGTGACCGTCAAATGGAAGGTGCTCCGCGACGGCGCTCGCGCTCCACTGGTATGCGGCGCATCTTGCGCGCCTGGGCGACCCGGTCACCTCCCTGAACGCAGCGCTAGAGAGCCGCAAAAGCGAGATATTAATGAAGCGAAGAAAGTTTGTTCGAACTGTGATCATGGGCGGTGCCGGCGCTGCCGCGGTAGGCCTGCCGTTTGAAAGAGCCTATTCGCAAGCACCGATGCGGCAGGCGGCTGTTCGCACCAATCGTCGACACATCGTCAGGGGACCGGCGCACCTGCTCCGGGACGGTCACGAATTCCAGCTTCCATCTCCGACAGAGTACAAAGACGTCGTCATTGTCGGCGCCGGGCCGAATGCTCTGGTGGCCGCATACCACCTTCCAGATGCAGAACTGGTGTGTTTGGAGAAGGAGCCGAGAAGCGGTGGCAACGCCCAGCGCTCGAAGTGGCGGGGCATCGACTTCACGGAAGGTGCGGCGTATACGGGCACAGGTTCCCGACTGGCGGACTTCATCGATGCAGAATTCGGCATTGCACCAACACCCCTTCCCAGCAGCAATGTCGGCTACATCGTTGGCAACAAGGTCATTCCAGACTTTTATCAGACTGGATTCGACGAACTTCCCTTTGACGAAGCCACGCGGGCCGAATTCTACCGGTTCCGGGATGCGTGCGAAGAAGCGGAGAGCCGATTGGGTGAGGGGCGGTCCTCTCTTTTCCGCGGTGACCCGATTTCCCATCGGTCGGTGCGTGAGGAAGTCCTGGCACTCGAGAAGCTGAGCTTCGAGCAGTGGCTCAACGACAACCGGTTTGCCGAGGAAGTGATCCAGTGGTGTGACTCATATTGCCCCACCGAGACCGGCGGTTATCCCAGAAACATGTCTGCGCTCGCAGGACTTTCGATGGCAGGCCTGGGCGACTACGAAGGCTATGGGGCGTTTCCAGGCGGACTGGCGCCGATGGCGGAGGCACTGGCCGCTGGTGTCCGAGCTCACGGTGCGAACCGAATTAGAACGGGGGCGTTCGTGGTGGCAGTGGCCAACACCGTCGACGGCAGGAACGTCGACGTCACGTATTTGCAGGCGAACAAGCTGCATACGATACGATGCAAGACATGTATCTGGGGCGGCCAAAAACACATAGCAGCGTACGTCGTTACAGATATGCCGGAAGAGCAGAAAGCAGCCATCGGCAACATGAGTTACAACGATATCTCGGTCATGAACATGTGTTACGACCGCAGGATCTATGACGGGGCGTTCATCACCTGGATGAATGAAGGACCGATTAACAATATCTTGTCCGCGGACTGGGTTCTCAACGGCGGGAGCGTCGATCCCGATTCTCCGCAGGTGCTCACGTGCGATTGGACGAACCGACCGGAGGACCGGGCGTCGCTACTGGACGATGACTGGGTTGTCGAGCAGTGCCAGCGGTCGGCGCGGCGACTCGAAGAGATCTTCCCGGGCAGCATCGATCATCTCGTGGAAATCAGGCTGCCTTTGCGAGCCCACTCGTGGGTTGTCAGATCACCCGGATACGTGACCGAAATTCTGCCTGTGATCGCAAACGATGTCGGGCGCGTCGTAATCACGCGAGCGAATCACGGCTCATTCACCGAGGCATACAGTGCCGGCCTGGAGAATGCCGCCACGGCAAGGGACTGGCTCTCCGTCAGCTGAGCAGGCGCTGGTTGTCGGGATCGTAGAGCGGCTGCTGCACGACCCGCGCCGCCCGGCGCTCGCCCAGGATCTCCACCACGAGGTCCGTGCCGGGCTCGAGATACCGGACCGGCAGGTAGGCCAGAACGATCGTCTTCTCCACGGTATGCCCGTATCCGCCGGAGGCGACGTAGCCGATCCTCTCGCGGCCGGCAAGAATCGGCTCGTAGCCATGAGGATCGGCGTCGTCCGCGTCGACGACGATGCAGGCGAGCCCACGCTCTAGCCCGCGCTCGCGTTGACGGAGTAGTGCGTCGCGGCCTATGAAGTCGCCCTTGTCGAAATTGACGAAGCGGCCCATCCCAGCCTCGAGAGGGGTGTAGTCGGCCGACATGTCGGAGCCCCAGAGACGGTAGGCCTTCTCCAGCCGCATGGAGTCGAGTGCTCGGTAGCCGAAGTCGATGATCCCGTACTGCCGGCCGGCTTCCATCAAGAGATCGTATAGATACGTCTGATGCTCGCTGGCATGGTGAAGCTCGTAGCCGAGCTCGCCGACGTAGGAGACTCGGAGCACCCGCACGGGCGCCGTACCTGCACGCAGCTCGCGGCAGCGAAAGAAAGGGAAGGCGCTTCGCGAGCAGTCGGTGTCGGTAATCGCCTGGAGCACGTCGCGCGAGCGCGGACCTGCGAGTGTGAGTACCCCATCCCGGTCCGTGACGTTGGCGAGTTCGACGCTGTCGTCCTGCGGCAGGTGGCGCGCCAGCCATTCGAAGTCGTGGCACTCTGTCGCGGCGGCGGACACCACATAAAAGTGCTCGTCCGCGAGTCTGGTCACGGTCACGTCGCACTCGATGCCGCCCTTCGGCGTGCACATCTGCGTTAGCGACATTCGGCCGACCGAGCGCGGAAGTGCGTTTGCGCAGAGACGGTCGAGAAACCCCTCTGCGCCCGGCCCCGCGACTTCATACTTGGCAAAACTCGTTTGATCGAGCACGCCGACAGACGAGCGAACCGCGGAGCACTCCTTCCCGACAGCAGCGTGCCAGTTTCCGCGATGGAAGGAGTACTCGTCTCGTGCCGGGCCTTCGTGGCAGAACCACAGCGGGCGCTCCCACGCGAATCGGGCGCCGAACACGGCTCCCGTGGCGAGCAGTCGATCATGGAGCGGGCTCGTCTTCAGCGGCCGCCCGGCGGGGAGCTCCTCTTCGGGATAATGGATGGCGTACTCGCGTTCATACACTTCGCAGGCGCGTTCCGCCACGTACTCGACCGAGCTGGCGTAGTCGCCGAAGCGACGCGCATCCAGCTCCCACATGTTGTCACTGGGCTGCCCATGCACAATCCATTCCGCGGCATACTTCCCCGCGCCGCCACCGAAGACGATGCCGAAAATGCTGAAGCCGGCCAGGACGTGGAAGTCCTGGAGACCGGGTACCGGCCCCATCAGACATTTGCCATCAGGCGTATAGCCGTCGGGCCCGTTGATGATGCTCTTGATGCCCACGTTTGCGAAGGCGGGTACGCGGCGAGCGGCAGCCGCGAGCACTGATTCGAGCCGATCGAGGTCGGGCGGGAGCAGACTACTGTGGAAGTCCTCGGGGATCCCCTCCAGCGCCCACGGTTTCGGATTGCGTTCGAAAGGGCCGACGAGCAGCCCGCCTCCCTCCTCGCGAACGTAGAAGGAGGCCGATGCGTCCCGAAGGACCGGCAGCTCCAGCTCGAGTGAGCTGAGTTCTTCGACTTGCTCCGTGACCAAGAACTGGTGCTCGAGCGGCACGATCGGGAGCTCGACCCCGACCATGCGGCCGATTTGCCTCGCCCACTGACCAGCGGCGTTGACGACGATTTCGGCGCGGATCTCCCCCTTCGAGGTGGTGACCACCCAACCGCTGCTGGATCGCTCGATCGCGGTCACGGTCGTGTGCACGAGGATCTTCGCCCCCCTGGCGCGAGCTCCCTTCGCAAGCGCTTGAGTCACGTCGCTAGGATCGACGTGCCCATCTGTCGGGAGGTAGGCTGCGCCGACGACCCCATCCAGATCGAGCAGCGGAAATAGCTCTAGAGCTCGCTCCGGAGATACGATCTCGAAGGGAACCCCGAGCAAGTCGGCGATGCTCTTCCGGTAGTGAAAGTCATCGAGGCGATCCTGAGATTCCGCGAGGCGCACACTCCCGCAGCGGTGGAAGTCGACCGTCCGGCCGGTCTCGGCCTCCAGGGACCCGTGCAGGTCGAGGCTGTACTGGAGCAGCTTCATCAAGTTGTAGCTGGGGATGAACTGCGTGCAGAGTCCGGCAGCGTGCCAGGTCGAGCCGCTCGTGAGCTCGTCCTTCTCCACCAGGACGACATCGTTCCAACCCATGCGCGTCAGGTGATAGAGCAGGCTGCAGCCCGCCACTCCCCCCCCGATGATGACAACGCGCGCTTCGCTTGGAACCGTCGCGCTCACGGCCTTATCTCGATGGTATCAGGTCGCTACCGGAGTTCGTGTGGCGGGCGCGGCTTCGAACAACGAGTTGCTCGCGGACCGCTCGGTGTGCCTCGTCGATGGCGGAGTCCGTGTGCGTCGAGGCTGCGGCGTCGGAGTTGGCGATGGAAATCCGACCGAATCGCCGGCTCCCGACTACGCAGGGCCGATCGTCGGGGGCGAACAGCGCCCACTCGATCGGGTCGTTCAAGGTGTCGTAGCTATACGCGTAGCCGTGCGGCCAGCGATTGACCGTGATCGCTTCGATGTCCCGGGCCGGGTCGAAGCCTCCACCCTCCAAGGTTCGACCGAGCTGGTCCCGGATGTTGCGCTCGAAGGTCTCGAAGCTCGCGTCCAGCAGATCCTGCCGCCCCATGCGATGCTGCTCCTTCTTCGGGTGTCCCGGAGCGCAAGGCACCCTGGTCATGTGCAGAATCATCGGGTCGTCAGGCGACGTGGAGGGCTGGTAGTCACCGAATTGCACGGACCGGCCCAGATTGACTCCGGTGTGGTACATGCCCGGGGAGGTCGCCCTCGAGATGCCCAAGTTGGTGAAGGCCGTCCAATTGCGGAGCAGCACGTTCGTGTAGACGATCGGCATCTTGACGCCATACATGAGCGCCGCGCTCTGCTCATCGGACATCTCGGGGACGAGGTGCGGGATGACCCCGTTGTAACAGGCCATCACACAATGATCCGCCCGCACTTTCTCGGCCCTGCCATCGCGCACGTAGGTGATCTCGACCTCCCGGGCCGCCTCTGGGTCGCCCAGGTGCCGGACTGATACGACCGTGCTGTTGAGCCGAACTCGAGCGTCGGAGCCATCGCGGTCGATCCGGTCGTACGCGAGCCGCGAGGTTATAGAGTCGTCCAGCGAATGCCCGGGAAGCGCGTCGGGAATCATGGCGCGAACCAGGAGTCGCGCCACCGTCGCGTTCCCGTCCGGAAAGTAGAGGTCGTCTCCGTGGTTCCACTCGCTTTCGCGACCGTGTTGTCCGCCCCCGATGTGGGTGAGCGGGCTCACGCGCGGCAGGGGCTCGAGGTTCATCCCCTGAAAGCCGGGGTAGCCCTGGGCCCATCCATAGAGTGCCGGATAGCCGTCGATACCTACGCAGAAGCTGCCCTTCGGGCGGTCATCGAAGAACGCGATCACATCGGGGTGCACCTTGGCCAGATCGAGCAGGAAGTCCCGATAGCTGATCCGCGCTAGCCGCTCCTTCTTGTCCACATCGGACAGTCCGGACATGTAGTCTGGGTTCGCAGCGTCATCGTAGAGCCGCGCGATGTCCCCGCGTACGTCTGCAGAGAGCGGGGTCTGCGCGAGCCAATCGGCCCATCCGCGGCTCCCCGATCCCCCTCGTCCCATTACGAGCCGATCCTCGCCGAACACCTCTTTCGCGAAGAACGTGGCGTTGCCAAGGCCCAGCGAGCGGTAGAATCCCATGCCTGCGTTGCTGGTGGCCGTCGCACTTGCTATGTCGATACCGATTGCGGCGAGCATCGTCCTGGAGACGGTACTGTATTGCCCCACGGACTCGATGTACGACGTGCCGCCGTTCAGCATCAGCGTGCGGCCTCGGTAGGTCATCTCGTTGCGCTTGGCGTGGCCGCCGAAATCGTCGTGGTTGTCGAGCACGAGCACACGTGCGCCCCGGCCAGCCGACGTCAGGAAGAAGTAGGCCGCTGAGAGCCCACTCAGCCCCCCTCCGACCACCACGCAGTCGTAGTGCTCACGGGTGTCGGCGACATCGGCCCAGGCGCCCCCATCACGGAGCGCGTGCGCGACCTCGAACGAACCGGCGTGACTTCCGCGCATTCCAGTTTGGGCCGGTGGATAGTACTCCTGCGGCCTGTACCCATCGGGGCTCCCGAACGCAGACAGCCAGTCAGGTGTGATGAGTGCGCCCGTGACGGCGACCCCCATGCCATTGACGAAGTCGCGTCGGGTGATACCGCGGTGCATCCCGAGATCACGATCCTGGCTCTTTGACACAGCGCCCTCCGATTCTCCAGCGGATTCATGTGGCCCTCTGAACAGGCCCTCATTCGAGGCCGACCTGAACGCGATGGTATACGGACGCCCAGCCGGGAGCCACCCCGCGCAACATCTCTGCGAAAGCCCGGTGCCCCTCGAGACTATCTTCATGTGGCCGACGGCCGACCACCGCGACACTGCCTCTAGACCCCGCTTGACGCCCATGTGGGCGAATCGAAGTATGATGCTGTGCGTTTGTAGAGCTATCAGCTTCATGAGCGCGGCGCGGGCCTTTGGGAGCCAGTCAACGCCTATGGCGACAGATTCCACCGATCGACACGCCAGTGTCGACCCCGCGCGCCGAGACTTCCTGAAGTGGAGTGACGTGCCCCCAGGTGCGGTAACACTTCCTATGTTAGACCTGCACCCCTCGGGGGTCCCTGGGGCTGAGGCATTCTAAGGAACCAGGGCGATGATCTCAACGCCTCCGGAGCGGGAGGGAGCCCGCCTCTGGTTCGCCACCGGCTGAGTTGCGATTCTGTGAAGTTCAGCGCACCTTGGGAGCAGGCATGGTGAACGAATCACCTTCCTCAGGGGCAGCTTGGAGGAAAGCACGATGAACGAATCGCCATTTGGATCAGATCCGCCTCCACCGTCATACGGATCAGGACCACCGTCACCGTCATACGGATCAGGACCACCGCCACCCCAAGAACCAACAAGGAGCTCATCTATGAACCTCGACTCCATCTCCGCGACCCTCAGCAACGTTGTGGGCGCACTCGTCAAGCTCGGAATTTCGCTAGTGCTTCTTGCCCTGGTCGTCGACGTTTTGGCTCCAGGTACAACCGACATCGTGGCCGGCGTGGTTGGCGTGATCAACCAGTTCGTCGACGCGGGACTGGCCGGACTCGTCGCCTTCATCGTCGTTGTCGCCATTATTACCGAGTAGCGTCACCTCCATCTCCTATGGAGCACCGGTAAACAAAGGGGGAACTGTCTGTGGCTAGTATAAAAGGAACGTTCGATACGATTAGCGGCCTTGTGGGCACCATCACCGACCTTGCGCTTAGACTCATCGTCGCACTGCTGGTCGTCGATGTCCTCTTTCCGGCATCGAGCGAGATCAGCGAAAATATCGGTAGGCTCGTCGGCCAATTCGGCGACAACGGGCTTGCCGGGCTCATCGCCATTTTGCTCTTCCTACTGCTGTACAAGAACAGGTAGTGGCTTAGGAGCGCTGACGTGCTCCCAAGTGTGGTACCCCACTCCCTAGGTTAGCCGTTGAGCCATCGGCGGTCCCTGGAGCTGGGGCATTCTAAGGAACCAAGACGATGGTTTGACCGCCTCCGGGGCGGGGAGGTAGACCGCGCCCCAGGCGCTGTGTGGTCGGACGGTATTGTACAGCCGCCTCCACTGCTCGACGAGGACGACAGCCTCTGGCAGTGTGTAGAAGATCTCACCGTTCAGGTAGGCACGATGGGTCCGCAGGCGGCGACCGGCCACAAACGCGGCCACCGCGAAGCCGCCGACCTGGGCGGCCGACAAGAGCCCAGACCGCCCAAGCGACACGCTGTACTCGAGCGCAACCGCCGGGATGATGAAGGGCGTAGCTGCAAAGAGGGCCGACACTGCAGCGATAGCAGCGAGCGAATCCAGTTGGGGGCTCTCGCGCAGCACGAGGAAGACCCTGACGGGACCTATCATGAAGAAGTGCAAGCTAGGAGAACTGGCGAGCAGAACAGCCAGCCAAGCGCCCGTTCAGGATCGGACCGTCCTACTGCAACGCGAACGCCACCAACGACCCCGGAAAGCCCGTGCGGATGCTCCCGATCTGCACCACGATGTACTGCTTGCCTTCGTGCATATAGGTCATCATCCCGTATTGGCCTGGCGCTGGCAGCTCGACACTCCCCAAGATCTCGCCCGTCATCTTGTCGCGCGCGTTCAGCCGCAACGGGGCATCAGGCAGAGTCTGGACCATACCCTCACTGAGCCCTCGGGTCTGGATGAGCAGGCTGCCTGTGACCATCTGCACCGAGCCGAAGCCGGCACCGCCCGTGTTGGGAATATCCACATCGGCGAGAAGCGGGTGGTTCCGAATCCGCTCGGGCGTCTCGCCGACCGGCAATGACCAGATGCGGTCGCCCGTGTTCATCTGGAACGCGGAGATCTGGTTGTTCATGGGCTTCCAGAGCCGCAGCCCGTCGATGGTGGGCAGACCCGCGCCACCGCCGCCGGGCAACCAGGCCGACACTGTGGTGCCCGTCGTGGGCGTGCTGTTCGGGGTGGCACCACCGTCGCCGGGGGTGGCGTAGTCGGGCTCATCCCTATCCACACCGTTGGTGGGCCGCATGAAGCCAGGGGCGCTGCACGTCCGCCTGTGCGACGCATACATCATGCCCGTGCTCGGATCAGCGACCGGGGGGTGCGGGATGACGTTGCCCGCGCCCTGGCAGCCGAGGTTGTTGACGAAGTCGTTGCCGTGGTCAACCGGAAGCTGCGGCACGTAGAGGCCCCCGATCCGGAAGTCGCTCAGGACCTCCAAGGCGTATCGCTTCAGCTCCGGCGTGTAGTCGATGACGAATTCTTCCGTCAGCCCGTTCAATACGATGCGGTCCAACGGCTCCGGCCGGGTAGGATAGGGCTGCGTCGGCGACGTGTAATTACCCGGGACCTCCGTCTGAATGACGGCGCGGTCCTCAATGGGCCAGATGGGCTCGCCGGTCTCGCGGTTGAACGCGAAGATGAGGCCCTGTTTCGTGTTCTGGATTAGCGCCGGGATTTGCTGCCCATCCACCGTCAGATCCATCAGCATGGGCGGGGTGGGCAGGTCGTAGTTCCACTGGTCGCTGCGGTGGATCTGGAAGTGCCACCTGCGCTCACCCGTCTGCACGTCCAACGCCAGAACACTGCCGCCGAAGAGGTTGGCGCCCGGCCGATGGCCGGAATACGTCTGGACCGTAGACGCGTTCGTCACGAGGTATACGAGCCCGAGTTCGGGGTCGGCGGACGCCGGAGCCCACGTCGACATATCCCCCGACCACTTCCACGCGTCGTTCTCCCACGTCTCGTGGCCGAACTCTCCAGGCCGGGGAATCACGTGGAATTTCCATAGGAACTTCCCCGTTCTTGCATCGAAGCCCATGATGTCGCCCGGCACGTTCTCGATGCGCGTCTGGCCGTAGCTGGGCTGGTGCCCCACCAGCACCACGACCACCCCGTTCACCACGATCGGCGGAGCCGAGGCGGTCACCATGCCGATCTCCCTCGGGATCCCGAAATTGGCATCGTAGGCACGGCCGTCCGTCATGTACTCTCCCCACCGCCCCCAGTCGCCGACGAGGTCAGGAATCAGGTCGACGACGCCCGTCTGCGAAAAGTCGTCCAATGGGACCGGTGTGCCCCAATCCTCGAGGGGCCGGCCCGTCTTGGCGTCGAGCGCCCAGAGGAAGAACCCGGGTGTGGTGACGAAGATGACTCCGCGACCGTCCACTTCAGCGTAAGCGACGCCTTTCCCGTACGCCTGCCTGGGAGAGCGCTGGTGCCTGATGGTCTGGGGCTCACGGAAGGTCCAGAGGGTCTCGCCAGTGGCGGGATCGATCGCGATCACCTGGCGGCGAGGAGTGGCCACCGTGTAGAGCATGCCGTCGACGTAGATCGGCGTAGACCGGTTGAAGTAGTCGACGTTGGGCCCGAAGTTGTCGCCCCTCCATATCCACGCCTCTTCCAGATTCCCGAAGTTGTCGGCGTTGATTTGCGTGAGCGGCGAGGAGCGCGTGTGGCCGGCGTTGCCGCCCAGATAGCGCCATTCGCCGTTCTCGGTGCCGGGCAGGCCCTGGGCGAGAGCGGAGGCTGAGGTCACCAGCAAGACCGCGAGGGCGAGTCCGAGACAGTGCAGGAGAGTCATCGTTCGGAGGGGTCTGAGCTCGGCCATCATGGTCTTCATTGTCGGTCCTTCCCCTCTGGGGCTGCGTTCAAGCGGGTAATGACTTCGGGATCGCTCACACGCCCAAGATGCGGCGAGGATCAGCAAACCGCGAGCAGATGCGGCTCGAAGGTGCTGGAGGGGCCCCGCGCCGCGAGAGGCTCAGCGGTACGTACCCAGCTTTGCTTCAGCCCAAACTGCGGGGAGACCCACCCTCTCGACGATCCCAGCAAAGCCTGCGTGCCCGCGAATCGGATCGAAAGGGGGGAACATGAAGTGTAGCCCGGGTGGAAATCCCTCTTCGATCACCTTGTTCAACCACATCACCGCATTGTCCCCGTCGCCTTGGGCGGCGTAGACCCCTCCCACTGCGAATGCAACGCCCGTGGGCAGGGCCGGGTCGTGGATCGCCAGAAGCTCCCTCAGGATGGACCCCACTTCCTCCACCCTGCCGGCACGACCCAGGCGGGAGCACCCAGCTGCGGCAAGAATATGTCGGCGCCCTCCCCCACTCCCAGTCCGACGATCGCGTAGGCCACACCGACCTTGATGACGCGCCGCCGTTTGAGCTCCGACCAGAAGCTCACGTATGTACACCTCCGCAACCACGATCGGCTTCTTGGAGCACGTTCGCTTCCGTGTCGATGACGATGAGGATCAAACCGACGCCAACATCCGATACGCACACTGGGCGCACAAGGAGCGTCCACCTAGGATGTTAGGGCTTCCTGGCACCGCATCGATGCGTTGGCTAGCACCGCACAATCGAGGCACAACACGCACGCACTCTGGGCTAGATGCCGCAGACGACGACGTTAGTCTTTAAACACTTCCTTCGAAATCATGGCGTGGATGCCTTTGGTGCCATCTACGACCTGAGTGACCACCATGTCCATGGCCACGCTGCACAGGAGGATCGCCGTCTCGCGGTCGATACCCTTCGTCTCAACCAAGAAATCGATCATTTCAGCGGCGGCGATTCGCGCGGCCTCATCGAGATCAGGGTTGAGCCCCATGGTCATGTAGTGGGTGGGCGTTTCAGCGCGAGGCCACTGGAGTTCCTGATCCTTGTGCAGGAACACCTGGATCTCGCCCTTGAGAGAGGTCTCCACGGCCGAACCGGAGATCTCGCCGTATCCCTGTACTGCGTGCCCGTCGCCGATGGAGAGCAACCCACCGGGATTGTGGACCGGCAGATATAGGGTGCTGCCCGCCCCGAGGTCGCGATTGTCCATGTTGCCACCGAAGAAGTTCGGCGCGCCGCTTCTCACTCGCCCCATTTCCAGAGGCGGAGCAACTCCGATCACCCCCCAAAAAGGCTTGATGGGAACCACCACACCCGGCGCGAACTCGACGGTTCGGTTTACCAAGTCGATCGAGTGGACCCGTGACACGTTGGCATCGATCTCCCCTGGGAATAATCGACTCGAGATACCCTGGCCCGCTATTGGCAGCCGGACGTCCACGGACAGGATGCGGATCTCCAGCACGTCTCCGGGCTCGGCCCCGTTCACGAAGATGGGACCGTTCAGAGTATGGTCGCCTCGACCTGTCGACTCATAGCCTTCGTAAACCGAGTACAGCTCGGCCGGGATCTGATCTCGGGGTACGCCCAGGTTCTCGAACCAGCGCGGGTTTCCCGTTGCCGTTTCTAGTCTCACCACATCACCCGATTCGATCCGTAGAACCGGCTCGAGCGACGCGTCGAAGAAGAAGATGTGGGTAGTGGCGGGCGAGGCGTTGAGTTCATGGACCACGACCACCGCGTCCTCTACCGACTGCGC
>DQPL01000012.1 GCA_015664885.1 Gemmatimonadota bacterium
CGCTCAGCGATGCGGGCTCCGCGTTCACGAAGTATGTCGTGGCCGGCATGTAAGCTGGGCCGCGCTTTCGGCGTGTCGATCGCGGTCAGGTCAGGTCCCGTCCCATAACGAGGCGTGGATCCGCCAGACTCGTAGGGCTTGCCAGCCACGCGAAAGGGCCGCCTAGTTGCTGCTCCAGTCCCATCACGAGGCGTCTTATGCGATCTCACATCCCCATCCCCATCTCCATCCTCATCCTGTCTGCCGCGCTACTCGTGTTACCCCTTGATTCGGGGGCACAGGAGATCGCCACCGCTGATCTGTCCCAGATGAAGTACCGGCACATCGGTCCGGTCGGGAACCGCGTCACGTCTGTGACGGGGGTCGTCGGTGACCGTTTCACGTACTACGCCGGTGCGGCATCGGGGGGGGTCTGGAAGACCGACGACGCGGGACTGAGCTGGCGCCCGATCTTCGATGACTATCCGGTGCACGCGATCGGGGAGATCGCCGTGGCGGCCTCCGACGCGAATATCGTATGGGCCGGCACCGGGGAGCCGTTTCTCCGATCCAACGTGTCCCTCGGAAACGGCGTGTGGAAGTCGACGGACGCAGGCGAGAACTGGACGCACATGGGACTCGACGCGACGGGCCGGATCAGCCGCATCATCATACACCCCGACGACCCGGACGTGGTGTACGTAGCGGCCGTCGGGCATGGCTACGCGCCTCAGCAGGAGCGCGGCATTTACCGGACGAGCGACGGGGGCGAGACGTGGCAGCAGGTGCTCTTCGTGGATGCGGAGACAGGCGCGAGCGACCTCGTGATGAACCCGAGCAATCCACGAATACTGTTCGCGGGCATGTGGCAGATCGCGCTGCGCACCTGGATGCGAAAGTCGGGTGGCCCGGGTAGCGGCATCCATATGTCCCGGGACGGCGGCACGACGTGGACCCGGCTCGAGGGCAACGGACTCCCGACTCGGGACGTCGGGAAGATCGCTCTCTGCATGAGTGCCGCCGATTCGGACCGGATCTATGCGCTCATCGAGACGGGAGACGGGGTGCCGTGGGAAGGAGGCGAGACCGATGGGGGCGAGCTCTGGCGCTCGGACGATGGTGGCAAGACGTGGCAGCTCACGAGCCACAACCGGGATCTGGCGGGGCGCACCGCGTATTATACGCGGTGCGAGGCCGCGCCCGACAACGCGAACGAGGCACACTTCATCGCGGCCGCCTACAGTACGACGCTCGATGGCGGCCTGACCTCCACCGCGGCCGGCTTCCTCGAGGGGCCCAACTGGGATCACCACGACATGTGGATCGATCCGCTGAACCCCGATCGCCACATCGTGAGCGGGGACGGCGGCGTGTCGATCTCCGAGAATCGCGGGGCGAGCTGGTTCCGCATGCAACTTCCCGTGGCGCAGATGTATCACGTCACGGTCGACAACGCGGTCCCGTACAACGTGATGGGGAACCGTCAGGACGGCCCGTCCGCACGCGGGCCCTCGAACAGCCGCATGAGCGGACTCTTCGTCCAGGGCATCCCCCGCAGCGCCTGGCACACGGTGGGTGGCGGAGAGAGCGGTTTTGCGACTCCCGACCCCACCGACGCGAACATTGTCTGGTCCAGTGCCTCGGGTGCGGGCGGAGGCGGCGGCATCGTCGTGCGCTGGGACGCGGGCTCACGGCAGTACCGGGAGGTGGAGGTCTGGCCGGAGACCACCATCGGTCATCCCGCGGACAGCGTCCGATACCGCTTCCAATGGACGTTTCCGCTGCTCATCTCGCCGCACGACAACAACACGATCTACGTTACGAGCCAGCACGTACATCGCACGAGGAACGGTGGCCAGAGCTGGGAAGTCATCAGCCCGGACCTGACGACCAACGATCGCAGCAAGATGGGGGTCAGCGGTGGACTCACGCCGGACAACATCGGCGTGGAGTACTGCTGCGTGATCTATGCCTTCGACGAATCGCCGGTTGAGGCTGGTGTGCTCTGGGCGGGCACGAACGACGGACTCGTGCAGGTGAGTCGGGACAACGGAGTTAGCTGGACCGATGTCACGCGTAACATGCCCGACCTGCCCCCCGACGGCGTCGTCCGGAGCATCGACGCCTCGCGCTACGAAGCGGGGAAGGCGTACGTCGTCATCGAGCATCATCAGGTCGGGGATTTCGAGCCGCGAGCGTACAGGACCGACGACTACGGCGAGAGTTGGACATCGATCACGAACGGCATCGACGACGGCGTTCTGAGCTATACGCGGAGCATCCACGAAGACCCCGTCCGTCCGGGGCTGCTCTACCTCGGCACCGAGGCGTCCCTCTACTTCTCCATGGATGACGGCGACAGCTGGCAGTCACTCCATACCAACCTACCTCACACGCCCATGTACGGTCTTGTGGTGCAGGAGCACTTCAACGATCTGGTCGTCGGAACGTACGGGCGGGGATTCTGGATCCTCGACGACATCACCCCACTGCAGCAACTCACGACGGAGATCGCGGAGCGCAGCGCGCACCTTTTCGAGCCGCGGGCCGCCTATCGCTTCCGACCCATCTCGGAACCCTACGCGATGTCGGACGACCAGACCGACGGCGACAACCCACCCCCCGGCGCGTCGATCAACTACTGGCTCAGCGGCAGTGTTGAAGGCGAATCCGAGATCGAGATCTCCAACGCAACAGGCGAGGTCGTGCGAACGCTCGAGGGCACGACGGAGGATGGCGTGAATCGCGTCTGGTGGAACCTGCAAGGGGAGGCACTAGCCGAGGTTCGGCTGCGCACGAAGCCACTCTTCGCAGACGATCTCGAGCTCGGGGAGGACCGGGTGCGGCCGTTCCCGGGTGGGGGGCCTCTGGGCGCCGGCGGACCGAGCATTCTACAGCCTCCGGGCACGTACACGGTAACGCTGCGAGTGAACGGCGAGACCTTCTCGCAGTCGCTCGAGGTGCGGAAGGATCCGAACTCCGAAGGCAGCCTGGCCGACGTCAGGGCTCAGTTCGCCATGCTGCAGGACATCCGGGCAGATGCGGACAGCGCTGTAGCCATGATCAACCAGATCGAGTCGGTGCGCCGGCAGCTGCTCGACACCCGCGCGGTCCTCGAGGAGCAGGGCAGTCATGAGGAAATCGTGGCGACGGCCGACTCGCTCGACCAGAAGCTGATCGAGGTCGAGCAGGGGCTCTTCCAGATGCGCTCGACGGGTACGGGGCAGGACCAGATCCGGTATCCGTCCCGGCTCATGGCACGACTGTCCTATCTCTTCAACACCGTCGGCATCGCGGACTTCACACCCACGGACCAGCAGGGCGAGGTCCACGTGATTCTCAGGGAGCGATTGGCCCTGATTGCGGCGGCGCTCGACGAGGTCATGAGCGACGATCTCGAGGAGTTCAACAGGCTGATTCAGGCGCTCGGGATGAGGGTGGTCAGCTAGATGTGGTGTCGCCGGAGTCTGCTGCGGTTCGCCGCCCTCTCCGCGGCGCTCGGGCTCGGAGCCTGCACTATCGACGCGGCGCCCAGCGCCGAACAGGCCGACCTCATTCAGACGGCCTTCCACGATTTTCGCGTCGTGCCGGTCGTGGAGGGTCTCGTGAACCCTTTCTCGATGACGTTCACCCCCGAGGGCGACATGCTCGTTACCGAGCGGCCCGGACGGCTCCGCATCGTGCGCGACGGCGTCCTGCTCCCGGACGCCGTGGAAGGCCTTCCCGACATCCTCGCGCTCGGTCGCGGCGCGATGTCGATGAACGGCCTCGAGCAGGCGGGGCTGCGCGACGTCGTGCTTCACCCCCACTTCGCGACGAACCGGCTCCTCTACCTCAGCTATGTGAAGCCCGGCGCCGACTCGCTCGGGTCCCTGGCCGTGGCGCGAGGCCGCTACGAGGGCGACCGACTCTCAGGCGTCGAGGAACTCTTCCATGCCAAGGCCGACGGCAATGGGAGCGAGCGCAGCTCGATGTGGGGCGGCCGAATCGCGTTCGATGGCGACGGTTACATGTACGTAACGCTCGGCGACCGACAGTGGCCCTCACAAGGTGACCTCACGGCTCATCCGGCGCAGGATCTCACGAATCACAACGGCACCACGATTCGTTTGCACGACGATGGGCGCGTGCCCACCGACAACCCATTCGTCAGTCGGTCGGGCGCGCTTCCTGAGATCTGGACGTACGGACATCGCAATGCGCAGGGCCTCGCCGTGCACCCCGAGACCGGCGATGTCTGGCTGAATGAACACGGACCGCAAGGCGGCGACGAAGTGAACCTCCTGCGGCACGGACTCAACTACGGATGGCCGGTGGTCGGCTACGGCGTGAACTACCGCACCGGGTCCGCCATCCACGGCGGTACGCACGCAGATGGCATGGAGCCACCGGCACACGTCTGGGTCCCTTCGATCGGCGTGAGCGGCATGCTCTTCTATTCCGGCGATGCTTTCCCAGACTGGCGCGGCGACATGTTCGTCGGTGGCCTACGTGGCCAACGACTGGTTCGGCTTCGGCTGGACGGGCAGATCGTAGTCCGCGCGGAGACCCTGATTCAAGACATGGGCCGCATCCGCGACCTCCAGCAGGGGCCGGATGGCTTCCTCTACCTCGCGCTCGACGGCGGGGAGCGGTGGGTCGACGGGCCGCCGACTGGGGTCGTGCGGCTGGAGCCGGCGGGCAGGCGCTGACGAGTCAGCGTGCCAGTCGCCCGAAGGCCCGGTGTGTAGACCTTGCACTGGAGGTGCCGCCCAGACGTGAACCCGTTCGCGCTGGGAATGGCGTGCTGTGACGGGGCGAACCCGGGACCAGCCTACGTGGACGGTAAGGTGGTCTAGCGGCGCTCGCGGGCTGGGTGAAATAGCTCAGCGTGTGCAAATCAGAGAGCCCGAGGCGGAAGTGAATCCGCACCGGGCTCTCTGCACCAGCAATTCACCTGCCTTCGGGACTTCCGGCAGGCTTCCCTCCTACTCGCCTACATCCTCCTGCCCGACGCTTATCCGCCGTCGGAGACAGGCCGTGCCTTCAGACGCTCGCGTTCGGCTACCATCTTTTCGAAGTCCTCGTCCGGGATCCAGGTGATCCCGAAACGGATGTGGGCCATCTCGCTCACGCTCCTCCTTCCGTAGACCACCCATTGGTCCGGGTCGGGGTTGGACGGATTGTCCGCGGTATTGTCCAACAGGGAGCTAGAAATGATAACCGTGACCTTCGGCAACAGGGGCTGCGCATCATCCTCATAGATGTGCGTCGTGTGCCACAGGTGGTTCCAGTCGATTTTGTTGATCACCTCCCGGCGGCCGTCGGGATAGATCGCTTCCATCATCTGATACCCGCCTCGAAGGTGCATATGACCGCGAATCGAGTGAACTCGTGCATTCTGCTCGAGCACGAAATTGCCCCGCAGCATTTGGTATCCATGAGGCGGAATGAGCAGATCGGTGTATCGCGGTAGGCCCAAATCACGACTCTCACCCGAATTGAATAAGATCTCATCGTTCGTGGCGAACTTTGGATCTTCTCCCTCTGGGTAGAGCCAAACGCCTATCTGGATCTGCGCGTCGACCACTTCCCTCCCGATTGGGAAGAGATGCATCGAAAAGTGGATGTCGTCGTCGGGCAGGAGCAGCTTGCCGGCATCGTCCGGATAAATGTCTGTTCTCTTTCCGACTGCAGCTGAGGAAAGGTACGCAGGGGTCCTCGGTCCGTCGGCCGTCGCCCGACGCAGGGTCGTGTTGGCATGATGAAAGACGTATCCGCTCTCAGAGTCCGCGGGCCTCGTCTCTACCGCCCTGATCCACCGGCCTTCCGTAAGCTCTGTGTTGAGTACATCGGCTATGGCTGCGTCCGGCTCCCACCACTGATCCCCGCTGTTTGCGGGAACCGTGAAAGGTGGCGACTCGATGATCAAGTCCGGTGGCCCCCAACCCTGCTCATCTTCGAGGGCCCAATACTCGTGGTCTGACTTCCACTCGACCGGCTCGGGCAGTTGCGACGGGTCACCCGCGGGCATGCCGGACTCCACCCAGGCAACGATCGTCTCGATCTCCTGGTCCGAGAGCGACGGATCGTTCTTGAAGTGCTGGATGCCCACGGTCCGGTCTATGTACCAGCCCGGGGGCATCATCCGGTTCTCCACCGCCGTCTTGATCCTCGACCCCCATCGCCTCACTTGCTCGTAGGTTTGCAGCGCCATCGGCGCAGCCGTGCCCGGATGATGGCATCGTCCACAGTTCTCCTGAAGGACGCGGGCAACGTCGCCGGCGTAGGTTACGTCCTGCGCGGAAGCGGCCGCAGGCAACGCCAGAGCTGCAACGAGCACGGCCCCCGCGCGTGCCAGCCAGAGACTCTGAAGACCTTTGATCGCTCTCATCTAAACTCTCCGGTCAGTTGGTGACGGTTACCTCGACCCACCCGTTGGTCCAGCAACAATGATATTCAAAGCTGTTACGGAGGGTTTCGATCGACTGCACGAGCAACACGTAGTCACCCGGTTCGCTGAACGTAACAGTCGTCTTGCCCACTCCCTCGCCCTCAGTCAACGCGACTTCGACCTCGTCTTCGTTGAAGACCACGTTGCCGGGTCCTGAATAGTGCACCCAATACAGCCAGCTTTCAGGCCGCTCGTAGAGCGTTTCGCCCGAATCCACTAGGACAGAGACCTCGAGTGGTTCGCCGACTCTCGCGCTGAGCGGACCCACCCGTGTACCGCGCAGGCCCTGCACCCACGGTTCGGCAGGGTCGAAACGGATAAACGGCGCATAGCCGCTGGCGGTCCCTTGCAGGTACCTCGCGGGCGCAACCGGGTTCTCTATCATGTAGGACGGTTGTGTGACATGCCCGGGCGTAGAATACGACTCCCCGTGGTTTCTCAACGTCCAGACGACCCGCTGGTCTCCGAAATCCTCAGGAACGGTGATCATGAGCGTGTTCCAGGGCCGGCGAATGGACCGGTGGATTTCTTTGAAGTAGGTGGGCTGGCCCCCGTCGAACTCGCTCGGCTCAATGAAGTTGTCTGGCCCGAGCGGGATATGAAGCGCTTCCTCGAGGTTGAAGCTGGCGTAGCCGAAGGAGAGCGTGTAGGTACCGTCCTCATTCTGAAACCAACCCTCGAAGATGGGCACGATCGGGCGACCCGAGTCCCGAATCATCTGTGGTGACCAAGTCGGGGAGTTCGAAGGGTTTAGCCGAAAACGATCGAAGCCCTCGCAGACGGATCGCGGGTCTCGACAGCGCGCCGGGTCCTGAGCCTCCAGTGGCTTCCAGGACTCAGCGCCGAACATGCCGCCCAGAAGGCCGACTACAGCTAGATAACGGGCTCGGTGCATCGCCTTGTCTATTCTCCCACTCGAAAGCGCTTCGCGCCGCAGAGCGGCTGCGGAAGCCTCACGTACGCAAAGTAGCCGACCTGCCGGACGAGGCGCAAATCCTGCTCCCTCTCGGAGGTGTGGCTCCTCGAAGGAGTGCATGTTAAGCTCGGTCCGGGTGGCGAGACTCGAGAACATGAGGTCTCATCGTGAGCAAAGACTCGAAGAAACGCTCGATCAGCAGGCGGGACTTCGTGCGGCAGGGCGCCACGGCCGGGCTCAGTGGTGCCGCCGTGGTCGGACTGGCCGCGCGCGAGACCGACGAGGGGGGCTCCCAAGAGCAGTGGGACCTGACCGCTGACGTGGTCATCGCCGGGGCGGGCACCTCCGGCCTCTCAGCCGCGATCGAGGCAGGTGATCTTGGCGCATCCGTGATCATCGTCGAGGCGAACTACGACTGTGGCGGGCACGGAATCGTCAGCGGCGGTCGGGTGAACCTCGGTGGCGGCACGAGCCGCCAGCGGCGACAGGGTGTCGAGGATTCCGCGGACGCCGTGTTCGAGTACTGGACGCGGCCGAATAACCTGCAGAGCCGCTACACGGACCGGGATCTCACGAGGGTGTACGCGGACCTGAGCGCCGAGACCTTCGAGTGGATGGTCGAGAACGGCGTCGAGTTCCTGGACGAGGCCATCGGACCGGACCGACGCAATGGGCGGACTGTGCAGTGGCCGGTGTATGAGGAGCTGATCACGTCGTATCCCACCCGGCTCGGATCTGGGCTCGTAAGGGCCCTGGAGAAGAGCGCACGTGCTAAGGGCACCGAGATCCTGCTGCTGCACAGGATGACGGACCTGGTTCAGGAAGCGGACAGCAAGCGCGTCATCGGCCTCGTGACCGACAACGAGGGCCGGATGGTCCGCATCAGGGCGAACAAGGGCGTGATCCTCGCGACTGGCGGCCACACCAGCAACGTGGCCTTCCGGCGCATGTTCGACCCTCGGCTGACGGAGGAGTACCAGACGGCGGGTGAGCCCTACTCGGAGCAGACCGCGGACGGTGAGGTCGCCGCCATGAAGCTGGGGGCGGCGCTCTGGGGCACCGCCAGCCAGACGATGGAGGCCGGCAACTGGATCTCGAAGACGGCGCACATCGGGTGTCAGTGGGGCTATTCGAGCCTCTGGTGGCAGCCCGACAGCCCGATCTTCGACAAGGCCCGTGCCTCCGGCCTCTCCAACGTAGATTGGCAGAACGTCATTCTGGTGAAGCAGACGGGTCGTCGGTTCCACGACGAGACGGACGCGGGACACGACTTCTTCGCGGCGTGCCTGTCGTACAGCGGAGATCCGATCAAGAAGAACGGCGGTGGACCCATCTGGGCGATTTTCGACGCGGATGCCGTAAGGCGACAGGAATGGGACCCCACGCCGCCCAACGTGGACCCGGCAGGGTATTTCTTCGGCGCAGACACGCTCACGGAGCTGGCCGGGCGGATCTACAACCCAAACCAGACGCAGCGGATGCAGGGTGGCGTGCTGGAGCAGACCTTGGCACGCTACAACACCTTCGTGGACCAGGGGGTCGACGCCGACTTCGGGAAGCCCTCACCCCGCTACAAGATCCAGACGCCGCCGTTCTATGCGGCCTGGTCCACGCCCATCCTGCACGACTCTCTGTGCGGTCTGAGAGTGGACACCAGGTGCCGCGTGATCGACCTAGAAGAGGAGGTCATCGAAGGCCTGTACTGCGTCGGTGAGGCCATGGGCGGTTTCCCGCAGCATGGCCTGGGACGGTGCGCGCTGTTCGGACGGGTCGCCGGCGCATACGCGGCGCGCAGCGCGTAGGCAAGATGCGGGGCGGCGTGGACGGACCGAGGCCGCACCGGCCGACCATCGAGCTGCTCGAGTCGTTTCCCACCGAGGCCCAGGTCGGCACGACCATCGATTTCACCGTGCGGGTCTCTTGCCACGAGGGGTGCGATTTGGGCGGGGGGGTCCTCGAGGTCGTTGATGCGGATGGGACCGTCCAGACGAGCCAGCTCTCACGAGCCGACGTTGAGGGGGGCGTCGTCGCGGACCTCTCCGTGAAGGCACCACCGCGGACCGGAGCGGCGAAATGGGCTATCGGGTTCCCGGAGCAGGAGATCGGGGGGTGCGTTCACGAGGAGGGCAGCCTCGCCTTTACCTGTGAGGTCCTGCCGCACACTACCAGTATGGCGATCTGGGGTGTTCCGACTCCGATGAAGGGCAGTCGCTTCACCGTCAATGTGGGCATCAAGTGCTCCGCGCTGTGCCCGCTCGGGGGTCAGCTGGTCGAGATATGGGACGGCGAGGGGGTGAAGCTGGGGGAGGGGAGGCTCGGAGACGAGCCGCGACCCGACACGGTCGGTCTCTACGAGGGCGAGGTCACCTTGACCGCCCCCGACCGAACGGGGGTGTTCTCTGCCTCGGTCGGCTTCTCGCCGGACGAGCTGGACCTTCCCCATGTCGATACCGCGGGAGACTTCACGTTCCGTTGTGTAGAGCTCCCGGAGCACACGGTCACCGTGCGGGTGGTGCATGAGGAGATCGACGCTCCGCTCGGGGACATCGAGGTGCGACTGGGCCCCTACCAGGCGATGACCGACTCAGAAGGCGTGGCCGGAGTAGCGGTAGCAAAAGGTACATACGAGTTGAGCCTGTGGAGGATCGACATCGAGCCGGTGAGCATGAGGGTAAAGGTCACCGGGGACACCGAAATCGACGTCGCTGCGGCGCCGAGGAGGATCGTAGACGAGGACGAGGAGCGCATGTGGATGTGACCCTTCGGAAGCCCGGACGGTTGATGCCTCCCGAGGAAACACCGCGCTGCCGCGGCGACCCCCGTAGCCCCGTTGACCGGGGATGTGACCCGCTCAATACTGCCTAAGGCGCTTGAGCGTATGAATGACCCGACAGGTGGAACGGCCGGAGCGGCTGGACCATCTGTCCAGGCGGAGCGCAGCATGAAGAGACGTGATTTCATCAAGGCGCGGGTTGGCGGTGAAGTTGGCCGAGCCCTCGACCACGATCTCGCCGAGCACGATCACCTTCGCGTGATTCGCGAGCGCGGTGTAGGTCTGCCCTCGCTCCTGGAGCCCTCGGACGAGGGTCGCGTAGACGGCCGACTCGCGACGCTTGAAGTAGAGTCCCGTCAGGAGCGTGACGCCGGAGAGCTTCCCGGCGTCCAGATGAGGCTGCGCCCTAGGAGACGAACATGAACAGAACCAGTAGCCCGATCCGCGCGATTCCGGCGATCTTAGCCCTACTTGTCTTCGCGGGCGGCACGCCAGCAGAGGTCCTCGCCCAACGCGAGGCGAGAGACGACGAATACGCCGTCAACGACGTTCGCGTGCAGCACCGTTCGTACGTGATGGAAGAAACCGGGGAAACGATACCCTACGCTCTCTTCGTGCCGTCAGGCTACGACCCCTCGACCCCGTCGCCACTGATGGTCTCGCTTCACGGGGCTGGGCGGCAGTTCGATTGGCTGATGAACTACGCGGGCTTTCTCGATCTCGCCGATCAGCATGGGTACGTGGTGGTGACCCCTCTCGGATACACCCGCCGCGGTGGATACGGCTATCGAGGCGACTCAGAGCAGGATCGGCGAGCTGAGCAGGACGTGATGAACGTCTTCGAGCTCGTCACGAAGGAGCTCAACATCGACGAGAACCGGATCTACCTCTGGGGCCATTCGATGGGCGGCGCGGGGACCTACTACATCGCCAGCCGACACCCCGAGATCTGGGCCGGGCTCGCAGCGGTGGCAGGTGGCCGCATGACCGCCGACTACGTGGACGAGCAGGCGATCCGGCACATCCCGTTCTTGGTCATCCAAGGCTCGGACGACCAGACGGTGCCTGCCGCGGGGTCGCGAGCGTCGGTCGCACGGATGCGGGAGCTCGGAATGCAGCATCTGTATGTCGAGATCCCGGGTGGTGACCACTCGCTCTTCATTTCGAGGAATCCGGACGTTGTCGAGCACCTGTTCTCGTTCTTCGACATCGTCTCCAAGGGCGAGGACGCCGGGTCGTGGGAAGTCCCCAGGACGAGCGACGGCCATCCGGACCTGCAGGGGAACTGGACGAACATGTCGCTCACTCCGTTTGAGCGGGAAGAGGGCAGGGGGCCGGTGTTCATGCGGGAAGAAGTCGAGGGCATGGAGCGGCAACCAGGAGTGTGCCCCGCCAAGCCGGGGACGATCGAGTGCGGAAGGGTGGACAATCGGGCGGACGAGTCCCTGACCAATGAGCGCCGACTGAGCGGCGCCGAGTACAACGAGGTCTACTGGGACCGGGGCTCGCGCGTGGCCATCGTCAATGGCCAACACAGAACCTCCTTCATCACCCATCCGACAAATGGCCGCGTTCCGCCGCTCACACCGGAAGGCGAGCGGCGCATCCGGGAGTACCGGGACTTCAGGGCCCAATTCGGCTCGTACGACCACCCGGAGCTGCGACCGCTCGGTGAACGCTGCGTCATCAACGGTGGCACTTCCGGACCTCTGGGTCCGCCCATGGTCCCCAAGACCTCCTACAACGGCAACTACACAATCGTGCAGACGGCCGATCACATAATGATCATGGCAGAGATGATCCACGACGCGCGGATTATCCGGATCGGTAACGGCCCGCGGCTATCCCCCGACATGCGCCCGTGGTTCGGCGACTCGTGGGCCCACTGGGAGGGTGACGCACTCGTGGTCGAGACCACCAACCTCGATCCACGACAGTCTCTCCAGGGAATCCCCCCCTCGCAGCACATGAAGGTGACCGAACGTTTCACTCGGGTGGACGAGGAGACCATCCTTTACGAGTTCACGATTGAGGACCCGACAACCTACAGCGAGCCTTGGGGAGGAGACATCCCGCTCAAGCGATTCCATGACCTGCTCTACGAGTACGCGTGTCACGAGGGGAACTACTCGTTCTCCAGCGTTCTGAGCGGTGCCCGCTATCAGGAAAGGATGAAAGCAGAAGGGCGCTGAGGGCCTCAGCCAACTATCTCGTGCAGGCGACCTCGCCTGGATTGGCCGCCGTGGTCGGTGCCGTGGGCACAAGTGACGCCCAGCTCATTCTGGTTGAGAACTTCTTTGAGGAATTGAAGCCGTTGGTAGGTAATTGACTCGGTAGGTCCGTCTTCCCGGAAGGCAGGGTGATCCCGTAGGATGAGTTCATGCGGATCCAAACCTCACACTCCCTCCTCTCGTGCTTAGCGGCGCTGTTGCTCATCGCGCCCGGGGCCCAAGCGCAAACTTTGAGGGGTGTCGTGCAGGACGAGTCAACCGGAGTCTCGATCGAAGGTGCCCTGTTGCTTCTGCTCGACGGCGGCGGCGATGTGTTGGGCACGATCCTCTCGGACGAGACAGGGGCGTTTCTACTTCGGGCTGCGGCGTCTGGCCGATACTCGCTTCGCGCCGAGCGCCTCGGTTACGCCACTTATACGTCCCAGCCGATCAGCCTGGCAGATGGAGCGGCCGTGCGAGTGCAGCTCAGGTTGGGCATCGACGCGATTCCGCTGGAGGCCTTAACGGTGCTCGCGGGTTCCCGCTCACGTCTCGGACGCTTGGTCGGCTTCGACGAGCGTCGCAATGATCCGGCGATCACTGGCTTCTTCCTCGACAGCGAGGACCTCGAGCGGAGGCCGGCGGCAAGCCCTTCACGGCTGCTCGACGTGATCCCGGGTGTTACGCTGCGCCGCGTCCAGTCGCAGGATCACCCACTCGGTCTCCGGAACCAAATCTTCCTGCCAGGCGGCCGCGACGACTTTGGGCGGCCGGGCTGCCAGGCACAGGTCTACGTTGATGGCGTTCCGATCGTGCAGGGTGTAGATGCATCAGTGGACGACGTCATGGCGGGCGCTGCTGTTGCGGCCGTGGAGGTATATCCGCGACCGCACTCGGCGCCCCCGCAATACGGGGCGGGCGGGGATTGCGGGGTGGTGCTATTCTGGCTAGCCGAGCCCGCTGCTTCCTCTCGCGGGTGGGACAAGCGGCGGCTGGCGGTCGGCGTAGCAGCGGCCTTTGGCATTTTTTTACTCAGCCTTGGCAACCGGTAGGCCGCCGGAGTCGCAATCCTCCGGCCTGGGCACCGATATGCCCCCCGGCTAGCCGTGATCCTTGTTGATGCGTTCCGTCGACCCCGGGAACTTCTCGAGCAGCGCGGGGGGTCGGCTGGGTCGCCGAACGAGCTCGCCGCCGCAGTTGGGACAGATCTTCCGGAACCTGGATTCGGCGCAGTCGCTGCAAAACGTGCACTCGAAAGTGCAGATCCAGGCGTCCGACCCGTCCGCCGCAAGATCCTGGTCGCAGCTCTCACAGTTCGGTCTGAGCTGGAGCACGCTACCGCCGCGTGAACATCGTCATGCCGCGGACGGAAACCTCACCGACGAAGATGTTTCCGGCCGCATCCAGCGTGACGCCCTCCCCGATTGTGCCATGAGGGCCCTCGGTCTCGTGAGGTGGGATGTAGGCCTGCAGTGTGCCGCCCACCGCGCTCCCGATGTAGAGGCCGCGTTTCATGCCGGGATTCCGCTCGTCGCCGGACTCCGAGTCGAGCACGTACATGGTGTCATCAGAGTCGATGAAGACGTCGTTGGGCCGCCCGAACTGGGGCCACTCGTCGACGAACTCGTAGTGCTCGTCGAAGATCTGGATGCGGTTGTTTCCTCTGTCCGCGACGAAGAGACGGCCCCCTGAGTCGAATGCCATCGCGTGGGGAATGCGAAACTGTCCCGGGCCCGGTCCGAACTCTCCGAAGCTGCCCAGGAAGGTGCCGTCGCTGGAGAAGCGGGATATGCGCCCGTGCGGGCCCTGGGCCGAGTGTCCCTCGGAAACCAGGATGTCGCCGTTCGGCGCGACGATTACGTCATTGGGTTGGTTGAGCGCCGCGGGCGGCTCGCCGGTCGTGCCAGGCGTGCCCAGCACCATCAGGACCTCTCCCTGGGCGTTGAACTTGACGACTTGATTGCCCTTTCTGGCCGCGTCTGGAGCTTCCTGGAGCTCTGCTTCCCGCGCCGCGCGGCCGTCGGTCACCCAGACATTGCCCTCCTGATCCACATGCATGCCGTGGGGCCGCACAAACATGTCGGCGCCGAACGCCGCCACCAACGTGCCGTCCGTAGCGAATCTCAACACGGTGGGGTCGTCTGAGGTGACGCAGTTGTCCCCGCCACATCGCTCGAAAACCCAAATGTGCTCGCCATCGGGATCGATGGACACGCCACTTACTCGTCCCCAGTCACGACCTTCGGGCAGCACGCCCCAGTCGCGGTGGGTTTGGTAGGGGTTCGGGAGGTTGTTTGGGTCGAGCGTGGTTGTGGACGACGCTTCGTCGGGCTGCCTGTCCGAGGAGGTGTCGGCCGTGTCGGTTTCCGCGCCGCAAGCGGAGGTTGCCGCCAGGGTGAAGGCGAGTAGGGCGATGCGTGTTGCGGTGGTCGGCCACAGGGTGGACGCCATCTCCCGCTTGGTCCGTGCCATCAGTGACCCCCTATCGCCGGATCTGCTCGTAGCCGCGGATGCCCTGCTTGCCCGAGTGCAGGCTCTCGATGATCGCCTGCTGGGCCATATTCGCGACGTCTTGCCGGATATTGAGATGGGAGTACCGCGAGACCTGGACCATCATGATGGTGATCAGCTGTTCGGTCGGATCGATCCAGAAGACCGTGCCCCATGCGCCTCCCCAGCCGAAGGTGCCCGGCGTAAGAGCCTGCCGTGACTTTGCCGGGTCGGTCACCATGCTGAAGCCCAACCCGAACCCATAAGCGTCGGCGCCCTTGATGTAGATGGGCAGGTCACCGGTGTGGTTCGTGATCATCTGGTTGATCGTCGTTGGGCCCAGGAGTCTCACGCCCTCGAGCTCACCGCCGTTCAGGATCATCTGCGAGAAGCGGAAGTAGTCGGCCGCGGTTGATGAGAGTCCGGCTACGCCGCCGAAGTACTGGGTGGGGCGGTCGGGACCGGGGGCCGAGCGCAGCTCGATCGTACGGCCCGGACCGGACGGATCGTAGACTGCCGAGATGCGATCGATCTTCGAGTCGGGCACGTTGTAGTGGGTATCGACCATTCCGAGAGGATCGAAAATCCGCTCTTGCAGAAACTGGTCCAGGCGCTGGCCCGAGATGCGCTCGACCAGGAGCGCCACATAGTCCGTGGAGCTGCCGTAGCGCCATTGGTCGCCGGGGTGGAAGGCCAGCGGGAGTGAAGCGCGCGCGACGATCGTCTCCTCCAGGGTGGCCTTGCGACCAGCGAGTTCACGCTCTTGCTCAGAGAGGCTGCTGCGAGATGGATCGACGCCCGCCGTGTGGGTGAGCACATGGCGGAACGTGATGCTTCGGTCCGCGGGGGCCCGAGTCATGCCTCCTTCGGTCTCGACGAGCACCTGCTTCTCGGCGTACTCCGGCATGTACTTGGAGATCGGGTCGTCGAGTAGGAAGTAGCCCTCCTCGTAGAGCATCATGAGCGCCGCGCTCACGATCGGCTTCGTCATCGACATGATCACGAAGATCGCGTCGGTCGGCATCGCCTCGTTGCCCTCGATGTAGCGTTGTCCGAGGGCCTTGAGGTGCACGATCTTGCCCTGTCTTGCCACCAGAGTGACCGTGCCCGCTACCATGTTGGAGTCGATGTAGCGCTGCATGGTGGCATCCAGGCGATCGAAGCCTTCGGACGACATGCCCACGCTCTCCGGTTCGGCCCACGGCAGGTGTTGCGCCGCGGATGGCGAGGCGAGGGTGAGCACCGTCAGCGCTAGGGCCGCGCCGATTGTGAGCCACTGGGACCAGGCCGTCCGCCCTCGTCCGTTCGAGACGTTGGGCTGGGCCGTGCATACTGGCATGTTCATCACCGTTCTCCTCCCTTGAGATCGAACCGACGGGACCGAATCGACCTACCTGAGCGCGCTGGGATCCCGTGGTGCAAACTCCGGCGTTGCCCGTGTCCGCGCAAACGCTGAGGGGCGAGGGTGGCGTGGCCTCACTCCTAGGGAGCGACGTGTTGGGTGTCCGCTAGCCGTCTGCGATTACCGCGGTAACTGGGATGCGCGGGAGGCGGGGACGGCGCCTGTGCCCCCCCGATTCTCTCACCCCCTGCAGTTACCGGGGCAACTGTTGGGGAGGCCGGCATGGGAGACTGGCGCGCCGGTCGAAGAGCTCGCCAGTCGCCGCCGACCCCTAAGCCGCCGGTCGCCCCTGAGTCTCCCGTTACTCCTGTGCCGCCGGTTCGTCCCCTATGCCGCCGGTTCATCGGGCAGGTCGAGTGCCTCCAGGGCCGCGGCCTTTATGTCCCAGGAGATGTCGCGGTCCCACCGCCAACCGGGCTCGGTGCCCCACGGGTCGAGTATGATGCCTCGTTCGCGGCTGCCACGCATGAGCACCTGCACGGGGTCCGGCGCCAGTTCAGGCGGCGGCGCTACGTCGAAGAGTGCCTTGCCGGCGGGCGTGAAGAACACGACGTGTCCTTCCCGATCACTACACACCTGATAGCCACCTTCGTGCACCCTGCGGTGATGGGACCTGCAGAGCAATAAAGTGGTGTCTAGCTTGGTTTATCCGCCATCTGCCCAGTGCACGATGTGATGGGCGTCGGTGAAGGCGAGCCCACAGCCCGCGAACCGACATCCACGGTCCCTGGCATCGAGCGCACGACGTGCAGCATGACCTGATAGCGCTCAGCTCGCGCGCCGCTCACGGGTGCGGGGTTGGCTGCGCCAGCGGTGCGGTTGCCGAAGCCGGCCGCGAGCGCCCGTTCGGCGAGCAGCCCGACAGCGGCGGCGCGGAGTTGGGCGGGCTCGGGGGCGTCGCTGCCGCTCTCGTGGCCGTCCGTCTCCCCGCCGTCCTCTCCGCCAGCCACAAACAGGGCATCCCCCGCCGCCTCCACCGCACGCATCAACATCGCCCCGACCTCCGGACTCAGCACTCCCCTCACGACGTACATGCCATCTTCGTCCGGGAAGACCGAGAAGCAACGCCTTCTGTGCCGGATCCGTTCCTGTTGCGCTTCTTCGCACCGGTTCAGCGTCTTGTGGCCCCGTATCATCCGCTCCAGTTGGGCTGCCGAGCATGCGCGCCCGAATGCGAGCAGCTCCGCTTCGTTCTCGGGCGTGGCAGCACGGGTGAGTGCCCTCACCTTGCTGAACGACAACTGACCTTGCGCCATAGCATCGGAGATGAGTGGCAGATGCTCGAGTGCACGAGCGGCCCTGACCTTCTCCTTCGCCGTGTTGCGTGTCATACCGATCTGCCATGCGAGCCACTCCCCGCACGATGAGAACCCTTCACCCTCCCAGTCCCGGTGTTGATCCGACTGGGCGAGCGCAGCCAAGAACTCCCGGGTCGCTGCGGTGATCTCACCGAACAGCAGAGCGACTCGCTTCATGCGTTCGAGGCGAGCGTCGGAGGATAGAGCCTCATAGTCGACAGCACCCATCATCCCCTCCCATCTGCGATGACGACAACTAGTTAGGCCCTACATATATGAGCCGCTTTTGGGAGGTCCTCACGTCCCGCGGGAGCGTCAAACAGGGGTCGCAAGGGCATCCAGTGAGGGTCCTGCGCCACCTCGGGGCGCAGCCGCCAACCCACCGGCCTCAGGCGCCATAATCCACCCCACTCCGAGCCCACACTCATCGTGCGCCCGAAAATCTGTCAAGGGCCAAACGAGACAGATTCGGCACGATCGGCGATGCCTTGGAAGTCATTGCCGGGCCGCGCGTGCCTGCGGTAGCCAGGCCGTCAGCACCGTTGCCGAAGTCTTCGTGGCCCCGTCCAGCCGCTCCCCACCAGCCGTCGCCGAAGTCTTCGTGGCCTCGTCCCGCCACCCCACCACCAGCCGCCTACTGCTCCTGATCGGCGTCCATCCAGCCCCTCTGGCCGCTGGGCGCCCGAACGTACAAGAAGCCCTCGTATCGACCGAGGACTGGGACTTCCTGGCCGGCGTCGAGCCGGACGATGACGAGCGCATTGTCGTTGGGCTCCAGCAGCACCGTACCTCCGGCCGTCGCCACCTGTGAGCGGATCGGCGAGTCGACCGGCTCCGTGAGTCTCGCGGCTACGTAGCCGTCGACTCCATCCGGCGATCGCACTCGGAAATACTCACCGGAGCCGCCTAGTACGCGCAGGGGTGTGTATTGGCCGAGTTCGCGGATTACCTCACCGCGGCGTCCAGGCGCGGCACGCAGTCGAATGCCGTCGTTGATCAGGCGCACCCATTGGCCAAGTTGCTCCAGGTCAGCGGTCTGCTCGGCGAGCGTGCCGCGCGGAGGATCCAGGAACGGGTAGGGATCCACGGCGCCTCGGCGGTACACGCCGAAGTGGAGGTGGGGCGGGGTGGTGCGTGCGTTGCCGGTATTGCCGACGAATCCCAACGTGTCTCCGACCTGGACTTGGTCACCGTCGCGCACGTACTGACTGTCGAGGTGTGCGTAGTAGACGTTGGCGCCGCGCACGGGGTCCCTCACCCATACGATCTTGCCGCCCAGGTTGGTGAGTCCGACTCGATTGACGCGGCCGGCTGACGCCGCCAGCACGGGAGTCCCCCGACGCGCGAAGATGTCCACGCCGGCGTGACTGCGACGCCCGCCATCGCGCTCGACCCCGAAGATGCTCTGCACGCCCCGCATGCCGTACCCTTCCACAGGGAAGGCCAGCTGCGCCTCGAGCTTGAGCGTGACGGCATAAGTGCCGCCGCGAAGGAGCTCGGGCTGCAGCCGGAGCACGTAGTCTCCGCCTCTCCAGGGCTCGACCACGAACTCGCCGGGCAGCGAATCGCTCGAGAATTCGGGCCTTAGGGGATCGTCTTCGTTGTCCGGCACCCGGAAGAGATCGACGAAGACCCGCGTTTCTTCACTGGAGTTGAGCGCCACCTGTACAGTGAGCCGCTGACCGCGTCCGATCGTGATGCGGTACGCCATCGCACCGGGATCTTCCGCACTGATGAACCCCTCTTCGTGGAAGGGCAGCGACACTGGAGCTGGCGACGCGACCGCCGCGCGACCCGCCATGATCCAGTCGCGGCCCAACGCGGTCTCGATGAGGCCCGCGTCCGCCAACGATGCCTGGTAGACCTCGTACGGGGTCATGTCACGGAAGAGGTCCTGGACCTGCTCGACCTGTTCGCACGCCGTCAGGGCAGCCAGCGCCAGTACGGCAGTGGCGCATCCCCGCCGTTTTCCACCTCCCGTCATGTCCTTCGCACCGCCCGTATTCGGTGGAAATCCATGCGCATCGGATCCTTGCAAAGGCGTATTCACTCCTTCGAGTTCCTCACGAAGCTGGCCTTTTCGTGTTGCATCGGTCAAGCCGATAAATTGTAGACGACCCGGCGCCCGGTTAGTTTTTCGGCCCACTCCGGGGCACATACCGCACCAACCTTAGTATCGACCGTGGTACGCATAGCCGAAATCGAAGACGGAAGCATTGCCGACGAGCTCAATCTCGAGATCGGCACGCGGATCGTGCGCATCAACGGCGAGCCGGTGCGTGACGGCATCGACCTGACGTTTCTGCTCGCGGACACGGAGCTCGAGCTCGAGACCGTTTCTCCGGACGGGGAAGTGGTGCTCTACGAGATCGAGCGTGAGCCCGGCACGCCCATGGGGATCGTGCCGGCTCCGGATACGATCCGCGAGTGCGCGAACAAATGCGTCTTTTGCTTCATCGACGGCAACCCCAAGGACGCGCGGCCGACGCTCTGGCTGCGAGACGACGACTTTCGCCTCTCGTTCACCTACGGCAGCTACGTCACGCTGACCAATTTGGGGCCGAAGGGCCTTCAGCGACTGATCGATCAGCGCATCTCGCCGCTCTACGTGAGCGTGCACGCGACGGAGCCGGAGGTGCGTGAGCGGTTGTTGGTCAACAAGAGGGCCGGCCTGATCCTGAGCCAGTTGTGGGACCTGATCAGCGGAGGGCTCGAGGTGCACACGCAGGTCGTGCTCTGCCCGGAGTGGAACGACGGAGGCCACCTCGACCGCACCATCGACGACCTGTGGAACTTGGGCCCCCGCATTCGCTCGCTCTCCGTCGTGCCGGTCGGCCTCACGCGATACAACATCAATCGACCCGTGCGGCCACTTACGCCGTCCGAAGCCGCCGCGGCGATCGACCAGGTCGACCGCGCGCGCGAGCGCGGTTTCGCCAAGCGCGACCTCGGGTGGTGCTACGCGGCTGACGAGATGTACCTCATCGCGGGCCGGCCCGTGCCCGACGAAGCGTATTACGACGATGGTGCCCTGTACGAGAACGGCGTCGGCGCGATTCGCCGCTTCGTCGATGGCTTCGAAGAGGGGCTGTCGAGCGTCCCTCGCTTCGAAGGTCGGCGTATCCGCCTGGTGACGGGGCTCTCGATGTCACCGTTCCTGCGTGAGCGTAGTGAACGCCTTACGGCCGCAACCGGTGCGGATGTCGAGGTGGTCGCAGTCCGGAACCAGTACTTTGGTGAGTCGGTGACCATCGCGGGCCTGCTCGGAGGCCGGGATATCGTGGAAGCCCTGGGCGACGCCCAGGAGGGAGACCTCATCCTGCTGCCTGCGGAAGCGCTCAACTCGGATGGCGTATTCATCGACGACCTTCCGCAGTCCGAGCTCGTCGCGGCGCTGGCTCCCGCGGAGGTCCGAACGGGCTACGAGATCACGGAAGCCCTGAGGATCGCTTGAGCCGGCGGCTTCCCGTCATCGCGATTGTCGGCCGTCCCAACGTAGGAAAGTCTACGTTCTTCAACAGGGTGATCGGGTCTCGGCGCGCGATCGTCGATGATCGTCCGGGTGTCACTCGAGACCGCAACTTTGCAGCGACCGACTGGGGCGGGCGTCACTTCTTCATTGTCGATACTGGTGGTGTCATCGAGGGCAGCCACGAGCCCCTCCACCGAGCGATCCGGCATCAGGCGTTCGCGGCGGTCGAAGAGGCCGACGTGATCCTTTTCCTCGTGGATGGCAAGGATGGCGTGCATCCGCTCGACCAGGCCCTGGCCGAAGTGCTACGGAAGGCCGCGAAGCCGGTGCTTCTGGTCGCGAACAAGATCGACAACTTGCCACACGATCAGAGTCACCTCGACTTTTGGTCACTCGGCATGGGAGAGCCCATCGCGGTAAGCGCGCTCTCCGGCAAGGGTTCGGGCGATCTGCTCGATCTGGTGCTCGAAGCCATACCCGAGGCCTCCGACGCCGATGACACCGATGACACGATCCGTGTGGCCGTGGTTGGCAAGCCCAACGTGGGTAAGTCGAGCTTCGTGAACCGGCTCATTGGTGAGGACCGAGTCGTGGTATCGGAAGTCGCCGGCACCACCCGGGACTCGATCGATACTCCCTTCCGTTACCACGGCAAGAACCTCGTCTTCATCGATACGGCTGGACTTCGTCGTCACACGAAGGTCAAAGACAGCCTCGAGTACTACAGCGCCCTGCGCACCGAGCGCGCGGTGTATGAGTCCGATGTATGTGTGGTGCTGATCGACTGCAGCGAAGAGGAGCTACACGGGCAGGACGTGAAGATTCTCCGGACGGCCTGGGAGGCCGGCAAGGCCGTGATCCTACTCGCCAACAAGTGGGATCTAGTGGAGAAGGACACGATGACCTCGGTGGACTTCCAGAAGACCATACGGCAGCGCATTCCGTTTCTGCAGTGGGTTCCGATGGTATTCACGTCTGCGCTCACCGGCCAACGCGTTCGCAAGTGTCTCGATCTGATTCTGGAGGTATCCGAAGAGCGCCAGCGCCGGATCGAGACGCATGAGGTCAACGAAATCATGGAGGGGCTGCTGCACCGTCAGCCTCCGCCACTGCATAGGGGGCGCCGTGTGCAGGTGAAGTACGCGACTCAGATCACCGTGGCCCCCCCGACATTCGCGATCTTCTCGAACTTCCCGAAGGCGCTGCCCGCGAGCTACGTTCGCTTCTTGCACAACGGGTTCCGGGACGCCTGGACCTTCACGGGCACCCCCATCCGCCTTCGTCTCCGGGGTGGCAAAGAGAAGTGACCTACGCCCTGATCGCACTCTCCTACCTGATCGGCGCGACGCCGACGAGTTACTGGATGGGGAGGGCGGTCCATGGGCTCGATCTGCGTGAGCACGGATCCGGCAACCTGGGCGCGACCAATGTGTTCAGGATCCTGGGAGCGAAGTGGGCGCTGCCAGTGGTGGCCGTTGATATCGCGAAGGGCTTCCTCCCTGTCTGGTTTTTTCCGGGGATGGTGGGCGGGGACTTGCGATGGACGCTCGCATTCGGCGGCGCCGCGATCGTGGGGCACATCTTTTCTCTCTGGGTCGGCTTCAAGGGCGGCAAGGGGATCGCTACCAGCGCCGGAGTCTTTCTGGCGCTCGCACCCTGGGCGGTGCTGGGCGCGTTCGTCGTTTGGCTCGTCCTGGTCCTGGCGACCGGCTACGTCTCGCTTGGGTCCATGGCTGCCGCGGTTACGCTGCCGGTGTTCGTGGCGCTGATGCCTCACCAAGGGGGAGCCACAATACTCTGGTTTACCGGCACGCTCGCTGTATTCGTTCTGTGGGCCCATCGTTCGAACATCCACCGGCTAATGCAGGGGACTGAGAGCCGATTCGGAAAGGCGGCTTTGCAGGACGGTGACAGCGCGGTCGGTGACAGCACGGATAGCGCTGATCCGGCAGAGGCCGCGCCGTGAGCGCTTCGCTACCCATCGCAGTCGTGGGTGCGGGTGCCTGGGGTACCGCGCTGGCGGCTCTGCTCGCGAAGAAAGGGCACACGGTGACCATGTGGTCCTATGAGCCGGAGATTGCCGAGTCGATCAACCAGCGGCACCAAAACCCCTACCTGTCCGACGTCTCGCTGCCCGAGGAACTGCGCGCCGAGACCGAGCTGGCGCTAGCGGTTCGAGGTGCATCGGTGGTTCTCTCCGCCAGCCCCTCCCAGTTCGTTCGGCCGGTCATGGCCGAGGCCGCGGGGAATCTGGCAGACGGCGCGTTGATCGTGAGTGCCTCCAAAGGCATCGAGCTCGGCTCGCTCCTGTGTATGGACAAGGTGCTCGATGGCGTGCTCTCCCACGCGCACATGCAGCGGTTTTGCGCGCTTTCGGGCCCCAGTTTCGCGAAGGAGGTCGCCGCCGGATCGCCGACGGCGGTCGTCGTCGCGGGTCGCACGGAGGAAGCTGCGGAACAGGCGCAGGACATCTTCCAGACGTCCTACTTCCGCGTGTACACCAACACCGACGTTGCGGGGGTCGAGCTTGGCGGTGCACTCAAGAACGTCATGGCGCTGGCGGCGGGGATCACAGTTGGTCTCGGGTACGGGCACAACACCATGGCGGCGCTCATCACACGAGGGCTCGCAGAGATGACGCGGCTCGGGGTCGCGATGGGCTCCGAGGCCGCTACCTTCTCGGGTCTGGCCGGGATGGGCGACCTCGTGCTCACGTGTACGGGGGCGCTGAGCCGCAACCGGACGGTCGGGTTGCGGTTAGGGCAGGGGGAGTCCCTGGCTGAGATTCTGGCCGACATGACCGCGGTGGCCGAAGGCGTGAAGACGGCAGCAGCCGTAAACGAACTCGCTGCGCGACACGGTGTCGAGATGCCGATCGTGGAGCAGGTGTATCAGATCGTGAACGAAGACAAGAATCCCGCGGACGCACTGAAGGCACTCATGCTGCGCGATCCGAAGCCGGAAGACTGGAAATGAGCGAACCGGGACAGTGATGGACGAGCCCATCGCGAAGAAGGTCTACTACTCCATCGGGGAGGTGTGTGACCTCACGGGCCTCAAGCCGCACGTGCTCCGCTATTGGGAGACGCAGTTCGGCGTCCTCAATCCGACGAAGAACCGGGCCGGCAATCGTGTCTATCGATCGAAGGAAATCGAGATAATCCTGCTCGTGAAGCATCTTCTATATGAGAAGAAGTACACCATCGAGGGCGCCAACAATCGACTGGTCGAGATGCGCAGGGCAGGCAAGCTGGAAGAGGAGCGCCAGGACGTGCTCGAGCCCGAATTCCTCGAGGGCATCAAAGCCGAGCTCGTGGAGCTCCGGCGGGTGCTCACGCCAGACACGGGTTCGGAGGACGGCTGACCGTCAGCCCGTGGCCATGAAGATCCTGTGCACCAACGACGATGGTTATATGGCGACCGGGCTTCGTGTGCTCGCGTCCGCCGCCACCGAGCTAGGCAGCGTCAGCACCGTCGCGCCCGATCGGGAACAGAGCGCGACCAGTCACTCGCTCACCCTGCACAATCCGCTACGCGCGCGCCGGACGGTGGATGGGGTGTTCGTCGTGGACGGGACGCCGACGGACTGTGTGATTCTTGGCGTGAACCAGCTGCTCCCTGAAAAGCCGGAGATCTGCCTCTCAGGGGTCAACCACGGTCCGAACATGGGCGAGGACGTGCTCTACTCCGGGACAGTGGCGGCGGCTATGGAGGCCACCGTGATGGGCATCCCCTCCATTGCGCTCTCCTACGTCGGCAACCGTTTCGAGGAGCTGGAGGGATGGCAGGGAGTGGTTCAAGCGATCCTCCAAGGCATCCTCGGGCGCGAAACGTTTCCCGAGGACACGCTGTTCAACGTGAACCTGCCCGCAGTACCACCAGAAGATGTGCGCGGCATCAAGATCACGTCGCTAGGTCGGCGTCGATATTCGGACTCGATCCTGCGCGCCAAGGATCCCATGGGAAAGGAATACTTCTGGATCGGGGGCGGGTCGGTGAGTTGGCGCGGTCCTGAGGACTCGGACTTCCAAGCCGTCGAGGACGGCTATGTTTCCGTGACTCCGCTGCACCTGGACCTCACCAACTACAAGCTGCTCAAGGAGATCCGCGCGTGGGATCTGGGCCTTTAGACGACACCCGCTTCGTCGGATACCGGCGTAAGCTCATCGAAGACATTCGCGCACGAGGCATCGACGACCTCGAGACGCTCCAGTACTTCGACATGGTGCCGCGCCACACCTTCCTGCCCGAGGGCGTGTGGCCGCGGGCGTACGAAGACGCTCCTATTCCAATCGGGTTCGGCCAGACGGCTTCGCAGCCGTCCCTACAGGCGTATTACCTGTCCTTTCTCTCGCCCAAGCGCCATGAGAAAATTCTCGAGATCGGCACCGGTAGCGGCTTCCTGACCGCATTGCTCGCGCTCACCTCGGACCGTGTCTACTCGGTCGAGCGTGTGCGGGAACTGTCCGTGCGCGCGCGCAGGGCACTCGACGGAATGGGCGTGAAGAACGTCGCTTTGCTCGTCGGCGACGGAACCATCGGCTGGCGCAAGTACCAACCCTTCGACGTCATCGTCGTGTCGGCGGCATCTCCGTCGATTCCGTCGGCGCTGGTGGACCAGCTCGCCGACGGCGGTCGAATGTTGATTCCGGTCGGATCCAAGGAGTCCCAGGAGCTGGTGCACGTTCAAAAGACCGGCTTCCTCATTTCCGAAGACATCGTGAAGGGGGCAGTCAGCTTCGTACCCCTGCTCGGACGTTTCGCGTGGGCAGACGGCGGAGGATGACCGAGACACAGCCGCCCCCCGGCGTCGTGCGCCGCCTCTACGAGTGGGTGCTGCACTGGGCGGACACACCGTACGGGGTGCCCGCGCTCTTCGTCCTCGCGCTAGCAGAGTCTTCCTTCTTTCCGATTCCTCCAGATCCGCTACTGATCGCTCTTTGCCTCGGCGCGGCTACTCGTTCTCTGCGGTTCGCTGCGATCGCGACCGCCGGCTCGGTGATGGGCGGGATCATCGGCTATGGGATCGGGGCAGGGGCATGGCATTTGGCCGAGCCCTGGTTCTTCGACTACGTGCCCGGCGTCAGCCAAGCGGCTTTCGACCGGGTTCAGGCTCTCTACGAGCGTTGGGACTTCTGGGCGATCTTCTTCGGCGGGCTCACGCCGATTCCCTACAAGGTCTTTACGCTGTCGGCCGGTGTCTTCGCGATCAACCTCCCGATCTTCCTCGTTGCGTCGGTGTTTAGCAGGGGGCTGCGTTTCTTCGTGCTCGCGGCGCTGATCTTCAAGTTCGGCAAGCCCATTGAGTCGTTTATCGACCGCTATTTCAATCTGCTTGCCACGATATTCGCCATCCTGATCGTCGCGGGCTTCCTCGTGCTCGAGTTCGTACTCTAGCGCGCGATTGATCGCGCCATTTGTTTCTCGGCGCTGCCCTGGGATATATTGGGAATAGGCGGGTAGGTAGTCCCTTAGCCACCTCGGATGGAGCCGCGCAGGTATGAGCGACGACAGCAGCAAGAGTCGGCTTCCTCCCCCGGCGTTCCCACCGGGCTCTCGCAAGCATCTGAGCAACAACAACTCCGTGCCCGTAGAGTCGGCGGGGCTGGGCGACGCGTTCATTTCGCCTGATGAGCCCATGCCCGAGCGAGATCGCTCGGTCGAAGATGCGATCATCTCCCCCGACGATCCGATGCCCGAGCGCAAGGAGATCATCGAATTGAAGGTCTCGTCCGACGACGTGGGCGGCGCGTTCATTTCGCCAGATGATCCAATGCCACCGCGCGACACCATCATCGCGCGCACCGGAGAACTGCCTCAATTCGGGACCGAGGGTGGCGTGGTCACCGGAATGGGCATGGACGACAACATGGAAGCCGAAGAGCTTGCGTCCGCCGGCGATCCCTACGTCGTGGACATGGTGCAGAAAGTCGGCAAGCTGGCCGAGGCGATCAGGGCGAAGGGAGAGGCAGGCCTCCGCTCCACGCCCGAGATGGATCGGTTCGAGGCGACGCTGCGAGGATACTGTGTGGGCTACCTCGCCGGCCGGCGCGCCGAGGACGATCCGGGCACGGAGTACTAGACGTTACGACGGGTCCGTCACGAACCGTCGTGCGTGCTCGAGGCGGGACCGGTCCCCGATGATTGACCGTCGGCGAATCGGAGCCGTGGTGTCCGCGTGGACGCTCATCGGCGTCGCGGCCCTGTTTGCAACAGCGATTTACCGCCTCGGTGGGCGAGGCATCGCAACGATCCAGGCAGGGCTCGAGTGGGGAGAGTGGGTGGTGCTGGTACTGCTCACAGTCGCCTTCGTATACGGTGAGGGGTTCCGGGCGCTAGATCGCCGCTGGGTCCCCAGGCTGGTCGAACGGGCGTTGCTCGTGCGGCACGAGCCGAGGCTCTTGGTGCGAGTATTGGCTCCGCTGTACGGTATGTCTCTGATTGGGGCGGGCAAGAACGATCTCATCCGCGGGTGGCTGCTTACGACGGGGATCGTCGGTGCGGTCCTGATCGTGAGAACGCTGCCCGATCCGTGGCGGGGCATTGTGGACCTTGCCGTTGGTGCGGCGTTGGCGTGGGGGCTAGTGGCGATCCTGCGCCGGTTTCCCGAGGCGGTACGCTGAGGGAAGGAACTGGGCCCCAGTCCGATCAGTCACCGGGCCCCGCGCCTTCGCGGCCTGGATGGCTTCGCCGCCCCACCGAGCGAACAACCTGCTCGTGGATGCTGAGCACGTCGGCGTGGGGTACACGGAGAACCTGGATACGCAGCATCACACGTACTGGGTCGTGGTGTTCGGGAGGTCGTATGAGAGGCCGGTCACTCCTCCGGGGGGCTGTCATCCCTGACGGCACCGGCATCCACGGAGCGAAATCCGGTATGACGGGCTATTGTGGAAGAAAGAATCCCCTCGGCTTGGAGGACGGGAGATGAACATGCGACTTTGGAGTTCGCTTCTTGGGCTGTGCGTAGCGATCGCGGCGGCGGCGTTTCTCTCCCCGGCGGCGGCTCAGGCCCCGACCCGAGATGCTGAGCAATGGGTCGTGCCGCGCACAGCCGACGGGCATCCAGATCTTCAGGGAAACTGGACCAACTCGACGCTGACCCCCTTTCAGCGCCAAGAGGGTAGGGGCCGGGTGTTTACATGGGAGGAGGTCGCGGATCTGGAGCGCGGGGATGGCGTGTGCCCCCCGAACCCCGGGACCGTTGAGTGCGGAAGAGCCTCCCGGGATGGGGCCAGTAACGAGGCTCGCCTGTCGGGCAACGAGTACAACGAGGTCTATTGGGAGCGGGGCACGCGGATCGCCATTGTCAACGGTGAGCCGAGAACCTCTCTAGTCACGCATCCTGCGAACGGCCGCGTTCCGGCGCGCACACCGGAGGCCGAGCGCCTGGGCCAGGAGCGCCGGGACTTCAGAAGCCAATTCGCCCAATACGACCACCCGGAGTTGAGACCATTCGCCGAGCGCTGCATCCTTTTCGGATCCCCCTTGGGCCCACCTATGCAGCCTGTCGGGGCGTACAACTCCAACTACACCATCGTACAGACGGCCGATCATGTGGTGATCATGTCGGAGATGGTCCATGACGCGCGCATCATCCGGATTGGGGAGCCCGAGCCGATGCTCAAGGGCGTGCGGCCGTATTTCGGCAACTCCTGGGGTCGATGGGAAGGAAACACACTCGTGGTCGAGACCACGAACATCAGCCCGCTACAGCCTGTCCGCGGTGTAGTCCTTTCACAGGAAGCTGTTGTGAGCGAACGATTCACTAGGGTCGACGAAGAAACGATCATCTATGAGTTCACGGTCGACGATCCGACGATGTTCACGGAGCCTTGGGGCGGAGAGATCCCCATCAACAGGTTCCACGCCAACCTCTACGAGTACGCCTGCCACGAGGGGAACTACGCCCTTGCCAACGTACTCAGCGGTGCCCGATACCAGGAAAGGCAGGCCGGGCGAAACTGAGCACGATCGGATAAGGTGAGGGGCCAGGAGTTGCTACGGCATTTGCTCGCGCTCCGCTGACCTGCGCCGCATCTTCCGCGCATGGGTGAACAGCCGTCCGAAGCCGGTACCCGCCACCCGGTTGGGAGTCAGCCATCGCTAAGCTGGCACGTGAGAGGGTAGGGGAGCTCGTGAAGCTGGCTGCGGAGCTGGAAGGCGTCTGAGCTCGATTTCTGATTTCGCTCGGCCCCGCGTCGTTCCCGGGAACCGGGGTGCCCTGACCTAGAAGTGGGCACTATCTTGCACGGCGGGTGGAGCTCTCGTAGGGGGAGAGCGAACTCTCGGTCTCTTGTGCCCAAACTGTGCCCAATCAGATGTTCAGCTCTCGCCTGACCAATGAGACGATGGAGCACTATCTAAACGCAGTACAACGAGTTACCGCGTACTTGCCCTCATAGCTCAGGTGGATAGAGCGACTGCCTCCTAAGCAGTAGGTCCCAGGTTCGAGTCCTGGTGAGGGCGCTTACGTAAAGAAAGCCCCGACAACTACTTACGGTTGTCGGGGCTTCTTGTTTTCCCGGCGCTGGAAACCAACAGTGCCAGAAACAGTGACAACGTAGGCGAAAAAAAAAGATTAGGTCGTCAGCGTC
>DQPL01000057.1 GCA_015664885.1 Gemmatimonadota bacterium
CGCCACGTTTAGCCGGCAATGAACGCTGCCCAACCTCGTTCGGCTCTCGCCCGAGTCGACTCGCGAGGCAAAGGAGGGTCCTCTCTTCCGTTCCGTCCATGGGGTCGGGGGTCAGCAGGCGGACGTGGCCGCTGCCCGCAACTTGCTGGCCAATGCGGGTGTTAAGGGCCACGACGGTGCGCCGCTCACTGAGGCGATGGCCTTTGGATTGGCGGGCGGTGTGGGATTCCTGTACGGGGTCTTCGAGTACGATGGCACGCCCACGATGACGATCGTGGGTCGGAACCGCTCCATGCCGGACTCCTTCCTCGAGCCTCTCTTCGACTTGGCCGGGGTGGAAGTTCGGATTTCAGTCACGTCCGGTCCGGCGAAGACCCGCCGGGAGTTGGATCGACTACTGGATGAGGAGGCCCCGGCGATCTGCACGGTCGGTGCCGGATGGCTGGACTAGCTAGGTCTGCCGCGTGACGAATCCGCCATGAGCCCTCAAGTAGTTGGCGTTGTCGGTCGCGGCGACGGGACCTTGCTGCTCGACGACCGTGCGCCCCAAGCGTTATCGGTAGATGTCGACACCTTCGCAGCCGCACGCGCGGCCTATCGCACGGCCAAGCACCGAATGATCTCTGTCACGGCGCTACGAGGCGAGCACGACTGGGTCGCAGCGTTGGAGACAGCGCTACTTGCCGGCGTCCGAGGCTACGACACGCCGCCCGTTCCGCAGTGGGCGGCCAATGTGGGTATCGCGGGGCTGAAGAAGTGGCATCGACTGCTGACGAAGCCCACCGAGAAGAAGAGCTGGCACCGCATCTTCGCCGAGGGCTCCCGAGCCGCCATCGGACTCACCCGACTCTACGATTGCGTGACGCACGCCTACACCGTGCCCGGGGCCGGTCGCTCTCTGTACGCCGACTTCCTGGAGGAGGCCGCGGAGGTCCTAGGCGGCGAACGCACTTCCGACGCAGCGTCGGCGTTCCGGCGGAGTGGCGAGTTGTGGTCTCGACTGGCCGCGATCGCCAGCGGAGCTAGCGACGACCTCACTCGCTACGCCGAACTCGCCGATCTCCGGAGTGCGCAGTTGGATGGACAACCGGTGGCCGAGCAGATGGCCACGTTCCACGCCGAGCAGCGGGATCTGGTCGCCAACTGCGACCTGACCCCCATCGAGACAGCCGATGTGTTCGGCCGATTGGGTGAGGTCCTGGCTGAGATTATCGAGATCGAGCAGCCAGCGCTGGAGCGTCTTCGCGACGACTAGGGAGCCATACTGCCAGGTCGCGTTCTGTACGGGGCGCGGTGGGTCGGAAACGGCCGCCGCGCCCTTGTTGTCGCCCCTTGCTAGCGCCCCGGGCCGAGCAGCACTGCATTGATGAAGAGCAACTGGGTGGCCTCGGCGTACGCCCGGTAATTGGGATCTTCAGCGAAGGCGATCAGGTGCCCGCCGCCCACCGGCTGATGAATGAGGAATGGCTTGCTCGCTAGCTGCGGCTTGGCGTCCTCCCACACAATGCCACCCATGACCAGGTCGTCGACTGACGCGTACCGGCCCACGTTGGTGCCGCGATCGAGCGTGATCGGGCTGAAAACGCGCGTGCCTTCGACGAGTACGCCGATCTCGCCGTCGGTACCGCTCGCGAGCCAGTGCTCAGTGTCCAGGAGGCCGCGCACGATCGCGCCGGGTGTCTGTTCGGGCGCCTCATCGCTCGGGGCGATTGCTTCCAGGAAATCGATCGGCTGGTCCGCGGTCTCCGCGTCCGACGGCTCGTCCCCTTCCTGGCGGCCCCCGCGGCGCTCGGCGGTTGTGGCCAGTAGGCCTACGCGCGCCGCCCAGCGGGTCGACTCGGACATCGTGATCATGGTGCCGCCATCGCGCATCCACGCGCCTAGCTCGTCCTGCAGTCCGTCGCCCACCGCGCCGCTGTAGTTGCCGCTGGGGAAGACGATCACGTCGAAGTCCGAGAAGTCGACGCGCCCAAGACTCGAGGCCCGTACCGCGGTCGTGCGCTGCCCGTAGCGCTGCTCCAGCACATAGCGGGCCCACCCCACCGAGTACGTCTGCCCGGGCCGGTCGTATACGAGTAGCACACGCGGCTCGGTGAGGTGACTGACCCGGCCGCTGCCAAGCGACATGCCCTCGCGCACGTAAGAGTCGTCGATGGGCACGACTTCGGCGCCGTGCCTTGTCGCGATCCGCGCCAGCCGCTGGGGGAGATCGCTCTCGTTGTCCGAGTTGCGGATGATCGCCGTTCCGACCGCGTAGTCCCGACCGCCGAGCGTGAATTCGGCACCGGCCGAGCGGACGCGAATGCCCTCTCGCAACGCTTCGGCGACCGCGGCGGCCGCGTCCGTTCCCCACGGCATGAGGTACCCCACAGCGGCGTCTCGGAGCGACGCGACGTCGCGCATCTGGCGGGTGTTGTTCAGCGATAGGGTCGCGGCGCCAGTCGCCCGATCCGCCATGATCAACTCGACGTCCCAGAGCGAGGGCATGCTCCACGCCGTAACGTCGTAGATCTGATCGGGAAGGCGGTTGGCGCGCCGCTCGATCTGCCGCGCGACGAAGTCGGCGTCCATCGGGGTGTGTGGATCGAGCAGGTTACGAATAAGCCTGTGCGACGGCTGATCCATGGGCACGATGTAGGTGCCTTCAGCCGGCAGCGTGCGTCCACCTACCGATACCGGCTCCAGCGCCTTGTTCACCTCGATGCCGGAGAGCACCAGTGTTTCGGCGAGGCGGCGTGCCATACCCGGGTCGTGCTCGGATGTGAGCACATACTCCCTCGCCCCCGAACGGCCCATCTCGACGGCGCTCGCACGGAAGTCCAAGAACGTTCGCAGAATGCGTTCACGGTGCGTCGCCGCCGTCACCGCGGTGGTGATCGCGGCTGTGAAGTGGTGCAACACACCGTCGCCGTACGTGAGTTGGTCACCGTCACTGCGCAGGAGTACCAGCCCGCGAGCCGAGGCCTGCTCGTAGGTGGCGCCGATCGCTCCTTGGGCCATCGGCCAGGAGACGCCATACCCGGGATAGAACGCGTCGTAGGTGTCGCGATTGAAGTATGCGAAACCGCGCTCGTCGAAGCTCGCGGCGTTGGCGGCACCAAAGACGTCAGTGAGTGCCCTCTGCTCGTCGGTCGTCCACGTGTTGCCAGGGATCGCGTTCGGCGGGAAGAAATACGTCGAGTTGCCGCTCATCTCATGCAGGTCCACGACCACGTGGGGCATGAAGTCGAGCAAAGCGGCCACCCGCCCTCGTGTCTCTGGTTGGGTCTGGGCGAACCAGTCACGGTTCAGGTCGAAGAGGTAGTGGTTCACGCGTCCGCCGGGCCACGGCTCGTCGTGCTCTGCCGCTGCCGGGGCTGCGTCCTCCCAGCGCGCGCGACCCATCGTATTCTGGAAGACGAAGCGCGCGCGGCCGTCGGGGTTCTGCATCGGGTCGATGAGCACAAGCGATTCACGAAGGATCAAGTCCACCGTGCCGTCGCCCTCGGCCGCGAGCAGATGGTACGCCTCGGCCATTGCCGCGCCGCTCGAGCTGATCTCGTTGCCATGCACGCCGTGTAGGAGCGCCGTGACGACCGGCAGCGTCTCGATGAGACGCTCTGCTTCGCCGTCCTCGAGCGCGCGTGGGTCAGCCAGGCGGCGCAAGTCGGCCTTGACCGCATCGAGACGCGCCATGCGTTCCGCGGACCCGATCACCAGCATGACAGTCGGTCGACCTTCCCAGGTCTCGCCCGTCCGGATCAGCTCAGCGCGGTCCGGCGCCGCCTCGGCCAAAGCTCGTAGGTAGGCGACTACCTGATCGGGAGGCGTGACTTCCGCGCGGAAGTCGTGGCCCGCGACTTGCTCGAGCGTCGGGACCCGCGCGTCGTATCGCGTACCCGGCGCTAGGTCCTGGGTGGGTGCAGGTACCTGTATCAGCGTGATGAGCGCGAAGGCCTTCAGCATGTCTATCTCCCCGGTCCGAGAAGCACCGCGTTGATGAAGAGCAACTGGGTGGCCTCGGTGTATGCGCGGTAGTTGGGGTCCTCGGCGAACGCGATGATTTGACCTCCACCGAAGCGCTGGTACATCAGGAATGCTTTGTTGGCCAACTGGGGCCTCGACTCCTTCCAAACCGTCCCGCTGAGCACGAGGTCATCGATATCGGAGTAACGACCGACGTTGCTGCCTTCGTCCAGCGTAATGGGGCGAAATACCCTGGAGCCCTGCACGAAAACGCCGATCTCACCGTCGGTGCCCGAAGCGAGCCAGTGCTCGGTATCGAGAATGACGCGCAGGATGGCGCCGGGCACGCCCTCCGGTGATTCGTCTTCGGGCGAGATCTCGTCCAAGTATTCGATGGGCTGATCAGGCGTGTCGGCATCAGGCGCGTCGGTCCCTTCTGCGCGACCGCCCCGGCGCTCGGCGGTGGTCGACAGCAAGCCTGAGCGCGTCGCCCAGCGCGTCGATTCGGCCATCGTGATCACCGTGCCGCCGTCGCGCATCCAGCGGCGCAGTCCGTCGACCGCACCCTCGTTCATGGCGGAGCCGAAATTGCCGCTCGGGAAAATGATCACGTCGTAGTCGGAGTATGTGACCCGGCCGAGGCTCGACGCACGCACTACGGTAGTGCGCTGCCCGTACCGACGCTCCAGTACATATCGCGCCCACCCGACCGAGTAGGTCTGGCCGGGCCTGTCGTATACCAGCAGGACGCGCGGCTCGCGCAGCGCGCGTACCCGCCCACTTCCCAGGGACATGCCCTCGCGCACATAAGAGTCGTCGATGGCGACCACTTCTGCGTTGTGCTTGGCGGCGAGCTGGGCGAGTCGGTCGGGCAGGTCATCGTCGTTCTCCGACGTGCGCATGATCGCGGTGCCGACACCGTACTCGCGTCCTTCGAGCATGAACGTGCCACCTGCGGCGCGCACGCGGATGCCTTCTCGAAGCGCCTCGGCTACGAGCGCCGCCGCGTTGGTCCCCCACGGTACGAGGTAGCCTACGAGGGCGTCGGGCAGCGGCACGACCTGCACGGTCGCCTCTGCCAGGAGCCTGTCTCCGGCCATGCCGGTTGCTCGGCCGCTCGCAATCACCTCGACGTCCCAGAGCAGAGACTGGCTCCACGCGGTCACGTCGTAGATCTCGTCGGGTTGGCGGTTGGCGCGCCGTTCGATCTGCCGCCGCACGAAGTCTTCGGCCATCGGGACGTGCACGTCGAGCAGGTCACGCGCGAGGCCGTGTGCCGGCTGGGCCATGGGGACGATATAGGTCCCCCGTTCGGGAATCGTGCGTCCGTCCACCGTCACGGGTCCGGTTACATCACGCACTTCGATACCGTTTCGTACCAGCAGGCGTGCGAGCCGCTCCGCCATTCCTGGGTCGTGCGCCGAGTGCAGGATGTACTCGTTCTGCCCAGAGCGTCCCGACTCGATGCCCGCCCGTCGGAACGCGAGGTAGTCCCGCAGGATGAGTTCGCGATTGCGCGCGGAGGTCTCGGCGGTGGCCATGGCCGCGGTAAAGTGGTGGAGCACGCCGTCGCCATAAGTCAGCAGGTCCCCATCGTCGCGCTGCAGAACGAGCGCTCGCGCCGAGGCCTGCTCATAAGTCATACCGAGCGCGCCGTGGCTCATGGGCCACATGTCCACGTAACCCGGATAGAACAGGTCGTAGACGTCACGGTTGAAGTATGCGAAGCCACGCTGGTCGAACGCCGTGGCGTTGGCTCGTCCGAACACATCCATGAGCGCGATCTGGCGCTCTCCGTACCACGGGTTCTCGGGCGGTGCTGTGGGTGGGAAAAAGTACGTCGAGTTGCCGCCCATCTCGTGCAGGTCCACCACGATGTGCGGCCAGTACTCTAGGAAGATCTCGACCTTACCCTGTGTCTCCGGCTGACTCTGGATAAAGAGGTCGCGGTTCAAGTCGAAGAGGTAGTGGTTGACGCGCCCGCCTGGCCACGGCTCATCGTGCTCCGCCGAATACGTGGCTGGGTCGGGCCAACGCGCGCGACCCATGGTGTTTTGGGCGACGAACCGGGCGCGCCCGTCGGGGTTCTCCATGGGGTCGATGAGCACCAGCGACTCTTCGAAGATCAGGTCGACAGCCGGATCCCCTTGAGCCGCGAGCAGATGGTACGCCTCGGCCATCGCGGCCCCGCTCGAGCTGATCTCGTTTCCGTGGATGCCATGCATGAGCGCCGTCACGACAGGCAGGCGACCCAGCAGGATTTCCGCCTCGCCGTCGCTCAACCCTTGCGGATGAGCCAGCCGGGCGAGGTCGGCTTTCACCTGCTCCAGTTGCGCAATGCGGCTCGGCGAAGCGATAACGAGTACGAGCAGGGGGCGACCCTCCCAGCTCTCGGCGTAGCGGATGAGGTGGGTGCGCTCCCTTGCGGCCTCGGCGAGTGCTTCTATGTAACGGACCACGTCGTCGGGAGGCGTGACCTCCTCGCCGAAGTCGTGCCCGACTACCTGTTGCAACGTCGGAATGGTCGGATCGTATTGGGCGCCGGGGACCAGCTCCTGAGTAGGGGCGGGTACCTGGAGAGTGGCGAGCAACGCGAGGGTGCCGAGCATCAGCAGTTCCGAGGTAGTTTTGGTGAAGGCAGGGATGGGTAGGGGAGAGTGGCGGTTTCAACGGAGTCGGGGAAGCCATGCGAGATACTCATGGGTGGCGGCGCGCTTTGCTCGGCGCCGCGTTGCTGACATGCCTGGCGGCGGTGGCGTGCGCCGTCGAGCTGGGCACCACGGCTCGTACGCCGGGTTTTCTCGAGGTCGAATGGGATGGAGCGACGACGGATACGATCGACGCGCTCATTGACGGCGTGGTGATCGCACAGGTTCGAGACTTGGACGGCCGCCCGATGAGTTCTCGTTTCGTTCGCTTCACCGCGCTGCCGCTGGGGGACGACAATCGGCCGGGTGTCTTCCTCGCTCCGCTCGGATCGACCCCTACGCAGCCGACAACCCAGGTCACGGCGAACACAGCTGGCATCGCCATTGCCGCGGTTCGGCTGGGTACGGTACCCGGCCGGGCAGGCATCTGGGTCACGGTTTTCGAGCTGGAAGACTCGGACACGATCTTCGTCGACGTCTTGCCGGGCCAGGCGCATCAGATACAGCTGGCGCCCCGCGACACGACAATCGAGGTCGGGAGCTCCTTCCAGATGCGCTACTCCCTCGGTGACTTCTACGCCAACCCAGTCGAGGGTACGGTCGCCCTGACCGTGACCGGTGCGATTTCGCTCGCCGGCGAGACCGTGACCGGAGCCGCTCTCGGTACAGGCCAGGTATTTGGCGTGTCGGGTGAAGTGACCGACTCGGTGGCGGTGGAGGTCGCGGCCCCTGCGGGTGGAGGTGCATGACTTCGCATCCGACCATACGCGAGGCCCGCGTCCAGGTTTAGTCTTCGGGCGCCGATCGCACTCCTCTCGACGCCACTGATGTGACCCCATCCGACCCGCTCGCCGTCCTTCGAGACACTTTTGGCTTCCAGGACTTCCGACCCGGCCAGCGCGAAGTCGTCGATGCGGTACTCGCTGGCCGCGACTGCATTGCCGTCATGCCTACAGGTGCAGGTAAGTCGCTGACGTTCCAACTGCCGGCGCGCATCCTGGACGGGACCGTGCTCGTCCTGTCGCCGCTCATCAGTCTGATGAAGGATCAGGTCGACGCGCTACGGTCGCTCGGCTTCCGGGCGGCCGAGATCAACTCGACGCTCTCTTTCGATGAGCGCCAACGTCGCCTTTCGGCGTTTCGCCGTGGGGAATTCGAGCTGGTATATCTGGCTCCGGAGGCTCTCGATGGCACGCTACGTGACTTCATCCATGGTTGTCCGATCTCGCTGCTGGTCGTCGATGAGGCACACTGCATCAGCCAATGGGGACACGACTTCCGGCCGTCCTATCGGCGACTGCACCGCTTGAAGGACGGTCTCGACGTACCCGTGCTGGCGCTCACCGCGACCGCGACGAGGGCCGTGGCCCGAGACATCCTGCGGCAACTCGGAATGAGCAAGCCCGCGGGCTTCAAGGGTTCGTTCTTCCGAAGCAATTTGCTCATCCGGTGTCGCAAGAAGGGGGTGGGCAATACGCGCAAGGAGATTCTGGCTCTCATCCGACGCTGGGAGGGCGAGAGCGGCATCGTATATTGCCTCAGCCGACGGGGTGTGGAGCAGACCGCAGAATTCCTCTGCACGCAGGGCGTGCGCGCGCGCTCCTACCACGCCGGACTGCCGACTGACGTGCGCCAGGCCAATCAAGAGGCGTTCCAGCACGACGACATAGACGTCATCGTCGCGACCGTGGCGTTCGGGATGGGCATCGACAAGTCGAACGTTCGCTATGTGATCCACCGCGACATGCCCAAGGACATCGAGTCGTGGTACCAGGAGATGGGTCGCGCTGGGCGCGACGGCCTCGAGAGTGACTGCGTGCTTTTCTATTCCTGGGCGGACGTCAAGCTACACGAGCGTTTTCTGAACGACATCGACGATCCGGAGCTATGGCAGATCAAGCGGCAAGCAACCGTCGATCTCTTCCGGACCGTGGAGGGAAGGCGTTGCCGCCATCAAGCGATCCTCGCGCACTTCGACGAGGCGATGGCGCCGTGTGATAGCTCCTGCGACGTGTGCTCTGGCGTATCGGTAGAGGACCTGGCCGAGGCGTTCATGCCCCGCGGCCGTCTGTCATCCACTCGCAAGCGCGCCGCGCACGTCAATTCAACCGCCGGCCCCATCAGCGATGAAGACGAAGCACTCTTCCAAACACTCCGTGACCTGAGGAGGGATCTCGCTGACAGGCAGGGCGTCCCCGCCTACATCGTCTTCAGCGACAAGGTCCTACGAGAAATGGCCGCGCAGCGGCCGCGCACTGCGGCTGATCTGCTCGAAGTCTCTGGTATCGGCCCGGCCAAACTAGAACGGTACGGTGAAGCCTTTCTGGAAGTACTCCTTCGGGCCTAACAGACAGGGGGAGAACGGGTTCCTCGCAGCGATGTTGCTCGGGCTCCTTTCGCGGAGAGGAACCCGTTCCCCCACTGGCGCCACTACATGGTTTCGCCGGCCGACGGGCCGTACATGCCGGGGACGGCGATGTCGAGCAGGCGCAGATACACGCTGATTTGGGCGCGGTGGTGGACGGCGTGGTTGAGTACGAAGGAACGCAGCACGACGGCCTTCGGCATCTTGAAGTGCACCTCGTCGCCGGTCCTGAGCGCCCACTCGGCCGTCAGGTCCTCGGCGGTCGCGGCCTCCAGTGCGGCCCTTCCTTCCTCCACCGCGCTGTCGAAGATCTCGACGATGTCCGCCATGGTCTTCGGGTCCGGCTGATCGAATCCCCCGGCCATGTCCAACTCGTCCGTAGCCCATTGTCAGGGTAATCCAATTAGGGAGGTTGGCGACGTGCCCTGCGAGTCTGAGCAGTGACATCGACTTCTCATGAGGCTGAAAGTCGAGCTTTTCGTCCGGGATTGCCGCGAACATACGGCGTGTGTTGGCTACCTCGGCATCGAACTCGGGCAGCAGTGTGGCACCGTTCACCATCGTCGTCCTCTTCCGTTCTCGGGTGATTAGCTAGACACCGAATAAACACCGAACACACCGTGCCCGCGAGGTCAGTCGATGGGGTCGTCTCCCGGCGGCAAAGCCAGGTCGGCCAGGCACGCCTTCACCTCGTGGAACAACTGTTCGAACAGTCCACCCATCGCGTGTCGGCGTTTCTTCACGATCGCCCTATAGATGGCGCGCGAACCGATAAAGCTCAGGCCCGCGACACCCAAGGGGAACAACGTCGCGGACAGGGCGGAGCCAAGCACGTTGAGTCCGAAGCCTACTCCGAACCCTACGCCGAGCCCTCCTCCGACGCCCCCCGTGGTACCGGTGAAGAGCCCGGCCGCGAACTGGGTGAGATTTTCCTCGAGCCGCAGCGTCGTCTGAGCGTCGTGGGAATTGACCGTGATCTGAATCGTTCGGCTCTTGTTGGCTGTTTCCGCCCGCCATGTCATGGTCCGACCCAGTACGCTCGGTTGTCCGTGCTCACGCGTCCCGGGCTGGATGACTTCGACGATTCGTTCGAAGCCGTTGTCGCGCAGCTTGCCCCGTATGGTGATCTCCCTTACGAGAAGCAGCTACTCCCCGAGCAACTTGCCCCAGGTCGATACCTCAATCGCACCGGTGTCGATCTCCAGTGCTGCTCGGCGCAAGAAAGTCGGATCGATGCCCGTTTCGGCCGCGATGTCCTCGAGCTCCTGCAGAGACATGCTCCCGGCGGAGGGAGCCGAGGGCTCCTCGTGCTGCAGCTCTGTCGCACGCTTGAGGATCTTGCCGATTTCCTTCTCCCCATACAGGCGGGGAAGGTTTGTGGGATCCGTCATCGTGGACTCGTGGAAAGTGACTGCCGGCACGTCGCATTGCTCCGTGCGCCGCACAGCATACAGCCCACTCACGCCCTGGTCACCGCGGGGACGCTCGAGAACCGGATCATCCCATCTTGCAAGATCGCTTTCTTCGTGACCGATTAGTCCGCACCCGAGCCATCCCGCTTCTGAATGCAAATCACCGATGCCATGTGCGACGAGGTCCTCAACAGGTCGGGCCGCCGTTGTGAGTGCCTAAGCGGTCAGTGCCGTCATCACCGCAGGGGAGCTCGGTGTCCACGCGGCTTGCGCCCGGAGCAGTGGAAGATTTACTACAGGACCGAATCGGCTGGCGCCGCGCATTGGAATCTCGAGGCGTGGTGCGAGGAATGCTTCACAAACAACTACGGTTGAGGATCCAATGAGCGAACCTGCGCAGAACTTCGAGAACCATGCCAAATTCGTGCGAGCCTATCACGGTGTCGCCTTCCCGATGCTGCTGGTGCCGACGCTGTGGTTTGCCTACCAGACAGTGACGGACTTCAGCATCAACGCGCTCATGTTCCAGGTGTTTGCCGTCGGCCTGATCATCGCGGTGCTCTTCGCGAGGCTGTTCCCGCTCGGGGTCCAAGACCGGGTCATCCGTCTCGAGGAGCAGATGCGTTTGGCGCGGCTGCTCCCAGACGACCTCCGGGACCGCGTCGGTGACTTCACCACCAATCAGCTCGTCGGGCTACGCTTCGCTCCGGATGACGAGCTGCCCGACCTTGCCCGTCGTGTGCTCGACGAGGGCATGTCGGACCGGAAGGCGATCAAGCAAGCTGTGAAGAACTGGCGCGCGGACAACCAACGCATCTAAAACGGGCTGCTAGCTCGATACGACCAGGCCCGGCGGGCATCAGCACGCTGAGCCTGGTCGGTCCGTTTCCAGATATGTGTCTCTTAGCGCCTAATCGGCGATCCAGACCTCAGGCGGCGCCAACACACCGGCGTCCTGCATCTTCTGCTCCAGATTCTCGTCCGCTAGCATGGCCTCGACCCCGTCGACGTTGTCCGTATTCCAGACCACGAGCACCGAGTTCGGATCCGACGCGTCCTGGAAGACGCCTACTTCGGTGAGCCCTGCTTCGTCACGCCGATGAGCGTCCTCATCGTAGCGCGGCCGCCAGGTATCGTAGTCAGATACGGGGTGACGGATGAAAACGGTGGCCATTCCAGAGTCCTCCTTGAGCGGGTTGCTGAGGGCGTCGAAGGAGTATCCATCTGCACTGGGATGCGCCAGTCATCTCCCCTCCGCACGATGATACGCTAGTCATGTCCATCGATCTGTCCGGGCGGCTACGTGTCGCCGAAGCGGCTGACGAATCACCGGCCGTCGTCGCGCAACATCGGATCGATGGTCCGGGGGCGACTCTCGATATGCGTGAGTTCCAACAAGCACTCTGGTCCGCGCCTGATTGGCCTGAGGATCCCTACGAAGATCCGAGCGCGGCGTGGACGCAACAACTTCCTCGAACCGTGTGCCTCACCATCGATACCGGGACTCGGGTGCTCGCTCGACCCTTCGAGCCCGGTAGACTCTGTATCCGGTCGGCCGAGTACGGGAGCGAGGTCGTTGGCCACGCTGGACTGATCGCAGCCCACAGAGACAACTGGCTGTTGAAGGCGCTCGACGCCTTCGGCCTGAGCGGGGTCGCGTTCGAAATGGAGAGCCTCAGGCCGGGGCTACTCTCTGCGGGCTTGGGCGGGTCGGCTACCGCGATGACCGCGGTGTGTTTGCTCGCGAACCGACTCGCCGGCGACCCCATGGACGGGTATCAGGTCGTCGCGCTCGCGGCGCGTCTCGAGAACGACCTGGGCAATTCCCTCACCGGTACCCAGGAACAGTCCAACGTGGTTTGGGGCGGAGTGAGAGACTACGTCTGGTTGCCTTGGGGCGTGCCCGGCGAGCCACGGCAGGGGCTCGGGACCTCGCTGCAATACGAGCTCTTGGGCCCCGAAGTCTACGAGGACGTGCGCGCGCACATGATGATTGTGCATACCGGCACGACTCGCTTCAGCGCTGATGTGAACCAGGAGTGGGTGAACACGCTGCAACGTGAGGACGCGTTCCCCGAGCTGAAGCATCTACCCGGCTGGGCGTACGAATACCGCGAGGGGCTGCGTACCGCTGACTGGGTGCGAGTCGGCGCGAGCCTGCGCGGTTTTCGGGAGATCCGAGAGCGGCTCATCCCGGCATACATGGCAGGGGCCGAGGCGCTCGCCGAATTCGTGCGCCTGGCGGGTGGCGAGGCGTTCCCTCTGGGAGCCGGGGGTGGCGGAAGCTGCCTCGTCGTGGCCCCCGATCCCGCAGTGCTCTCGACTGTGCGGGAGGGGCTGGCCGAGGGCCTCCGCGAGATCGAGTTCGAGCTGCTCGAGCGTGGCCACCGATTCGAGCACTGTTGAGCGGGTCGTGATATCGACGTGTTACCCGGTGCTGGTGCACGGCTTCACCGGGTCGTCCCACTCTTGGGGCGAGCGCCTGGTGGACGGACTCGCGTCGGCCGGATGTCCACCGGTGTTGCTCGATCTGCCGGGTCATGGTCGCAACAAGACGGCTCAGCACGCCAAGCAGTTCTCTCTCGGCTCCGCGCTGTCCGCAGTGGAAAACGCGGGCCAGTGGCCGGCGGGTCTCGTCGGATACTCGATGGGAGGGCGGCTCGCGCTCCACTTTGCGGCCAAGCACCCCGACGCGGTTCGGCGCCTGGTGCTCGAGTCTGCGTCACCGGGACTCGCGAGCGAGGCCGAGCGTCGCCTGCGCCAGGAGTCCGACGATGAACTCGCGCGTTCGATCGAGCTCGACGGTGTCGAGGCGTTCATCGATCGTTGGCAACGCTTGCCGCTTTTCGAGTCACAGAGCGGCGCGGATGAGATCGTGCGGTCTCGCCTGCGTGCGCTTCGGCTCGAGAACTCGGAGGAGGGGCTTGCGGGCGCGCTGCGCGGCTTGGGCACTGGCGCGCTTCCTTCGCTGTGGGACGCTCTGCCCGCCATCCACGTGCCGACGCTGCTCCTCGTCGGCGCGCTCGACCCCAAGTTCGTGTCGATAGGCGAGCGCATGGCCGAGGCGCTCCCTGACGCGCGCCTGGTGGTTGTCCCGGGTACAGGGCACGCGGTGCATCTCGAGCGGCCGGACGCCTGGCTCGAGGCGGTGTCAGGCTTCCTCTCTTCGTAGCCGCATCCACCTCTAGTGAAACCCTTTCGACGCTCATCGCGTCTCTATATATAGAATACCAACATAGGGTACTTCGGAGGATGGGGGGTGGCGGCCTGCTCCTCCGGAACGTTGAGCAGGGGTGCGAGATCGTAGAGACGCTGAGGTGGGACCTTGTTGATTTCGTCCTCTCGCGCAGCCCCCGACTTGCGCTCGTCCATCAAGTACTGCCTGAACTCGGCGAATTTTTCTGGAGCCAGCCAGTCGCTCCAGTGTTCCTCCCTTGTCGACGGTGCAGCGTTGATGGAGCTCCACTTCTTGGAAGTCTCCAGTTGCTTTTCCACCAGCGTTAGCAGTTCGTCGAGTTCGAACGGCTTTCGCAGGAAGGCAGAGCCGCCCACGGCGAACGCCTCGGCCTCGTCTTGTTCCGTGTCCAATGCGGTCACGAAGACTACGGGCACGAGATCCATGTCTTCGCGGGCCCGTAGGTGGCTGCACACTTCACAGCCGTCCGGTCCTCCCGGCATGATCACGTCAAGTAGCACGAGATCCGGACGAAGGCGGTCGAGCATCTCGAGCGCGGCCTTCCCACCTTCCGCGAGATGGACATCGTATTCCGCGCGTCGCAAGCTGCGGTCGAGCGACGACAGTACAGAAGCGTCGTCGTCCACTACCAGCAGGACAGGGCGGGTGCCTTTTCGCATGAATTCCCCACAACAGGTGCGTACAACGCCCGGACCTCGCCCCGCTCGACTCGGGCCGAGCGATGCACATCCTTTCGGGCTTCTATAATCAAGTGTCGGTAGGCGTGTCGCTTTCTTTAAAGGTCATTAGCCCTAGGTTCTCTGGCGCACCCGACGATTCGTGGGCGATTCGTGTCGGACCAAGGAGGCAACGCTGACGCCGAGCAACGGCACCGGGACCCAGCTTTCACGAGTCCAATACCGAGGACCTGGGCGCACCTCGTCGTTCCCGTTCGCGGTGCCGTCGATCGCGACCCTCGATACGCTTGAGTTGGACGCTCAGGTCACTGTGCTCGTGGGTGAAAACGGCACCGGGAAGTCGACGCTGCTCGAGGGCCTCGCGATCGCCTGCGGCCTGCCCGCCGTGGGCGCGTCGCGAATGGAAGCGGACCACACACTCCCGGCTCAGCGCGAGCTCGCAGATCAGCTCCACCTCACCTGGCGTGGCCGGTCCCATCGAGGCTTTTTCCTTCGCGCGGAGGACTTTTTTGGCTTTCAGCGCGAAATCACCAAGATGCGTGCGCATCATCAGGACGAGGTGGCTCGGATCGATGTCGACATGGCGGACGCTTCTGCGCTCGCTCGCCAACTCGCCAAGGGCCCGCACCGCAAGTCGATCTGGGCCATGGAGACGCGATACGGTGCTAACCCCGACGCGAAGTCGCACGGCGAGGCCTTCTTGAACCTCTTCGCACAACGTCTTGCCCCAAACGGGCTCTTCCTGCTGGACGAGCCGGAAGCTGCGCTCTCGCCACAAAGTCAGCTCGGATTCATGGCGATGATCCGGGATGCGTTGGCAACCGGATCGCAGTTCATCATTGCCACCCACTCACCGATTCTCATGGCGATCCCGGGTGCGGCGATCTATTCGTTCGACGACCTCCCGGTGCAGCGGGTGGACTTCGAGGACCTGGAGTCGGTCGCTCTGGTGCGGGACTTTCTTCAAGCGCCTGAGCGGTATCTCCGCCAGATCTGGATCGACGAGGAGTAGCGCCATGGCCGATCCAAAGAAGCTGGACGCCGAGGCCGGTTTCCACGTGCTTGAAAACTTCGGGCGTTTCAACCAGAAGAACGACATCTACTCGCGTGCCTTTTGGGACGCCGAGATCCGCTCCGAGAAGACCGAGCGTTTCTTCGAGACCTATCGAACCCCGCTCAAGGAGTGGAAGACGGTCGATGGTTTCACTCAACGCGACTACGCACTACGCAATGCGTCGTGGCACCTGCCTGACATCTTCGCTGAGTTGAAGGAAGGTGAGAACCGTCGCGAAGGGTTCCTGGACCCTTTCACGGTGCATCGAGAAGGTCCCGACCAGCGCGTTCCGGTCGACTCGCCCGAGGCGATGAGCGCCGAGGTCAAGCACGTCGCCAGGGTGTTCGGCGCGGACCTGGTTGGCATAACCGGCTATGACGAGCGCTGGGTCTACAGCCATGTGTACAGCCGCCTCGGTGAAACTGAGAAGCCGCAGGAGCTACCGTCCGACCTGCCTAATGTGATCGTCATCGCCCAGGAGATGGACCGGGACCTGGTCGATACTGTGCCTTCGGCGTTGAGCGGGACGGCGACCGGCGTCGGCTATTCGCATGATACGCTCGTGTTGCTCGGACTCGCGCAATACGTGATCAATCTCGGGTACCGGGCTGTGGCCACCATGAACGACACGGCGCTCGCGATCCCCTACGCGCTGAAGGCCGGGCTGGGCGAGTACGGTCGTCACGGGCTGCTCATCACGAAGGAGTTCGGCCCTCGGGTTCGCATCGGCAAGATCTTCACGGACCTGCCGTTGGCGCATGATCGACCTGTGGGGTTCGGCGTGACCGAGTTCTGTGAGACTTGCCGCCGCTGTTCCGACGCCTGTCCGGTAAACGCTATCCCGGATGGTCCGCCGAGCACGGAGGTCTACAACCGCTCGAATATCCAAGGTGTCCGCAAATGGACCGTGGATGCCGAGCCCTGCTTTCGCTTCTGGTCGAACCAGAACTCGGACTGCTCGATCTGCATCCGTGTGTGCCCTTACAACCGCGACTTCTCGAGTCGGTGGGCTCAGGCCTGGCGATGGCTCGCGGGCACGCGCTTGCGCCGGTTGGCGCTCTGGTTGAGTGATCGTTTCACGCCGGGCACTCGGGTCAGTCCGTCGGCGTGGTGGCGGAAAGGCCTACGCGGGCGTTAGCGCCAAGACCCGCAGGGGGCTTCCACTTCCGCCGACGATCTTGAGCGGCGCGGCAATCACGATGGCTCCCGTCGCCGGAAGCAGGTCGAGATTGCACAGGCTCGCCAGCCCGAACTTGCCCGCTCCGTGCATGGTCGTGTGGTTCGGGAAGGGCGGATCGAAGCCGCCGGCCTGACCCGCGTCCGTGCCGATCGTTTCGACGCCGACTCCGAGCACGTCACGGTCGTTTGCGAGCAGTTCGGACGCGTCCGCTCGGAACCCCGGGGAGTGAGGTCCCGACTCGTCCACGTTCAGGATTGCTTCGGCGCCATCGCGTTTGCTCCAGTCGGTTCTCAGCAGCACCCAGGACTGCGCTGGGATTCGGCCGTGCTCGGACTCCCAGCGCTCGATCCAAGCCGGCGTGAGCAAGAAGTCCGGGTCGGCCGCGGTATCGGCGCTGCAGTCCAGGACACACGCGGGACCCACATACTGGTGCGCGGGGATTGTTTCTGTCGTGTTGTTCGGGAGGTCCTTGCCCGTCACCCAATGCACCGGCGCGTCAAAATGCGTACCGGTGTGCTCGCCGAGGTTGAGGGTGTTCCAGTACCACGCAGGCCCAGCGTCGTCGTAGCGGCTGATCACGTCCATGGTCAGGCCGGGCGACTGACCGAAGATGTCGGGCAGGCCGATGACCGGCGTGTCTGGGCCGAGAGGTTGAGTGAGATCCACGACGCGGATCGATCCGTCCCGCAGCGCCTCGACGAGCTGGCTGAGCACCGACATGTTCGGACTCCTTTAGTGTTGCGAAGATCGGCCCGCTGCAAGGGCCAGCCCGACTCCCACTCAGGGCAGGCGCAATGTCCGCTCGGTGCGTCCGGGCGGCAAGGAAGGCGAGGGGTCAGCTACTAGCTCCCCATCAACCGCTCCACCTTCGCCAGGTCTGGCTGCGAGCACAGCTCCCACCCTGGCTCATAACCGAACACTTCGCTGACCGGCCGACTGCCGAAGTTGCCGTCCAGGATCTCCATGTGTTCAGCCGTGAGCAGCGCAGGGTGCAGGCAGCCGCAGGCGTGGCTCAGCCGCGTCAACTCCTTGCGTAGGGTCACGATGTAGTTCGCGAGTCGCGCGCCTTTGTGGGTGGGGTCGAGGCCGCGTACCAGCCACTTGTTCTGCGTCGCCACACCGGTCGGGCAATGGCCCGTATGGCATCGTTGTGCCTGGATGCACCCTACCGCCATCATCGCTTCGCGGCCGACCGCGATCATGTCCGCACCAAGACAGAACGCGAGCAGGCCTGTTTCGGGAAAGCCGAGCTTGCCCGACCCGACCCACACCACGTCGTGGTGCACGCCTCGCTCGGCGAAGATCCGGTATACCCGGCTGAAACCGACTTTGAACGGTAGCGCCACGTGGTCCGAGAACGCGAAGGGCGCCGCGCCCGTGCCACCTTCACCGCCATCGATAGCGATGTAGTCGACGCCGCGCTCTTCGCTCGCCATGCGGTCGGCCAACTCGGTCCAGAACTCGAGCTGTCCTACAGCCGATTTGATACCGACGGGAACACCGGTCGCGTCGGCGAGGTCTTCTACGAAGTCCAGCATCTCGTCGACGGTGCTGAAGGATCGGTGTCCCGGCGGACTGATTACGGTCTGCCCCATGGGTACGCCACGAATCCTGGAGATCTCAGCCGAGACTTTCTCTCCAGGCAGCACGCCACCGAGGCCAGGCTTGGCGCCCTGACTCAGTTTGATCTCGATCGCACGCACGGGGTGGTCCTGAACGCCCTGCACGCAAGCGTCGCGGTCGAAAGCGCCGTCCGACGCCCGCGCCCCGAAGTAGCCGGTTCCGAGCTGCCAGATGAGGTCACCTCCGTGTAGATGGTGCGGCGAGACGCCGCCCTCACCTGTGTTATGCAGGCAGCCTGCGATCGCTGCGCCGCGGTTCATGGCCTGAACCGCAGCGGACGAGAGCGATCCGAAGCTCATGCCGCTGATGTTTACGACCGACCGAGGACGGAACGCGTCGCGCCGACCGCGCGGCCCCCCTAGGACCTTCGCGCATGGCAGCGGATACATCTCATCGTGGCGTGGCTCCACGGAGGGCCCCAGCGTGTGATGCTTGATGATCAGATAGTTGTTCGACCTCTCGAGATCGTTGTCGGTGCCGAAGCCTGAGTAGTTGTTCTGTTTCTTGGCGGACGAGTACACCCAGCGTCGCTGGTCACGGGAGAACGGTAGTTCCTCGTCATTCGACGTAACGATGTACTGGCGGAGCTCGGGCCCGACCGACTCCAGCAGGTATCGCAGGTGTCCCACTAGGGGAAAGTTCCTGAGGATGGCGTGCTTGGTCTGAATCAGGTCGTAGAGAACGACGACCAGCAGCAGACCGCCTGATGCGATCCAGAACTCCATAATCGAGTGGTTTCTCCTGGAAGGCTCATAGCCTTCCGCTGGCGAGTCACGGCCGCACGTGGAGAATTGTACGAGGCGGTACGTTGGCGCGCACGGAGTGACCGTTAGCTTTCCGGCCCATGTCCACTCCGACAACGACTGCATTCATTCTCAGACAGCTCGGCGCAGCGCTGCTGCTTTCCGCGTCTGGGCTGGCGTTGTTGGCTGCGCCCTTGCAGGGCCAGGATGCCGAGGAGCGCCCCCGCCCTGTGGAGGGCGAGGACTTCCGGGTCTACGACATCGGAGGTCGCTCTTCGTCTTTTGCGGCCGTGTTGCAGACGCTTTCCGACACCGACGTCGTTTTGCTCGGTGAGGAGCATGACGACGTGGTCGGACACCGCTTCGAGGCAGAACTGCTTGGCGCCGCGTATCGCCGGCTCCAGGCGGAAGACGGTCGGGGGGTGATTCTGTCGTTGGAGATGTTCGAGCGGGACGTGCAGTACATCTTGGCCGAGTACCTCGACGGCACGATTTCAGAGACTCATTTCTTGAACAGCTCTCGTCCCTGGGACGGCTACGAGGACCACTACCGTCCGCTGGTCGAGTTCTCGAAAGAGCAGGGCCTCACGGTCATCGCGGCGAACGCCCCGCGCAGATACGTGAACCGTGTTTCGAGAGAAGGGCCCGAATCGCTGCAGGCGCTGTCCGCGACTGCCAAGAGCTTCCTGCCACCGCTGCCCTACCCGGGGCCCTCACCGGAATACCGAGCGCAGTGGGACGCGGTGATGGCTGAAGCCATGGCAGGGTCGGAGGCGCAAGCGGACGCGGGTGGCGACGACGCGGGCGTTGACGAAGCGGACGGCGACGAAGCGGACGGCGACGAAGCGGACGGCGACGAAGACCGATCAGGCGACGACGAGGCAACGACGCAGCACTACGCGATGAGCCCGACCGTCATCTACTCGCAAGCGCTGTGGGATGCCTCCATGGGCCACGCGATCACGTCGGCACTCGGCGCCAGCCCCGGCTCGCTCGTCATCCACCTGGCCGGCTCCTTCCATGTGCAACGCGGTACGGGGATCCCAGAGCGAGTCGCTGATTATTCTCCAGGCACGCGAGTCCTGAGCATCGTGATGGTTTCGGTCAATGACATCGCGGCGTGGGACGAACAGGAGCACGAAGGGCTCGGCGACTTCGTGGTCCTGACCAAAGCGCCCGAACCGGTGGGCGACGGCTCCGGAAACTGAGGTCTCGCCGCTAGTTGGCCGCCATGATGCCTAGGACGCGTCCGTCCTCGGTGAGCACGTAGAGCTCGCCGTCCGAGTCCTGGCCCAGAGAGGTCACGTTGCCGGGGCTCTCGACGGGGAGCTCGACAGGGTCTCCTGCGATGCCGTTGGCCTGAAGTTGGAACGTGCGTAGCCATCCGCTGCAGTAGTCCGAGTAGATATATCGGCCGCGGAGAGCAGGGACCGCGTTTCCGCGATATACGTATCCGCCCGCAATCGAGCACCCATCGCCACGGCCATATACTGCGACCGGAAAGCGTATACCTTCCGCCACGCACTGATTCGTAGCGAAGCACTCGGTCCCCTCGAGCACGCTCCAGCCGAAATTCTCGCCTCCTCTCTCGAGGGGCACCGCGTTGATTTCCTCCCAGCGGGTCTCCCCCATGTCGGCGATGAACATGAATCCACCGTTCACATCGAACGAAAATCGCCTCGGGTTCCGGAAACCGTAGTGCCAAATCTCCGGACGGCTGGTCACGTGTTGCGCGAAGGGATTGTCTGCCGGGATCCGGTACGGAGGCGCCAGCTGGTCGAGCACGTCGACGCGCAGGATCGAGCCCAGCAGCGTCGTTGCATCCTGGCCGTGCCCTTGTGGGTCGTCGTTGCTACCGCCTTCGCCGAGCGCGATATAGAGCATGTTGCCCGGGCCGAACTCGATCTGGCCCCCGTTGTGGCTCGGGAATGGCTGCTCGACTTTCAGAAACAGCATGCCGCTGTTCGGGTCCGCACGGTCACCACGATCGCGGTCCAGATACGCCTCGATGCGAGTGTTGCCGTCGAGGTCCGTATAGTTGACGAAGAAGCGGCCGCTCGCCCTGAAATCCGGATCGAAGGCCAGGCCTAGAAGCCCTTGTTCGTCACCAAAGGACACGCGGTCGGTGATATCGAGAAAGGGTTGGGCAGCGAGGCTGGCACCTCGCAGGATGCGGATTCGCCCCGGTCGCTCCAGGACGAAGAGCCGGGGGTCGGCGTCGGGCGAAGTCGCGTAGACAGGCGACTCGAGACCGTTTGCGAGGACGAGCAAACTGATGGCGAGCGTCGAGGAGTCGGTGCCCTCCGGCGCCGGGAATATGGTGGAGCTGCACGCCGCGAGCGCCACGGATCCGATGATCCCCACGGCGTGGCGCTTTTTCAGGAGCCGGCTTCTCCTCTGCGAGCCCCTCGTCCTGTGAGCGGGATGTTGACCCCGAACGTGACGACCTGTGGATTCACAGGGGTGAAAGGATCGAGTTCCGGCTTACTGATGAAGACCCACCGGATCTCGAGCTGGGGTCGAAAACTGCTCGCTCCGCCGAATGTGCTGCCTACGACGATGCTGTAGCCCCGACGGGTCTCCCGCGGGAGACCCGGGTCGGCCCCGTAGATCGTGTTTCGGAACGCCAGTCCGCCACCGATGTACGGGCCGCCCTGCTGCCCGACGGGTCGGTAGAGCGCGTCAACGGCGTACTGGTATTCCTTGAGGCCGGTCAGGAACGTCACGTCTACCGATGGCATCAACTCGACGGACCCTCTACGCATGAGCGGGAGGTGGAGTTGTGCCCCGAGTACTTCCCCATTGGCGTTGTTGTCGTAGCCGGCCTTCACGCCGACCATTATCGATGGCCAAGAAGCAGCGGTCGGCTGCCGCGGACCACGACGCTGCCCCTCGGTTGCGAGTGGCGTGACAAGCGTGAGCAAGGCAACCGCCAGCCATTTGCTCGGGAGCCTGCTAACCGTCGTTGTCATGAATTCTCCTCACTCGATTTTCGATACGCGAACGAGCGTCGCTTCATCGTACGTCCATGGATCCGCTCGCTGACGGGACTGGCCGCGATCTCTAGGGAGAGATCGACCAAGTGGGCAACCGACGCTTCGTCCATCGTCCAAGTCCTTTTCTGCTGGGGAACTTTGCTATTCAGGAAGTGATTCCGCGAGCCGTTTGAGAGCAAGCAGACGTTCCGTCCAGAACGCCTCCAGCACTACCGCGAGCGCACCCATGTCTTCCTTCGTTGCGCGATGGAAGCGCTGCCGCCCCTCGGCCCGGACCGAGACCAGGCCAGCCGCACGTAGCTTCGCGAGGTGTTGAGAGATCGCAGCCACGCTCACGGGGAGGCGCGACGCGATGTCGTTCACGCTGCGCTCGTGATCCCAGATCAACTCCAGAATCTGCATGCGTCGCGGCTCCATGGCTGTTCGCATGGACTCCGCGCTCGCGTGGGCGATCTTACTCATGATAATACTTTAGTGTCAACTTAAATATTAGTCAAGAGAACGGCTGTTGACAGAACTTCAGGTGCTCTTTAGGTTGGACTAAATGATAATTTTAGGTGAGCCTAAAAATAATGAGAGCAATCGCCCGGCGAACCACCCGACTGCTCGGATGCTTGCTTCTCGTGGCAGCGACGGCGTGCGACACCTTCGCCCCGGATGGGCCGCCTGAGGAGCAGCTACTCGACGGGACGATCGAGGGCATGCCGGGAAGCCAGCTACGGCAGCACCTCGTGGGGGACGAGGAGTTCGGACGGCGCTTCACGGTGGAGGACGGGCTCGGCCCCGTGTTCGTGGCGACGGCGTGCGAGCAGTGTCATGTCGGAGACGGCAAGGGCCACCCGGTCTTCAACCTCACCCGCTTCGGGACGCTCGGCGTGAACGGCTTCGATCCGTTGACGCAGCTAGGCGGGCCGCAGCTCCAGCACCGGTCCATTCCCGGCTACCCGCCAGAGACGGTTCCTGGCGAGGCCACTGGGGTCTCGGAGTTCACAGCGCCGGCTGTGACGGGCCTTGGATACCTCGATGCCGTAGATGACGCGACGTTGATCGCGCTAGCCGACCCTGACGACGCCGACGGGGATGGCATCAGCGGCCGGCTGCAACTGCATCCGCCCTCCGAGCTCATCGAGGCTGCGCTCGCGCTCGCAGCCCAGTCGGCTGTGCCGTTCACGCATGGCACGCTTGTGGACGGACAGTATATCGGCCGCTTCGGGAAGAAGGCGCTCACGGTGAACCTGCTGCACCAGACGGTCGGCGCGTACCAACAGGACATGGGCATCACGAGCGACCTGCTCGTGGAGGATCTCTTCAACCCGCTGGCTGGAAACCGGGCCTCGGATGAAGCGCCTGACCCTGAGGTTTCGAGCAGTGCCGTCGCCAACGTGGTCTTCTACCTCAAGACGCTGCGCGCACCGTCCCGTCGGGATGCATCAGCTGCCGAGGTCGTGGCGGGCGAGCAGCTCTTCGGCCAGATCGGGTGTGCGTCGTGCCACACGCCCACCATGCGCACTGGCCGGTCCGAGATCGCGGTGTTGGACCAGGTGGAGTTCCACGCCTACACCGACCTTCTGCTTCATGACATGGGTCCCGAGCTGGACGACGGGTATACCGAAGGACGCGCGCTCACTTCAGAATGGAGGACTCCTCCGCTCTGGGGCATCGGCATCCAGGAGAATTTCCAGGGCGGGCAGGCATTCTATCTGCACGACGGTCGCGCGCAGACCTTCGAGCAGACGATCGGCCTGCACGGCGGCGAGGGCGCAGCGTCACGCAGTGCCTTCCAGGCGCTTTCCGACGCCGACAAGACACGACTCGTGCGCTTCCTCCGGTCGCTGTGATGGTTATGAACCGTCGCGATTTCGTTCGCTCGTTGCCCGTGCTTCCGACGGGGCTCTTGTTGGGCGCCTCTGCGCTTTCGGTCTCGGCTTGCGCTGGCACGCCCTACCTCTCGCCTCGTGGGTCCGGGAACCAACTCGTTGTCAGCGCCGCGAACGTGCCGGAAGCGGGCGTTCTGCTGCAACGGCCAGGCATGGAGCACCCCGTTTTTGTGCGCGCGACCGAGGAGGGAGCATATACCGCGCTTCTCGTTCGGTGCACGCACCAGGGATGCCAGCCCGACCCGGTTGGGGACCGCTTTGTCTGCCCCTGCCACGGCAGTGAGTTCGACATGGAGGGTGCGGTCCTTCGTGGGCCAGCGGAGCGGCCCTTGCCTCGATACGGCGTTGCGCGCGCAGGGGAAGACTTGGTGGTCACGTTACAGGAGATGAACGATGAGTAGGGGCAGGGGTGTGTTGGTGTGGTCGGTCGCCGTACTGGCGTTCGCGAGCCCCGCTGGGGCTCAGGTGGACAGCACGTTGGCCCAGGAGGGCATTTACGACCGGCCCTTTATCGGATCGGTCTCGAACACCGCAATCGGCGGCTACATAGAAGGCAATACCAACTACTTCGTCGAGGACGGAATCACCGAGGGCTTTAGCATGGAGCTGCGGCGGTTCAACATCTTCATGTATTCTTCGATCTCTCGGCGTGTGCGCTTCTTGAGCGAACTGGAATTCGAGCACGGCACGGAGGAGATCGCTCTCGAGACCGCGCTCGTCGATTTCCAGATATCGCCGGCGCTGGTCCTGCGGGCGGGCATCATTCTACCTCCCATCGGATACCTCAATCAGAACCACGACAGTCCCAAGTGGGACTTCGTGGACCGGCCGCTCGTCACCACCGGCGTGATCCCCTCGACGCTCTCGGAGGTCGGCGCAGGCGTGTACGGGAAGGGTGTCTCGGACGGCGTGATGCTCTCCTACGACTTGTATCTGACGAACGGCATCTCCGACGCGGTGGTGGGCAATGACCTGGGTCGAACCGACATCCCGTCTGGCAAGAGCGAAGAACAGTTCGAAGAGGACAACAACGGCTCTCCGGCGATCTCAGGACGCTTCGGGCTGCGGCGGCCGGGCTTCGGTGAGGTGGGGCTGTCCTACTACGGCGGGTACTACAACTCGTACCTCTTCGAGGGTGTGGAGGTCGACGAGCGGCGCTGGCTCGGTATCACCGCGTTCGACTTTGGCGCTTCGGTCGGCCGCTTCGACGTCCGGGGCGAGCTCGCGTATGCCACGATCGACGTGCCGAGCGGCATGTCGGAGATCTTTGGGGACCGCCAGTGGGGCGGACACGTGGACATCATTGCTCCGGTGTGGAAGCCCGCGTTGAGCGGCTACGACAACGCGACGGTGAGTCTGGGCCTGAGGTTGGAGAAAGTGGACTACAACCGGGGCACCTTCCTCTCGACCGGATTGTCGATTCGCGACGATGTCACGGCGGTGGTCCCGAGCGTGAGTTTCCGGCCTACGCAGGGAACGGTTTTCCGGGCGAACTACCGCTACCACTGGACTCACGACTTCGTCGGGAACCCCACGGTGAGAACGGCCGGCTTCCAGGTGGGGTTCGCGACCTACTTCTAGTGACAGGACACTAGTCACGAAGGGAAATTGGCGAACTCCTTGGAGGAGTGAGAGCTTTCAGGCTCACGCACGGACTGCTGGACTGACCGAATGCCTCGAGCTCCATGAGCGAGAACGGACTCGTTGGACCTCTGCTGCGCTCCGCTCGCCCGTCGTTTTGGCCGCGCAACCTGCTTGTGTACGCGGCGCCTGGCGCTGCCGGAGCGCTGTCGAGTGGCGTTGGCTTCAGTATGCGTTCCCGCACCCGCGAACTCGGCGTGAGGCTGGCCCTGGGTGCCACCGCGGGTCGGCCCCAGGAAGTTGTCGGACCGTTTCCCGGTCTACGGCCTTTTCATCGACCCTGCGCTCGGTCGAGTCGGAATGACTGAGAAGGAGGCTGTGGCGAAG
>DQPL01000127.1 GCA_015664885.1 Gemmatimonadota bacterium
CGGCCGACTACGAAGTCCTGTGCACCTTCCCGGGCCATCGCGGCACCATGCACGGAATCATGACGGTCGAGCATTGACGTGAGTGCGCGGCGCCACGCGTCCACGCAGTCGGGGCCGACCGACTAGGCGGCCGGAAAGGGAGGCGTTCGTGCTTCACATGCGACGGGCTCTGTTCGTTGCCCTCGCCCTGCTCGGGGCTACAGGCCGTGGACGAGAGTGACGCCAACGGGATCGTCAGCATGAGCACGAGACGTCCGGACGTCACCCTGGAGGGGACATGGTCGAGCAGCAAAATCTTTTACCTAAACCCTTGAAAGGCCCCGGTCAGGGAGCGGCGGCGGTAAACTGGTAGCGGCCCGAGCCCAACGACAGGCGAACGGTATCGGGCCTTGTGGCAGGCAGCGTCCTCAGGGCGGGAGCGTCGGCGACGAGTCGCCCTCCTTCCCGGACCGACGGTCCTGCTGACGTCGGGATCTGCACGATCGCCTGAGTGTTGACCGGGATCTCGATGTCCAGTTGCACCTGCCCGTCTGCAACGCGCCAACGGCTGGAGATGGTTCCTCGGACGGACTCGTATGTTGCGTCCACCCACTCCAGGTCTCCGGTCACCGAGGGCTCGATCCTGAAGCGGTCGAATCCAATAGCCTGTTCCTCCGGTCTGATCCCCCCGAGCGATTTGAAGAACCACTCGCTCACCGATCCGAACATGGGGTGGTTCTGCGAGTACACGTCGTCGCTCGCAGCCCAGGTCTCCCAGAGCGTAGTCGCTCCGTTGTCCAGCATGTGACCCCATCCGGGGTACGTCGCCTGGTCCACCAGGCGGTAGGCTACGTCGGAATGACCCGCGTCCGAGAGGGCGTTCAACAGATACTTCGTGCCGAAGATTCCGGTCGCCACATGTCCGCCGTGGTCGACGACAACCGCTTCGACCATTCGACCGATTGCCCCGTCGACCGCGTTCTCGGGTGAGAGTCCCAAATGCAAGGCGGTGGCCTGTGCAGCCTGAGTGGCGATTCCGAACCGCCCGGTGCCTGGATCGAGGAAGCGCTCGACGAAGGCTGCCCTGATGCGCAGAGCTAGACCCTGATAGCGATCCGCTTGGTCCGACTCCCCGAGTAGGCTGGCGAAACCCGCTACCAAGGACGCCGCTTGGTAGAAATGAGCGGTGGCCATCAACTCGATGGCCTTGGGATCCAGACTCTCGTGGTCTCCGATGCAACGGTCGATGATATAGCCGTCGGAGGACGTCTCCAGGAGGTCTACCCACGCCCTAGCTGCATAGAAATGCTCTTCGACGATTCGTCGGTCGCCGTAATACTGGTGCAGTTGGGCGATCAGCAACGGGTAGGCGAGTCCCCAGCCGATGGGGCCGGCCCCCTCAGCGAAGTTCTCAGCCGCGATGCCCACGAACGGAGCCGTCTCGGTGAGCCACCCGTCTTCACGCCGGGCATCCCGATGGTCGGCAACGGTCTTCGCATAGAAGGTGGCCATGTCGTAGTTGTAGATCGCCATTTCGCTCGTGGCGACGATATCCCCGCCATACTGGAATTTTTCCCGGGCGGGGCAGTCGGACTGGACACTGAAGAGGTTGCTGAGGAAGGTCCATCGGACCATTTCCTGAATACGGTTGAAGCGCTCGTTCGAGCAACTGAACGCACCGGCTGATTCGACATCCGTATTGAGCCGGAGACCTTCCAGAGAGGCGAGACCCGGTTCCCCTGGGAACCCCGTGACCTCGACGTACCGAAATCCGTGATAGGTGAAGCGCGGTGTGTATTGCTCGCGATCGTCGCCCCGGAGGGTATAGGAGTTCGCTTGCCAGGCTATTTCGGGTGATCCAGGCCCGCCTCGTGGCGTACCGTCGGACGTCAGACCCTTGATCTGCCCGGCGACCGATGTCATCGGATTCAGCTTGCCATCCGCGTGGAGCAGCTCGCCCATGCGCATGCTGACCGTCGTACCTCGCGGTCCTCCTACTCGAAGGCTGACCCACCCGGCGAAGTTTTGACCAAAGTCGAAGATGTAGACGCCTTCCTCGACCTCAGTCACACTGACAGGAGACAGCCTCGTCGCCACTCGGATCGGGGGGAGCGGTGAGGCGCGAAGTTCACCCTCTTCCGAGTCGGCTTCAGACGCGCGGCCCCAACCCGAGTCGTCGAAACCGGGCGCATCCCATCCGGACTGCTCCAACCTGGCATCGTACTTCTCGCCGAGATAGACGCTGTTCCTGAGTATGGGGCCGTCGGCGACCCGCCACGTTTCGTCGCTCACCAAGGCCTGCGACGTGCCGTCTCGGTACTCGATGACGAGTTGGGCCAAAAGCTTGGGGCGCCCGACCACGAGGTGCTCGCGGATATTGATCCGGCCCCACATACGCAAGGGAAGGGGATTGTACCAACCGTTCCCAAGCATGGCCCCGATTACGTTTTCGCCTTCGCTCAACCGGTCCGTCAGATCGTGGCACGTGTAAAGAATTCGCTTTTCGGGATGGGTCCACGCCGGATCGAGAGCATGGTCCGAAACCGAACGGCCATTCAGACGGAACTCGTGGTAACCCAAGGCAGCCACGTAAAGGCGGGCACGCTGGATCGGCTTCTCGACGTGGAAGCTCCTACGAAAGAGTGGCGCCGGATCGTCCTTGTAGAAGTCTTCGTCGCTCGCGGGATTGTCCTTCCCGTCGGAGATCCAGGTTCCTGTCCAGTCTGAAGAAGACAGTAATCCCATTTCCCACCAGGCGGTCGGACTCGAAGGCGACTTCAGGCCCGCGCCGTCCCATACCTCCACTTGCCAGTAGCATCGTTCACCACTCTGCAGCGTCTTTCCGTCGTACTCGATGTGAAGCTGCCGATTCGATGACACCCGACCGGTGTCCCATAGGTCTACGTTCTCCCCCGACAGTTGAGCCGCCGTCGTAGCGGCTCGGATCCGGTAGGCGGCCTGAGACTGATTTCGCGCGTCACCCCCAGCGTCGAGCTTCCAACTCAGGCGGGGACGACGGGCATCGATCCCGAGCGGGTTGTAGAGGGACTCGCAGCGCAGATCAAAGGGAGAGATCAGCGCGTCGTCCGGCTCGTCTTCAGATGCCGACCGCTCGCTGGCGAGCAGGGATCGACCTGTCGCCGAGGTGACCATCGCTCCTACACCGGCGGCCACCGAACCGCTCAGGAAATCGCGTCTACGCATCGTGAATGCGGACGAGAAACACGGCCTTCGTAGCGAGGTGTCTCATCCGTCCGTGAACTCCACCCCCGTGTCGTCCCCGTAGTGCTCCCGCAGTCGCCTCAGCTCCGCCTTCAGCGTGGCGACCAAATCCGCACGCTCGGGTGCGTCGTACACACTTCGCATTTCCTGCGGATCGTCTACGAGATCGAACAACTCCCACTCTTCGGTCTCGTAGTAATAGATCAACTTGTGTTGGTCCGTACGGACGCCGTAGTGCGGCGCGACTCTGTGCGGCTCGGGATACTCGTAGTAGTGGTAGTAAATCGAGTCGCGCCAATCACTCGGGGTCTCGCCCGCCATGAGGCCCAGCAGAGAATTTCCTTGGATGTCCGCGGGCACAGTCTCGCCCGCCAACTCCAGGAACGTCGGCGCGTAGTCGATGTTCTGAATCAATTGTGGCACGCGCGTGCCCGCGGGGATTCTTCCCGGCCAGCGCGCCACAAAAGGCATTTCCAGCGACTCCTCGTACATCCAGCGCTTGTCGTACCAGCCGTGCTCGCCCAGGTAGAAGCCCTGGTCGGAGCTGTAGATGACGAGCGTATTTTCGGCTAGGCCGGACTCGTCCAGGTAGTCGAGCACCCGCCCGATGCTGTCGTCGATCCCTGCGATACACCGCAGGTAGTCCTTGATGTAGCGCTGGTAATACCAGCGCACGAGGTCGTCGCCCTGGGGGTTCGCGGCGTAGAAGGCAGCATTTCGCGGATCGTAGGCCGCATCCCAGTCGGCCTTTTGCGCATCCGTCATCCGGTCGTAGGTCCGCGCCAGATTGCCGATGTCGCCGGGCACTTCGGGATTTTCAGGTTTGATCTTGAGATCGTAGGCGGGCATCATGTGATCGCGGATCGACATCTCCTGATCACCGGCGGGGAACGCGCGACCGCTATAGTCGTCCAGCAGCGTCGGGGGCTCCGGAATGTCGATGCCTTCGTACGTCATCAGGTGATCGGGGCCGGGCATCCAGTTCCGGTGTGGCGCCTTGTGCTGGCACATGAGCAGGAAAGGCTTCTCTCCGTCGCGGCCGTTCCGCAGCCAATCCAACGAAAGATCGGTGACGATGTCCGTCACGTAGCCCTCGATCTGCTCGTCACCCGCGGGTGTTCTGAAATCCGGGTTGTAGTAGTGCCCCTGACCCGGCAGCACCTTCCAGAAGTCGAAGCCCTCCGGCTCGGAGCGCAGGTGCCACTTCCCGATCATCGCGGTCTCGTACCCGGCAGCCTGCAGCATCTTATTGAACGTCGGCTGCGACATGTCGAACGGATCCCGCGCCCCGTTGTCGATCTTGCCGTTGATGTGGCTGTGCTTGCCGGTGAGCACCACCGCGCGGCTGGGGGCACAGATCGAATTGGTGCAGAAGCTGTTCAGGAAGATCGCGCCTTCATTAGCGATCCTGTCGATGTTCGGAGTCTGATTGATGCGCGAGCCGTAGGCCGAGATGGCCTGAGTGGCGTGGTCGTCGGAGAAAATGAAGACGATGTTCGGGCGCTCCTGCCCCAGGGCCGGCGCACAGCGGGCCAGCAGCGGAAGTGACCCGAGTACATACGCTCCGGCCCCGACGCGTGCAGCACGTTCGAGCACCTCCCGGCGCGTGATCGTGCCCGAAGCGGAGCGGTGGGTAGTCCCGCCGGTGGAGGGGGCCTTCATTCAACTCTCCTCAGGGATGTGTCAGGCTTCTGCGTGCAGCGACCCCCAACATATCCACCACCCGTGCCATTCGCTCGTGCCTTCATGCCGCGGAGCAGACAATGCAGTAAAGTCACGTCTGCGGACTTCAATGCCTCCAAGATGGCAGCTATGAATAGTCAGGCTTTTAGGTATGTCGATCACCTGTGGGATACTGCACAGGCTTCGGCACTCGGCGACGATCAGGTCGCTCTGTTTCTCTATCGATCCAATCTCCTGGGCGCCGACCTAGTCCCCCGAGAGCTGCGCGGCATTGAAAACGCTCTCGGCCTCATAATGCGAGCCCGCCAAGTAGCCGAGCACGTTCCGAATGGTTTGCAGGCACATCCGGCGATACGTGGACGCCGTGAGGGCAGCGGAATGCGGGGTGATGATGGTGCGCGGGTGATGGATGAGCCGATCGCCTGGCGCGGGCGGTTCCGGGTCGACGCCATCCGCCGCGTATCCGGCGAGCCGGCCGGAATCGAGCGCCTCCAGCAATGCATCGACGTCGATCAGGGCCCCGCGCGCAGCGTTCACCAATAGTGCGCCAGGCTTCATCGTCGCCAGCTCGGCGCGTCCGATGAGCCCCTGGGTCTCCGGCGTAGATGCGACGTGAAGGCTGACGATGTCCGATTCCGCCAGCAACTCGGCGAAGGGAAGCATGCGCACCGATGTCCGGGCCTCGGTGTCGTCGCGCGTCGTGCGATTGTAGGCGATCACCTCCATGCCGAGCACCGTTGACACCTCGGCGACGCGGCGGCCGATCGCTCCGAGACCGACGACGCCAAGCGTCTTACCGGCGCACTCATCAGCATCCACACGGGCCCGAACGGCCCAGTCGTCGCTCTTGACCGCCGCGACCTGTGGGTAGAGCCGCCGGGTGAGGGCGAGCATCAACATGATGGTGTGCTCGGCAGTCGTGATGGCGGGGCTGCCGGGGGCGTTGATTACCGCTACTCCAGCCGCGGTGGCGGCAGCGACGTCGACGTTGTCGAGACCGACTCCGCAGCGGCCGATGACCCGGAGATTCGGGCACCGGGCTAGGAGCTGCGAGGTCACCTGTCCGCGCCCGCGCGTGATGATCGCTTCGACGTCGGTGAGGTCTTCGTCGCCGAGGTCAGCGTCCGGCGTCGCGGCGAGGGTCGTCGTCGACTGCTGTTCGAGCTCGGAGTGAGCGGCCTCGTCGATCGTCTCGAGCAGCAGCGTGTGCAAGGTGCTCAGTCGCTCGGCTCGTCGTCGTGGTAGAGCGTGGCGTCCTCACTCTGCAGGCCGCGGGCGTCGTCACGGCCCGAGACATAGGCGCCGGGCTCCGACTCGACGAGCTCGTCTTGGAAGAAGCTCTCGTCGACGTGGTCGCTCGCCGGGCACACGATCTCGACCAAGTTCCCCGATGGATCGCGAATGAACATCTGCATGACGCCGTCCGGGAGGCGCCGGACCTTGCCCCAGGGGGTGGTATCGATCGCACCGCGGGCCTTCATGCGCCGGAAACAGTCGCTGAAATCGGCGACCTGAATGGCGACGTGGCCACGAAACGACGGCTTGTCCTCCCACTCGGTGAGGTGAAGCTGCTGCTCGTCGTTGATTCTGTAGAACTGCGCGGGATAGTCGAACTTGAACGCCGGCAGCGGCTCGAGATCGAACTCCTCCTCGTAGAAGCGACACGCCTCGGCGAGGTCATCGACCACCAGGGTCACATGGTTGATGCGCAGCATTCGCGGCATATCGTCATTCCTGTCCGGTGGGCAGAACTCGGTGCGCCGTCACGGGCGCATCGTGTGTTCTTTGATGAACGCCGCATCGGGAGTTACGCCGAGGCCGGGCGCAGCAGGAGCCTCGAAGACGCCTTCCGTCGGGCGCAGATCCTCCTGCACCAGGTCGTGGAGGAGTGGGTTGTCGCCGAGTGAGTACTCGAGGATGGCGGCGGCGGGGCAAGCGAACGCGACATGCAGACCCGCCGCGAACGACAATGCGGAACCCCACAGGTGCGGCGCGAGCTCCCGCTGAAAGGCGCTCGCTAGCTCCCCGATGCGGCGAGCCTCGGTGATTCCACCCACGATCGCGGTGTCGGGCTGCAAAACATCGACCGCCCCCGCCCTCAAGAGTTCGAGAAAATCGAAGCGGGTGAACTCGCTCTCACCGGCCGCGATCGGGATCGAAGTCGCGGCTCGTACTTCAGCGAGCCCGACGCGGTCGTCGGCGTTCACGGGTTCCTCGAACCAGCGTAGCCCGCAGTCTTCGACTTCGTGGGCAAACCGTTTGGCTTCCGCGACGCTGAACGTCCCGTGGCTGTCCACCATGATGTCGATGCTGCGACCGAGGTGAGCGCGCGCCGCGCGCACCCGCTCGACGCTGACGTCGACGGTGCCGTCCATCGCCCCCACGCGCATCTTGACCGCCGTAAATCCCTGTTGCGTGTAGCTCTCGAGCTGCGGACCGATGCCGTCGGCGTCCGCCCATCCGCCGCTCGCGTAAGCCGGCATGCGATCGCGGCACGAGCCGCCGAGCAGCTGGACCACGGGTACGCCGAGCGCCTTGCCGACCAGGTCGTGAAGAGCGATGTCGATCGCCCCCATGGCGGCAACGGTGATCCCCCGACGACCGAGCGCGGGAAACCCGCGACCACGCGCACGCGCATAGTGATCTCGGGTGCCGTTGTAGAGCGTCTCCCACGCTCGGGTGATCTGGCGGCCGTCGTGTCCGATGAGCCGTGGACCGAGTTCGTGCCGCACACAGGACACTAGCGAAGCACAGTCGCCGGCACTGCCTACGGCGCCCTTGGCCTCCCCGAATCCCTCGAGCCCGTCCTCGCTGCGGATGCGCACCAGCGCCATGTCGAAAGTCTCGATGCGCCCGAAGTCGGAAACGTGCTGTCGTTCCTCCGGAATCGGACAGCGGATCCAACGCGCCTCGACCTCGCTGATGGTCAGGTTCATATCAGCGGCAGCAGCGTCTGGGCGGAGGTCTCGACCAGGAAGGAGTAGAACGCCTCACTGATCGAGGCCGAACCGTGCTCCTTGAGAAACTTTTGTTGCTCGGGGCTGATATCGATGGGCTCTCGTTCGAGCGCGTCGGGATGTGGGTCGGCCGGGGTCCGGTCGATGGGTGCACAGAATTCGACAGAGAGCGGACCGTCGTAGCCGATCTCCTCGAGCGTCTCGACGATGGCGGGCCAGTCGAGCGTCCCCATGCCAGGAGCCATACGGTTGTTGTCCGCCACGTGGAAATCGACCAGCCGGTCCCCTGCCCTGCGAATGGCCGCCAGCACGTCGGTCTCCTCGATGTTCATGTGGAAGATGTCTAGGCAGACGCCACACTCCGGACCGACCGCTTCGGCGAGCGCTATCGCCTGGTCGCCGCGATTGATGAAATAGGTCTCGAAGCGGTTGATGGGCTCGATGCCGAGGCGCACCCCGGAGGCCATGCCATGCTCGTAAATCTCCTTGAGGGAGTCGACGGCCCACTGCCATTCGTTCTCCGGAGTCGAGTCCGGAGCGACCTTGCCTACGGTGCCGGGAACGATCGAGATCTCCTCGCCACCGAGTTCCTTGACCATCGTGATGCAGTCGTTCACATAGGCGATGGACCGTGCCCGCGCGCCCTCTGATGCGGCGAGGAGATTGCGTTCGCCCAGCATGAGCGTGACCGAGCCAAAGCATCGAATTCCGTGCGTGCTCAGCAGCGCGCGCACCTCGTCGACGTCGTGCCGCTCAGGCTCGCCGCTGATTTCCAGTGCCTTGTAGCCGAGCGGCCCGATGCGGCTGATGGCCGCCTCGATAGGCTCAGCGCGCATCCAGGTGTGCATGGCCAGGTACACGAGGTCTCCTTCGGTTTTTGAAGCGTGGGCGAGGCAATGTCTGGCCGGGCGGGGGAAAAAAACAGTCCAGGCCTCGACGAGAGTCCGGATCCTAGCCGGAGGGGCCTGACTCTTCTCCCAAGTGCACCGCCTCGTATCCGCCTCTCGAACGGAAATAGAGCAGCAGCGACAGGTAACCGAGCGCCAACATCAGCGGCACCAGCGCGGTCCACCTCAACGCCGCTTGCCCTCCGTGGGTAGAGGCGCGCAGCAGCGCCCCCCGGTATTCGTTCTCGACCGCCGTCAACTCGGACTGTGGCGCCTCCAGGATGGCGCCGACCGCGGCCCCGTCCAAGCCAGCGATCTTCGGGAACATCAGGAAGCCGTGCTCCGTGGGCGCGCGGAATTGCTCGTAGACGAAAGCGTGCCGTTCTTCGAGGTACTGGGAAGCGAAGTAGTCCTGCTTGTAGCCGATCCCGGGCCCTCCGAGAAGTCCCGCCGACAGCATTCCCGCGGCCCCGACGGCTCCCAGGGTCAGGGCCCCGCCGCGCGGATACAGCTCGGAGACGACGCCGAGCATCGTAGGCCAGAGGAATGTCTTTCCGAGGCCGTAGACCGTTGCCGCAGCGAGAATCGCGAAGCCGGTGTTGGACGAGCCCAGCATCATCAGGCCGGCACAAGCGAGCAGCGAGCTGACGAACAGCAGGCCCAGTGGGTTGATGCGGTGGGCGATCGGGCCGGCGAAGAAGCGCAGCACGAACATCAAGGCGGAGGTATAAATGAACAGCAAGAACGCTTGGCCCTGGATGACGTTCTGCATGATGTTGACGATCCAGCTATCGGTGCCGAGCTCGACGTAGCCGATCAAGGCGTGCAGCAAGACCAGCACCAGCAACACGGGGGCCGCGAACTCCCGCAGCATTCCCGCGAACGAGATGCCGGCGGCCCGCGCCTCAGACACCGGGAAGCGCACCCGATAGAGCAACAAACCGTAGAGCGCTGTGGGGACGAGGAAGAGACCGACCAGGACCTCCCACCGGACGTGGCTGATACGCGCGTCTGAACTGGCGAAGCAATAGGCGATCACGCCGCCGATGATGAGTCCGGCCGGCCATCCTGCATGAAGCACGTTCAGATAGTGCGTCCGGTTCTTCGGATAGAGTGTTGCGGCCAATGGATTGATGACGGCTTCGCACACACCGTTGGCGATGGCGAACATGAAGGTCCCGACGTAGAGGACCCAATACGCGGAAGTGTTGCCGGCGCTGCCGTCACCGTAGATCAGCGTGGCGGCCATCGTCACCGCTGCGGAGGTCGCGTGGAGAATGAACGCCACCCAGAGCAACCTCCCGTACCCGACTCGATCGGCGATCGCGCTCGCGGCCAGGATGACGATGCCGAAGCCCACCAGCCCTCCACCGGTAATGGTCCCCAGCTCGGTCTTGGTGAAACCGAACTGGGTGGCCCAATCGGCGAGAATCGCTCCGCGAATCGCGAAACCGACGCCGGCCACGACGAGGGTCGTGAAGCTGGCCGCGAACAACCGCTTTCTGTGTTCCATCCGATGGAGACCTAGCTCAGCGTTGAGAGATTTCCTGCGATCCGGGCACACGGTGAACGGTCAAGTACGTCACCTCTTTGTACGGCGTCCCGTCGCTCGCGACGAAGTCCATGCGAACCATCATCTGATCGACCGGCCGCAGGTCGTCGATCATCAGGAGCACCGAACGGCCGTCTTCGCCGATCACGGCGCCGCGCACTGGAACCGAATCGTGGCCGGTGGCCGAGGGATCGTCGAGCGACCAGTGGTCCGACCCGTAGTCGGCCGTCCAGCGATAATTCCAGCGCTCCACCGAGTAGTTGGCGACGGTCGCGGCGCTCTCGACATCGACCTCGAAACTGAACACCAACTCGATCCCGTTACTGCGGATATGAGTTTCGGTGAGCAGATGGGCGGGCGCGCCGGTGTAGCGAACGCGGTTGAGGCTGCCGTCGCGTTCCGTCGCCTCCCCGTCCCAGCCGGTGAGGCCGACAAGATAGACCTGCCCGTCAGCCGGGTTCACTCGCAACCTCTGCACGCCCGTATCGAACTGGAAAGGAAGCGCGACCACCGAGCCTTGATTCACGCCTTCCACGTCTTCCTGCATGTGGTAATAGATCCAGCCCTTGCCGAAGCTCACGTGCATGAGCTTGCCGTTGAGGGGCCCGAAGCGCTCATCGCGCACGACGAGCTCACCGCCGGTTGAGCTGTCGAGCTCGCGCGGCATCCAGATGAACGGCTGGACGAAGGCGTCGAAGGGTTTATCACGAGTCTGCGAGACGCCGAACCATGGCTGAACGTCCTCACCCACGGGAAGGATGCTGATCTTCGACGCCGGGACCCACTGTCCCTCCTGGCCGCTCACGTAGATCTGGTCGTCCTGGGGATCGACGGCCATTCCGTTGGGGACCCGAAAGCCACGGGCGAGAATCTCGATGTCCTCGCCGTCGGGAGAGATCTTCAACAGCGCGCCGGGCTGTGAGTAATCGGTGTAGCGACCCGGCTTGGTGAAGTAGATGTTGCCCTCCGAATCGGTTTGTAGATCGAAGTTGAAGGCGTGAAATCCGTTGGACACGTCGGTGTCGGTGTAGAAGTCCTCGTAGTAATCCGCTTCGCCGTCGTCGTTGAGATCGTGGAGGCGGAGAATGCCGTCGCGCGTGGTCACGTAGACGAGACCGTCGATGACGCGCACACCGAGCGGCTCGAACAGACCGGTCGCGAATCGGCGCCAGCGCAGCCGCTCTAGGGATTCGTCCACCCCCGAGACAAGCCACACGTCGCCACCGAGCGTGGTGACCGCGATGCGGCCGTCGTCGAAGAAGTCGAGCGCTGCCGTCCTCATCCAGGCGTTCCACGGGTTGTCCTCCGGGAGCGTCAGGTCGTCGACGACGTAGGCTGGGTCGGTCGGCAAAGACACCCGCGGCCGATCCTTGATCCTAGTCGGACTGATGCCTTCGTTGTTACGGTAGTCGATCGGGTCGTAGCGAGCCTTCTTGACGTCGAGGGTTCCAGCGGTCTCGATGACCGTGGTCCAACGCGGTACCCCACCCGACTCTACCGCGGACAGATCGGGAGCGGTCATCAGTCCGTTCTGGACGACCAGGTCGGCGTAGTCGCGAAAGCGAGCCCATTCTTCAGCACCGCTACCGGCGAAGCGCAGCACTCGGACGACCAGCGGCGTGCTGCTCGCCGGGATGTGCAGGCCGAGACGATGTTGCGACGTCACTTCCCACCGCAACTGCTCGGTATCGCCAGCCACCGCGGCGGCGATGAAATCGCCGATCCCGAATGCCCCGCCTGGGGCCGCCCCATCAGCAGCCAGGACGATGGCGCCGTGAGCAGACCCGGTCTTGTCGAGTGCCGCAGACAGCTCGCCGGCGAGCCCGAGCACACCCTCGGTACCGGGGTCGCCATCGAATGCCCCAGTGGTGAGTTGGAGCGCGGTCTCGCCCGAGGCGACGCGGATGACATTCTCGAGCACCACGAAGTCCTCCAGTCGATGCACGCGCGGACGCTCCAGCACCTCGCGACCCAATACCGAGAAGGAGAGCGTGGCCGTGCGGCCGTCCAGATAGTGCCCGTTGTAGCGCATCAGCTCGGGATCCGTCGGGCCCATCGACTTGCTGTTCTCGAGCCCCTCCATGAGCGAGTTCTCAGGCGCCGGATCGAAGTCGGCACCGTACGCCCAGTGGTAGGTCTGCAGACCCGCCAACGGCTCGCCGTCGGGGAAAGGCTGACGTTCCCCTCGGTACCGCATGTGCTGGGTCTGGGACAGGTTCAGAAAGCCGTCCCAGACGTGATGCTGCCTCATGCGGTGCAGGTCGTACGAGGCGAACACGTGCTCGCCGAGGTCGAACGTCATCGCCCGGTTCACTTCACGCCGGAATTGCGAAGTGAGCACCGGGCCGTAGTCGCGCGGGTGACCGTCGGGCGGTACCAGATTTTCGCGAGGCGTCCCTTTGGGCAACGAGTCCAGATATTCGTCGCTGACCTCGAAGTACTGATCTCGGTTCGGCCCCCTGATGAAGACCTCACGAATGAAGTGGACGACGTCGTAACGCTCTTCGGGTGTGTACTGCATCTGCGGCACCATCTGACCGAATCCTTCGGTCAGCGTCAGCCACATCGCGTACGGGTCGCCCCCGGCGCGCAGCTCGTCGCTGTTGAAAGCCCGGGCATCGGGCAACCTGGCGGCGCCCTCGTAGCCGTGACAGCTGACACAGTGGTTGTCGTAGATCCTCTGCCCGCGTGCACGATTCACATCGGTCCAGGAACGAATGATCCCGGCGTGGTCGACGTCTTCTCCGGTGGACCTGGCCTGCTCCTGCGCAGCGGCCGGATGTGCGAGGCACAGCACCAGAATCAGCGCGGCCTCGCAAAGAGGCGGCCGAGGACTGTGGACCCAAGCACGCATCGCCTACTCGTTGTGGGGGTGGATCGCTACCTTATCGGACCCAGGTGCGGGGGAAGGTCTGACCTGGACCTCCTGATGTCCACTACGGTTCGATCAGTTCGCGTTCCTCGTCAGCTTTCAGCCACGAGTAGAACGGAGCGGTGGACATCTGGCCCACTTCTGGTGGGAGATTGGCGAGGAGCTTTCGGACGCGCCTGTGCTTCATATACAACTCGAAAATTCTGTCTTCACTGTAGGTGTCGAGCCGTATGCGAGAAGGGCGTGACCTAACGTCTCGCGATTCAGCTGCGCGGCCAGCATGGTGACCCGATGCGCGAGCCGCAAGGCGAGTGCTTCGGACCCGCTAACCCCTTCCGCGACTGCAGCAATCGCTTGCTAGGCTGCGACGAAACCCTGCAGCTGACGCAGACAACCATCTTGGTCTTGCTGTACTTTGTGTAGCAAAGTACTCTTAGGGGAGCGCAACCCTGGACAGGGCCTCGGAGGTAAAACCCATGGCAGGAAATGCGGAGAAGGGTGGCCGCTGGAGCCGTGCCGGCTGGGCCATCGGAGCGTTCATGCTGCTGCTGGCCCTGGTCGCGAAGCAGTTCATCGGCGAACCGAGCTGGATCGACAATCTTGCTCAGACCGGGACCTTACTCATCGGAGTTGGCATCGCTGTTGAACTGGCATCAAGGAAGACCGGCCAAGCTGCATACCGAGCCGCCGTCGGTCTTGCGCTCGGCTCCGCGTTGCTCCTCGGATGGGTGAACGGTGCTGTCGGCATCATCGGGTCCGAGGACAATGAGGCTAACCTGATGTATGGCGGGGTGATCGTTGTCGGAGCAATCGGTGCCGTCATCGCGCGCTTCAAACCCGAAGGAATGGCGCGTGCGTTGTTCGCGACGGCGCTCGCGCAGACGCTGGTTGCCGTGATCGGGCTGGTCGGGCGGATGGGTTCCGGGTCGCTTGAGATCGTGACCATTAACGGATTCTTCGTTGCGCTATTCGTTGGATCGGCCGTGCTGTTTTCGAAGGCGGCGCGTGGCCGACCCGATCGGGTCGCGGCCTAGCGTCTCGCGATTCTGCTGCGCGGCCAGCATGCCGACCCGAAGTACGAGCCGCAAGGCGAGTGCTTCGGACCCGCTAACTCCTTCCACGACTGCAGCAATCGCTTGTTAGGCTGCGCCTCGGTTTCAGCGACTTCCAGGCACCTCGATCCACGCCACGGAGGCGACATCGAATTCGTCCCGCTGCACACCCCAGATTCGCCCTGAGATGAACCGATAGACGTCGAAACGATTGGGGAAGTGTATCTCCTGCGCCACGCCGTCTTGCGTGATCCGAAGCCACGCGTGGCCTCCCCTCAAGTCGCCTAGATCGATGTCGATGGGCTGGATCCATAGGGTCCCGTCGTCGGCGCAGCGCATGTCCACATACCTAGGGAGGAAGCCGGCGAGCTGTTCTGGCTCCCCTTCCACGCCCTGGACCAGCTCGTTCAGAACACGCGCGCTGTCCGCGGGGGAGCCTTGCGCTCCGACTTCACCGGCAGCCTCTGCAAAGCTCAAGGCGAAGACGGCCCGTGCGAACTGCTCGTCCGTCACTTCGGTGAAATGGGGGGGAGGGAGTGGGGTGGGGTCGAGCTCGGTCCCGTCACGCGTAAAGTTTCGGACCTGGTTCCGAAGTCGATCGTGAACGCGAATCTGCGTGTCTGAGCAGACCGACCAGAGCCGGAGCCAGACTGGGAACGGCGGGAATCCGTTGGTCTGCTCGAGGTACTCCGTTGGATCACCCAAGACCTCTCCGAGCGACACAACTCCCCTAGCTGAAGCTGTCGCCGGGTCCACCGCGACGAGGTCCGCTCCCCAAGTCGACAACCAGAAGGAGAAGATCTGACCGGGAATAAACAAGGCGAAACTCCGGGCCAGGATGATCTCGTCACCCAAGCGAGCCGTTCTCACACGACTATTCATGAAGCCCATGCCACCCCTCAGAGTGCCACGGGGCGTAGAGTCCGTCGGAAGTGAGATCTCCGACCACGTCCCCGGTTTCGAGATTCGGATCAGGGCGTGTCGAATCGGGTCGAATACCCACGCTTCGCCGTCGATGTCTCCAGACACGAACCCCGCCGGCGCTCTGAATTCTTCAGGTCCGCCGCCTCGGCTACCATGCACCTGGAGGACATCTCCGTCGGGACCGAAGCCGACGAAGAAGGGCTCGACAGAGTTGAGTACCCACACGGTACCGTCCGAGAGCACCGTGAGATCTTCGACAACCGCAATCGATTCGGAGGTGCCGATCACGTGGACCTCGGATGCCTGCAGTACCGTCGGTGAGCCCACCCCCGATGCGACGTTCGCGGGCGCTCCATCACAAGCTGCTAGGGTCACTAGCGCGAAGGTGGCCGTCGCGACGGATCCGCAGGCCCACCGCGAGGACCTTTGCGTCCGGTGCATTAGGATGAACTTCATGAGCGGCCTCTGCGTCCTCACCCCTCTCGCCGGAAGATTTACGAGGTCACCCGAACTCTACTCCGTTCTGAGTGGCCGCCGTCTAACGTCTCGCCATTCTGCTGCGCGACAACAATGCCGAGCGCAAGCGAAGTACGCGACCCTCTTGATACTTCCGCGTCTGTAGCAATCGCTTGTTAGAAAGCACACTCACATGGCGATATTTGTGGCTCGAATCC
>DQPL01000026.1 GCA_015664885.1 Gemmatimonadota bacterium
CAGCATGCCGCAGGCGTAGCGGGGGCCACCTCGGTACCTGGGCGGCCGCTTCCAACCGCAGGACATCGAGGCCCTCTGGCGTATGGAAGTCGCCAGGAACCCAAAACTCATCGCGGCTGTGAAGACCCACGAGGCCGCGCCGTACACGGCCATGACTGCGGTACTCGCGGCCCTGAAGTCAGCGGATGCAGAGCGCATCTCGCTCCAGGTGCTGGAGAACGAGCGGTGTAGGACCCTCAGGAGCTTCGCACCCCAGCACCCCTACGTAGTGTCCGGGCAGGCGGCAGAGGAGTTGCTTGCCGAGGGTTGCTCGCCTCGGTAGTGTCGACGATCCCGTTCGTGGGCGGGCGGCTGACGCCTCGCCCGCGAACGTCTGGAGTCGGTCTACAGCGGATGTAGAGGGTGCCAGTATGGACGGTGTTGATCACCCCACTCAGTTCACGCGTCGCGAAGCGATCCAACTGCTCGGTGGAGCGGCCGGGCTCTGTCTAGTGGCCGGCTGCGCGGAATCGGGCGAACTGGACGCCGGCGATCAATCCGCGACGGCAGAGGCGATCATCCGCACCTTGCGTGGCGACATCAGCCCCGACGCCATCATCGGTGTGACGCTGTTCCACGAGCACTTGTCGATCCGAATGTCGGATCGGCCCGCCGCGACCGACGACGTCGACAACGTGGTGCGCGAGATCCGTGTGGCGGCCGAAGAAGGGGTCGGCTGCATCGTCGACGGCGGGCACGCGGACCTACAGCGGGATCTCGACGCGGTGCTGCGCGTGGCCAATGAGACCGATGTGCATATCGTGGCCTCCGGCGGCTACTACATGGAGCGGTTCTATCCGCCCGAGATCGCGAGCAAGAGCGAGAATGAGATCGCTGAGGACCTGGTCGCCGAGGCCGGCCGCGACCGGCTGGGCGCGTTCGGTGAGATCGGCCAGAGCTCGAACGCCGCGGAGATGACGCCAAACGAGCTCAAAGTCTTTCGCGCGGTTGGCAAAGCCCATGTCGCCACGGGTCTTCCGGTCTTCACGCACAACGCGTACGGCACAGGCGAGAATGTCAGAGCCGACGCCGGCCTCAAGCAGCTGGACGTGCTCGAGTCGATGGGTGTCGGCGCGCAACATATCGTCATCGGTCACGCGTGCTGTCTCGACGACCCCTCGGCGAGCGTGCTCATCCAGATCGCCGAGCGTGGCGCGTTCGTCGGCTTCGACCGCGTGACCGGAGGGCGGGTCGACGATGCGCAGAAGGTCGAGACCATCATGGCTTTCCTTGAGGCTGGTCACGGCGACAAGCTGCTGGTCTCGTCTGACTTCACGGGCCGTCGCTCCGAAGCGCGACCCGGGTACGGCAACTCGATCACGGTCTTCGCCCCACTGTTGCGCGAGGCCGGAATCGACGCGGACGTGCTGCGGGCGATCCAGCGGGACAACCCGCGCCGTTTTCTGGCCTTCGTGCCGCGCACAGTCTGATACCGTCCGGGACCGAGAAGTGCGGTCGGAGCCGGGCTGAGGCGTGAGGATCGTCGTTGTGGGCGCGGGGGGCCTGGGGAGCTACGTGGGGGCACTGCTCGCGCGGGCCGGCCACCAAGTGACCCTCGTCACTCGCGGCAAACACTTGGAGGCGATCCGCCGGGACGGTCTCCACGTGCACACCGTGGCCGGCGACTTCGACGTGCACCCCAAGTGCGCCGCTTCGGCGCTCGATCTGCGCGGTGCCGACCTCACGTTCGTGACAGTGAAGGCCTACTCCCTCGGCGACGTCGCTGACCAGGTCGCGCATCTCGCGCGAGCCGGCTCGATCGTTGTGCCTCTTCTGAATGGGGTGACGGCCGCGGACAGACTCGTTGAGCGCGGTGTAGCGAGGGACCGGATCGTGGAAGGCATCGCCTACATGACGGCGTTCCGAACCGAGCCGGGTCGAATCGAACGCAAGGCGGACCACCACAGGCTACTCGTGGGATCGTCGACCGGGGGCGACCCGGAGGCGATCGGCCTGATCGAAGAGGCGTTCGCCGACACCGACGTCGAGGTCGTGGTCTCGGACGACATCGCCGCCGAGTTGTGGATGAAGATGGCAGTCGTGTGCGCGCTGTGTGTGCTTTGTGGACTCACCGGGAAGTCGATGGGCCCTATCCGGGAACATCGACTCGGCGCCGACCTTCAGAAACGGGCGATCGCCGAGGTCACATCCGTGGCGCGCGCACAGGGTGTCGAGCTGCCTCGAGAAGCCGAGCTGACGGTCGGCGCCGCACTGGACGCATTCCCTCCGGACTTCGTTCCCAGCGTGATCCACGACCTGCACAGTGGGCGAGCGACGGAAATGGAGGAGCTCGGCGGCGCGATCGTCCGCATGGCGCACGAAACAGGGATGGACGTGCCGTTGCACGAGGCCGCGACCGCTGCGGTTCAGCTCGCGGAGCCCCGGGCGGGCGCCGTCGCCTCCGCGGCTTCCACCGGAGCTGAGTGACCGCCCCGAACTCTGCAACCTGCGAGGCCTTTCGCCTGTCAGACCAGCATAGAGGACAGGTCCCTACAATGGTGAGAGGTGGTGGAGATGGTACGGAGTCAGTGGATGCTCGCGTTGGCGGCGATGGTGGTGGGTGGTGTGGCGACGGCCGCAGCGCAAGTCTGGCAGCGCAGTGACGCGGCCGAGTGCGAGGGGGGCGGGCGAAACCAGGATCGCGTCTGTGTAATGCTCTCGGCAGAGCTGGCTGATGCCGGTCGGCTCACCATCGATGGCGGCCTCAACGGTGGGGCGAGCGTCGAGGGATGGAGCCGCGACATCGTCGAGGTGCGCGCCAAAGCCTAGGCGAACGCCCGCAGTGAGTCGAGGGCGGAGGAGCTCGTGGGCGCCGTACGTGTCACGGCCGACCGTGGCCGCCTGTGCGCCGAGGGCCCCGACACGGGCCGGCGAGAGAGCTGTGGCGTGAGCTGGGAGGTCATGGTGCCGCACGACACGGACCTGGATCTCGAGACCCACAACGGCGGCATCGCGATCAGCGACGTGCGGGGGCGCATCCGTTTCGACGCGCTCAACGGTGGCGTGCACCTTCGTGGCACAGGTGGCGACGTCGAAGGACACACGACCAACGGCGGCTTGAACGTCGACCTCGACGGGGACCGCTGGAACCGGCTCGGGCCTCGACGTCAGGACCACCAACGGCGGCGTCACCATCCATGTACCGCGAGGCTACTCGGCGCGGTTGGAGACCGGCACTGTGAACGGTGGCATCAGCCTCGACTTTCCGGTGACGGTCCAGGGCCGCATCGGTCGCTCACTCGACATTGAGTTGGGTGAGGGTGGCGCGACCGTGCGTGCGATGACGACCAACGGAGGCGTGCGCATCGTTCGCAGCGGGAGTAAGGCAATCCGGTAGGACCGCCCCGCCGGGGCGGTCTCGACGGGAGTTCTTACAGGCCGGGAAGAAGCAGGCGACCGGAGCACCCCAACGCGTGAGCTGCCGGGCGCTTGCCCCCACCCGACCCCTCGATAGACTACCGCCCCATGATGTCGCTCAAGGCAAAAGTCACCGCGGCCCTTTTGGCTAGCAGCTTCGCCGCGCTCACGCTGTTCGGGATCACCGCCAGAGGCATGATCCTCAGTCGCTTCTACGACATGGTGCTCGACCGCGCCTTCGCGGGATTCAGTCAGGACATTGCCGCGTACTATGAGTAGTACGGTTCCTGGAAGGCCCCCGCCGCGGCCGAGAGCTTCCCAGAGTTCGTGATCGCGTTTCCCGAGACGCCGATCAAGGAAGCCGTCGGCCTGACCGAACGCCTTCGCGTCGCGATCAAGGAGCATCCCTGGACCGATATCCACCCGGAGCTGGCGGTTACCATCAGTATGGGCTTGAGTGCCGACGTGGGCTTGGCAAGCTTCGAAGAAATGCTGGCAGCTGCGGACGAGCAGTTGTACCGCGCGAAGGAATCGCGCCGGGATCGAGTCTGCTACTGAGTGTCTGACCGCACCTCGTTCGAAGTCATCGTGCTCGGGGGTGGCCCCGCCGGTACCGCGGCGGCCACGCTGCTGGCCCGCCGGAGTCACGAGGTGGTGCTCGTCCGCCCCCCTTCCCCTCCGGCCGGGCAGCTCGCCGAATCGGTTCCTCCGTCCGCGCGGCGGCTGCTCTCCGAGCTGGGCGTGCTCGACGCAGTGGAAGCGGCCGGCTTCTACGCCAACACGGGTAACACCGTGTGGTGGGCGAACGCCAATGCACGCGGCGAACGATTCGGGGGCAACGAGCCTGGTTTCCACGTTGACCGAGTCGGCCTTGAACGCGTGCTGGTAGCCGCTGCGGAAGCGTGCGGCGTGCGGCTGCTGCTCGGCATGTCGGCGCGGAGCGCGGTGCAAAGCGAACACGGTTGGAGTGTCACTTGTGAGGGCACCGACGGCGAGATCCTCGAACTGAGCGCCCCGTGGCTCATCGACGCCACGGGCCGGCATGGGCTGCTCGCCCGTGAAGTGCGCGAGCCCGACCGCTCGACGACCACACTCGCGCTGGTCCGCAGGTTTCGACGCCCGGGCGGCTGGGGGGATGACGTGCTCGGCCAGACGCTCATCGAGAGCTACGAGGACGGGTGGGTATGGTCTGTCCCGCTCTCTGCCGAGATCCGGTGCACGACGGCAATGGTCGATCAGCGCCACGCCGACCTGTCAGGCGTCCATGTTGGCGCGATGCTGGACACGGAGCTTGCGAAGACTCGACACCTCGGCGTGTTGCTCGAGCACGCGACCCCAGAGGACGACGGCTGGGCGTGCCCGGCGTCGCTCTACTGCGCATCCCAATACGCTCGGCCGGGTCTTGCGCTCGCCGGCGACGCCGGATCGTTCATCGACCCGCTCTCGTCCTACGGCGTGAAGAAGGCGCTGGCGTCGGGATGGCTTGCCGGGGTCACGGCGCACACGTCCCTCATCGACGCTCCCATGACGCAGGTCGCCGTCGACTTCTTCGACGCCCGTGAACGCGAGGTATACCGAAGCTACCGGCGGCGCGCCGCCGAATTCTTCGAGGAAGCGGCTGATGCCTACGAACACGCATATTGGTCGACGCGCGCTGAAGCTGCGCGCACCGCCGGCGGCGAAGGAGACGGCCTCGACACCGATCGACTCGAGGCACCTGGCGCATCACCCGTGCCCGAGCGGGACGTGCGTACGGCCTTCGAGCAAATCCGTGCGCGAGGGTCTCTCTCAGCGGTCCGTGGCTCGACCGTGCGAACCGTCGAAAGAGCGGCGATCTCTCACCAGAGAATCGTGCTGGAGCAGCACTTGGCGACCGATCGGCACCCCGAGGGCATCCGCTTCGTGAGAAGCGTGGATCTGCGAACAATGAGTGAACTGGCGCCCGAGCACGAGCAGGTGCCCGACCTGTGGAGCGCATACAATGGAGTCGAAGCGCCCGTGCCACTCCCAGACTTTTTGACAGCGCTCGCCACCGCGTTCGCCGCGGGCATGCTCGAGCATCGGAACGATTGATGCATCGGCCCTGGCGAATCGTCAGTTTGCTTCCCAGGATGACTGGGTGTCCACTCCCAAACACCCCACTCGCTTGATGGCGTCTGCCAAACACACTGCTGTTCCACTCGCTGGCCTAGCCGTCCTGCTCGCTTGGACCGCAGCGCCGACATTTGCGCAGGAAGACGAAGACCCAGAGGGCTACGCGATCACCAACCAAACCGTGATCGAGAGTTGCCAACGCTGTCATACCCTCGACGACGAGGGTCGTATGACGCGCATCTCATACCTGCGGAAGACACCCGAAGGCTGGCAGACGTCGATTCGCAGGATGGTGTCGCTGCACAACGTCGGGCTGGCGCCCGATGCGGCGCGCGAGATCGTGCGCTACCTCTCGGACCGGCAGGGCATCGCGCCCGAAGAGCTGCGCCCTGCCCTTTTCGAGGTGGAGCGACGCCTGACCGATCACGACTACGAAGGTGACTCCGGGGTCGAGTTCACGTGCATCCAGTGTCACTCCATGGGGCGCGTGATGACGCAACGCCGTACCAAGGACGAATGGGGACTGCTGATCGCCACGCATCGCGCGCTCTATCCGCTGGTGGACCGCTTCCAGTTCAGGCGATCCGGACCGGCCCCGACCGAGCCCGGTCCGGACGGCCGGCCGCCAGATGCCCGCCATCCAATGGACAAGGCGATCGATCATCTCTCGAGCGTCTACCCGCTTGAGAGCACTCAGTGGTCTGCCTGGTCCGCGACCATGCGTTCGCCGCGCCTAGCGGGGACTTGGGCGCTCTCAGGCTACGAGCCCGGCAAAGGCCCGATCTACGGAACGGTCACCATCTCGCAGGACCCGGACGACTCAGCGGCGTTCACGACAACCGCGTCTTACGTGTACGCAGAGAGTGGCGAGAAGGTCGAGCACTCGGGACAGGCGTTGGTCTACACGGGATACCAATGGCGTGGGCGCTCGAATCCTGGCACGGATTCGCAGCTGCGCGAAGTCATGTTCGTGGAGCGAAATCAGCGCGAGATGTCGGGCCGCTGGTACACGGGTGCGTACGATGAGATCGGACCGGATGTGAAGCTGCAGCGTGTGGGCGGCGAAGCGATTGTCAGCGGAGTATTTCCGAAGGCGGTGGCGCGCGGAGAGTCGGTCGAGGTTCGTGTGTTCGGCGGGGGGCTGACCGCCGGATCTGGAGCGAGCCTCGATTTCGGCTCCGGCGTCACTGTCGTCTCCGTAAGCGGCCCGAGTGACGGATCGTTGCGTGTGAGCCTCACGATCGCGGGCGACGCCCAGATCGGCGCACGCGATCTCTTCGCGTTTGGCTCATTGCTCGAGGGCGCGCTCATCGTGCATGACGGCGTCGACCGCATCGCGGTGACTCCGGAGGCGGGCATGGCCCGCGTGGGTGGTGGCGGCAACTTCCCGAAGGGATACCAGACCTATGAGGCGATCGGCTTCGACGACGGCCCGGACGGCGAGTCCGATACCGACGACGACTTGAACCTCGGTCGTGTCGACGTGTCCTGGACCGTCGAGGAATACGCCGCGACGTTCGGCGACGACGACGTCCAGTTCATCGGCTCGATGCGCCAGGACGGGACGTTTGTCCCGGCAATCGACGGGCCCAACCCCGAGCGCGTGGGCAGTCGCAACAACGTCGGCGATGCGTGGGTGATCGCGACGCACAGAACTGCGGACGGCGAAGAGCTGCGCGCACGCGCGCACCTGCTCGTGACGGTTCCGCTCTACATGCGCTGGGAACCCTGGCAGGAGGTCTCTCGATGAACCCACCGGTCGCCACAGCTTCGCAGCCCCTCGCGCTGCGCGAATTCCACGCCTTCGAGGCGCATGGTGCTCGCTTCCTCTACATGGTTCCGTCGGCGGGCATCTTCCGCATGGATGGTCCGTCGGTAGCGATCCTGGACGCGCTCCAGCTCGGGCCGCAGGGGGCCGAGTCTCTGATCGAGGAGCTTTCGTCCGACTACCCCCTCGAGCAAATCGTGGAGACAATCGAGGAGCTCACCGAGATCAGGGCGATCGGAGACGTGAATGCGCCCAAGCAGCAGGTTCCCAACGACCTACCGCCGGAGGGCTTCCCGCTCACGACGATGGTCCTGAACGTGACCAACAAGTGCAACTTGGCGTGCACCTACTGCTACGAGTACGGCGAGGACAAGATCGTCGATACCAAATACGGTGACGCGCCCAAGTTCATGAGCGAGCAGACCGCCGAAGAGAGCGTCGAGTTCCTGCTCGCGGAGTCGCGCGGGCAAGAGGTCGCGCACCTCACGTTCTTCGGTGGAGAAACGCTGCTCAACTTCCCGGTGCTGCAACAGACCGTCGCTTATGCGCGCCGGCGCGCAGCCGAGGAAGGCAAGCGCATCGAGTTCTCGCTGACTACCAACGCCACGCTGCTGCGGCCCGAGATTATCGAGTGGCTCGCCGACAACCAGATCGGCGTGACGATCTCCATCGATGGTCCCAAGGAAGTGCAAGACGGACTGCGCGTCTTCCACAACGGCAAGGGCACCTACGATGTGGTGCAGCCGAAGATCAAAGAGCTGCTGCGTGTGCACCGGACCCGACCCATCGGCGCGCGGGTCACGTTAACGCAGAAGAACATGGACGTGCTCGAGATCTTCCGGCATCTCACGGAGGACATGGGCTTCTGGGAGGTCGGTCTTGCACCGGTGACCACTCAGGACCAGCGGGACTACGCCATCACCCCCGAGGGCAAAGACTCGATGCTCAGCCAGTTCGAGGTACTCGCCCAGGAATGGCTCCAGTGCGCGCTCCGTGACGAGCACCACGGCTTCTCGAATGTGAAGGATACGCTCGAGGAGATCCACAAAGGCGTGAGCAAGGCGTACGGATGCGGTGCCGGGCTCGGCTTGATGGGCGTGGCAACCGACGGCGATGTCGCGCTGTGCCACCGCTTCGCGGGCTCACCCGAGCACAAGATCGGCTCGGTCACCGAAGGCATCGATCGTGATGTGCAGAACAAGTTCTTGGAGGATCACCACATCGCCTCGAAGACCGACTGCCACACATGCTGGGCCCGCCCGATTTGCTCAGGCGGATGTTACCACGAGGCACACGTTCAGTACGGTGAGTCCTCGCACGCGAACCTGCACTACTGCACCTGGGTGCGGAGCTGGACGCACACGTGCCTGGAGATCTACGGAGCGCTGGCGGAGAAGAACCCCAAGTTCCTGGAGCGTTTCGATGCATAGAAGGGTGATCGGAAAGGGAGACGACACGTGAAGCACCTGAAAGGCATCAACCAGAAGGCCGCTCGCATCGAGGCGTACGTTCAGTACGAAGCCGCCCAAGCGCGCGCCACCGAGCTCGACGTAGTCGCGCTCGAGACGCCCAAACCCCCACACGAAGAAGATGGGCCGCACTTCCCGCTTGGGTGCTCGCTCGTCTTCTTCCCCGGCTGGGAAGCGGATCAGCAGGGCGGGACCGCAGGCCTGTGCCAGCCCGTGGAGCGCGACCTCTTCGACTGTCACTTGAGTTGTTTCTGGCCGGCCCACGTTCCCGACCAGCTCAATCATTCGCCAGACTGGACCGGCAATTGCGCTTCTGCCCAGAAAGATTGGCGGAAGCTCGACCTCATCTTCCCCTAACGCCGGCACGTTCCTGATATGATGCGTTTGTTGGTGCGCAGCGCGGTGGTGCTCGTCCTGGTGACGGCTGCTGATGTGGCTGGGCTGGAGGCTCAGGCCAATGCCCGTTGGTACATCGCTACGTACACCAATCACCTGCTGGTATGGGACGAAGCGAGCGAAGAGATCGTCGACCGAATCGAAGTGAGCAATTTCATTCCCACCGGCATCGTGGTAAATGAAGACAAGGACCGCCTCTACGTGATGGAGGCGCGTGCCGAAAGAATCGAGATCGTGGATCTCGAGCAGAACCGCGTCATCGACGAGTTCACGCTCTCCGAGGGGAACGTGACCGTACGCATCAACGGCTTCGCGCCGCATCCCTCGGACGAGCGCGCCGCGTTGTTCGTGAAGCGCTATACCAAGCACGCCGACCGATACGAAATCGAGGGTCCGTTCATCCTCGAATACGATCTCACCACCAAGACGGTGAGCGATACCATCCCGTGGCCGGACGGCGAAGAGCGCGAGAACGTCGACTTCCGGTACTCACCCGATGGCGAGACGCTGTACCTCTTCGCCAACGACATCATCGCCGTAGACGCCGAAACCTTCGAGGAGGTCGATCGTTGGGAGATCTCCCAGGCACTCGAGCCCGGCCTCGGTCGGCCGAGCTTCGGAGTATTCCCGGGCACGTACGATCAGGACGGTGTCGCGACCAGCCTCTTCCGCATGACCGACCCGGCGCAGAACCGGCGCATGATGGGCGTCGCGCGCGTGCGACTCTCCGAGAAAGAAGTCGAGTTCTACACGCTCGGCACCAACGAGCCGGTCGGCGGATTCAGCGTGGCCCCGGGCGGAGAGAAGGCCTTCGCGCTTTTTTCGGAGATTGGCCGGTACGAATTCTGGGAGTTCGACCTCACAAATCGGCGCGTCGCAAAGCGCGTGCCGTTCCAGGGCCGACCGCGCATGGGATTGCAAGTGAGCGCGGACGGGCTGAAACTGTACATTCACGTCGCTGGAAACACGATCGACGTCTACGACTCGAGCACATTCGAGTTTTTACGCACGGTCACCTTCGATGAAGATATGACCGGTGTCGCGGTGATTCCCCAAGGAGGCAGCACACCATGAAACGCTTCGCTACGACGTTTACCCTCGTCCTGATGGTCGCCGCATGCTCGTCAGGTCCGCCGGAGCCGCCACCGCCTCCTCCGTTCACCGCGGCGGGCGTCTTCGACGTCTCCTTCGACGCCATGGGCCAGCAGATGGCCGGCACGCTCACCATCGAAGAAATGGACGGCGCCTACTCGGGTAGTCTAACCACCGACCTCGGTACCGTCCCGCTCTCGGAGTTTATGGTGGACGGCATGGCCGTAACGTTCCAGGGGGTCACGCCTGACATCACGATCGGCTTCAAGGTGAACTACGAAGGCGACGGGTTCGTGGGGGATATCTCGCTCGGCGACTTCGGTAGTGGAGCAATCGCAGGCGTGAAGCGGTAGGCCTGACGTCCCCAACCCCAGCGCTCGTCGTGAAGCTGCTCGATCCGCACTTCCGGCGGGCGCTGGTCTTTGTACGGCCCTATATGGGGGCATTGGTCCCGGTCGTCCTGCTCTCGCTGGCCGGGACCGCGCTGAACCTGGTGCTTCCGTACCTGTCGAAAGGGCTCGTCGACGATGCGCTGATCGGGCAGGACTTCAGCGTACTCGTACGAATCGTAGGACTGTTCGTAGGGGTCACGGTGATCTCGTTCGGCATGAACGTGACGAGCGGCATGCGCTACACCAGGGTGTCGGCCGACATCCTCTTCGACATGAGGCTGCACCTCTATCGGCATCTGCAGCGTCTGTCACCTCGCTTCTACGCCAAGACGCCTCTAGGCGACGTCGTCTCGCGCATCAACGGCGACATCAGCGAGATCCAGCGCGTGACCACGGAGTCGGCGCTCTCTTGGTTCGGTCAGGTGATCACGCTGGTCGGCACCGTGGGCATGCTGATCTACCTCGACGCCCGACTCCTCATGGTCGGGCTGATCGCGCTTCCCCCGGCTCTCTTCACGCTCGTGCGGTATCGCAGACAGCTGGAGGACCGGGTACGAGTGCTTAGGGAACGCAGTGCCGCCATCGGCACGTTCCTGATCGAGACCCTGCAAGGCATGCGCACGGTGGTCGGCGCCAACGCACAGGAGCGAGAGGTTACGAGCTTCCGGGGCAAAAACGACTCCTTCGTCGGCGCGCTGCTCTCCATGCGCCTCTTCACCTACCTCGCGGGGGGCCTGCCCGGGTTGCTGCTCTCGGCGGGCACCGGTGCGGTGTTCCTGTACGGAGGCTACCGCGTCATCAATGGAGAGACCACGCTCGGGACGTTCATCGCCTTCATGGCGTACCAAATGCGCCTCATGTCGCCCATCCAGGGGTTGATGGGGCTGTACTCCAACCTGGCCACTGCGCGCGCGTCGCTCGTGCGCGTGCACGATCTGCTCGATACACCGGCCGATGTGACCGATCCCGATGAACCCGCGACGCTGAGGGAATGCGCCGGAGCGCTCGAGCTCGAGCAGGTGCACTTCGGTTTCGGGCGCGGTGGAGAGGTGCTGGCGGGCGTCGACCTCGAGATCCCGGCCGGCCAAGTCGTCGCCGTGGTGGGCGCGAGTGGTAGCGGCAAGTCGACGATCGCAGATCTACTCTCCCGGCAGCTGGACCCGGAAAAGGGACGAGTGCTGCTGGACGGTCACGATCTGCGGTCCCTGGCGCTGCAGGACGTTCGGGCGCAGGTGGCGGTCGTTGAGCACGCGCCCTTCATGTTCCACTCGACGATCGCCGAGAACGTTCGCTACGCACGTCCGGACGCAACCGACGCCGACGTCGACGAGGCTATCGAGGCCGCGGGTCTGGCCGACCTGGTCGCGTCCATGCCCGACGGAACCGCGACCGTGGTAGGCGAACGCGGAAGCCAACTATCGGCCGGCGAACGCCAACGGGTCGCCATCGCGCGGGCGTTCCTCGCCGACCCCGCGGTGCTGGTGTTCGACGAAGCCACCGGGGCACTCGATCCAGCCTCCGAGGCCGCGGTGCTCGCGGGCTATGACAAGCTCATGCGCGGTCGTACTACGGTGGTGATCACACACCGTATCGACCTGGCGAGACAGGCGGACCGGGTTGTGGTCATCGAACACGGCAAGGTCGCCGAAGACGGTCCGCCCAAGAAGCTAGAGGCTGAGGGGCGAGCCTTCCGCGATATCTTCCTGGACGTGCTCAGCGGATGAGCCGGGCGCCGCATGGCGGGGGCCGTCTGCCGGGGGCGCCATGACCGAACGTCGCTACAATGAAGACGAAGTCGCGCTGATCCTTCGGAAGGCTGTCGATGCCGGGGCCGACGACCGCGCAACAGCCACGGGGAAGGGGATGAGCCTCTCCGAGCTCAAGGAGATTGGCATCGAAGTCGGCATCGACGCGGCACGCATCGAAGACGCGGCTAGGACGCTCGAGCGGCGCGACGATCGTCCTATCACGGGGTCGGTGCTCGGGCTTCCCACAACGGCCCAGCTCGACAGAGTCGTGCCAGTGCGTCTTGTGCCGGAGGATTTGCCCCAGCCCTTGGACGCTATACGCAGCGAATTCGTCCGCCAAGGCATTGTCGAGAAGGTTCTCGAGGGCATCGAATGGAGAGCCCGAAGCGGCATGGGCGGCCGTTACGTTTCCATTCGGCCCGAGGGCGACCAGGCGCGGATTCGTGTCCTCGGAAACTACCGAGACCGGATGATGGGGATGACGCTTGGCGCTGGGCTCGTAGTCGCCACGGGGGTCGGGGCACTCGCGGCTTCGCTGGGCGCAGCAGGAGCATTGGTCATCCTGCCGATTGCGCTCGCCGGCGGCGCACTCGCGACGATCGCACCCTGGCGATACCTGTTCGCGCGCGAGGAACGCTCGGCGCACCGAGTGCTGGACGCACTCGAGCGGCTGGAGCTGGAGTCGGCACCTGCCGACCATGACTGACGCCCCCGTCACCGTCGCGATCGTCGACAGCGGCGTCAGCGTGCCCCACCCGCATTTGCCCGGGGTCGCGGGCGGGGTGGCGATCGACCTGGCGGGAAAGGAGCAAGAGGATTATGCGGACGTATTGGGGCACGGCACTGCTGTGGCCTCGGCGATCCACGAGAAGGCGCCGGAGGCCGAGATCTACGCCGTGAAGGTCTTCGAGAAAGCTCTCGCGACCAGTGTGCCTACGCTCGTGCGCGCGATCGACTGGGCATCCGAGCGCGGCATACGACTCGTGAACCTCAGCCTGGGCACGCCCAACGACTTTCGTGCTGACGAGCTGGCGCCGGCCGTGGAGCGCGCGATCGAGCGGGGAACGGTCATCGTCTCCGCGCTCGAGCACGAGGGGCAAGCCATGTACCCCGGCTGCCTGGAGGGCGTCGTGGGCGTGATGTTGTTCTGGAACCACCCACGAGAGACGGTAACGTCAGTCGCTCTCGAGACTGGCGGCTCGGCGCTGGTCGCGTCGGGCTACCCACGCCCGATCCCAGGCGTGCCGCCCGATCGCAATCTCAACGGCATCAGCTTCGCGGTGGCGAACGCCACCGGAGTACTCGCAGCCGCGCTCGTCGGAAGCCCCGAACGGCGATCGGCCGAAGACGCGATCGATGCGCTGCGCGGCCAGGAGGCGAGGACCTGATGTTGCCCTGGCTCGGAAAGAGACGGAAGCACAAGGGCAATCGAGACATCTGGCTTCGCACGGAACTGGAGATCCTTCAGGTGGCTGAAGTCCTGGGGCCACACGAGCCCAGGTACCGGCGCGAGAAGCGCTGGGAGTGGGTCATCGGAGACTCCGAGGGCTTGAGCCTGGACCTCACGCGCGACCGCACGCAGCCGAGTGCCGACGTCGATCTCCAGATCCTTCGCTGCGACCTCGGGAACTTCGGTCAAGGACTCATCGCGTTGATCGAGGAGAAGATCGAGTCGATCGCGATCGGGGAGATCGAGCACGGAGTGTGGGTGGATCCGGAGGAGTAGGGGTGACGTGACCCCTGAAACGAGACCAGCGCGAATGTTAGGATCTTGCGCTGGTCGCAGATTCAGGGAGGAGGTCAGAAATGAGCAGGAGACGACACACGCCGGA
>DQPL01000058.1 GCA_015664885.1 Gemmatimonadota bacterium
CCAGCACCGACGGATCTTGCGTCGAGGGATGGGCCTGGGGACGCGCCTGCTGCGGACTCGGGGAAGCGGGTCGCAATGCGGCCGCTGTGAAAATGACCAGGGCCCCCAGCGCGATGACTGGGACGACGACACGTCTTAGCATGATGACCTCTTTGGCGATGGGGCGCACTCAGGTCCAGGGCCGTCGGCGCTAGCGTGGCGGCGACTCGCCACTGAACCCTACGAGTTCATCATATCGGGCGCCGCGGGGGAGGGCCATGAGCGAGAAGAAGGCGATCTGCTAGGCCGTAGACATTACGGACACCGTCGCTCGGTTCTTAACACCTTTCAGGGTCACACCATGTCATACGTACCGATAATCGTCACCATCCGAGAACCCCCCTCGCACCGGGCCCGTGAGCTGGCCGACCGTCTCTCCCGCGTGATCGTGGACTTCGAACAACACCATCCGACCGTTTCGAACGCCGAGGTGTGACAGGCCACGCGATCGGCCCTCCAGACATCCAGGAGGGGTAGCGATGTCGCGCCCGCGATCGCGTCGGCCCTGGTTCTTCTCATCTTCCTCATGGTCGGCATCGGCGTGTTCGTTGTCCTACGAGGTGGCGGACGGAGGTCGGCACAGAGCCCGCTGATGGGCTTGGCGATCGTGGCTGGGCTCATGGCCGTCGTATCCGTCGGGGTGCGCCGCAATCTGTGAGGATCACGCGAGAGGCCGCGTCGCCCCTACAACGCCTTATGAAGCACCTCGGCAGGATGCAGTGCGACCCGCCCGGTCCCGTCTAGAATCTGCGCGCGGCAGCTCGTTCCGGGCGCGACGATCAGCGTGTCGCCATCCTGCTCCCGCACGGCGGGCAGGAGGTCCAACTCGCCCATCTGCATCGAAATGTCGAAGTGCTCGGCGTGGTATCCGAAAGCGCCCGCCATGCCGCAGCAGCCCGATTCGATAGCCGTGACTTCCAGTCCCGGCACGCGACCCAGGAGCCGCAAGGTGGCCTCGGCGGCACCCGCCGCCTTCTGATGGCAGTGGCTGTGGACCGCCGCGTGCCGTGGCGGGTTGTTGAAGCGAAGCGTCGTCCCGCCGGCCAGGTCCGCGTCCAGCGCTTCCTCGAAGAGCGAGAGGCTGTCGGCGACCAGACGGGCTTCGTCCGACGGCACCAGACGTGGCACTTCGTCCTTCACGGTGAAGACACAGCTCGGTTCCAGCCCTACGATGCGCACGCCCAGGCTCGCATAAGGGTGCAGGTACGTGACCAGCCTCTCGGCTTCCCGGCGGGCCTCGTCGAGCATGCCGGAGCTCAGGTACGTGCGCCCGCAGCACAACGGGCGGCCGTCCGCAGGGAAGCAGCCGCTGACCGACTTCCGTGTGCGTGCCAGCAGGGCATATGCGGCCCGAGCGACGTTGGGCTCAAACCAGCGCGTGAATGTGTCGACGAAGAGCAGAGTATCGGCGAACGGGCCTTCGGCGGGCTCCCAGGTACCGATCTCCTGATCGCGCCAGGGCCGCCTCGACCAGTGAGGAAGGGAGCGGTTCTTCGAGATTCCGAAATGGCGTTCGGCTAGCGTTCGCAGCCCTCTGCTGTTTCCTGCCGCATTGATCGCCGTTGCCATACGGCTGAGTCGGGGTGCTTGGCGCGGGAGATCGGCAAGCAAACGCTCACGCAGCGGGATGCCGTGGCGTTGGTTCTGGCGGTGCTGCCACTCGAGCTTCAGCGCGGCCATGTCGACCCCCGCCGGACACTCGCGTTTGCATCCCTTGCAGGAGATACATAGGGACATGGCCTCGGCCATCTCCGCTGAGTCGAGGCCGGCGTGGCCGAGCTGGCCGGTCATCGCGAGCCGGAGCGCGTTGGCGCGTCCACGCGTCGAATGGCGCTCGTCCCCCGTGGCGCGGAACGAGGGGCACATCACCCCGGGATCGGACTTGCGGCACGCTCCGTTGTTGTTGCACGCCTCCACCGCGCCGAGCAGTCCTCCCTCGGCCGACCAGTCGAGCACCACTGGGAGCTCGTGCACAAGGCCATACTCCGGCGTGTAGCGGAATAAGCTGCGGTCGTCCATGAGCGTCGGGTCGACGATGTTGCCGGGGTTCATGAGCCCGTTCGGATCGAGCGTCTTCTTCACGTCTGCGAATAGCCTGGCCATGCGCTCACCGAGCATGGTCTCGAGGAACTCTGAGCGGAGTCGGCCATCTCCGTGTTCTCCCGAGTGTGTGCCGCCGTACTCGCGCACCACCTCGTGTGCTTCTTCGGCGATCGCGCGCATGCGCCGCACGTCGCCGGGGTCGCGGAGGTTGAGCGCGGGTCGCACGTGCAGGCAGCCAACCGAGGCGTGTGCGTACCACGTGCCTTCTGCGCCGTGCTTGCCGAATATCTCTTCGATTCGGCGTGCGTACTCCGAGAGGTGCTCGAGCGGCACAGCGCAGTCTTCGATGAACGAGATCGGTTTCCGCGGGCCCGCCATCGACATCACGATGTTCAGGCCTGCTTTGCGGACGCTCCAAACGGCTGCCTGCTCGGCTGGCGCCTCCGCCCGCACGACGCTATCCGGAAAACCGAGTGAGCCGAGCAACTGCTCGAGCTCGGCGAGTTTCCCACCTAGGTCGGCGCCGGGCGCCTCGTCGGAGAACTCCACCAGCAGAAGCGCCTTCGGCGCACCGCGCACGAAGCCTCGCATCGCTGTCCGGTGGTCCGGATGCGCGGCGGCGAGCTCGAGCACGTTTTGATCGACTAGCTCGACCGCGCTCGGTCCCAACCCTACAAGGTGTTGGACCGAGTCAAGCGCCGGGAGCAGTCCATCGAAGTGACAGACCCCGAGTACCCGCGTTCTGGGGAGAGGCTTGAGCCGCAAGCGCAGCCGGGTGAAGAAGGCCAGCGTGCCCTCCGACCCGACAAGCAGGTGCGCGAGATTTTCTCTCGTGGGTTCGAGTCGGTCCACGTTGTATCCAGCGACATTCCGCAGAGTTCGGGGCGTGCGACGAGCGATCTCTTCAGCGTCGCGTGCGTAGAGCGCTCGCAGCGCGGCCAGCTCGTCGGGCATGACCTGTGCTTCACTGCCGCCCTCGCCCAGCCAAAGTCGCCGACCGTCGGGCAACACAGCCTCTACCGCAGCTACGTTGTCGACCATCATTCCGTAGCGAAGAGAACGCGATCCGGCGCTGTTGTTGCCTGCCATGCCGCCCAGGGTGGCGCGACTGGCGGTCGCCGGATCGACAGGGAACCAGAGATGAGTGGAGGCTAGGCCGCTGTTGAGCTGGTCGAGCACGACGCCCGGCTCGACCTCGATTTCGCCGTCCACGACAGGGCCGACTCCGGTGAGGTGCCGGCTCACGTCCACTACGACTGCGCGGCCCACAGTTTGCCCGCATTGTGACGTGCCCCCCCCACGCGGAAGCACGGGCACGCCGGCCGCCCGGGCGACCTGGAGAACCGACTCGACATCTTCCGCGGACTCCGGGAAGACCACACCCAGAGGCTCGATCTGATAGTGCGACGCGTCGGTCGCGTACAAGCCCCGTGTGAAGGCGTCGAAGCGCACCTCGCCGTGCATTGCATTCCGAAGCTGGCGCGCGAGATCCTGATCGCCGGGAGCGATATCGGTTTCTGGCATTCGCATGGTGTCGGGGACTGGGGACCCCGTAAGTTGGGCCCTCCTGTCGGCGGCAAGCTACGATGAGCCGTTCGAGGTCGCACACCAACTCTCTTTTTCACTGCCTTAGCGGAGCGTACGCCCTGAGTAGCCCCGGCGCCCCCAATCGACTTGGCGACGTGCTCCACCGCCTCATGTATCGCGTCGTCGCGCTCGGTGGGGGGCGGATTCAGGCGCGCTTGCTGCGGCGAATGTTCGACCTCCACCATCGCGAGCCCGACCGGTGGAGCTACGAAACCAGCTCCTACGATCGCGAGCGCTTTACCGCGGTCCTGAGGGGAATCGGTCCAGGTCCATATGAGCGAGTGCTCGAAGTCGGCTGCTCCGAGGGGGTGTTCACTCGAGCGTTGGCTTCGGACGACCGAGTCGGCGCGGTGACGGCGGCGGACGTCTCACTGAGGGCGCTCGAAACAGCTCGACGACGCTGCGAGGGTTTGTCCAACGTTTCGTTCGTTTCCGGGAGTGTCGTGAATGAGGCGCCGCCGGGGCCCTTCGACCTCATCATCTGCTCGGACATGCTCTACTACGTGGGTGGACGGCGCGCAGCGGTCGCGCGCGAGCTCGTGAAGCGCTTGGCTCCCGGTGGGATCCTGGTGCTGGAGCACGTGCACCCCGAGTCCGGTCGCCTTCACGCTTCGTTCATCCACTCGGCTGGGCTCGAGGTCCTCGAACGCACGGTCGTACGCCACTCGATCCGGCCCTTCGAGGTACTCGCCTTGCGACGACCCGCCTAGCCCGCTGGGGCGTGCTCGCTCAGCTCCCGACGCGGGACGCCGGAGTCACCTGCGCGACGTGGAGCCGCTGACCCAATACGCCCGGAACACCGACCCTTGGGCCACGCTGCCGACCGGCCGCGCGATCTCGACGCGGAGGTTGGAGCCGGTGCCGGCCGGAAGGCCTAGCCGCAGGCCGACCCCCACCGCGGACTCCCAGTCGGTGTCGACGCTGAACGGTGCGGTGCCGGCCCAACCCCGGCCAATGTCACCGAAGAGGGTAAAGCCGACATCCGCCGCTGGCCCTAGCGGGCGAGGGTTCCAACGCTCCTCGAAGCGTAAGACCAGTAGGCGGCTGACAGGCTTCTCATAGTCGACGAAGGCTCGCACCCCGTCGATCCCACCGAGCCCGAGTTGGAACACCTCGTCGGCCCGCCAGCCTCCTTCGTAGCGAAGAGTGGCCGCCAACGTGTGCTGAGCCGCGGCCAGGTAGAGGCGGACGTCCGCAGCGGCCGAGAGATCGCGTAGCCGATCACTGCCCTCGGCGACGTGGTCCAAGCGGCGACCTTCGGCCGAGATCGTCGTCTGCACGGTGAACGGCCCACGGGTCAGGCCGGCGAAGGCTTCGGCACCTCCATACGTGTCCAGCGCTGCGCCGTCCCATGTGGCGAACGCGCGGCCGAGCGTCAGGGTGACTTCGGTCCCGGTTGCGATGTCTTGGACACCGCTCACGAGATCGATCCCGGCGTGGGGATGGAACACGAGGTTTCGCACCCCCAGCCGAACGCCGACGCGCGCATAGGACGGTAAGGAGGCCTGCGACGCCAATTGAATCGCGAGTGAGTCCGGGGCGGGGAGCAGATCGTTGAAGTCGTTCGCGAATGCCACGGTCGGAGTGCCGGAGGCACGCCGCCGCAGCAGGCGAAACTCGCCGCCGAGCAGCAGCAAGGACCCGGGCTCGCCCCATCGACGAAGGAGTGTGGCCTCGAGCCTTCGATCCTCGAACGGCAGCATTACGTGTGAGTATGCGCTGCTCTGGTCCGTGAGGTACGCTTGCTCGTGGTCCCTGCTGATCACGCGCACATCCACCGAGACGCGACCCTCCTCCCCTACGAACGGGTAGGAGAAGACCGAGTTGAAAAACCGCCCGGTTCGCGTCGTGCCCCCCGCGAGCGATGCGTCTACGCGAGTGCCGCGGAAGGCCGTAGTGCCCAACCGTGCGCCCAGGTCCCGACGCTCTTGGAAGCGGCGCCAGTTGACTACGGCGTAGAGGCCGCGCCCGAGCAGGTTTCGTTCGCTGGCGAACGCCCCCTCGAAGCGAAGCTCGTTCTCGATCGAGAGATTGAGCCCAGCACGCGTACTCCATTCGTCCCAGGTCTCCACCAGTACTACCCTGGCTCCGCTCGCCTCCGTGTGCGTCGTGACGCGCGCGCGCGCCACGAACAACAATTCGCGTACGAGGCGTTCCGACTCTTCGAGAGCCTCGCGGTCGAGGCAATCCCCCTCGCTGACGACGATCTCGGCTCGGATCCGATCCGGACGCGTCGAGACGTGCAGCGTGTTGGCGAGCCGGTACGCCCACGGGAAGCGTGCTCGCTCGATCGCTTCAGGGGCGTAGATCGAGTGGCTGAGGATTTCCACACGGTCGATCATGCCTGAGGCGCAGCTCGACTCTGCCTGCCCCGCCACCTGAGAAGCGAAAAGGATCGTCAGCGCCAAAGCAGTGCTTGCGACCCTCGTGCTGCGGGCGTTCCGCGGCGGGCGTGTCGAAGCGGGCATGGTGCCGGCGAGTGGGGTCGAGGGGGCGTCTAGCGAGTTCTCGAGGCCAGCGTCCGGAGGAGCGCTCACCTACCTTGCGGCCTCCGCGCGGGTATCGACACGTTGGCGAAGCCCCGCGACCTGTCAATGGCTGGGCCCCCGGCCCCTCCTTCCCCTAGGCTCCTTTGCCCCAGGATCTCCGCTCCTTCACCGCGAAGTGCCAGTTCGCGTGGTTTGCCGTACTGCTTCTGGTGTGGACGACGCTGCTGCTCGCCTTCCCGTTGGATCCGGACTACACGGCTGGCGAGCTGCTGGACCACCTCACGCTGTGGCTCGAATCAGGCGTTCTCTATCCGGCGCTCGGGGACGGCGGCCCACAACGCGTACTCAATTACCCCCCGCTCGTGCTCATTCTCGGTCGTGCGCTTACCGCCCTCGGCGCGCCGCCCCTGCTCGCGGGCCGGTTGGTCAATTGGCTCGGTAGCGCCCTGATCGTCGCTGCGCTGGCGGGCTGGCTGCGAGCGCGCGGCGTACGGGGGGCGGCGCTGCTCGGTACGATCGGGCTGCTCGGCGCCAGTGTTCCCGTGATCTACGGGGCCGGCCAGTTCCACATCGAAATGTGGGCTGCCGGGTTGACGATCGGGGGCTTTGCGCTCGCGGATCGGGGTCGTACCGACCGTGCGCTGTTCGCGGCTGGTGTCGTGCTCGCCGTGGCCTGTTTCGCCAAACAGACGCAGGTCGTTCCGGCGCTCGTTGCGTTGGCTTGGCTCTGGCGGCAGCGTCGGTCGGGACGTGGACTCGCGCTGGCCGGATTCGTCCTGGTGGGCGCCGCCGGGGCCGCCGCAATGTCGATCGCATGGGGGGGCGAGGTGTGGCGACACCTCATCGTCTACACCACGGGCACGTACTCGCTCGCCAACCTGGGACTGCAGCTGGCTAGCCACGCCGCGCCGTGGACGATCCTGCTCGGCATCGCGGTCTGGGCGGGTACCCGCCGCCGTACGGGCTCCGGCTCCGACCTCGCCTGGTGGTACTGGTGTGGGTCGCTGCTGTGGTCGATGTCCGCCATTCGAAATGGCAGCGGCTATCCGTATTTCCTGGATCTGCACCTGGCGACCGTCTTGATCGCGGGGCCCGTGATATTTGGTGATGGCCGCACGAAGCTCCGCCGTGTGGTGGTGCCGTGGCTGGCCGCCGCCCAGGTAGTTGGCGCCAACATCGGCGTCGGAGCGCTTGTGGCGGTCAACCTCGGGCGGCTCGCCGAGCGCTCAGGTGAGCTTGCTTCCGTTTGTGCGGCGCTGCCACCCGAGGGCCCGGTGCTCGTCGAAGAGGCGGGGCTCGCACGGGCATGCGGCCGCCGTCCCGAACTGCATCCGTTCATCATGACCTCGCTTGCCCGTCGCGGACTGTGGGACGCCTCGACGTTCGAAGAAGACGTGCGCGCCGGCGCCTACTCCGTCGTAGTGGTGCCGTTCGACCCCCGCGATCCGGTACCCCAGGCACAGCGCGACCGTTGGACGGAGCCCGTGCTGGCAGCGTTCGCGCGGGCGAGGACCGTGGAGACCTATCCGTCCGGATGGCGGGTGCTGCGTTGGTGAGCCCGGTCTGAGTCACCTCGATCCTGGCTACCGGCCAAGCGGGCAGTAGCTCTCGACTCACGGAGTGCCTTGGTGTCCGAGTAGACCAACCCAGGTGGCTCTATGAGGTCGCGAGTGTAAGTTGGGCCTTCCTCCAACTCCCACTCGCGTGACCTACCAGAGCGGCCGCCACTTCCTACAGCTACCCGGCCCTACCAACGTGCCGGGGCGTGTTCTGCGCGCGATGTCGCGCCCGACGATCGACCATCGTGGGACCGAGTTCAAAGAGCTCACGGAACGACTGTTGACCGAGCTCAAGTGGATGTTCCGGACCGAGCATCCGGTCCTGATCTACCCGTCGTCGGCGACAGGTGCATGGGAAGCCGCGCTGACGAATACGCTGTCACCCGGGGACCGGGTCTTGTCCTTCGACCAGGGCTTCTTCGCCGGAAAGTGGGCTACGGTCGCCGAGCGCTTCGGGCTGGACGTGCAGCGCGAGTCGTGGGAGCCTCGCCGCGGCGTCGCGGCGGCTGCGGTCACCGATGCCCTGAGCGCAGACACGCGGCAAGCGATCAAGGCGGTCCTCATCGTGCACAACGAGACCGCGACTGGTGTCACGAGCGACGTCGAAGCTATCGGCACCGCGATGCGCGCGTCCGGGCACCCAGCGCTGCTTTTCGTCGACACAGTCTCGTCTCTTGGAGCGACAGAGCTGCGACACGACGACTGGGGCATCGACGTAACCGTGACCGGGTCGCAGAAGGGGCTGATGCTTCCCCCTGGCCTCTCGTTCGTCGCCATTGGTCCGCGTGCGCTGGAGGCGCATCGAACTGCGGAGCTGCCTCGTTCCTACTGGGATTGGGACGATCAGCTCACCTTCAACGAGCGCGGCTTTTTCCCCTACACGCCCGCGACCAATTTGCTGTATGGGCTCGACGAATCACTGTCGATGTTGCGTGAAGAGGGCCTCGAGCACGTTTTCGCCCGTCACGCGCGCTTTGCGCAGGCGACCCGAGCGGCCGTCGACACGTGGGGCCTCGAGGGGTTCGCATTGGACGCTGGGGAGGCGAGCAATGCCCTTACCGCGGTGGTCATGCCGGAGGGATCGGATGCAGAAGTCCTGCGTGCGGCCATCCTGGAACGCTTCGACATGTCGCTGGGCACGGGGCTGGGCGATTTGAAGGGGCGAGTGTTCCGCATCGGGCACCTGGGTGATCTCAACGCGCTCACGCTCGTAGGCACGCTGGCTGGTGTGGAGATGGGCCTCGCGCTTGCGGGCGTCCCGCATGAAGCAGGAGGAGTTGCGGTAGCGATGGAAATCCTAGGAGAGGGAGGGGGCACGTGAATCGGCAATACGAGCCGTGGGGTGGACGCGGACGCGGCGTGGTGTGTGTCGCGACCTTGCTGCTGGTCTCGGCGTGCGCCGGGGAGGCCGGAGGGCCCAGGCAGCTGAAGTTCGGCCATGTGGGCGAGCCGGGCTCGCTGTTCGCGCTCTCCGCGGAGGAGTTCGCGCGTCGTGCCAACGAGCGGCTCGATGGCTACGAGGTCGTCGTCTACGGATCGAGCCAGCTGGGTGGTGACGAGCTGTTGCTGCAGAAGATCAAGCTCGGCACCGTGGAGTTCGCGCTGCCGTCCTCGGTGATGTCCTCGCAGATCGATGAGTTCGGGCTCTTCGAGATGCCGTACCTGGTTCAGGACCGGGCTCACATGCGTGCGATCGAGCAGGCGGTGGTGTGGCCCGACCTCGCGCCGCTCGCCGAGGCCGCCGGCTACCGCGTCATCGCAGTGTGGGAGAACGGGTTCCGGCACGTGACCAACAACACGCGACCCATTGTGGGGCCTGAGGATCTGGCCGGGATCAAGCTACGCACACCACGTGGTGTGTGGCGGGTCAAGCTCTTCCAGGAGTTCGGTGCCAATCCGACGCCGATGGCGCTCTCCGAGGTCTTCATCGGGCTGCAAACTGGCGTGCTCGACGGGCAGGAGAATCCGCTCGCCCAGATCTGGGGCTCGAGGCTCTACGAGGTACAGGAGTACTTGTCGCTCACGGGGCACGTGTACACACCAGGGTATGTGGTCGTGTCGCCCTCCGCCTGGGACAGGCTGCCGGCTGAGGTGCGCGACATCCTCGAGCAAGAGGCCAAGGCGACGCAGGCTTTCGTGCACGAGACCGCCACCCGCCTCGATGCCGAACTCATCGACCAGGTCCGTGAGGCTGGCGTGCTCGTGAATACGCCGGAGCGCGGGGCCTTCGAGCGCGCCAGCGCGGCGATCTACGAGGAATTCGCTAGCACAGTAGAGGGTGGCAGTGAGCTCGTTCAGCGCGCCGTCGCCGCAGGGTCCAACTGATCGGACCGCAGTGAGCCTCGACAAGGCGCGAAGAGGACTGCGAACGGTCCTCGAGGCCGTCGTGCTGTTCCTGATGATTGCGCTCGCGGTGGTCGTCGTTGTGGGCGTCGTCTTCCGCAAGGCCGGTGCTTCGTTGGTCTGGTACGACGAAGTCGCGTCGCTCATGCTCGCGTGGCTCACATACTACGGGGCCGCGCTGGCGGCGCTGCACAGAGGGCACATCGGCATGCCGACCCTCGTGGACCGCCTTTCGGGAACCGCGCGCAAGGCGGTGTTCCTGCTCGGCGAGGCATGCGTGCTCGCGTTCTTCGTGGTGCTCGCGGGCGCCGGCGTACGCGTGCTCTCCGTGCTGGGCGGAACGACCCTGGTATCGCTGCCGTGGTTCCC
>DQPL01000090.1 GCA_015664885.1 Gemmatimonadota bacterium
CGGATTCTAGTGTCCCCGGTTGCATGGGGCTACGATGCGATACTTCTGGGCCTCTGGTTTTTCCAAGACGAGATCACACAAAAATGAAGAAGCTTCCAACCCGTTTCGGGCTGGCCGCCGTAGCCACGTTGTGCCTCAGCGCATCAGCGGCCGGGCAACTCTCCGACGAACGCTTCCGCTTCACAACCGCAGAGAAGCTCGACGCTACTCAGACGAGCGCATACGCCGGCAGCCATGACGCCATTTACGCGTATGTCGACGAGCACTTCGAGCAGCACCTCGCCAATCTGCAGCGCTGGCTCCGCCAGCCATCCGTCAGTGCCCAGAACGACGGCATCCACGAGATGGCTGAAATGCTGCGCGGCGATCTGGAGGAGCTCGGTTTCGAGGAGACCGCGGTTGTACCCACCGACGGCCACCCCGGCGTCTGGGGCTACTACGACGCCGGCGCCGAGCGCACGCTCATGGTCTACATGATGTACGACGTGCAACCGGTGAACCCGGAGGACTGGGAGTCTCATCCGTTCCAAGCCAACGTCATAGAATCGGACCTCGGCGAGATCCTCATGGCGCGCGGCGCCACGAACCAGAAGGGACCTGAGCGCGCGTTCCTCAACGCCATCGAGTCGATCATCGCGGTCGAAGGGACGCTTCCGGTAAACCTCATGGTACTGGCTGAAGGCGAAGAGGAACTGGGTTCGCCGCACTACGGTCAGCTCGTCGAGCAGTTCGCGGACCGCCTCAGGACCGCGGACGGCGCGTTCTTCCCGTTCAATTCGCAGGACCCGGCCGGAAACGCGGCCTTGAGCCTGGGCGTCAAGGGCATTCTGTACATCGAGATCGAGTCTACGGGCGGTGACTGGGGAGGCCCCAGGCAGGCCGAGATCCATGGCTCGTACAAAGCGATCGTAGACTCCCCGGCTCTACGCCTCGTACAGGCCCTCTCCTCGCTGGTATCGAAGGACGGCAACACGATCCTCGTCCCGGGCTACTACGACGCGGTCCGCCCGCCCACCGACGAGGAACAGCGTCTCATCAACGCGATGGCAGACACGTGGAACGACGAAGGACAGCAAGCGAGCCTGGGTGTGAGGCAGTGGATCGATGGAGTGACCGGGCGCGACGCGATCATGCGCTACCTGTATCACCCGACGTTGAACATCGACGGCATGTGGAGTGGCTACACCGACGAGGGCGTGAAGACGATCCTTCCGCACCGAGCGACCGCCAAAGTCGACTCGCGTCTCCCGTATGGACTCGACCCCGACTCGGCGCTTGCGATGATCCGCCGGCACCTCGACTCCGAGGGATTTTCCGACATCACCATTCGCAAGCTCGCCGGGTATCCGGCAGCGCAGACGAGCGTCGACGCGCCGCTGGTGCAGGCCGCCATCGGGGTCTTCAACAAATACGGGCAGACGCCCGAGATCTCCCCGCGTTTGGCGGGCAGCGCGCCGTTCTACCAATTCACCGAACGGCTTGGACTGCCGCTCGTGTTTGGCGGATTCGGACACGGCTCGGGTGCGCACGCACCGAACGAGTACATGGTCATCACACCAAAAGAGGGCTCGGGGATTTCCGGGCTGCGTGAGATCGAGCGAGCGTATGTCGATCTTCTCTTCGCGCTCGCAAGCCAGCATCCGATCACCTGACTCTTCAGCAGTCTTCGATTTGAATGAGATAACTCCGCGGGCGCGGTACGTAGAGCTCGAAGCTCTGCACGCATCAGCACATGAGGCTGCGCGCGCGCGTTCGCTGCGCCTGAGCACGATTCGGGCGACCACCTTTCTCACTGCGGTCGCAGCTCTGATCCTCTGGGACATCTTGAATGGTGGACTCGCAACTGCCGCCCTGGCACTCGGTCTGCTCCTTGCGGTCGCATTCGTGGCCCAGGTCGTGATCCATCGCCGAGTACGTCGGCAGGAGCGTTGGCAGGGGACACTCAGAGATCTTTGCGCCGAGGGCATCGCTCGAATCGATCGCGCGTGGGAGGACCTCGAGGAGTTGCTGCCAGAGAGGGAGACGCTTCCGCACCCGATAGATCCTGAGCACCCATACGCTCATGACCTGGCCGTGCAGGGGCGCGCGTCGTTGCGTCGGCTCTTCGGACCTATCACGACCGAGCCGGGAAGGCGAACGCTCCTGAGCTGGCTGCTGGAACCGGCGTCTACGTCCGTCGCCGAGCAGCGGGCAGAGGCCGCTCGCGAGCTCAGGGACATGCTCGAGGACCGTCTCATCCTCTCGGCGCATGGCCGGCACGCACCAGCCGCCGACCCGCAGGCGCTGGACCGCTTCCTGGCGTGGGCAGAGGCGGAGGCGTGGACACTCGAAACGTTGTGGCTCCGTGCGGTGGCGCTAGTCCTCCCAATCGCGCTGATCGCCGCCATTGTTTCGGACGCGTTCTTCGGCGCGCCGCCGCTGTGGATCCTTCCGGGACTCGCCCAACTCTGGGTGCTGCGACGGGTCTCCTTGAGACTGGCGTCGGACTTCAAAGACGTCGAAGCGATGGGCCCGGCACTCACCGCCTACGTGCCCCAGCTCCAGCAGCTGGCGACCTGGCCGATGAGCGCTCCCGCGCTTCACACTCAAGGCGAGAAAATTCGGACGCTCGGTGAAGCCGCGCACAACAAGCTCGCTCGCCTGGCAAAGTTGGTCGACATCGTTGACAGTCGCGGCAACCTCGTCTACGCGTCGCTGGCGCCCATGCTGCTGCTGGACTTTCACTTAGGAGTGCGACTGGACCGCTGGCGCCGTTCAAACGGTGCAGTCGCCCGCGGGTGGATCGAGGCCCTGGGCGAGGTCGAGGCGTTGAGTGGACTGGGGAGCTTGGCACACGACCACCCCGACTGGTCCTTCCCGACGTGGCGCGAGTCAGGCTCGACGGCATGCATCAACGCACCTGGCGTAGGGCACCCGCTGCTTGCAGACGACTGTTGCGTCCGCAACGACGTGGAGGTGGGCCCGCCCGGGTCCTTTCTACTCGTGACCGGATCCAACATGTCCGGGAAGAGCACTCTGCTGCGCTCGATCGGCGCGAATTGCGTTCTCGCCGGAGTCGGGGCGCCGGTGTGCGCGGCCAAGCTCGAGCTGCCTCGCTTGCGAATTTTTACCAGCATGAGCATCGAGGACTCACTCTCCCAAGGCGTCTCGTTGTTCATGGCGCAACTGCTTCGTGTCCGTAGCATCGTCGAGACCGCCCAAGCGCAACGAGGAGAGCAGGGACCGGTCCTGTACCTGCTCGACGAGATGCTGCACGGTACGAACAGCGCTGAGCGGCAAGTCGCAGCGCGTGCGGTGCTCCGACACCTGCTCGCGCAGGTCGCGATCGGTGTGGTTACAACGCATGACCTCGCGCTCGCCGACGCTCCCGATCTCGCCGAAGTGGCAAAGCGCGTCCATTTCCGAGAAACCGTGCATCGTGAGGAAGGGACGACGCGACTGGAGTTCGACTACCTCATGCGCCCCGGGCTCGCACAGACGAGCAACGCGCTCGCGCTGCTCGAGGCGGTGGGCTTAGACTCTCTGATCGACGAAACCGACCCAGCCAAGTGAGAAGCCCATGAAACGCGCCGTGCCCTTGATCGCGACTCTCCTGGTTTTCCCCGCCTGCAACGCCAGCGACGAGGGCGTCGAAGACGCGACCACACCCACGCAAGCGGCGGAGGTGGCGGCCCACGTGCCGACCGCGGCGGAGCGTGCCGACATCCTGGCGGTTCTGCAGGAGTTCTTCGACGGCCTGGCTGGCGATCCCAACCTCATCGCCAACGCTGTGGAACCAGGCATCGTGATGCAATCGACGGACGCTCGCAGCGGCACTGCGGTCTCCGGTCGGTCGACGCTCGAGGGTCTCCTTCAACGCGTCGAGACCAGCGAGGTGGTAATGACCGAGCGGATGTGGGACGCCGAGGTGCAGGTGGCCGGCGCCCTCGCCACGGTCTGGACCCCCTATGACTTCTACATCGGCTCGGAGTTCAGCCACTGCGGCATCGACGTCGCGACACTGATGCGGCGCGACGACGGCTGGAAGATCATCAACCTCAACTGGACACGAGAGGCGCCGCCGAACTGCGCGCTGCACCCCGACGGTCCACCGAGCGCCTAACAGCGGCGCCCGCAGCGAGTCCGGCTTCAGCGCCCTCCCGCCAAGGGCCTGAGCAGCACCTGCCGGAACTGGACCGGGTGACTCTCGCTCTGAAGCGCGATGTAGCCGCCGGTGAGTGACTCGCCATCATGCTTGGCGGCCTCGTCATAGCCGTTGACCGCGCCACCGCCGACGACGGGCCGTTCGTACGAGAGCACGGTATCGCCGGCGATCACGTGGGCGATCGAGGTGCCCGCGCGTACGACGAGATCGACCGTCACCCATTCTTCGCCGTGGTAGGTGGGCGCATGTGCGTTCGTGCAGTGCCGCTCGGTGAGCTCGCCCTGCATGAAGACGTGCGTGCCCGGGGTACACAAATTGGCCGTGGGGCGCTCATCGAGTCCGTTTCCGCCCAGGAACTGGGCCTCTAGCGAGATCGGAAAGTCCTGGTCCCGCGCCATGGACTGCGGGCTCTGGGAATGGAACATCACACCGCTGTTCTTGACGGCCCAATCAGGTCCTCCCTCGACCTGCTCTCCGATGAAACGATACTCGATGCGCAGCACGTAGCTGGAAAAGGGCTGGTCGTAGAAGAGGTGTCCGAACCGCTGGCCGAAGACATCGTATCGTTCGTAGCCCACCGTGAGCAGCCCGTCTTCAACACGGAACGTGCGTAACGGGTCTTCGCCGAGATCGTACCCTGTGATCTTGACCGTCCAGCCGGTGAGGTCTTCTCCGTTGAAAAGCGAACGCCACTCTTGCTCCCGTGGCGCTGCCGAACCGAGCAGGAGGGACAGGACTCCCACGAGGGAACCCCTCATACACCGTCCGAATCGGTAGTGCGAAGCGTCGCGAGTGTTCATCTTAGGCAGTGTAGGCGCGAGGCGACCGAAGAGCCATGCTAGAAGTAAAAATTGATCGTCGTAGGTCCGACGAACTCGCTGTTCCCATCAGACGTCGACACATACAATTGAGGGTAGCCCGTACCGTCACGCGCGCGTCCACCATTCATCCCCGGGGCAGACTCTTGACTCGACATGTCCATCGCGGACGCCGAGGCCTGCTCACGATCGCGATCCTAACGCTGGCCCTCATGGCGGACGCGACAGTGGACGCCTCGACGGCCGCTGCTCAGCGAAGGCAGGTCGAGCCTCCTCCACCGCCGACTCTTCGGGTCAAGCCCCATCAGGCGATCTATATGGGCGTGCTCGAAGTAGTGGGGACCGTGGATGACCGTGAACAATACCGGTTGGGACCGGACACTGTCGTGCTCGGCATCGACGCATACCGTGACGGCGACGGCAACATGGTCGGGGAATACACGCTCGACCTGGGCTCGGGAAAGCCTTCGGTCGGGACCATGCCACTCTCGGAACTGGGGCTGACGGCCGAGCAGTGGCGACCCACCCTCGAGGCGCTGACGATGGTCTCGTTTCTCCCTCTTCCTGCCGAGCCCACGGCCGTGGGCGGGGAGTGGGCGCGGCTATCCGCGTACAGCCTTCCGGACCTCGACATCGACTTTGCGGAAGCAACCAGGTTCGCGATCGTGTCGATTGAGGGTGAGCAGGTCACCGTCAGCTACAGCGCCGAGGGCGGAGGTAGCGCGATGATCGATCAGCCGCATCTGGGTGCCGGCGCCAAAATGCAGGTCACGCGGGAGAGTGCGCGGGAAGGCACATTCGTCTTCCACGTCGGTGAGGGCCGGGTACTCTCAGCGGAGCGACTCGAACGGATCAGGACGACCTCGGTCTTCTACATCGGTGACCAAGAGCCACGCACTGGGTCGGTTGAGTCCCAAGATTTGACCTTCCGACTTTTCCCATCGAATGGCTCCCGCTAGAGTAGCCGCTGGCCAAAATACTCATCGTAGACGACCACGAAGACGCTCGTCTCCTGGAACGCCGCATTCTGGAGTCGGCCGGGTACGAGCTGGACTTCGCAAAGAACGGCGCCGGAGAGAGGCGCCAGACGGTGTTTCGGAAGTCCGCGATTTAGACGTATCCGAGCCCGTCAGCCGCAACCCCGCCAACCGCTCCGTAGCCCTCGAGCGAGTCCGATAAGAAGACCGTGGTGACGGAGTCGGACGGGATCTGCACGCCCTGCGCGGCTAACGCGACCGCGGCATCCGTGACCCCGAGAAGCAATGCGAACGCCAGCGCCATTGCTCTCCCCATGATTCCCAGGCTCCCTTTCCCGTGGCCCACGCCGACCCACGCGGCGGCGCTCGCACACAATGAGCCCCGGCATCACGTCGATGCAAGACTGACAGCCCCGGTGAGGGGATGCCAAGCTGGCCCGCTTGCGCCACCGGCACGCTCACTCGAAGCTTGCCGGGCTCGCCGCCCCACCACAGGCAGCCAAGCCTCCTAGCTAGGACGCATCGCATCAGGCCAAAAGAAGACGCACCCCCCAGCGAAGCAGCGAGCTCGACGTTCAAGACCACGCTGATCCGCGTCTTCGTCGTGCAGTTCGTAGCGCTCGCTCTGCTCGCTCTGCTCCAGCTCCGCTACCCCGGGTAGGCGCGATCGCATGCACTGGATCAACTGGCTGATCGTCGTCGTCTACCTGGCGTACGTGATCATCGACGGCATCCGAAGATCGAAAGACACAGACACCATCCACGGATACTTCCTGGCCAGTAAGAGCCTGCCCTGGTGGGTGGTCGGGCTCTCCGTGATGGCGACCCAGCTCTCCGCCGTCACCATGATCGGCACGCCGGGCCAAGGTGCCACGGACGGCATCCGCTTCATCCAGATGTACTTCGGCCTACCGCTCGCGATGGTGATCCTCGGCGTCACGCTGGTGCCGCTCCTCCATGGCTCAGGGGTCTTCACGGCGTACGAGTATCTCGAGCGACGCTTCGATGCGCGGACCCGGTCGCTGACCGCTTTCCTCTTCTTGCTGTCCCGCGCCATGTCGGTGGGTGCCATCATGGCCGCGCCCGGGGTTGTGCTCAGTGCCATCTTCGGCGTTCCGCTCGTGTGGAGCGTGGCGCTGATCGGCGTACCGACGGTCCTCTACACCATGGTCGGCGGGGTCCAAGCGGTCGCTTGGGCCGATGTGAAGCAGATGGTCCTGATCATCGTTGCACTGCTGGCGATCGTGGTCGTGCTGCTCGTCGAGATGCCCGTCACGCCAGACGACGCCCTTCGCATCGCGGGCGCGACCGGGCGCCTCGAGGCGTTCGACTTCAGCTTCGATCTGACGGAGACGTACACGTTCTGGTCAGGAATCATCGGGGGCACATTCCTGATGCTTTCGTATTTCGGGACCGACCAGAGCCAGGTGCAACGCTACCTCGCGGCCGAATCGGTGGACGCCGCTCGCTCTTCGCTGCTCATGAGCGCGTACTGGAAGATCCCGCTGCAGGCAATGGTGCTGATGGTGGGCGTTCTCGTGTTCATCTACTACCAGTTCACCGCGCCCCCGTTGCTCTTCAACCCGACACACGAAGCAGCGGTGGTTGCTGAGCGCGGCGCCGTCTACGACGCGCTACAGCGGGAGTACGCATCGGCGTTCACGCTGCGTGAGCAGGCCGCTCGGGCCGCCGCCGACGCGAGCGACGATACCGACGCCGACGCCGCGATGCAGACTTTCCTCGCGCGCGAGGCCGATATCCAGGTGATCCGCGGTAGGGCGCTCACGCTGGCGGAGGAGGTGACGGGCGAGGCATCGCTGGACACCAACTACATCATCCCGCGCTTCGTTCTGTACGAGCTGCCCATTGGACTCACGGGCCTCTTCATCGCAGGGGTGCTGGCGGCTGCCATGTCGAGCATCGCGGCCGAGCTCACGGCGCTGTCGACAACGAGCGTCATCGACTTCTACCGGCGCTGGGTCAAGGACGACGCAGACGACGCTCACTACCTGAAGGTCTCGAGAGCCGCCACCGTGTTCTGGGGCGCCTTCGCCTGTGCAGTCGCCATATATGCGGCGACGCTGGGATCGCTCATCGAGGTCGTAAACCGCTTTGGATCCTTCTTCTATGGATCGATCCTGGGCGTCTTTCTCCTGGCGATGATGCCTCGCGCCGTGGGGAGGGGCTCCTTCTTTGGGTTGCTGGTGGGCATGGGTGTGGTAGCAGCGGTGGCGTTCGGGGCGCCCGACGTCTCGTACCTCTGGCACAACGTGATCGGGGCGGTGACGGTCGTGATCGTCGGCCTGTTGCTCGGCGGGAAGGAGGCTGAGCAAGAGGCCTAGAAGATTCGAGCAGGTCTGTCCGTACCCGGGTTCATCGCATCACTGATCACATACCCGGGTCCGACCCTGCTTGCTACTAGAAGACCGACCGCGCGACTGACTGCGCTTGCTCTCCTCCCCATCGTCGCCATTGCCTGTTCCACCGGCGATGCCGCGTCGACTTGGGCAGGCACTGTCACCGACAGCGCAGGTGTCCAGGTCGTTCACAACCCACTCGAAGGCATCTGCGGACCTAGAGACGCGTGGGCCCTCGAGGAAGTACTCTCGATCGGTGAGCTGCTCGGAGAGCCAGGGTACCAGTTCGGCCAAATCATCAGCGTCGATACCGACGACGCGGGCAACGTCTACATCGCAGACTTCCAGGCGCAAGAAGTTCGAGTCTTCGACTCCGAGGGACTCTACACGCACACGATTGGTGGGCCGGGCGCTGGGCCTGGTGAGATCGGTATGGGACTCTCGGGTGTGTTCGCGTTGCCCGACGAAGTCTTCGTGCCGGATATCGGCAACGGCCGCATCAATCGCTGCGCCCACGACGGCGAGTTGCTCGGAAGTCACCTCATCGACCTCACCAAGGGCATTCCCATCCGCTGGGATCGCATCGGCGACGACGTGGTGGCGCAGCTGCGCTCGATGGTAGGGGATGCCGACGCTGAGCCGACCGGCGACGTGATCGTCAAGATGGGTGGCGAAGAGGAAGCCCGGAAGACGATCAGCCACCTCCCAATAGGTCAGAGTCTTCAGTTCGTGAACGGGCAGCCACAGATCCGGTTCTTCGAGGCCGAGCCCATGTGGGACACGAGTTCCGACGGTCGTGTGATCATGGCGGTGAACGAGTCGATTCGCATCGAGTTGCTCGACTCCGGCAGAGCCCTGGTTCGCATCATCACGCGAACGCACGAGGTAAAGCAGGTCACCGAGCGGGACCAGCGCATCTTCTTGGCCGCCATGCGCGACCTTTTCGAGCAGCAGGGTGCGCCTGCCGCGGCCATCGACGCGGCTATGGCCCGCTTCCAGTTCGCCGACACCTATCCGGCCTTCATCACGCTGACCCACGGACCGCAAGGGTCCGTCTGGGTACAGCGGTTCGCCGCGGCGACGAGATCAGCGACGAGGGCGACTTCAATCCGCAGGACCTGGGCTCCAACACCTGGGACATCTACGACGCGGAAGGACGGTACCTGGGAGACCTGACATTCCCAGGGAAGTACCAGCCCATCAAGGTGATGGACGACCGTATCTACGGGATCGCATGCGACGAGCTCGACGTCCAGTCGATGAAGGTGTACCGGGTCGTGATGGAGTAGCCTTGGGCCACGCTGTGCTAGTTGCCCGGCTCCCGCTCGGCGCCGCCTCGCCCCGTTCGCCCTGCTCGGGCACCGCGTCCTCGAGCAGCGCCTCGAGCCGCTCCTGCACCTGCACCTGCCCACCCGTCAGGGTAGCAAGCCTACCGAGAATCGCCCTCACTCGGTCCACGCCCGTAGTCGAAGGGCTGCTCACCTCGTCGATGACCTGATCAGCCATCCGCGAATAGACCTCATAGGTCTCGTACGCGCGGGGCACTTCGATCACCCAGTCGAAGTCGAAGTACGACGCAGCCGGACTGACTTGCGATGCGCGCCAGGCCGCTGAAGAGAAGTCCGGGAGTCCCAGGTTGAAATTGGCCAGCAGAGAGAAGTCCTCTTCTTGCGTGACCTCCCTGAGCATGGCGTCGGTGGCGAGAAGACCCGGCCCGGTTTCCTCGAATTCGTCGAGGTTGGCGCGCAATTCGGTGACGACACCCATGCGGGCGCGGTCGGCGAACTCGTGCATCTGGCGCTCGTCTCGCCACTCCTCGACGGCCAGCGCGACCAGCACGGCGAAAACGACCATCAGCGCCTCGAGCGCGAGCTCAGGCAGCCTGGCCAATAGACTACGCGTAGCTGTCATCGTTTCTAATCCACGGCGCTCATCGTGCAGCAGCAAACGCGGCCCACTCGCTTCCTTCCAGCGAAACCAGGTTGGCAAACAGCCGGTACGCGCCGGGCACTCTGCCCGCCCACTGCCTGAAGAACGACAGCCCAGTATACACGTACACACCCTCCCCGACCGACGCGACCAGAAGCGACCCGTGGCGCGCTGGCTCATCGGGATCGTTCAGCTCGAGCATCGGCAGGTATTCATCAACCCACTCGCTCGCGAAGTAGAGGCCTCGCTCCTGAACCCATCCCTCGAAGTCGTCCTGTGTGATGCGATTGGGCGTCGTGAAGACCGGCGCCTCGGGCTCGAGAACCGTGATTGATGCGGTCTCGTCCGCCACTCGGGGGGCAGGCCGCCCGATCGTCAGATCGTAGGGAGCATACCGACCGTTGGAGAACTGGTACTGGTTGTACTGATTGACGATAGTGCCCCCTGAGCGCACGAAGTCGAGCAGTTGATCGTTCGAGGCTCGAACGTCCGGACGGGTCTCGTAGGCGCGCACGCCGAGTACGATTACGTCGTACGCGGAGAAGGCACCCTCCCGCACCTGGGCTTCCGTCAGTAACTCCACCGACGCACCCATTTGCCGGAGCGCGGTTGGGCCCTCGTCGCCGGTGCCCATGATGTATCCGGCGCTCAGGCCCTCACGCACCGTGACGGGAACCACGGTGACACGGACCTCAGCGTCCGCGAACATGGCGGTGCGTTCGATGTGCTCATAGTCGATGAGCGCAAAGCCCTCGTCATATGTACGTCCATCCACTTCGGCGATCGCCTGGAAGACGTGATCGCCAGCCGTCACGGATGGTCCCGGCTGAACCTCGAACACTACGGAGCGTTCGGAGCCCGCGGACGTCAGTTCGAACGACTGAGACGCCGGAGAAACGCTCCAACCCGCCGGAGCCTGTAGCGTCACGTCACCCGACGCGCCTTCATCGGCCTCGGAGAGCAGCGCGACCTTGATTTCCCGAGCTTCGGACCGGCCTTGAGGCCAAACCACCCCGGCGGGCGTCACCGACACCGAAACGGCAGGCACGATGAGGACCGGCGTCTCAAATTCGCCCTTGGCTTGATCGACTCCCACGTAGCGCCATGCAGCCGAGGCCTGCACCGGCGGACCCATCGGCTCACCGTCTTGGAAGGGGACGAAGCTCAGACTGGCGCCGACCAGACTTCGATCCCTCGGCAGGCCCCATGAAACACGGTCCTGGGGCCACCGGTACATCGCACCGTCCCGCTCTTCTTGCAGGAAATAGAGCTGAGACAGGGACGCGTCGTCTGGTATCGTGACGTCGTAGGTCCAAGTCACGAGACTCCGAGCACCGACGCTGCCGTCTGCAGCCAAGCCCTCGACCGACACCTCTTCGACGGGCCAATCCACACCGGCCCGCAAGTTCACGCTCGGCAGCCAAAGGCTTGCCCGACCGGCATTCCACAGCTGCGCGCGCACCTGAAGCGTCTGCCCAGGCACCACGAGATCGTCCGACGAGCGGACCTGAAAGTCGATTCCTGCGGCCGCCATGAAGGCACGGTTCGCGACACTCCTGATGGTGCCAAGGGCGGCCCGAAACTCGAGGTCGCCGGGACGCAATGCCCCGGCGCGCCTCAAATGCCTGAGTGCGTCGGCCAGATGAGGCGCGACCCCGAACGGATCCAGGCCCAGCTCGTCACGCGCGCGCGCCACGGCGGCCCGATACGCCTCGAGGTGCCCTCCGATCTGGGCAGCGTCTTCCTCGTTCATGCCCGCGGTGAGTCCCACGAACGTGGTATCGATGCCTGAGAACATCTCGTCTTCGGCACCACCGACGTGTGACGCCACGAAGGCGACTCCGGTCGTTCTGGGACCCGCGGGCTGCGGCGCGCCCATGTCCTGCGACCGATGCTGGCTGCGGCTCTCCATGGAGAGCTGGAAGTGCGATCGCCCGAGCAGCGGGTCGTAGGTTCCGGTTTCCACTACGATGTCGGGAGCGTCACTTGGTGGTCTCGAGCCGCCGAAGCGGCGGCGCGCCGATTGGTAAAGCTTCGCCGGAGTCCAGGGCTCCAAGCCCCGCGTCAGCTGCTCGGGAAAGCGAGTGGGGTCGCCCGCCGCCTCGAATACCTCGCGGGCGATGATGCCCGAAGCTTGATGCTGACCGTGTCCGTCTCGAGGCGTGCCACTCCAGACTGAGACGATGACCTGAGGTCGAAACCTGCGCACGATCCACACGGCATCGGCAAGCAGCTGCTCGCGCGGCCAGAGCGTGAACGCCTCTTCGGCGGTCTTGGAGTACCCAAAGTCGAAGGCGCGGGTGAAGAACTGCTGGCCACCGTCCAGCGCGCGCGCTGCCTCCAGCTCACCTGTGCGAATCACGCCGAGGCCTTCCCACAACTCCGAACCAATGAGGTTCTGGCCCCCGTCCCCCCGCGTGAGCGAGAGATACGCGGTCTGGGCACCCCATCCCCGTGCCAGTGACGTCAGCAGGCCCGTGTCCTCGTCGTCCGGGTGTGCCCCGATCATGAGCACGCGCTTCACGCCCTCCATCTGACGAAGCAGCAGGCCTGTAGGGACGAGGCCGGTGCCTTCCATCGACTGGGCTGTCAGGCCAGGCGAAGCCATCACAACAAGCGTGGCCGCCAGCAGAGTGGACCTGATCCATCGCAAAGTAGATGATCCCATCTTCACACCAGCCTCATGCAGAACGCACAGAACTACGCCGACTCGACGAAAGATAGAGTGGAGTCTCGTCCCGATGACACCCGCGAGCAGAAGTGTGCTCGCCTCCTGGCTACCGTTCCCGCTTCGGCCATTCCAGCGCTAGCGCCGCTGGAGCACGAGTGCGCCCGACGCCGAGCCCGAGCGCCGCAAGCGTCAGAACATACGGAAACGCCAGAAAGAGCTGATAGGGTAAATCGAGTCCAAGCGCTTGGCCCTGGAACTGCAGCGCGTTGGCCGCTCCGAAGAAGAAGGCCGCCAACAGAACCCACACCGGATTCCAGCGGCCGAGCACCACGACGGCGATCGCGATGAAGCCCCTGCCGGCACTCATGTTTTCAGCAAACGTGCCGGCGTGGGCGAGCACCAGGTGAGCGCCGGCGATGCCCGCCATCGTTCCACCCAGAATCGTCGCCCAAAAGCGGGTCCACCGTACGCGCACGCCGGCCGCATCAGCGGCGTCGGGGTCCTCTCCGACGGCTCGAAGCTCGAGGCCCCACGCGGTTCGATAAAGAAAATACCAAAGCGCGGGCGCGAGCACGTATGCGAGGTAGGCGGTGGGTGCCTGAGCGAAGAGCGCCGTGCCGACCACCGGGATCTCGGACAACACAGGGATCGGCGCGGGCGCCAGCGTGGGTACCGAAAGCACGGCACCGGTCGTCCCGAATCGCGCCTGATAGATCGCGCCCGTGAAGCCGAGCCCCCCTAGCGTGATCGCGGTGCCAGTGATGATCTGGTCGGTGCCCAGGCCGATCGCGAACGCCGCGAACGTAAACGCGACGAAGGCTCCTGCGGCGGCGCCAATCAAGAGACCGCCGCCGGGCCCGTCCAAGGCCATCGCCCCCAACGCACCACCGAGCGCACCTGCGATGAGCGAACCCTCGAGGCCGATATTGATCACACCGCTGCGTTCGGTAATGGTCTCGCCCATGGCCGCTAACGCGAGCGGCACACCAAGCCGCACGGAGGCCTCTAGGAACGCCACGAAGACCACGGCCTCAGGCACGCTGTCGCCTCCTGACCTGATCCACCGCCAGCACGCTGAGGATCACCAGCGCTTCGACTGCGGTCACCCACGACGAGGGAATCCCGGCGGCGCGTTGCATTTCGGCAGCACCGCCTTCGAGCGCGCCGAAGAGCAAGCCTGTGCCAATGACCGCGATGGGGTGGAGACCGCCGAGCAGAGCTACCGCGATCGCCGTATAGCCCCAACCCGGAGAGAGCCCCTCGTAGAGCGCAAATGTCACCCCCGCCACCTCCACGCCACCCGCGAGCCCGGCGATCGCGCCCGAGGCCAAGAAACTGATCAGTACGACGCGATCGGGGCTGATCATCCCGGCGACGCGAGCCGCACCGGGTGCGGCCCCGACAGCGCGGATCTCGAAGCCGATACGGGTCCACCGCAGCGTCGCCCACATGCCCACCCCGAGCATGACCGCCAGCAGGAAGCCCAGGTGCAGCCGGGTCCCTTCCACGAGCAGGGGCAACCGAGCAGCATCAGCGATCGGATCCGTCTGGTTGAAGACGCCACGCGCCTCCTGCAGCGGGCCCACAACCATGAACGCCGCCAAGTAAATGCCGACGAAGTTCATGAGGATGGTAGTGATGACTTCACCGACGCCAAGCCGCACACGCATGAGCGCGGGGATCGCGGACCATAGAGCACCCGCGACACCGGCGGAGGTGAGCACCAGAGGCACGAGAACGAACCAGGGGAGATCGCCGCCGATGAGCCCGACCCATACAGCGGCGACCGCCCCCGCGTAGAGCTGCCCCTCGGCCCCGATGTTCCAGACACCGGCACGGAACGCCAGCGCCACGGCGAGCCCGGTGAGGATCAGCGGCACGGCGCGCACCATGGTGATGGACAGGATGGCGCTCGAGCTGCCGAAGGCGCCTCGCATCATCGCGGCTCCAGCCGAGAGGGGGTTGAAGCCGCCGAGCCAGAGAGAGCCCGCGGCGAGCGCCAGCGTCAGCAGCACGGCTGCCGCGGCCGTCCATGCCAGGCTCAGGCGCCTCATCCGAAGCGCCTCATCTCAAGCGCCATCGTCGGAAGCGGTGACCCCACCGAGCATGATGGCGCCCACTCCGGTTCTCGTGCGCTGATCGGCGGGCACTTCTGTGAGGCGACTCCGCACCATCACGAAGAGTCGATCCGATAGCGCGAGCACCTCGTCGAGGTCCGTAGAAATCAGGACGACCGCCGCTGCGGAGCCGTCAGCTTCGCGCCCCGCGACTACAGCGTCCTGCATCTGTCGGTGTACGAAGTCGGTAGCGACTACATCGAGGCCGCGCGTCGGGTTCTCGGCCACGAGCAGGTCCGTGGCCAGCGCGAGCTCGCGTCCCACTACCAGGCGTTGCTGGTTGCCACCCGAAAGCGTGCCAGCGCGTACTCTGGTGTTGGCGGCTTGCACAGCGAAGACCGTACGCACCTGCTCAGCCCGCTTCCCGATTTCACCCCACTTCAGTCGGAGTCCCGAATGGAAGAATCCGTCGCGATGGACCGCCAGGGCGACGTTCTCCACCAGGTCGAAGTCGAGCGCGAGACCCTCGGACGTGCGGTCCTGCGGAATGAAGCCGGTGCCGCTCGGGATCTCGACCTCTCCTGACGCCGCTTCCGCACGGCCGGCGAGCACGAGCGCCAACTCCCGCTGACCGTTGCCTTCCACTCCGGCGATACCGACGATCTCGCCACGACGGATCTCGAGCGAGACGCCACGTAGCGCCTCGACACCCGTCGATCCCATTGCACGCACGTCACGCAGGCGAGCGACGACCTCGCCACTGGTGGCGGCGGATCGTGGCCCACGCACGGAGCCGCCCGGCAACTCCGCCCCGACCATCGCCTTCGTGAGAACCTCTGCGTCGACCTCGGAGCGGCCCGCGCTCAAGACCGTGCGACCCTGACGGAGCACGGTCACGTGATCGGAGATCGAAAGCGCCTCGTCGAGCTTATGTGTGACGAGCACAACGGCCCGTCCGTCCGCCGCGAGGCTACGCAGCAGAGTCAGGAGCCTCTCCACCTCTCGCGGTGTGAGCACAGCAGTGGGCTCATCGAGAATCAAAAGCGCCGGTTCTCTCAGCAGAGCCTTCAGGATCTCGACTCGTTGTCGGTCGCCGACGCCGAGGTCCTCGACCATCGCGTGCAGGTCGACACTAAGGCCCACCCGCGCCATCAGCTCGGCGGCTCTCTCGCGGACCTCCCCGAGTGGGAGCCGCCAGCCACGGGACGCATCGCGACGACCGAGCGCGAGGTTTTCGAGAACGCTGAGCCGGCGAACCAACTTGAAGTGCTGGTGCACCAAGCCGATTCCGTTCGCCCACGCATCTCGCGGACTGCGCAGGGTCACCGCGGCACCACGCAGCGTCAACGTCCCGGCATCGGTACGTAGCATCCCTCCGAGGATGCTCAGCAGCGTCGACTTGCCCGCCCCGTTCTCGCCAAGGACCCCGTGTACTTCCCCAGCGTGCACCTCGAGATCTGCTCCATCGAGCGCAGTAACAGGCCCAAAGCGGCGAACGATGCCGTCGAGCCTGGCGAGTACTTCGCTCACGGGACCCCGGGCTCGCCCTCGACGTAGTCCACGCGTGGAACCTGCAGCTCTCCCGCACGAATCCGTGCTCGCGCTGCATCGACGGCCGCCCGGAGGCTGTCAGGCACCCGGCCCACGAGTCCTGGGTTAAACAGAAAGTCGACCACGTCGTCGACGGAGCCCGCGTACAGCGGCCGCCCCCCGAGGGTGCCCGAGCGCCAGGCTTCCGCCGTTTCCAGGAACGCTTCGGGGATGCGGATCAGCGCGCTGCCCAGAATGATCTCGGGGGCCACGTCGTTCTGATCGCGATTCATGCCGAGCGCCCAGGCGGTACCGCCGGCCTCGACGACCTCGCGCACGGCCTGGAAGACCCCGAAGGAGGCCGCGTCGACATTGTGGATAATCACGTCTGCACCCCGCCTCAGCTGCGCGACTGCGGCCTCCTTGGCAGCCGCTACGTCATCCCAGTTGCCGGTGAAGGACTCGAGTATCTCGACGTCAGGGTCCACTACCTTCGCGCCGGCTTCAAAAGCCCTGAACGTGCCTTGCACGGGCGGGATCGCGACGCCGCCCACCATGCCGACGATTCCCGACTCACTCATGCCCGCGGCGACCATGCCCGCCAAGTAGCTCGCCTCTTCCAATTGGAAGATGAGCGGCACCACGTTTTTCGCGTACCGCCCACCTCCGCTGACGATGAAGGTCGTATTGGGGAACTGCTCGCCGGCGCGCATGGCGGCGTCCTGGTATTCGAAGCCGTGTGCAAAGATCAGGTCGTAGCCCGCCGAAGCATACGAGAGGAAGGCTTCGTCGAATTCGGCGGGGGTGCGGGTCTGTTGGTGGCTGACTTGAGCGCCGAGCGAGTCCCGCAGGAGCATGAGTCCTTCATATGCCCCCGCATACCAACCGGCGTCGCTAACCGGACCTGCCGTGAGCAGCGCGGCGCGAATGTCCACCGAGGCTTCGCCTTGAGCGTCGCGCTGCTCACCGGTACACGCGGACACCGCCAGAGCGGCCGCAATTAGAGAAAGCCTGACGAACCGACGCATCATCGTGTGCCTCTGTAAGGTCCTGGCGCGATCTAGCCTCTCGACGCCGAGCACACTGTAAACCACTGCCTGTTGGGAGTTCAAAGCGCCCGGTATGTTGTCGCTCTCAGCGGCCGGACGGCTCCACCAAAAAGCGCGAGCGCACACGAATGGAACAGCAGGAGAGAGGGAATTGGAGTTCGAACATGGGCTTCGTGCTCGCGGCCACGGGCTCGGCCATCGGGCTCGGCAACCTGTGGAAGTTCCCGTTCATCACCTGGGAGAACAACGGCGGCGCGTTTGTGCTGGTGTACCTGATGTGCATCGCCGCGGTCGGACTCCCCATCATGATGGCGGAGCTACTCATCGGTCGCTCCACACAGAAGAGCGCGGTCGGCGCGCTCAAAGAAGCGGTCGGTCCGGCCTGGGGCCTCGTTGGCCTCTGGGGCGTGATGTGCGGTTTCACGCTGCTCAGCTATTACACGGTCATCGCGGGCTGGTCGCTTTTCTACTTCGCGAAGACCGTGACGTGGTCCCTGAGCGGTTTTCCCGCCGGGCTCGCTACCGGTGACCTATTCGGGGAACAGGCCGGCAACGGCAGCCTGCAGCTGATGCTCTCTTTCGGCTTCAGCATTGCGACCGTCGGGGTCGTCTACTTCGGCGTGCAGAAGGGCATCGAACGGATCGCGCGGCTCTTCCTCCCGGTTCTGTTCGTCATCCTTGTCCTGATGCTCATCAGCGCACTCGGCATGAGCGGATCGAGAGAAGCGCTCGGCTTCATCTTTCGGCCGAACTTCGCCGAGCTCGAGCCCACCTCCTTGCTGGAGGCGCTGGGCCATTCGTTCTTCACGCTGTCGCTCGGCATGGGCGCGATGATCACGTACGGCTCGTACATCTCACGCGGACAATCGATTGTAAAAGCGTCCGCCATCATTGTTGTGCTCGATACTCTGATCGCTCTGATCGCGACAGTCATCATGTTCTCCGTGATCTTCAGCGTGGCCGGCATGGCAGATGACGTCAGCGACACTGGGACGGTGGGAATGCTGTTCATCTCGCTGCCGGCGCTGTTCTACTCCGAGGTGCCCTTCGGAAGAATTCTCGGCCCACTCTTCTATGTGCTCGTAGCTCTGGCAGCGCTCACCTCGACCATGTCTCTGCTCGAGGTCGTGGCGAGCTACATCATCGACGAGCACGGAGTGGGACGTCGCAAAGCGACGCTCATGTGTGGGGGCGTGGTCTTCGTCTTCACGGTCCTCGCGGCCGTTTCCTTCGGCGCGGTTCCGTTCATCACCAACCTCGAGGTGGGAGGAGCGTTGGGCGACCTGCTCTTCGGGGGCAAGGTGGGCTGGTTCTCGATGGCCGATCACTTCGTATCCAACTGGATGCTGCCTACGGGCGGCCTCGCGGTCACGCTTGCCGCCGGTTGGTTCATGACGCGCCAGGCCACCGAGAGCGAGTTAATGGACGGCACCGAGCCGGGGTGGTTCCGCTACGGCGTGTGGCGATTCTTCATCCGATTCGTGGCTCCGGTCGCGGTGGCCGCCATCATTGTCGCAGTGATCTTCTTCGGCGTGGACTTCAGCTGAGGCGTCACTAGAGGCGCACGACACCAGGCAGATCGGGGCGGGCAGACTTGGTTCTGGCCGCCCCTTTTTCGTCTCCAGCCGATTTCTTCATCGAACGTGAATCTTTTCTGAGTTCGCCCGCGTAGGAGTCGCCATCATCGTTTAGTCACGTTCTATGAACAAATGGAGAGTCCTTGTCCCGGAACGAGTTTCTCGGTGAGTTCGAGCAGATCGTCCTTCTCACGGTCGCGCGTCTGCGCAGCGATGCCTACGGCATGGCGATCCGGCAGGAAATCGAAGCTCACATCGGCCGAGGCATCGCCATCGGGTCGGTGTACGCAGCGCTCGACCGCATGGAGCGAAAAGGCCTGCTGAGCTCGGACGTCGGCGATCCGACACCTGTTCGGGGCGGCCGGGCCAAGCGCTTCTACGAGCTACAGGCGCGAGGGGCGGAAGCCCTGAGGCGCTCGCGCGAGGTGCTGTCGGGCCTCTGGGACGGCCTCACGATCGATCCGGAGTCGTTCGCGTGACCGGAGAGCCCCGCTCGCCGGCATCGAAATCGAGCCGACACACCTCGTGGAAGAGCGCGGCTTTGGCCACTTCATGGCCCGCCGCTTCGATCGGCCGCCCGGTGGCAAGCTACATATGCATAGCCTTGGGGGCATCCAGCACGTCGACTTCAACGACCAGTTCAACTTCTCGTACGAGGACTACTTCCGCGCGCTCCGTCTGGGACAGCCTGCCGTCGACGAGGCATATCGGCGAATGGTTTTCACGTTCTCGACGCTCAACCGAGACGACCACGTCAAGAACTTCTCGTTTCTCATGGATCGTGACGGCCGTTGGCGACTCGCCCCCGCTTATGACGTCGCCTACGCCGCGCACAGCCCATGGACGTGACAGCACCAGATGTCGGCCAACGGCAAGCACATACATTTCACGCGGAACGATCTGTTCGACGTAGGCGCCCGTTTCGACGTGCCCCATGGCGGGCGCGAGATCATCGAGCAAGTGTTGGACTCCCTGGCCCTTTGGCGGCCGACGGCCCTGGACGCGGGTCTCGGCCGCCAATGGACGAAGGCGCTGGAAGACGAGTTCTTACGCTTCGGCTAGGACTCAGTTCACCGACGCCGGCAACCTGCGAACCACGACCGTGGGCACGTCGAAGTCATCCATCTCGATGTAGGCAGTCAGTCCGTCAGGGCCGAACGACGAGGGCATCTCCATCTCGCCCGTCGGATAGCTGCCGACGTACTGCCCTGCGGCATTGAGCACGTCGATCGGTCCGTCGCTCACGGGCTGCTCGCCCCTCCGCTGCACCCAGATCCGGCCGCCCCAGCTCGTCTGCAAAGCACGGATGACGGGAACCTCCGGAAAGAACTGCATCTGCTCGACCTGCCCGCGCATCATCTCCTTGATCGCGTCCTGGCTGATTGCTTGAGCTGCGCCACCCCCGGGCCCGATCATTCGCACCTGCATCTGCGGCCCCTCGCCAGCGGCTAGTTCTTCGAGACGGCGATCCTTCTCGGCCTTTTCGATACGGTCGGTGACAGGGAGCGCTTGGAACGGTCGGCGAAGGATCTTCGACACACCACCGTCGCGTCCAGCGATCTTAACGTTGTAAGCAGATGAGTCCGAGAACGCGACCCCTCCGCTGGGCAACGCGCCGACGAGAAGCCGGGGTTCGAACGTCCTTGGTCCCGCCATCGACATCTGGAAGCGCATGCCCCCACCCTCGATCGTCTGAGGCCGCTCGCTACGGGGTGGCAACCAACCTTCAGCGATGGTCTCGGTCTCGATGTCCTCGCCCGTGAGGCTGATGCGCTCGATGGGACGCGTCTCAAGGGGCTCCGGAACAACCGCCTCGGGACCGGCTTCCATGGTCATCAACCGCCCAGCGCCCCCCGAAATGATCGCCAGGCCCGAGGGGTCCGAAGCCATCTCCCCGAACTGGATCATTCCGCCGCCACCCATGCGCACCATACGCTCGAATTCGCCGTCGGCCCCAAAGAGCTGATAGGACCGGTGACCGACATCCATGACTACCGAGGTCCCGTCTCGCATGACGGTGAAGCCCAACGCCATGCGAAGCTCTCCGGGGCCCTCGCCGGGGCTGCCGAACTCGCGCACGAAGTTTCCGTCCGAATCGACGACCACGATGCGCGAGGCCTGACGGTCGAAAATGTACAGGTTGCCGCTCTCGTCGAAGCCCGTGGCGGCGATGTCACCAAACGTCTCCCAGACATCTCCGTCGAACGAGCCGACGCGATACACCTCCTCATAGTCGGAGCTCAGCGCACGGTCCGCACCGGGCAACTCGACGACCTCCTGGGCCGCTACAGCGTTCATCGCAAAGATGAGGGCAAAAACGCCCCCGCCCATGCGCGTTACTACGGCAATGTGCCTCACAACCTCAGCCTCCCTTCGTGGTCGATACTGCATCTCCGACAGGTGTAGATGACGGACCCCCTGAGCAGGGTTGCCCCGGGGTTGCCTCGCGGTCGGAGCGCGACACCTTTGGGGTCCCCAGAGTGTAGCACGGGGCCCACCTCAACCCTCGGCGAATGATCAAAGACCTGCTGGATCGACCGATCGAGAAGCTCCCGACGACACTGAAGTTCGACGGTCGCATCCTGTACCTGCTCGACGACGCGGAGCTCATGAGGGCCCAGCTCTACGACGGCACCGATGTCGAACTCACTCATGCGCTCGAGCAGCGTCTTCGAGACCAGATTTCCACCGACGAAATCACGCCGGCCTACATCTGCTTCTTCTATGACGAGACCCTGGGGGACTTTCCTTACCTGGGCCTCCGTACGACGAACCAGACCACGGGTGAGACCGAATACCCCGTCCGGCGGAATGCCGTGCGCGACGGCGGCTTCGTTTGCTCCGTGGCCGGGAAGCGGCGCGGCAAGGGCAGTAGTCGAGAGGCGAGTCCGTACGCCGAACTGCACGCGGGCATAAAGGTCGTAGTCGCGGAGAGCATCGAGCGGATCTACAACGAGAACTGCCAGAACCTCGGCGTCCTGACCACGAGCGACTTCGGCATCATCGAGCGAATCAAGGCAGGTGAGCAGATCCAGCTCGCGGAGTTCACCGCGGGAAAGGACGAGATCACTCGGCAGATCATCGAGTACGGCGGACTCTTCGAGTTCAACGTGGCGCGACTGCAGAGCAAGGTGACGATCCCGATCACGGTCGCGCTCGAGGAGGGCGCCGCAAGCGGGCGCCCGATGACCATTGCCGAGAAGATCTTCGCCAAGCACCTGGTTACCGACGCGAGCAAGGGAATGTGCGGTGTCCCGTGGGTGCAGGCGGGCGACGCGAGTTTCTTCCGCACCGACATCCGCTTCAGCCACGAATACGTCACCCCCATGGCCTCGATCTTTTTCGAGGAAAAGGTCGGGAAGGACGCCAAGATCGTGGACCCCGACACGGTCCTGTTCTTCCGCGACCACCTGACGTTCCTGTCCAAGGTGATGAGCCAGGAGCGCATCGAGGAAGGATTGCTCGACGCCGCCAACGAGCTGGAGGTCAAGCAGCGCGACTTCAGCCTCAAGCAGGGCGTGAAGCTGTACGGCGAACAGATGGGACAGCGCTTGGGCTCCCAGGCGATTTGCCACTCGAAGATCCTGGAGAAGTACGCCGAGCCGGGCATGCTCATCATCGGCACCGACTCACACACGCCTCATGCGGGCGCGATCGGGGCGGTCGCCTTCGGCGTTGGCACCACCGCGATCTTCAACTCATGGATCACAAAGGACGTGCGCGTGAGCGTGCCGCCGTCCTTCAAGGTCGTGATCTCGGGCGAGCCGGCAGCCAACGTGACCGCAAAGGACTACATGCTCGAGATCCTGCGGCACCCCTACATCCGGGACGGCGAAGCGATCGGGCAAATCATCGAGTACACCGGACCAGCGATCGAGGCGCTGAGCGTCGACGAACGCGCGACGATGACCAACATGGCCGCGGAGGTCGGTGCCTTCACAGGCATCATCGCCGCCGACGACAAGTCAGTACAGTTCTTGGTGAACGAGCGAGGTATGGACCCCGTTCGCGCGCACGCACTCACGGAAGGCATGCAGAGCGACGCTGGAGCCGATTACGTGAAGGTGATCGAGATCGACGCCTCTACGATCCGCCCCATGGCGGCGCTGCCGAATGATCCGGGGAACGGCGTAAACATCGAAGAGCTCGGCAAAGAGCCAATCCGCATCGATATCGCATACGCGGGTTCATGTACGGCGGGAAAGAAAGAAGACATGGACATGTACGCCACGGTCTTCGCTGAGGCGGACGCGCAGGGGCTCACTGTGCACCCCGACGTGAAAGTCTTCATCCAGTGCGGCTCGACCGACGTGCGGGAATACTGCCGGGAAAAGGGCTACCTGGATCTGTTCGAGCGCATGGGCGCCGAGTTCATCGAGCCGGGGTGCGGAGCCTGCATTGCGGCCGGACCGGGCGTGACCACCTCACCCGATGAGGTCTCGATGTCGTCGCAGAATCGAAACTTCCCGGGCCGCTCAGGCCCCGGACAGCTTTATCTGGGCTCGCCGTACTCGGTGGCCGCCAGTGCGGTGGCTGGGTACGTCACAAGCTGGTCGCCCAACCAGCGGTTCGAGCCCGTGAGCCCGAAGAAGCTGGAGACCGTCTAGCGCCGGCTGCCCGGCCAGGACGGGGGCCCACCCTTACGGGTGGGGCACCTCATCCGGCCATTCGGGATCCGGCCGTTCGGGCGCCGGATCGGGCGAATCCTCATTCGACTGTCCTCCGCATACCGTGCCGGGCGTACAGTCCGACAGAGGTTGCGGCGACTGCAAGGGTGCCACAACGAGCGGCGCCGAAGTCTACGCTCAGCTTGGCTCGGACCTGCGGCTCCTTGACGAAGAGGAAGATCGGGACCGCAAGAATCGCGAACACCAAAGCGGTTACGCGGAAAGCGCCGACTTCCCCGATCGTGTCGACCAGAAACAACGCGATCAGGACCGCGATGAACGAGCCGAGGTAGCCGACACCGATGCCGAAACCTCCGACCACGCCCCTCGTGCGCTTGGTGCTCACGGCCGGCAGCGTAGCGTCGTAAACGATCAGACTCGCCTGAAAGAAGTAGTTGGCGACGACGAAGACTGCGAGCGTGCCCCACAGTCCTCCCAGGCCCAGAGCGGCCGTGCATAGCACGCACGCGACCGTACACACCATGAGGAACGGGAGTCGTCGCCCCGCCTGGTCAGAGAGCGCACCGAGGATGGGCGCGCTGATGAGGACGAGGGCCATCGTCAGGCTGTTGGCGTAGCCCCAGGTCTCTACCCCGCCCCGCCGTTGTCGAGGACCCATAGCGGGAGAATGAGCGACACGATGCTCATCGAGAAGACCGTGTTCGCCAGGTCGTACAGCGACCAGGACAAAACCGGCCGGGTGAGAACGGTGCTCCAGTAGCCCCCGCTCGAGGCCTTCTCGCTCGAGGCCGCTGCTTGCATGGTCATCAGTATAGGTACCCTAGCCCGATGTACAACGGCTTTCCCGCCTCCTCGGAACTGCCCATGTCGATCGCCACGGTGAAGTTCTCCCCCATGCCGAAGCGGACGCCGCCCCCGAAGCCGCGGTGGAGGTCAGTAAAGAGCTCGTCGAGCCGCACGTTGCCGTCCCATACCCGACCCTGATCGAAGAACGTCGAAAGCACCACGTGGAAGGGTTTGCCGAAGAGCTGGAAGTCGGCTGCGCGCCAACGCAGTTCCGCGTTCCAAACGAGCATGCCGCGCCCCACGAACCGGTTCTTGAGGACACCCCTCAGAGTCTTGGCGCCTCCGAGGCCTTCCTGTTGCCGGAACGATGCCTGGACCTCGAAGAGGTCGTGAACGGGCGCGCCCGCGCCGACGCCTTGCACCAAATAGCGGTGCGCAAAGACAACGCGCTCGCCGAGCGAGAAATAGCGACGATCCGTAAACGTCCATCGCGTATAGTCGGCGTCGGCGCCGAAGCTCTCGTCCACACGTTGAATGAGTAGCTCGGTCCACACGCCGCTGCGTGGGCCGGTTTCCCGGTCCCGCGTGTCCCAAACGAGGCCCGCGCGCACGTAGTTGGACCAGGTCGTCTGCTCCGTCGCGCTCACATCCGCCTGGTATAGTGTCGTTCCGTCGCTCTCCGGAACCGGCAGCACGGAGGTGCGCACCAAACCCGCGCCGAAGAGCCACCGCAGGGGGGTGTCGGAGACGTTGCGCTGAAGGTTGAACTTCGCGGTGCGCCTTTCGCGACCGAAGCGGTAGTAGAACGGATCAGGACCCTCGTCGGAGTCGAGCAGGCGGTCATACTGCGTAGCGTTTCCCAAGCCGTAATACGGAGTCGCGATCTGCTTCTCAGTGCCGAGGTAGGCGTCCAACCGCCACGCGTTCGACAGCACGTGCGGGGCATCGAAAAAGAGCGTGAAGTCGCGCCGCCCCCGACTGGTCACGAACACGGTGGGCCTCAGGGACCACACGTAAGGGAGTAGTCCACGCTGTCCGTACTGGTACAGCTCGACCAAGGCACCGTATCCGACGCCCTCGTCGGAGTCGAAGTTCAGGGCGGGCAAGCCACCGATTTCGAGGCCAGTGGGCTGCTGTTGGGCGCCCCCTCCACCGGGGTTAGCGGCGGCGAGCGATACCGCGACGAGGAGGGCGAGCAACCAGCGGCTATAACGGACAATCATGAGGACTCCCTGCGGAAGCGGACTTCGTGCTTGAGACGCAAGTTGTGGGTCGAATGCCGCATCCCCGATATGTAATTCGACGTAGTCGGATAGGCACGTCCCTGCTCCGATCACCTTCGGCCCTTTCGTCACTTCTGGCGTTTCGGCATCGTAGGGCCGGCAAGCCCGACCTACTTCCGATGGAGCGGCCCTGTTGAGCCACGTGCCACCGTTCACGCCCGACCGGAGACTCTTTCCGTTCGAGTCCAGATGGTTCGACAGTAGCGCCGGAACTGTCCACTACATCGACGAAGGAGTGGGCGATCCGATCCTATTCTTGCACGGAAACCCGACGTGGAGCTTCCTGTACAGGGGCATCATCATTCGGCTGAAGAAGCGATTCCGTTGCATCGCGATCGACTACCCCGGCTTCGGCCTGTCCGAAGCCCCAGACAACTACGGGTACGCACCCGCAGATCACGCGGGCGTCGTCCGTGAGCTGGTCAAGCACTTGGACTTGCAGAATCTCACGATCATGGGACAAGACTGGGGCGGCCCGATCGGGCTGCGGGTGGCAGTCGACGAGACGACCCGGTTGCGAGCGCTGGTGATGGGAAACACATGGTACTGGCCCATCGACACGCTCATGTCGAAGACATTCGCGTATATCATGTCGTCTACCCCCCTGCAGTCGCAGATCCTCAGGAGGAACCTGTTCGTCGAGAAGATCATGCCGATGATGGTGAAGTATCCGCTCGCCGATGAGGTCATGCACCATTACCGGGAGGCGCTCTCGACCCCGACCCGGCGCGTCGGTGCCGCCGAGTTTCCACGTCAGCTAATCGAGTCGACCCTCTGGCTCGGTGACCTCATGGACGAAGTGCGGGACAGGCTCCTAAATGTGCCCATCCTGCTCCCTTGGGGACTGCATGACCTCACCTTTCCGCAGCCCTACCTGGAGCGCTTCCGCGAGGACTTCAAGGTCAGCCAGGTGCTCCGACTCGACGCCAAGCACTACATCCAGGAAGACGCGCCGGGCGAGATCGCCGAGGCGATGCAAGGATTCCTGGACGGGCTGCCCCCCACAGGCTCGCTACCGTCGGCATGACGCTGCTCGTGGTAGCAGCCGGAGGCGCCGTGGGTGCGGTCCTCGCGTTACCTCGCCACCGGTTGGGTACAGGACCTCACCGGGGACTCTTTTCCATGGGGCACGTTTCTCGTGAACGTCGCGGGCTCGCTCGTGCTCGGCTTCAGTATGGTCTGGCTGCAGTCGGCTGTCTCCTCGGCCGATTTGCGTCAGTTCATCGCGATCGGGTTCCTGGCGTCGTTCACGACCTTCAGCACGTTCAGCTACGAGGCGGTGGTCATGCTGCGCGACCGGGAGTGGTGGCAGGCCGGAGGGTACGTCGTGGGCTCGGTCGCGCTCAGCCTCACGGCAGTCGTCGTCGGCATGGCCATGGCCTCCGCGCTCACTCAAGGGAGGACCTAGTGAATGCCCACGCGATCCTCTATCGGACTGAGGCCCTGGTTATGGTCGCTACAGGACTTGAACCTGTGACATCCACGATGTGAACGTGGCGCTCTACCAGCTGAGCTAAGCGACCTCAGTACCCCCACGGGGAGTCGAACCCCGGTCTCCGCCGTGAGAGGGCGATATCCTAGGCCACTAGACGATGAGGGCATCGTTCCTCCAATCCTTCTGAAGAGCCCAAAAATTACGAAAGGGCCGCTCGGAGCGTCAACCCCTCAACGCCCAACCTACCTTACGTGTCATTTATTCTGGTGCATGTGGGATTCCAACGAGGTGCAGGAAGTGCCTGCGCATGACGGCAAGTTACTCTCCCACAAAGAATTAGGTGGCGTGGGCGGGGCAACAATGGTGAGCGCGCTGAACCCGGAGTCGATTCGTGGCTGGCTGAGGAACCGACGGGGATGGAAGCGGCGCTCGAACAAATTGATCAAGGACTTCTCGTTCGGGTCTTTCCGGGATTCGATCGTGTTCGTGAACAGGGTCGCCACATTGGCCGACTCTCACGATCATCATCCCGACATCGACGTTCGTTATTCAACGGTGACCCTCACGCTTAGTACCAACGACCCAAGGGGAATCACCGAGAAGGACCTAGAGCTGGCCGAGCAGATCGACTTCGCGACATCGACGCACTGATGGCTTCGGTCGGTCCGCTAGGACCACGAGGGCGACGTATGGAGTACGCCCTCTAGATCGGACAGATAGAAGTCCGGCTCTTCAGCGGCGAGTACCTCACGACTGAACGGCCCCCAAAGCGCCGCGGCGGTGTGGGTTCCAGCGGCCCTGCCCGCGCACAGGTCGAAGGGTGAGTCCCCCACGAACAGCACCTGGTTCGCTTCGTGCGCGAGGCCGAGCCGGTCCAGCGCCAGGTGTACAGGTTCCGGATCCGGCTTGGGCCGCTCGACCTCGTCGGCGCACACGACTGTGTCGAGGCTCTGCCACAGTTCGCAGCACTCAAGCGTACGCCGCGCCACTCCGCTACGCTTGCTCGTCACGACCGCCAGGCTGGTCCCGCGCTCTCGCAGCGTCGCTAGTGCGGAGGCCGCACCCGGGAACGGCTGCACCAGGTCGTCGTGGATCTCGCGTTGGTACTCCACATAAGTCGTGCGCATGCGCTCGGCCTCGGCGGCATCTCGAGCGAAATCCGCGAGCTGCCGCGGCAGCGGAATGCCGATGGTCGCCAGGAAACGCTCGTCGGGCGGCGCTTCCCCGAGATGCGTGCGCATGGTGTGTCGGTAGCTGAGCAGGATCAGCTCGATGGTGTCGGCAAGCGTGCCGTCGAGGTCGAACAGCACGGCCTTCCAGGCTGGGCTCGATGGTGCGGTCGTCACCCTTGAGCAACCTCTTGAATCAACCGAACCAGGACACGGCATGCGTGTTCCGCCTGCAGGTCACTCAGTGTTGCAGGCGGCGTCAGTTCAATCACCTGACCACGATCGCCGGCAGGCAGCAGAATCAGCCCCTCACGGAGAGCGGCCTCCGCGACACGCACGGCCTGTCCCTCACCTACCAACTCGATCCCTATCAGTGCCCCGAGTCCGCGCACGTCGATCACCCCCTGCGCGGAGGCCAACTCCCCGCGTAGAACCTCCAGCAGCCGAGCACCGAGCGCGCGTGCTCTGTCGGCGATGTGCTCGCTCTCGAGTATATTCAAAAACGCAAGCGCCGCCGCACACGCAAGGGGGTGCCCCAAAAACGTACTGGTATGGATCGCCTCTCCACGGCTTTCGGGCCAAGCGTCCATCACTTCGCGGCGCGCGAGGCATGCCGAGATCGGGACTCCCCCGCCCAGGGCCTTTCCCACGCACACGATGTCCGGCTCCAGGCCAACCAGCTGCGAGGCGAACATCGCGCCACAACGGCCCAGACCGGTGAGAACCTCGTCCGCGATCACGAGCACTCCCGACTCCGACGCGATCTGCGACAACGAAGCCATGAAGCCGTCCGGCGCGATCCTCGCGCCCGCCCTCCCCTGTACGGGCTCCACGATCACCGCCCCGATGGCATCGCCGTTCGGCGGTCCGTTCTCGAGTGCGACGCGCACCTCGGTGAGCGCCATGTCCGCCGCTCCCTCCCCGTCCAACGCGAGGTCGGGAAAGGCCGCGAAGGCCACACCCCCGTACAGCCTGCCCGTGAAAGGCGCGCGAAAGTGCTCGCGCTCCGTGACCGCGAGCGCACCCAGCGTGAGCCCGTGGTACCCGCCCGTGAAAGCGAGCAGGCCCGGCCGTCCCGTCGCGACCTGCGCCGTCTTCAGCGCGACTTCGACGGCTTCGGAGCCGGTAGTCGCCAGCACCGCACGTGCCTGGCCCCAGGGAGCCAGCGCGCAAAGGCGCTCGAGCAATTCCAGCTTCGGGCCCGAAGGGTGCACGTCGCCCATGCCGTGCATGAGGGTCCCGGACTGTTCACGCACAGCCGAGACGACCGCAGGGTTGTTGTGGCCCAACAGCGCCACGCCGAACGCGCTGCTCAGATCGACGTAGACGTTGCCGTCCACGTCACGCACGTTCGCCCCGCGCGCCTCCTGCCAGAAGACGGGCCAGCCGTCGTCGACATAGGTGATGTTGCGCGATTCCACCGCACGCAGACGCTCAACCATCGCACGTGATGCATCAGCAGGAGGCTGGACGCGAACTTCGGGGAGCAGCGCTCCGAAGCCATCGTCGCTTCGGTCGTTCAAGGACCCTCCGAGTCTATTCTGCGCTCATCCGTGTGTGGGCCGGCATGCCCATGATGTGATAGCCCTTGTCGACATGCAGCGTCTCACCGGTGATGCCTGATGCGAGCGGCGAGCACAGGAATGCGGCTGCATGACCGACGTCCTCTGCCGCGGTGGCCTCGGGCAGCGCAGCATTGGCCGCATAGTAGTCGACCATGAGCTCGATCGTACCGATCGCCTTGGCGGCTCTACTCGCCAAGGGCCCCGCGCTGATGGTGTTCACGCGAATGCCGAATTTGCGGCCGGCTTCGAACGCCAGCGTGCGGGTGTCGCTCTCCAGCGCAGCCTTTGCCGAGCTCATGCCTCCACCATAACCAGGGATGACACGCTCGGCTGCGAGGTAGGAGAGCGAAACCAGGGCGCCCCCTTCGTTCATGAGCGGGCCGAAACGCTGGATCATGCTCACCATGGAGTAGGCACTCGCACTCACCGCCTCGAGGTACCCATGCCGGCTGGTCTCGATGAGCGGATTGCGCACTTCGGGACCGTTGGCCAGCGAGTGCACGACCACATCCAGACACGCGTCCCCGAAGTCGGCACGCATTTTGTCAGCGACACCCTGGATGGTGTAGCCCTCGAGCTCGGCATAGCGCTTGGACGAGCTCACCTCGTCGGGCACGTCGCCGGGAGTGTCGTATGCGGCGTCAAGCGGGTAGATCCGTTCGAACTCGATCTCACCTCCACCGGGCAGCGAGAGGTCCAGCTTCCCGCGCTCCAGGCTCTTGGTGAAGATCCTCATGGTCGGTGGCCAGGTGCCGACGGACACCGACGCTCCGGCCGCAGCGAGCGCGCGTACGATGGCCCAGCCGTATCCCCTGTCGTCGGCAACGCCTGCTACGAGCGCTCGTTTTCCGGACAGATCGATCGGAAGCATTAACTCACAGTCCTTCTAAGGGTGAGCTGAACCTACAGGAGCCATGTGACCGCGCCGACGTAGCACGCGAGCAACAAGGCGCCCTCCCAGCGTCGAATGCGCCAACGAGTGCGTAAGATGGGGAAAAGCAACAACGACATGGCGACGACCACCACGAGCTCTCGCGTGAGCACATGCGAAGGGATGGCCAGCGGACTCACGACCGAAGCGGTGCCCAAGATGGCGGCCACGTTGAAGATATTGGAGCCGATCACATTGCCGACGGCGATGTCCGCTTCTGAGCGCAGGGCTGCGACGAGCGAGGTCGCCAACTCGGGCAATGACGTGCCCACGGCCACGACCGTAAGGCCAATGACCACCTCGGAGATGCCGAGGGAGCTGGCGATCTCGACCGCGCCCTCGACGATGCAAATGCCACCGAGGACCAGACACACCGAACCTGCGATCACCCAGAGTACGTCGGTGCCCGAAACGAGTGAGGTCGTGCGGTCGGACTCCTTCATGAACTCCTCGTACTCGCCGAGGATTTCGGGAGCCTCATCCTCCACGGAGTAGAACACGAAGATCAGGTATGCGACCAAGGCGAATAGCAGAAGCACGCCATCGCCCCGGCTCAGCACGCCGTCCCACGCCAACGGATAGAGCGCGAGCGTGACCAGCAGCATGAGCGGCATCTCGCGCCACACGACGCGCTCGCGCACATCGAGCGGCCGGACGAGCGCAGTGACGCCCAGGATCAAGCCGATGTTGGCCAAATTCGATCCCATGACGTTGCCGATCGCGAGGTCCGGATTTCCACCGAGCGCTGCGACGGTGCAGACCACGAGCTCAGGAGCGGAAGTACCGAACGAGACGACGGTGAGGCCAACCACGATGGGGCTGACACCGAGGGAGGCCGCGAGCCGTGCCGCTCCGCGCACGAGCCACTCCGCTCCGTAATAGAGAACCCCGATCCCGCAAATGAGCAGTACGACGTCACCGATCATCCCCCTCACCCTCGTTCGGTCACGTCTCGCGTCTTCCCAGCCAGCCCATCATCTCCTCCACAGAGCGCGTGTTCAACACGTCGCTGGCCTCCAGCCACCCCCGTCGCGCCTGGTCTACGCCGAAGCGCATGTCGGCAAGGCCTCGTAGCGAATGCGCATCCGTGCTGATCACTACTGGTACTGCGAGCTCTTTGGCTCGGTGCACGTGCACATCACTGAAGTCCAGCCGGTTCGGGTTCGCATTGAGTTCTACTGCCACGGACAAGTCCGCCGCGGCCTCGAGCACGGCCTCTACGTCGAGCTCGAAGGGTTCGCGGCGGTTGATTCTTCGTCCTGTGGGGTGGGCCAATATATCAGCAGATGGGTGCTGCATGGCACGGAGTACCCGATCGGTCATGGTCTTCTTGTTCTGATCCATGAACGAATGCACCGAGATGACGAGCACGTCGAGCTGCTCCAGCACGTCGTCCGGCATGTCCAGCGAGCCGTCCTTGAGGATGTCGACCTCGACACTCTTGAGGATCCGGATGCCCGGCACGAGCTCCTGAACCTGCTCGATTTCGGCCCACTGCTCGCGCGCGCGCTCCGGGGTCAGTCCCTGCACCATCGCCATTGCCTGGCTGTGGTCCGTGAGCGCGAAATACTCGTAGCCGCGCTCGAGGCACGACCTCGCCATCTCCTCGACCGATGCCTTGCCGTCGCTCCACGTGGAGTGCATCTGCAGATCACCGCGGATGTCCTCAAGCGATACCAGCTCGGGCAGCTCGTCTTCACAGGCTGCCTCGACCTCACCGCGGTTCTCCCGCAGTTCCGGCGGAACCCACGACATGCCCAACACCTCGTACACGCTCTGCTCGGTGTCGCCAGCTAGCCTCTCTCCGTCTTCCTTGCCGATCGGTTCGTCGTCTTCGGTCTCTGGCACCCGGAAAACACCCCATTCGTTGACGCGCAACCCTTGGCGGACCGCACGACTACGCACCGCGACGTTGTGCTCCTTGGAGCCGGAGAAGTACTGCAGCGCCGCGCCGAAGGACCTCGACGGGATCACGCGCAGGTCGACCTGCAATCCCGAGTGAAGCACGATACTGCCCTTGGTGCTGCCTGCGCCTACCACGCGCTGCGCGCCCGAGAAGGACACGAAATGGTCCACGACAGGCGTGCCGTCACCCTCGAGCTCGGCGAGGATGTCGACGTCGCCGATCGTCTCTTTGCGACGGCGAAGGCTTCCCGCGAGCTCGATGCGTGCGACGCCTGGCGCTGACTGCATGTGCTCGAGCAGTCCCGCGATGAGCCTCTCGGTCTCGCGGATCTGGAAGCGACCCGTGTGTTTCTTATGGTCTTCGATCGCATCGATGATCTTGGCCGCGCTCTTCACCCCGAAGCCGTCGAGCGTCTGCACGCGCCCGGCCTCGAGCTCGGCCGCGAGATCATCCACCGTGCGCACGTCCAACTCCTCGAAAAGCTTCCTGGCCTTCTTGGGGCCCACGCCGTCGAGCCGCATGAGCTGCACGAGTGAGCGAGGGAACTCGGCCGAGACCTCCTCTAGACGGCTGATGGAGCCACTAGTGAGAAACTCGCCGATGTATTTGGTGACGCTCTTGCCGACACCGGGCAACTCGGTCAGGTCCTCTCCGGCCGCCACCATGTCCTTGAGTGGCCGGCTGAGACTGTTGATCGTATTAACGGCGTTCCGGTACGCACGGATGCGAAAAGGTGAAGCGCCCTGGATCTCGAGCAGGTCGGCGAGCTCTGTCAAGGTGCGGGCAACGTCGAGATTCTCCATCAGGCGCTGGCCTGCGGCGAGGCTTCGTGGGTCAAGGCAGGTCTACCTCACCACCGAGCGCGCGGACTTTCTCGACGAACGCATCGAAGTCGAGCACGGTGACGCCGAGTCGCTCGGCCTTCTCGAGCTTGGAGCCCGCATTGTCACCCGCAACCACGTAGTCGGTTTTCTTGGAGACAGAAGAGACGGTCCTACCACCCACTCTTCGCCAGGCCACCTCGGCTGCTGCGCGTGGAACCGGAAGCGCACCGGTGAAGACCGCAGCGCCCGCGTCTGGTAGCTCATCGGGCAGCGGTTCGGGGCCGACCGGCTCCACGCCTCGCTCGAGAATCGCGTCGATCGCCGCGGAGTTCCGGGCCTCTGCAAGGAATGTCGTGATGGTTTCGCTCATCTTGGGCCCGATGCCGTCAACCGCCTCGAGCTGCTCGACGGTCGCGAGGCGGATCGCCTCGATGCCGCCAAAGTGCAGCGCGAGGTCCCGGGCCACGGTGACACCGACTTCGGGAATGCCCAGGGCGATGAGGAAGCGCGCGAGATCCGGCGTCTTCTTCGACTGGATCGCCTCGACGAGCGCGTGGGCAGACTTCTCGGCAAAGCCCTCATGCCGCACTAGGTCTTCCGGCTTGAGATCGAAAAGCTCGGCTAGACTTCCCACCAGGCCCTCGCGCACGAAGAGCGCGGCAGTCTCCTCCCCGAGGCCCTCGATGTCGAGCGCTGACCGAGCACCGAAGTGCTCGATCCAACCCTGGAGCTGCGCCGGGCAAGCGAAGCGATTGGGGCACTTGGTGCGCGGGCCTTCTTCATAAACCGGCGTGGCGCAAGCCGGGCACTGCTCGGGCATCTCAAAGGGCGGCTGGCGCTGCTCTTCGTGCGTGACCACCTCGACGACCTGGGGGATGACGTCCCCGGCCCGCTGGATGCGGACCGTATCGCCTTCTCGCAAGTCTTTGCGTTTGAGCTCCTCGCGGTTGTGAAGGGAGGCTCGGGATACTGTTACACCGCCCACGACAACCGGACGGAGGATCGCGACCGGCGTCAGCACCCCGGTGCGACCGACGTTGATGTCGATCCTGTCGATGCGTGTGATCTCCTGACGCGGCTCGAACTTGACCGCGAGCGCCCAGCGAGGGTGATGCGACGTGGCGCCCACCGCGGAGCGCATGGACAAGTCGTCCAGCTTGATGACAATGCCATCGATCTCGTAGTCGAGTTGATCACGTTGCGCGGCGAAGGCCGCATGGTACTCGAGGATCTCTTCAACCGAGCCGGCCACCTCAATTCGCTCCGGCAACTTGAAGCCCCACTGACGGATCGCCTCGACGCCCTCGGTGTCACTGCGGAACGTCTCTCCCTCCACGGCAAGCACGTCGTAGACCAGGACATCGAGTTTGGTGGATGCGGTCACGCGCGGGTCCAGTTGTCGAACCGAGCCGGCAGCTGTGTTGCGCGGGGACGCATAGGGGTCCTCGCCCGACTTCACGCGACCGGCGTTGAAGTCCTGGAAGTCGGAGATGTACATCAAGACCTCCCCGCGCAGCGCCACCAGGGCCGGGGCGGGGCGGTCGTGCGTGCGTAGGCGCAGCGGTACCGATGGAATGGTGCGGAGGTTGGCGGTAACGAGCTCCCCCTCGCGCCCGTTGCCGCGGGTAACCGCCCGCGTGAGCACGCCCTGCTCGTAGACGAGCTCGATGGAAGCGCCGTCGAGCTTCGGCTCTAGCACATAGACCGGCCCATGGCCCTCGCCGAGCGCTTTTCGCATGCGCTCGTCGAAGCGACGTACCTCGTCCGCTTCTTGCGTCGAGTCGAGCGAGAGCATCGGTGCGGTGTGCGCCACGGTCTCGAACTTGTCCTGCGGCTCCGCACCAACCCTTTGCGTCGGAGAGTCTGATGTGCACAGCTCCGGATAGGCAGCCTCGATCGCTTGCAGTCGCCGGAAGATCGAGTCGTACTCGTCGTCCGTGATCTCCGGCCGCGCCTCGATGTGATAAAGGAAGGAATGGTGCCGGAGCTGCTCAGCGAGGCGCTGGGCTTCAGGGCGCGCTTCGTCGAGGCTCATCGTGCTCGCATCGGCATGGGGGGTTCTTGGCTCATAGGACCTGAATAATACCGTCTCGACCCCGCTTTGCGCTTCAGTTACGGTACGGCGTAGAGTGGTACGCCCCGCGCGCCGGACGTAGACCCCCAAGCGGGCATCCGACGTCCGACTACCGGGAGCGACCGACCATGAGGGCAGCACCTACTCTTCCATCAGCCTAAGTGAGCTGGTGCTTATGCACCGTGGCGTTCGCAGGACCCGCGTCGCCCATGAGCGCCCAGGAGTTGATAGGCGCAGCTGATGCCCTACGGTTCGAATCGCCGGAGCCGGACCATCGCATCGCATACGGGAGTCATCCACTTCAGTTCGGCAATCTCAGACTCCCCGCGGGTGACGGTCCCCATCCCGTGGTGGCACTCGTGCACGGCGGGTGCTGGTTGTCGATGTTCGACCTCACCTACATGGGTCAGGCCGAGCAGGCGATGGCAGACGCGGGATTCGCGGTCTGGAGCATCGAGTACCGGCGAGTGGGAGACGAAGGCGGCGGCTGGCCCGCGACGTACCTCGATGTCGGTAGCGGCTTCGACCACCTGCGAGAGCTCTCCGGGCCCCACGACCTGGATCTGACGCGCGTGGTGGCGGCCGGTCACTCCGCTGGCGGCGCGTTGGCGCTCTGGGCCGCAGCACGAGACAAGATCGACTCCTCCAGCGAACTGTATGTGCACGACCCGGTGTCGGTGCAAGCGGTGTTCGCGCTCGCGCCAGCTGCCGACCTCGAGGGCCTCCAGACAGGTGGCACCTGCGGCAACGTGGTGGGTCGACTCATGGGTGGATCATCCGCCGAGAACCCGGACCGCTATGCTGCGGCGTCTCCCATGCAGCTGGCCCCGGTTGGAGTGCCACAGACACTTTTGATTGGCGGGCTCGACACGGCCTGGGGGCCCCCAGGCCGTGCGTACCACAATCGCGCGATCACCGCGGGTGACTCAGGAGTGCGCGTTGTCGACCTGCCCGAGTCGGGCCACTTCGAGATGGTCGTGCCAACTACATCGACATGGCGGTTGGTTATCGCCGCACTCGAGGACACATTTGCGGGGCTCGAGTCCGGCAACTAACAAGACATGTGTTGGGAGGAAGTATGAAAACGGATCATCCATTGCTGCGTCTGGCACTGCTGCGTCTGGCACCGCAGCGTCTGGCATTGCTGCGTGTAGCGTTCGCCGTCGCAACCCTGCTCGCGATGGCCGGCAGCGCCGCCGCCCAGATGGAAGAGACCAATCCCAGGCGAGCGGACGAGGGAGATGGACCCCATGAGCGGCTGATTCTCAGAGGCGCCACGTACATCGACGGCGCTGGTGCGCCGCCGCGCGGACCTGTCGACATCGTCATCGAGAACGACCGCATCGTTGAAATCCGATCGGTGGGTTTCCCGATGGCAACAATCAATGAGAACCGTCGGCCGCAGGGCGCCACGCGTGAAATCGACCTCACAGGCATGTATGTGCTGCCGGGTCTCGTCGACATGCACGCGCATACCGGCGGATCCGGGAAGGCTCCACAAGCCGAGTACGTGCACAAACTGTGGATGGGCAACGGCATCACAACCTCACGAGGCGTGGGTCACGGCCCGATGATGTGGGCGCTGGAACAGAAGGCGCTCTCGGAGCGGAACGAGATCGTCGCGCCGCGCCTGTTCACGTACGCGCGTCCGGGCGAAGGCTGGGACGAGGGCCCCGTGGACACACCCGAGAAAGCGCGGGAGTGGGTGCGCTGGGCCGCGGCAGTCGATGTGGACGGCGCGAAAATCGACGGCCTCAAGCTGACTTCCTACCCGCCAGCGATCATGGAGGCGCTCAACGACGAGGCGCACAAGTTCGGCCTCGGTACAGTGGCCCACTTGGCACAGACCGGGGTGTCGCGCATGGACGCGATGGACGCGGCGCGCTCCGGCCTCGACATGATCACCCACTACTACGGGCTCTTCGAGGCGCTGTTCGACGACCGTACCATCCAGGACTTCCCGCACGACTACAACTACAACAACGAGCAGGACCGCTTCGGGCAGGTCGGGCGGCTGTGGTACCAGTCCGCGGATCGTGGATCTGAGAAGTGGAACCAAGTGATCGACGAGTTCCTTGAGCTCGGACTCGGACTCGATCCGACCATGACGATCTACGAGGCCAGCCGGGACGTGATGCGCGCGCGCAACGCTGAATGGCACGACGAGTATACGCTGCCGAGTCAGTGGGACTTTTATCAGCCCAGTCGTCAGGCTCACGGGTCCTACTGGTACTACTGGACCACCGAGGACGAGTACCACTGGGGCAAGTTCTATGACAAGTGGATGCAGTTCCTCAACGACTACAAGAACGCAGGCGGCATCGTCACGACCGGCTCGGACTCGGGTTTCATCTATAAGCTCTATGGCTTCGACTACATCCGTGAGCTGGAGCTGCTAAGGGAAGCAGGGTTCAGCTCCCTGGAAGTAATCCGAGCGGCCACGTACCACGGCGCGCTCCAGCTGCACAAGCCGAAGGGCATGGAAAACGACCTCCAGTTCGGCGTGCTCGAGGCAGGCATGAAGGCCGACATGATCGTGGTGGACCGCAACCCACTTGCGAACCTCAAGGTGCTCTACGGCACGGGCACGCCGATGCTCAACGACGAGACGGGCGAGCAGGAGCAAGTCGGCGGCATCACCTATACCATCAAGGACGGCATCGTCTACGACGCGAAACAACTGCTCGCTGATGTGCGCGAGATGGTACGTGAGCAGAAGCGCGAGCGCGGCATTGTCATCAGCGAGCAAGGCGGCCGCTAGCTAGGCCGGGCCTTTTTGCTGCAAGAGGCCGCGTGCTACTGGGTGATGAACTTCGGGCGCGCGTTGACGTGCGGGCGTGCCCCAAAGACCGCATCGCTAGGGATTTCCCCGAGTAGCTCGGCGAAGCCAGAAAGTTGACTGCTGTCGAGCGCGAGACGCATCGCATCACCGAGAATCACTTCGACCCTGGCGCCTCGTGCGATCCGCTCGAGCAGGACTGGAAGCACCGGTACCATTACGGTCTCGATGGGGCCACAGGGCCCGGGCGCGATGTTGTACAGGCGGGCGTCGATGACGGGCCCTTCAATCACACGCTCGCCATCCACCACGATCTCGAGCGTGGGCCGGACTGACAACGTAGCGCCCAGACCCCCACCCACCGCCTGGAATACGAGGGCTAGCCCGGCAATCTCGTACTCGGCTACGACCTGCATGGCAAACAGAGACCCCACCGAAATTCGGCTGCGGGCAACCGGCCCGGCAGCAACCAGCACCTTCACGGCGACCGGCACCAGAAGCACCGATCAAAATCGGCTGGACTCATTCGTGACCCTGCGAATTCGTGAGGAAAGCGAAGCCTGCCCGTGCGTGATCGCGGGATTGTACGCGGGAACTTCCAGGGAGCTGCGCGTACCGTCGCAGCCGCCGAGTACGACACAAACCGATAGGATTCCTATTGCTCTGTTTGACATAGTGACCTCCGAACCGACCGCCGACCCACAGGAGCGGGTCTAATTGCAAGTATCGGACGGAGTGGGGCAGAGCCTTAGTTGCGCCCCCAAAGGGCTGCTACTGCTTGATACCTAGCTGCTCGGCGACGACCGTGCGGAACTCGTTGGCGCCCACCGGCTTCGGAATGACCGGGTGACCACTGATCTCGTAGCCATCCCGCCCTATTTCCTCAGAGCTCACCAGACCCGTCAGGAAGATCGCATGCATGCTGGAGAACTTCTTGTCGCGCCGGAGCTCCGCCAGGACTTCTCCCCCGTCCAAGGTCGGCATTATGATGTCGAGCACGATGACGTTGGGGCGAAATTCGTGAGCGACTTCGATAGCCTGGGTGGGGTCGTTGATCGCGATCACGTCGTAGTGGTCGGTACCCTCGAGGAACCGGACGAGGACTCTGGTCACGGTCTCGTCGTCGACGACGATCAAGACGCGCTTCTTCTTCATCAGGTCGTCCCTGCCGCGGGGGTCGCTCTTGGAGCGATGCGGAACCCGTGCCCAGATGAAGTCAATGCTTGCCGCCAATCCACATGCCTTGATTTGGTCCAACCATGAACGTTACAAAACTTCGAGCTGATACCCCAGGATGCGCGAACCGCGTGCACCTCAACAACGCCGGGGCTTCGCTGATGCCAGCCCCGATTGTGGACGCGATAACGACGCACCTGGACCTCGAAGCAAGTATCGGCGGCTACGAGGCGGAATTTGAGGCCGCGGCGGAAATCGGCGCCGCATACGAGAACGTCGCGGGACTGCTCGGCACCTCAGGGTCGAACATCGCGTTCAGCGAACACGCCACGGCTTCGTTTGTCGCAGCGCTGTCCGCTGTCCGCTTTTCCGCGGGCGACGTGGTCCTCACGACGCGCAACGACTACGTCTCCAACCAGATCCAATACTTGGCGCTCGCCGACCGTTTCGGGGTGGAGGTGCTACGCGCGCCGGATGCCCCCGAGGGGGGCGTCGACCTCGCCGCAATCGAGGGGCTCATCCATCGCCGTAGGCCCCGCCTGGTCGCGGTCACGCACATCCCCACGAACTCGGGTCTCGTTCAAGACGTCACCGCAATCGGGGCGATGTGTCGAGCCAGAGACATCCTCTACCTCGTCGATGGTTGCCAGTCTGTCGGTCAGATGCCCGTGGACGTAGAGGCCATAGGATGCGACTTCTTCTCGGCTACGGCCCGCAAGTACCTGAGGGGCCCTCGCGGCGCGGGCTTCCTCTACGTGTCCGACCGCGCGCTCGATGCGGGTCTCGAACCCCTTTTTCCCGACATGCGAGGCGCGGACTGGGTCGCGCCCGACCTCTACCAGCCCGCGCCCGACGCGAAGCGGTTCGAGACATGGGAGTTCTTCTGGGGGCTCGTACGCGCGACCGGTGTTGCGGCGAAATACGCGACCGACCTGGGCCTTGATGCCATTCGCGAGCGCTCGTGGGGCCTCGCCGATCAGCTGCGCGGAATGTTTGGGGAAATGGACGGGGTTCATTGCCTCGACCGGGGTCCGAGGCTGTGCGCGATCGTGACAGCGTCTGTGAAAGGGTGGCACCCACAGGACCTCGTTCGCGAGCTCCGCGCACGCGGCATCAATACCACTGGCCAAGTGGGCACAGATGCTGTAATCGATTATGAGCAGAAAGGCGTAGACGGCTCGCTGCGCGTCTCACCGCACTACTTCAACACCGAACAGGAACTCGCAACGCTGGTCGCGGCACTCGAGGAGCTTTTGCCATGAGACTCGCCCTGAAGATCGCAGGCGCCTTGCTTTCGATACTCATCTTGGCTGCCGGCGGGACCTATGTCTGGGCGTCCACAAGCAGCGCTAGGATTCTTTCGCGCACGTTCGAAGTCCACACAGTGACCTTCATGATGCCATACGCCCAAAACATGACCGAGGTCGAGTTGGAGGCGCTCTGGACGTGCCTCCGCTCGGTTTCCCCGATGCCGAGTCGTCCGTAGAGCGGCGCCGCTTTCGCGGCCGCTTTGAAGAAATTCTGCGAGTCCCGCGTAGGAACAGTCACGTACAAGGAGCCAGATTGCAGCCTGAGCTGGAGCGGGAACTCATACGCAAGTGCAAAATCGGTGACACTCGGTTCTACGAGCCCCTCGTCCGAGCCTACGAGCCGTCAGGTCTACGACTCGCAGTGGCTATGATGGGCAATACGGAAGACGCGCAGGACGCCCTCCAAGAGGCGTTCGTGAAGTCATATAGGTCGCTGCACCGTTTCGATCTGCGCCAGCCCTTCGGCCCGTGGTTCTTTCAGATCCTGAGAAACCAGTGCAGGGACATGCTGCGCAGCCGGCAGGCGCGCTTCAAGATGGAAACGCTGGATGAGCGACTGGAGGCTCGTCCAGCGAGCAGCGAGAAGGGCCCTGAGCGGGCCCATCAACGAACTGCAGCGCGCCAGACACTTTGGTTGGGGCTCCAGCAGATCGGTGATGAACACCGTGAAATTTTGGTCCTGAAGGAACTCGAAGGGTTCAGATATTCGGAGATCGCCCAGATCTTGGAAATACCGGAAGGGACGGTGGCGAGCCGTCTCTATCACGCGCGACACGCACTCAAGGACGCGCTCGTCGAGCAGGGCGTCGAGTACCCATAGCGTCCGGACACTAGAATCATGGCCGACCGAGTCACCAAAGAAGACCTGATGCGCTACATAGACGGCGAAATGCCGCCCGAGCAGCGCGCGTGCTTGGACGCTGAGCTAGCGCGCTCGACCGAGTTGAAGCGAGAGTTGGCGATTTTCCGCGCGATGCGGACGGATTTCCAGGGACTGAGCTTCGACCCCGGTACCTGCCACAAGTCCGTGTGGGACAAGGTGAACGCCAGCGTGACCAGACCGATCGGTTGGGTCCTGGTAGTCGTCGGGGTCATCGTTTGGACGGCCTACGGCGCGTACCTATTCACTACCTCGCCGGCAAATGCATGGGAAAAGCTTGCCACCGGCGCCATTGTGATCGGTATTCTCACACTCTTGGCTTCCGTGATCTGGAAGCGCTACCAGGATTGGGGCGTCGACCCCTATAAGGACATGCATCGATGATCATCGTCACCACGGCCGACATTCAGGGTTCGGAAATCAAGAACACCTTGGGCATGGTGCGCGGTAGCTCGATCCGTTCGCGGCATATCGGTCAGGACATCATGGCGGTGCTGCGAAACATCGCGGGCGGCGAAGTCATCGAGTACACAAAAATGCTCGCGGAAGCCCGGGAGCAGGCACTCGACCGCATGATCGAAGAGGCCCAGACGCTGGAAGCCGACGCAGTCATATGCGTTCGCTTCCAGACCTCGATGGTCATGGCGGGCGCAGCAGAGATGCTCGCCTACGGAACCGCAGTAACCCTCGAGCCCACCAGCTAGGCTCTTCCTTCGCCCGGGAGCGTTCCGGGCGAACTTCTTGCTGATCCCGTGGAAGGCCGGCACTTTCGCGAGGCCCTGCCCCCGGGGCGGATCCTATGAGAACGACTCTTGGCGTCACTAGCCATCTTTCAACCAGACGTTCGAGCAGCGGCGCGCATGATCACCGCTCTCGGTGGAGCGCACGAGGTCGTCGTGCGCTCTTCCTGGCCTGCCCTGAATGGGGCGTTGGGGGGGGATTCGTTCGATGGTTGCGTGGTGGACGCGGATCACCCCAGCTGTGACGAAGCGCGCTCTGAAATCGAAGCGATTCGTAAGAGGTACTCTGGCCTGGCGATCATCGCCTATGCCGATGTCACGGGGGAGCTCGACTATTACAACCTGGGCGAGCTCGGTGTCGATGGCGTTCTTCTCGCTGAGCAACACGACGCCGCCCGGATCAGGAATCTGGTGGACCAGGCGATGGGGGCGAACAGCGCCGTGCAGGTGGCAAGCGAACTCGAGGGGCGGTTCGGCGCGCTGGGCTCACGCGCCGTGGCGTGGTCGATCGAACACTCCACGTCCGACGCCTCCGTCGAACGATTCGCGGCCGCAATGGGCCGTGCTCCGCCTGGCTTGGTCTCCGCGCTGCACCGCCACGGCCTGCCGTCCCCGAAGACGCTCTTGCTCTGGGGACGACTCCTGCGGGCTGGGGCCTATCTGGGCCGCAACCGCCGCACGGTCGAAGAGACGGCGTTCTTGCTCGGATACTCGACGGCGAGCCTTCTCGCTCGAGCCATGAAGAAGAACACCGGACTCACCGCCAGCAAGGTCGCGACCCGCGGCGGACTCGCGTGTGTGCAGGCGGCACTCTTCGCGAGACCTCGACGACCGGCGAAGCGGGAACGCGCGCTCAGGGGCCTCTCGGTCCTGCTCGCCGTTTCGATTCAGGCGGCGTGCGCGTCGGCAGGAGGCGTCGGCCCAGGGGCCATCGACCGCCATGCGATCGAGCAGACACTGGACTCAGCACCCTTCGACCAGGTGCACTTCGGGGTGCTGGCCATCGACGCCCAAACCGGCCGCACGCTGTTTTCGCGCAATGCACACCAGAAGTTCATTCCGGCGTCGAATCAGAAAATCTTGGTCACGGCCACCGCGTTGTCTGTGCTGGGGCGGGATTATCGGTACCGGACCGAAGTATGGGCGACGGGCTCCACGCTTGGATCGATGCTCGACGGGGACCTGGTCGTTCTCGCATCCGGAGATCCCTCCTTGTCCGACCGATACTGGGACTCGGGCGAGGCGGCGCTTCATGCGATCGCGGACTCACTCAGGCGGCGTGGGCTCGAGCACGTAACTGGTTCGGTGTTCGTCGACGTGTCTGCGTGGGACTCAGCCACCGTAGGACCGACATGGGAAGTGGCGGACCTACCCGGCCGATCGGGAGCCACAGGTGGTGCCTTCGCGATCGACGAGGGGGAGATTCAGCTCATCGTCGCCGGCGGCGCGGCGGTAGGCGCACCTGCGTTTGTCGAATGGTCTCCGATGGGCAGCGACGACTTCGTCATCTCGCGCCTCAAGACCTCCCCACCCGGCAGCCCAACCCGGGTCCGCCCGAGCTACCTGCCCGAATCGCGCAGGTTGGTTCTGGAGGGACGTGCGCAGCTCGGCACGGTGGACACGCTGTCCTTCGCGATCCGGGACCCCGTTCGCCAGGCAACGGCGGCGCTCGGCAGGGCGATCGCAGCTGCGGGCATCGTGGTCGAAGATCAGGCGCGCGTCGTGTGGGTGGACAGCGTGCGGGTCGGGCGCGGATGCTTGTCGGGTTCGGTGCGAGAATGTGCGAACGCCGGGCTCATCTTCGCACTCGAGTCGCCTCCGCTCTCGCGGCTGGTGGCCGGAATTCTGGAGCCGAGTCAAAACTGGATGACCGAACAGCTCATTCGTACTCTTGGAGCCGAGCGGGGCGAGGAGGGTAGTTGGTCCGAGGGCGTCGACGTGATTCGCAGCTTCCTCACCGAGCAGGTCGGGGTCGACAGCCTGGATATAGCACCGAGGGATGGATCAGGGCTCTCGGCCTACAACCTGGTGACACCGCGAGCGCTGGTCCGCATTCTGCAGTACATGCGGAACGGCACCAACGCCGCTGTTTATCGCACGGCACTGGCGGAACCGGGCGAAGAAGATTCAACGCTCGAGCGGCGCCTAATGGACCTGGAGCGGCGGCTCTTCGCTAAGACAGGAACGATCTCAAACGTGAACTCTCTGTCAGGGTATCTCGTAAGGGAGGACGGCACAGAGGTGATTTTCTCTATCCTTTCGAACGGATCCGGACTCCCAGCGTCTCGCGTGCGTGCAGCAATTGACGACGTCGTGAGGGCCCTGGCGAGATAGATAGCAGATGAGCAAATACGAGCTTCCCGACCTCCCGTCCGACAAGGAACTGGGACTCACCGCGGAAGAGATCAAGGAACTCGAGGCCGAGTTCGGCGACACCGGTCCGGAGATGAGCCCGGAAGAGATGGCCGCGTTGCTGGGAGAGGAGCCGCCCGCGCCGGCGCCGACAAGCGACAAGCCATCCGCGAAACAGACGGCCGCGGCCGGAACCGACGTTGGCCAACCATCCAAGAGGGAGCTGCGGGCCGCCGAGCGAGCGCTCAAGAAGGCCGAGGACGAGGCAGCCAAGGCCTCGCGCGCACGAGCCAAGCAGGAGAAGGAGGCCGCGAAGGACAAGGCCAAACAGAAGAAGAAAGCGGCATCTGGGGACGACGAAGCCGCCGAGTCCGAAGAGGCCGCGCCAGAGGCCATCGAAGAAGGCCCGCGCAGCAAGTGGCGGGGCCTGGCAACCGCGGCGATTCTGCTGGCGGCATGCATCTTCGCGAGTAGCCGGACAGGCCAGCCTCGCCCCGTGCCCGCGAATGCCGGTGAAGCGGAGTTTTCCTCTGCGCGGGCGATGGGGACGCTGGTGGAGATCGCTCGAGCCCCGCATCCGACCGGATCGCCCGAACACGCGCGGGTGCGCGCCTACCTGATTGATCGCCTGACCGCGTTAGGACTCGCGCCCGAGATTCAAACCACGACCAGTGTCATCCAGCGCGGGTCCTATGTGCAGTCCGCCACAGTGCGCAACGTGGTGGCCCGGATCGCCGGCGCCGCCTCGACCGGGGCGGTGCTGGTCACCGCCCACTACGACAGCCGTGAGCTCGCGCTGGGCGCGGCCGACGATGGCTCCGGTGTGGTCTCGATCCTCGAAGCATTGCGGGCGATGCAGGCGAGCGAGCCTCTCCAGAATGACCTGATCGTTCTGTTCACCGACGCGGAAGAACTGGGCCTTCTCGGCGCGCGCGCTTTTGTAAACGAACACCCATGGATGGCTGACGTGCGCCTAGCGCTCTCCCTTGAGATGAGGGGCGGTGGTGGACCGTCGATCATGTTCGAGACGGGCCAGGAAAACGGTTGGATCGTGCGTGCGTACCGGGCTGCAGACCCAACCGCCTACGGCAACTC
>DQPL01000094.1 GCA_015664885.1 Gemmatimonadota bacterium
AAGAGCCAGCCCGTGGACCTGGAGCCGATCACGCTCCAGGTACCACACGCGCCTGGGCTCACGTCCTTTGCCGGAGCCCGCTACGACGACCGACTGGAGGGTGCGGCACGCATCTATCCGCATCACCTCGACTCAGGTGGACTCTTCCTGGCCAAGCTGCGTCGGCTGGACGACGGATCCACCGCGGCTGACGAATCCCTGCCCGACGGGTGGACGCCGGTTGGCGCGAATTTCCCGGGAGAGAGCGTCGACGCTTCACCTCTTGTCGAGACGGCACGCGAGGACCTCGAGCAGCGGTTCGGCGTGGATCGAGGTGAGCTCGCTGATGTTGGCTGGGTCCAACGCGGCGGCCGCTTGTGGCTGCACTCGCTCGACGAATGGCCGCTCGATGCCTGGAGAGAGGGTCCTTGGCGCGATGGCGCCTGGCGGCCGATCTCGGTCGGCTTCCGAGCCGTCGATTTCGATTCGAGGGACCGGCCACGCCCGACCAACGATCTTCTGCGATGGCTGGGCGACTCGGTGCGAGAGCGAGTCTTCGACCTCGGTCACGAGCGGATGCTCCGGCTCGCACTCCGGGAGCCGCTCGACTTCGAAGAAGAGATCCGTGGCCCTGTGGCGCTGCGCTTCGAAGGGGACGTCGTGGGTCGGGGGGCCGCGACCGTCGATGGGCTGAAGAGCGAGATCCCCAAGGCGCGGTCCGCTGACTTGGTGAGGACGCTGAAGGCTTCAGTCTCCCGGTCTGTTGAGCTCTCCGACGAACGCCGCGTCGGCGGGGGCGAGCGATAGCGTCCCGAGTTCCGACGGCGTGACCCACGCCACTTCCGTGTGCTCGCGTGGGATCGGCTCGCCCTCGATCTCTACCTCGACGAAGTGGATCACGAAGGGGGCATCGCTGTCGCGGGAGGAGAAAAGCGTCCGTCCGATGCGGGTTGTCGAGACCGCCAATTCTTCAGCTAGTTCGCGTTTGGCCGCGTCCAGCATCGACTCACCGACGTCGACTTTTCCTCCGGGGAACTCCCATAGCCCGCCGTGTCGCTTGTTTGGCGGCCGGCGCCCGACCAGGTAGCGACCATCTCGCCGGATTACCGCGGCGACAACGGAGATGGGTGCTGGCAGCATGGCGTTGCGCGGTTTCACGAGTGGCGGGGGACTCAAGCGATTCCCAGACCCGTCGAAGCTAGGTTGCATGGTCCACATCCGCCCCCTGCGTGTGCGCGCGCACCTACGAACCGTGTTGATCGCGGCGCCGTTTCTGATATCGGGAGTGGCGCTTACCAGCTTTGCTGGCGCACAGGATCTGCCTGGTGGGGTGGCTACGGATCTGTTCGAGCAGGCGCTGCAAGAGGAGATCAGCGTTCCGGTCGTGGAAGAGCGAGGGAGCGCCTCGATCCCTACGGTCTTCGCGTGGATTATCGGACTGGTTACGGTGGCACTGGTCACGCGAAGGCTTCGCGATGAATTCGTGCGATTCGCGGGTCGAGAGGGTCCCGAGATCCACCCGGTTCCGGGCGCCGTCCAGGCTGCGGCCCCCGACGTTGAGGACGCGACCGCGGTCGCGTCCCGTCCGCGGAAGCCGAGCAAGCCTCCAGAGGTTTTGAAGTTGCCCCCGCACGTGGTGGCGATCCTGGAGCGGTCGGGCGCGGCCCGGGCCGTCCTTCGGCCAGAGTCCCTAGGAGAGGCTAAGCCGCGGCGCCAACTCGACGTTACGGTGCCGCGCTACGACCCTTCGAGAAGCGAGGACGGAGCACGGCCGTCCGGGACGGTCCACATGAGTAGAACGGCGGCCAATCCTGCGGTGGCGGCGCCGAAGGCGAACGGGGCGGCCGCGCCGAAGCCGCCCCACGGCCCGACGCCTTGCCACAGCACGCCCGCCAGCAGAGACGCCGGGAGGCTGATGAGGCCAACCAGCGCGGCGTAGCTTCCGTACGCCGTCGCTCGTAGCTCGGCGGGCACGAGGTCTGCGATGAGCGCCTTGGCGGCCCCGGCGACCAGCCCATGGTACGCCCCATACACCGCGTAGAGGACGGCGACATGTGTCGGAGTGCGCGCGGCAGCGAATCCCAGGTATACCGCGGCATAGACCAGCCATCCGCTGAACAGGACCCACTTCCTGGATACTTGATCAGCCAAGGAGCCCGCCGGAGCGGAGATGGCCGTGTAGACGACATTGAACCCCACCAGGATCCAAAGAACGCCCACGACGGATAGCCCGCGCTCCTGCGCGCGCAACACGAGAAACGCGTCTGCGGAATTCCCGAGCTCGAAGACTACCGAGCACGCGGCGAACGCAGCGAAGCCCTTCCCCAGCCCGCGGATGCGGACGCGCGGCCCAGACGGTCCACCGAGCCCAGGTATGGCGACGTCCCGCGCGCCCATGGCCAACACGACGACCGCCAGAAACGCCGGGAGCAGGCTCCAAAGCACCAGAGTCCTGAACGTCCCTTCGGACAAGCGCGCATCGGCTCCCTGGGTGTTCGCAACGACCCAGATCGTGAGCAGCAGCCCGATTACCGCGCCCGCGCTGTCGCCTGCGCGATGCAGGCCGAACGCCAGGCCTCGACGCTCCGGTGGCGTGGAGTCCGCGAGCAGGGCATCCCGGGGCGCGGTACGGATCCCCTTTCCGACACGGTCGGCGAAGCGGATTGCCGCGACCGCGCCCCATGTTGAAGCGAAATAGAGAAACGGCCGGGCAAGGGCAGACGTGGTGTACCCGGCGACAGCGAGCCACTTCCTGGCGAGCAGCCGATCGGAGAGCCATCCCGAATAGAGCTTGAGTACGCTGGCGGCTGTGTCGCCAAGACCGTAGATGACCCCGACCGTCCAGATGCGAACGCCCAGTACATTCGCGAGGAAGAGCGGCAGCACATTGACCAGCATCTCGCTCGAGACGTCCGTGAGGAAGCTCGTCGCGGTGGCGACCCAGACGTTCTTGTGGAGCTTCTTCCTGGCCCGTTGGTCGGCCTGTTGGCTCAAGCCAGCCCGATCGCGATGGCGATGGCGATGGAAACCGCTCCCAGCGCTACGAGCGCCAAGTAGAGCGGCACCGCGAACTTGATCCAGTCTTCGTAGCGCACGCCCGCCGCAGCAAGCATGGCCAGCAGCGCGCCATTCGTCGGTGTGATGATGTCGCAAAGGCCTGCCCCGTACTGATACGCGAGCACGACGACCTGTCGTGAGAGTCCGAGCAAGTCAGAGAGCGGAATCAGGACGGGCATGGTGAGCACAGCCTGGCCGCTCACGCTCGGTACGGGCACGTGGATTGCGGTTTGTGCGGCCACCATGCCCAGGCTCGAGGCGATCAGTGGCAGCCCCTCGAGCGGCGTGAACATGGCGTGCACGATGGTGTCGACGATGTGGCCGTCTTCGAGCACGACGAAGATCGCTCGCGCAAATCCAATGAGCAGCGCGGCGTAGGCCATGCTTCGAAAGCCGCGCACGTAGGCCTCGGCGGTCCCGGTCAGCCCCATACCCGCGAGCAGTCCGATGGCCACGCCCATGATGAAGAAGGCGGCAGACAACTGGTTGAAGTCCCAGCCCCAACTCAGAAGGCCTACCACCAGCACCGTGAACGTCGCGGCAACCAGCCCGAAGATCACCCAATCCTTGGCGTCGATCCCTACGTCACCCGACTCCTCGATGAGTCCAGGTTCCAGCCGTTCGCGCGATGCGTACCGCATCGTCATGCCAATCCACAGCGCGAGAGCCAGGATCAAGAAGATCCCGCGGAAGGGCCATCCGGAGCCGAGCGGAAGCTCTGCCAACTTCTGGGCGTTCTGCACCTGGAAGGGATTGATGGGGCTGAACGCCGATCCCACGAACGCCGCGCCCGCGCTCATCGCAACCGCGACGAGCGGTGTGAAGCCGACTCTGCGGGTCAGAATGAGCAGCACGGGGATCAGCGGGATGATCTCCTCTTGCATGTTCTCCACCACACCTCCGGTGGCGAAGAAAATCGAGACGATGGGGATGACGAGGAGGTCGCGCCCTCCGAGCGCCCGAACCAGCGAAGTGACGCCCCGCCTGAGTGCACCGGTCTCGTCGACCACGGTGAAGGCGCCACCGATGAGGAACACCAGGAAGATCACCTCGCCGGCTTCGGCCATTCCCCGGGGAAGCGCGACCATGGCATCGAAGAGGTTGACCGGCGTGCGCTCGACTGCGTGGTACGTGCCAGCGACCACAACCGAGCGACCAGTGGCCTCATCATCGGCCCGGTCGAACTCGCCGGCGGGCAAGACGTAACTCGCTG
>DQPL01000097.1 GCA_015664885.1 Gemmatimonadota bacterium
CTGCCGATACCACCTCCAAGCCCGCACCGAAAGCCCGCACCGACGTTGATCTCGACCCGGTCATCGGGGCCGGGCACGAACACCTGACCATTCCCGTCCCAGAACGCGACGGTGAAGGAGTCCGTCAACTGAGTCTCTCGGATCGCCGGAATGCTGTCAGCGCTGGCTGCCGTCGCTTCGGCCCTCAGGCCCGGGAAGACCAACTGGACTGTGACCGGATCGACATCGGGTTCGATGTCGATGTCGGGAGGGGGCTCGGTCACGTCCTTGCCGCATCCCGATACGAGCAGCATCGCAAAAGCGGCTACGCCGGCCAAGGCCCTTCATCCCCTAGTGGGGGGAGCACACTAGTCAACCACGGTACCTCAGCGTCCGATCTGGCGGAATTGAACCTCGCCACTCACTATGGATGGCACGTTGACGGACCGGACGAGGCCCTGACCCAGCTGGCCGAAGGACCCCGTGCCCCAGCAATACGCCCGGAGGCTAACGCGCTCCACGGCGCAAGAAAACGATGACCCGGCGAACACACTCTGGTAGGTCTTGTCACCAATGAGCTGCGGGTTCCCGTGCAGCACATTGTCCCCAATGCCCAACTGCCCCGCGGAGCCTTCCCCCCAGCAGTAGAGTTGGCCGCCGGCGCGGAGCGCACACGTATGGTACAGGCCTGCGGAGATCGACTCGTACCGAAACCCGAAAGAAAGCGGAGTCGGATGCGATCGATCTTCCAGATGGCCACGCCCGAGCTGAGCACTCGTGTTGGCGCCCCAACACTGGGCGAGTTGCCCTTCATCGAGGGCACACGTGTGATCTGCACCGGCCGACACGCTGAGGAAGCGATCCCCCGTGGCAACCCGCACGGGCCACTGCGAGTCCGTCGTCGTTGCATCGCCCAACTGTCCTCTGTCGTTCGCTCCCCAACACCACATCAATCCGTCCTCAGCCACCGCGCAAGTATGACGAGCGCCAGCCGACACGTCCTTGAACCGCAGCCCAGACTCGATGAGCACCGGGTCGCGCAGGCCGACGGTAGTGGCATTCCCCAACTGCCCGTCGTTGTTCCAGCCCCAACAGCGAATCCGAGACTCGACGGTCAAGCCACAAGTGTGACGACCTCCGGCCGCGACCTTCAGGAAATGGAACGCGGCGCCCGCGATAAACTGGGGGGAGAGGGAAGAAAGGATGGTGCCACCGCCTAGTTGCCCCTCGGCTCCCCGACCCCAACACCAGGTGTCACCGGAATCCATCACCCCGCAGGAGTGTCCCGCACCTGTCGTTACGGATCTGAGTACGCCTTGGAAGGGAACAAGCCGTGGAACCAGCGAACCGTTTCTGTCCCCACCGCCGAGCTCACCGCTGACTCCCCGTCCCCAACAATACACGGAGCCGCCCGAAGCCCACGCGCAGACGTGTTCGGCCCAAGAGGCTGCGGGCGGAGGATCCACTGTGAGCGAGACCGTGGCAACGTCGCTTCCAAGCGTAGCGCTGATCACCGTTTCGCCTTCGGCGTGCGCCGTCAGTAGCCCCAGAGCGTCTATCGATGCGACGAGCGTGTCGCGCGACGACCACACGACATCATCGATCGGAAGCGTAATTCCCGCGCCGTTGCGGGCGTTGGCCAGAAGCTGGAAGACGCCAGTGACGGATACCCTGACCGAGCTTGGCAAGATAAAGAATCCCGCAACGATCTCTCCGCCCGGATAGACCACGCCCTCTTCGCAAGCGAGAACGAAAAAGGATAGAGAAGCAACCGCCAACCTCCGGTGAATCCGACGCCGCCGGGCTCTGGACCGAGTTTGCTGGCTCATCGTCGGAAGAGAGTATCCATCAGTGCGGGCGTCCAGGGGACGCCTCGGACCACGACCCCGAAACCAGACTCGCCGCCACGAAGAATCCCGCGAACTGGGTGAGGGGGCCGTAGTAGTCGAAGGCGTTGTCCGTAAGAGAGATTACACCCCATGCCATCAAGATGGCGAGTGCTGGCAGCGTTACTTCCTGTACTCTAGGGTCGGACTTCAGCCCTGCAGCCACCGCCACGCGCAGCCACGCCAGCATCGCCACGGCGAAAAGGATGATGCCCAGGAAGCCCGTGTCGGTGCCCAGTCGGATGTACTCGTTGTGCGCAACCAGGCCCATGTCCTCAGGGAAGACAGATCTCAGCACCGACGTAGATGACCCCAATCCCAAACCCAGCCACGGACTAGCCATCCAAGCCACGACCAGGACCGCCCAAAATAACTCGCGACCAGACCAGTTGATGGTCTCGTAGAGCCGGATCGGGTCCCGAAATAGCTCGAGCAACTCGGCGAACGAGGGCGCCACGCCGAACGTGCGCTCCAGGAGCACGGGGGCGAGCGCCGCAGTGAGAACCAATACGGCGCCCGCGCCGACAGCAGCAGCCCGGTAGTTCCTCCTGACCACTGCAGAGTAAAGCGCCACCACCCCCAGTGACACCGCACCGGCGAGAAACGTGATGCGGGTCAGGGTCAGTGCAATCCAAGTTGTCGCTCCGGCGGCCACCACGAGGTAGCGCATCTGCCCGCGCGAGGCGAAGCGCACCAGAGATACGATCACGGCCACCAGCATCGCGAACGAGAAGGGGTTCTGGTGGGTCCCCGCGCCCATGAGGCGTACCTCACCCGTGTCCTCTACGAAGACGCCGCCCAGTAGAATGAACAGAGGGTTGATCACGATCAGCACCGCGGCCCCGATGAGCAGCCAATCCACCATGCGATCGATCTGTCTGTGACTTCGATCCGGTGCCGCCACAACGAGGAAAGTCAGCAGAGGCCAGGCGAGCTTGAGAAGCAGGCGTAGACCCTCGAGTGCATCCTCGGAACCTGGGAGCGTGGAGGCAGCGAAGGCCAAGAACACCAGGTACCAGCGGACTGGCGGGGAAGCTAGCCGGCCCCAATAGCGGCGGTCGGTGATGACGACCAGGCCGAGCCCGGCACTCACGAAAATCAAGCGGATGCCGTTCATGTCGAGTCCGCCCAACTGCTCGAACATGGTCTTGAAGCCACCTGTGAGGAACGACAGGTCTAAAGGACCGATGGCCAGCATGGCGGCGATAACCCCGAGCGGCCACGTCAATGTCAGGCCAAACAGCACGCAGCCGATGAGCATGCCCAAGGTCAGCCACGGGTCCCAAGAGGTTCCCGCTGCCGAGATCACGACAAGCAAGGCCAGTCCGACCCACATCCCTCGGGAACGACGGTGCTCAGGCGAGGGCATCATCGAACTCCTGAATCACGCGCGCCAGACACCGCTCCCGAGTGAAGCGTGACAGATACAGCTCCCTGCCTGCGCGACCCATGCGCTCCCTCAAGTCGGCGTCTTCAATCAGGCGACTCAGGTTGGACGCCAGAGCCTTTATGTCACCTTCGGGGACGAGAAATCCCGTCACCCCGTCCACCACCATGTCCGGGATGGCAGCCCTGGGAGTGGCGACCACGGGCAAGCCCTCCGCCATGGCCTCGAGAATCGCCAATGGCTGTCCTTCCAGCGGGTATTTGCTAGGCAGCACGAAGATGTCGGCCTCGGCCAGTGCCCGCTCCTTGTCCTCTCCCTGCACGACGCCCAGAGCTACGACTCGCACCCCCTCCCCCATGGCACGAATC
>DQPL01000088.1 GCA_015664885.1 Gemmatimonadota bacterium
GCGAGGAGGAGTAACGCCGTATTGGGCTGCGACCCCCCTGCGCCCCAACACCAAGCATGACAACACTTAACGGTTCGTGGGGTTACGATGGCACGCCCCCATCTCCGTCGTTGGAGCTTCTCGACGTAGCGACGGCTATGCCTTCGAAGCCCCGCCTAGGATCTGGGGCCGTGGCACCGTAACGCGGCGTGCCCTACTTGTTCAGAGGCTCCCTAGCTCACCACTCGATCGTGCCCTGCTTGCTCGTATCGATGTCCTTGCCGTCCCCGTCACCCAGTAGCACTTGCTCGATCTGCTCGTAAAGGAACGCTCGCGCCTTTTTGTCTCGCGGGTCGAGGCCGTAGTGGTTGATCAGCAGCGTCTGGTGCTGTAGCCAATCCTTCCAGCACGCGGAACAGATTTGGGCGAGGATCCGGGCACCGAGCTCGTTTCGGAACGGAGCCTTCTCCAGCATCGACTTGTCGTCTTCGCAACGACGGCATTGGAATATCTCGGCAGTCATCCCCTATCTTCCCCCGTATCGGCGTGATTCTGAATTTCGAGTACCCGGGCGCGCCGGACCCGATCCCCAGCAGCCCCGACGTATGCCAGGAGCCAACGTGCCACGCACAGCCTTCGCTGGAACCGGTTTCTACGTCCCCGACCGCGTCGTCAAGAACGACGAGCTCACGCAGTACATGGACACCTCAGACGAGTGGATCATTGAGCGAACCGGGATCCAGGAACGCCGTTGGGTGACCGACGGAATGACCAGCGCCGAAATGGCGTGCCGGGCGAGTAAGATGGCGATTTCCGCGGCGGGCATCGAGCCAGGCGAAATCGACGCGATCGTGTTGGGCACGCTCAGCCCTGACGTGTTTTTCCCGGGGACCGGCGTCTTCTTGCAGCGGGACCTGGGGCTGGAGGGCATTCCGGCGCTCGACGTGCGCGCCCAGTGTTCCGGCTTCGTCTATGGACTCTCCGTCGCGGACGCGTGGATCAAGTCGGGTCAGTACCGGACCATCCTCCTAGTCGGGGTCGAGATCCACTCGACAGGCATCGACGTCTCGACCCGCGGCCGCGACCTCGCGGTTCTGTTCGGCGACGGCGCCGGCGCGGCGGTGCTCACCGCCACGGACGAGCAGGATCGCGGCGTGCTCTCTACGCACATCCATGCCGACGGGAACCACGCCGAGATGCTTTGGACCGAAGCCGCGGGTTCGAAGAACCACCCACGCATCTCCGCTGAAGACATCGCCGCCGGACGCCACTACCCACGCATGGAGGGTAGGGAGGTCTTCAAACACGCCGTGAAGCGCATGCCGGAGGTCGTGATGGAGGCGTTGGAGGCGAACGACCTCACCACCAACGACATCGACCTTCTCATTCCGCATCAGGCGAACCTGCGGATTTCGCAGATGGTCCAGAGAAGGCTGGGCCTCGAGGATGACCAGGTCGTGAACAACATCCAGCGGTACGGCAATACGACCGCGGCGACGATCCCGATCGCCCTCGCTGAGGCGGTCCGAGACGAGCGCCTGGAGCGCGGTGACCTGCTCTGCCTCGTCGCTTTCGGCTCCGGGCTCACATGGGGTTCTGCGCTCGTGCGGTGGTAGTTAACTTGTCAGCCTACCAGGCTTTGCATGCACGAAGGCGGATATGGCCCTCACCAAGAAACAGCTCGCATATCTCGAGAAGCGGCTCCTCAATGAGAGGGCTCGCGCGTTGAAAGCAATCGGGCTTTTCGACAAAATGGCGAAGGCCAATCGTGATTCGGGTGACACCGACTTGGCTGTATACACCGATCATATGGCGGACCAGGGCACAGAGGCGCAGGAGCGCGAGAAGGCGGCTTCCTTCGCGACCAAGGAGGGCCGGTACCTCTACCGCCTGGAAGAGGCGCTGCGCAGGTTGTACAACGACCCGAAGACCTTCGGCAACTGCCACACGTGCGGAGCAGACGTTGGGTTCGAGCGGCTCGATGCGTTGCCGCATGCGCGCTACTGCATCGACTGCAAGCGCAAGGAAGAGTCCGCCGCGTAGCGGTCGTTTTCCGCCCGCTCCTACTTGCTCCCGATCACCGCGAGCAGCTGGTCACCCAGCGCGTCCATACGCCATCGCCGCATGCCCGGCATCGCCGCGAGCGCTTCGCTGTTGCTCGGGGCCGCGAGGGCGACCTCGACCAGCACCGCGTTCGCCAGCAATGTCCCTCGAGCCAGGCCGAGCTCATCCGCTTTTCGGTTCCGCACTCCCTTGAGCCTCTCGGCGAGCTGCTCGACCTCGGGGGGCGGGCGGCCAGGCCCACGACGTTGCTTGCGCGGGTACGGGTGGAGCTCGGTTTCCGGCAGGTCCACGACCGCTCGAAGCTGCTCCACGAGTTGATGGCCTTCCCCTTTAGCGAGACTCCGAGGGAATCCCTTGATGGACGTCAGCTCTTCGGCCCGTTGCGGATGCAGCGCGACGGCATCGATGAGCGGTCCGTCTCCCACGACCCGAAATGGCGCCTTGTCACGTTCGCGCGCCAGCTGATCGCGCCAGGTGAGCGCCACCCTCAAGGCAGTGACCTGCCGAGATGAGAGGTCTCGGGCACCCTTCACGCGCGTTACCGGGTCCCTCGGCTCAGCGTTCGCCTTAGGCATGATCGCGGACTCCTCGAGCGCGCGGCACTCTTGCTCAACCCAGGTGGCGCGGTCGGCCGCCGCGAGTTCCTCGCCCAACTGGTCCCGGAGGCCCATCAGATAGCCGGTGTCGGCCGCGGCGTAGTCGAGCATGCCATTCGTGAGCGGGCGCTCCGCCCAGTCCGCGCGCTGGTATTTCTTGCTGAGCTTCACGCCGAAGCGCGTTTCCAGGAGCGGGGCCAAGCCGAGTGAGTCGAGTCCCAATAGTGACGCCGCGATCTGCGTATCGAAAAGCCCGTGAAGCTCGATACCGAGGTCGCGGTGCAGGAGCCGCAGATCGAAGTCGGCGCCGTGCATGATTACCTCGCGCTGCGGGTCCTCGAGCGCCTCGCGCAAGAGCTGCGAGGGGTCGAACGCCAGCGGGTCGACCACATATGTCGCGGTGACCGTTGAGACCTGAACCAGACAGAGCTGGTCCGAGTACCGATGGAAACCCGCCGCCTCACAGTCGAGCGCGATGCGCTCCCCGGAACTCAAGTCGCGTTCGAGCGCGCTGGCGTCGCTCTCGCTTTCGATATGGATATAACTCATGCGGGTCCGGCGTCACCACTGACAATGAAAAGGAACGGCGCGAAAAGGAAGCGGCGCGGGGGGTTGGACGCCACCCCCGGGTGTTGCCCCCCCTTCGGGTGGAGACCACAATTCCTGGACCCGCCGCCGGCGGGGCCGCCTCGCCTTTTCTCCTGGTAGCGATTCATGCTCCGTACCAAGGTGGTATGCACCCTGGGCCCCGCGAGCTCCTCACCCGAGGTGATCCTCGAAATGGTGAAGCGGGGCATGGACCTGGCGCGCGTGAACATGTCACACGGGAGTCGCGACGATCATCGCGCCTCGATGGCCGCGGTGCGTGCGGCGTCGGCGGAAGTCGGACGGCCCGTCGGCATCATGGTCGATCTATCGGGTCCCAAGATTCGAGTGGGTGAACTCGACGCTCCCATGCAGCTAGAGGCGGGCCAGACCGTGGTGATGGCTCCGGAGGACATCGCCGTGCGGGGCGAGATTCCGACCACGTATTCTCCGCTCGCTGAGGAGATCCAGGCGGGGGACAGGGTGCTGCTCGACGACGGTCTGTTGGAGCTGTCTTGCACTGGCACCGAGGGCGAGCGCACCCGACTGGAAGTCGTTCGAGGGGGGCTGCTCAAAGGCCGCAAGGGCATCAACTTGCCGCTGGTCGATATTCGCGCGCCTTCGCTTACCGAGAAGGACTTGGCCGACCTGGACTTCGCGCTCACGGAGGGGGTCGAGTACACTGCGCTCTCGTTCGTGCGACGGGCCGAGGACGTGGTCGACCTCAAGGGTCGGGTGGGGAATCGCGCCTTGGTCGTGGCGAAGATCGAAAAAGTGCAGGCGTTGCGTGCGATCGAGGAAATCTTGCCCGAGACGGACGCGGTCATGGTTGCTCGGGGGGATCTCGGGGTGGAGCTCCCGTTCGAACGTGTGCCGCTTGCGCAAAAACGCATCATCCAACTTTCGAACTTCTACGCCCGGCCGGTCATTACAGCGACACAAATGCTCGAGTCGATGATCGAACATGCGCGTCCCACACGCGCGGAGGCCTCCGACGTCGCCAACGCGATTCTCGACGGAACCGATGCGGTCATGCTGTCCGGAGAGACGGCGGTGGGGAAGTACCCGCTGAATGCGCTTCAGGCGCTCGTGAGTATTGGCACCGAGATCGAGCGCAGTGGGTTCCTGGAGCGCGGACCCCGTTACCTGGCCCACCCGGGGCTACACTCGCGGGGGGGCGCTTCACCGCGCGAGCACGCAGTCGCGGCCGCGACCGTGGATGCAGTGCGCCGGGTCAATGCTCCGGCGATCATCGTGCTCACCAAGTCGGGCTTTTCGGCTCGCCTGGTGACATCGTACCGGCCGACCGTGCCGGTTTTCGCGGTCACACCCGATCCGCTCACGTATCGGCAATTGGCCGGAGTATGGGGGGTGCGTCCCGTGCTGGCCGAGCGACTCGAGATGAGCTATGAGCGCCAGGCGGAGTACGGACGCCAATGCGTGCTGGATAGCGGTGTCGGAGAACCGGGCGCATCGGTCGTGGTTACCGCCGGCTTCCCATTCCACGAGTCCGGATCCACCAACACGATGCGCCTCGAGCGCCTCTAGTCCTTTGGACCCTCTGGCAGACCTCTCTTGAAGCTGACCTTTTTGGGTACCGGCACCTCTTTCGGCGTTCCGGTCGTAGGGTGCGACTGCAGCGCATGCACTTCGGATGATTCGCGGGACCGGCGCACACGCCACGGCGCGGTCGTCGAGATCGACGGACGGCGGCTGCTCGTCGATACGCCGCCCGAGCTCCGTCTACAGTTGCTCGCCTCCGGTATATCGGACATAGAGGCCGTCTGGTTCACGCACATGCACGCGGACCATGTGCACGGCATCGACGACGTGCGCATCTTCACGGCTCGCGGTCGCGGTGATCTTCCCGCCTATGTGGCATCCGAATACCGGCCGCTGATCTCGCGGTACTTCCAGTACATCTTCGATGACACGATCGAACCGCCGACGGGCAGTTCGAAACCACGAGTGCAGCTGAAGGAGATCCAGGCAGGCCGGTCGGTCGAGATCATCGGTCAGGATTTCATGCCCTTGAAGGTGCCTCACGGCCCGAGCTCGGTATACGGCTTCCGCGTCGGTGGTCTCGGGTACATCACCGATGGCAAGAGCCTGCCACCAGAGACGCTGGCGGCGCTCGAGGGTGTCGATGTGCTGGTCTTGAACGCGCTCTGGTACGGGCGCCCTCATCCTTCGCACTTCAATGTCGAAGAAGCGATCGACGCCGCACGCGAGGTCGGCGCGGCGAGGACTTATCTGACCCATCTCACGCACAGGGTGACGCATGCGGAACTCGAAGAGCGTCTACCGGACGGTGTGTTCCCGGCGTACGACGGGTTGACGGTGGAGCTCGAGTTGTGAAAGCGATCCGGCTCGATTACGGCAACTTCATGGCGCCGCGTCTGCCCGGCGGTGTCGAGCCGACCGAGCTGTCCACTCTCTTGGCCCCGGCGTTCGAGAGCGCGCTTTCCGTGGTGTCCGCCTGGCGAGAGCAAGGCCGCCTGGGCTTTCTGGATCTTCCGTACGCAAGCGATAGCGTCGCACGGGTCGCAGAACTCGCGGGCCGGTATCGTGAGTCGTTCGACGACATTGTAGTGCTCGGGATCGGCGGTTCGAGCTTAGGTGCCATCGCATTGAGAGAAGCCCTACTGGGACCGTTCTGGAATCAGCAGTCGGCGGGGCAGCGCGACCACTTTCCCCGGCTCCACGTCCTGGACAATCCGGACCCGCACACATACCGGGCATTGATGAACCAGATCGACCCCGCGCGGACGCTGTTCAACGTGGTCAGCAAGTCGGGCGCCACCGCGGAGACCATGGCCCAGTACCTGGTCGTGCGTGAGCACCTGGACGAAGCGGTGGGGCCGGACCATGCGCCGAGCCATTTCCTTTTCACCACCGATGCCGCCAACGGGGCGCTGCGCCAGATCGGCGAAGCGGAAGGGTTGGCGATGTTGCCCTTGCCGGACAACGTGGGCGGACGCTTTTCGGTCCTCTCGCCGGTCGGGCTGCTCCCGGCCGCGGCGTGCGGCGCTGACATCGGGGCACTGCTCTCGGGAGCGGCCGAGATGGAGTCCCGCTGCCGCGGCGACGCTCTGGACTCGAACCCTGCAGGGACGCTCGCCGCTCTGCTGCATCACGCGGATACCGGACAAGGTCGGACGATCCATGTGATGATGCCTTATGCGGACCGGCTGCGCTCGACCGCCCTCTGGTTCCAACAGCTTTGGGCGGAGAGCCTGGGAAAGACGACGAGCCACTCCGGCGAAGATAGACCCACCGGTCCGACGCCCCTCGCTGCGCTCGGCGCCACCGATCAGCATTCGCTGCTGCAGTTGCTGATGGAGGGTCCCGCCGACAAGGTCGTGCTGTTCATCGCGGTGGACGATCCTGGAGCTGACGTGCCCATCCCGCGGCGGCACTCGGAAATCGACGCGCTCTCCTATCTCGGTGGGCACTCTCTGGGCGGGTTGTTGGCCTCTGAGCACATCGCGACGGCTGAGGCTCTGCGGCGCGCGGGGCGTCCAAATGCGACGATCCATCTTCCGGCGGTCGATGCCCACGCGCTAGGCCAGCTCATCATGCTGCTGGAGATTGCCACGGTGCTTGCGGCCCCACTCTACGGCGTGGATCCGCTGGACCAGCCTGGCGTCGAGCTAGGCAAGCAGCTCACCTATGGGCTCATGGGACGGGAGGGTGTTCCAGCCCCGGAGATTGCCGAGGTCGACCCGCGTTGGGTGCTTTGAGCTCTTGCAACTCGTGGTCGGACTGGTAGATAGCTTGTGCAGGCGCGGTTAGATTCGAATCGAGAGTCGGGTTCATTTTCGAGTCCGGCTGAGTGTGGCGGGAGGCAGGCATGCGTGACAACGACGAGGTTCCCTACATCGTCATCGAAAAAGACAGCAGCAGCCAGGTCGGCTCCTTCGTGATAGGAGCGCTGGTGGGTGCGGGGTTGGCGTTGCTGTTCGCCCCCAAGTCTGGGGCGGAGACGCAGGAAGACTTGAAGGAGCACGCGCGACGTTTGCGCGGTTCAGCCGAGCAGCGGATGCGCGAGGCCCAGAAACAGCTCGAAGAACGGTTGGATGTCGCTCGGGAAGGTGTGCAGGAGCGGGTGGAGTCGGTCAAGAGCGCGCTGGACGCCGGCCGTGAGGCCGCACGCGAGGCTCGCGGCGAGCTCGAGAAGAAGCTCGAGACGTCCAAGGCGGCGTATCGCGCAGGTATCGACGCCGCTAGGGAAACCGTGGCAGACGGCGCCGAGGATGACGAAGACGCGGAGGCAGAGGCCTGACGCACGGTCTCGTGACCAAAAAGCGCGCGGTGCCGCGGCACCACCGGTTGGGTTATCGCGTGCCAGAGTTCCTCCTCCGCCTCTGGCAGAAGTCTGTCGAGGACGAAGTCTTCTTCATGGCCGGGGCGATTGCCTTCAACGTGCTAATCGCGCTCGTACCGCTTTTGATCCTCGGTATCGGGCTTACCGGGTTCGTGCTCAGCGCTCGTTTCGGTGATCCGACGGACGCGATATTAGCGTTGGTAGCGGACAACCTTCCCCAGGCCGGGGAAGGCGTCGCGCTCGTCGAGGCCTTTCGTGCGCCCGTGTCTTCCCTCGTCGAAAGACGCACGGGTTTCACGGTGTTCGGCGCGCTGTTCCTGGTCTGGGTCAGCACCAGGCTGGTGGCAACCCTCCGCATCGCTCTGCGGGAGATTTTCGACCTGGGACGGCAGCGCGGAGTCTTGATGGGCAAGCTGTTCGACATCCAGGCGGTCCTGATCGGCGTCTCGCTGTTGACGTTGAACCTGGGCGTGACCGTGGCGTTCGAAGCCACGATGGACTATGGCATTGGGCTCATCGGGGTCGATGGTAGCGCGTTCTCGATCATTGAGCGCTTGCTCGGGCATGGGCTTGCGCTGGGCTCCATCTGGACCCTCTTCCTCATCGCGTATCGATACCTACCTGCCCGCCGAATACCTTGGAGGACCGCGTGGGTTGCTGCGACGTTCTCCGCGCTAGTTCATGAAGCGCTCAAGTGGGGATTCTCTTGGTACGTGACGGAGATCGCGGACTACGGCTCCGCGTTCGGGAATCTGGCCACGGTCGCGGTACTGTTTTTCTGGATCTATTACGGGTCGATAGTGTTTATTTTGGGCGGCGAAGTGGCCCAGGTGTACACCATGCGAAAGGCGAGTCGAGCCGGAGTGATGAGCTTCGAGGCCGGGCCGTGAGAGGGTCTATCTTGTGCGCTGCGTGCATTGCGGTGATGCCGCGGCCCGCGGTTGCCCAGCTATTCGACTCCGACGCCGCCGACTTCTTGTTTTCTTGGGATGCCGTGGAACGCGAGGTCGTGGCCGATCGCCCCCTTCTACGCCACGACGGGCCCTACGTCGTCGTGCATCTGGCCGAGAATCGCGTTTTCGTCTTCGAAGGAGCTCGCTCCCTTTGGTCGGCGCCAGCCGGCACAGGTACCGGATTTCGACTCGATACCGAGCAACATCAATGGAGGTTCTCGACGCCCCGCGGGTTGTTTCACATCCGCCGCATGGAGAAGGACCCTCTCTGGCAGGCACCCGACTGGCATTTCGTCGAGGCAGGCGTGCCGATTCCGCCCGAAAACGACCCTTCTCGCTTCATGCCGGGGGTGATGGGCAATACCGCGATCTACCTCGGCGATGGCATCGCGATCCACGGGACGAATCAGCCTGAGTTGCTGCTCAACCCCGATCCGGAGGCGCGGCGCGTGTCGCATGGCTGCATCCGGCTCACGAACGAAGCCGCGCGTACGTTGATGTACATGGTCGACGTCGGCACACCGGTCCTGGTCTTCTGAGGATGGCCCGAGAAGCGTCGGATTCGAGGAGAAAGGTCGTCGCACGGAATCGAAAGGCACGCCATGAGTTCCAGATCCTCGAGACGTTCGAGGCCGGTATCGAATTGAAGGGCCCCGAGGTGAAGTCCTTGCGAGCCGGGAATGTCTCGTTCCAAGACGCACACGCGCGCGTGCAGCGAGGGGAGTTGTGGCTGCACAGCGTCCACATCAGTCCCTACGAACAGGCCAACCGATCCAACGTAGACCCAGTCCGGGCCCGTCGACTTCTCTTGCACCGTCATGAGATCAGGCGTCTCGTGGGCAAGATCAAGGAGAAAGGGCTGACGATCGTTCCTCTGGAGATCTACTTTGCACGTGGGTATGCCAAGGTCAACCTGGCGCTGGCCCGCGGAAAGAAATTGTACGACAAGCGCGAGGATCTGAAGCGGAGCCAGCAGGATCTGGAGGCGCGTCGCGCGATACAGTCTCGATGACAAACACAGTCTCAGCGGCCGATGAGCATGTGAGGACTCGATACGCGGTCATGGCACGGAGGGGACTGTTCGCCGCGATGCTTCTTGTCGCCCTCGTGGCGCGCCCACTCGCGGCTCAGGGGATCCCCGAGTTGAGGATCGAGCGTGACGAGGGTGCGGTGGACGCGCGCCCACTCGATCTCGAAAGGGGCTTCGCCGCTGTCCGTCTGACGCTCTTCGAGGAACTCGGTTGGGTCGTGGCGGAGGTCGAGGGTGCACTCGCGATGCTCGGCCCGCACGGGGTCTCGATCTCGCTCAGCATCGGATCCCCCTTCTTCACTTGGGACGACGAGGTGCTTCAGCTCGCGGATGTGCCCTATCGCACCGCCGGAGAGACCCTGGTTCCGGTCCAGCTGCTCGCGGATTTTCTGCCGAGGCGCTTGCCGGAGCTGTACTCCTTCGACGGGCCTAGCCTGACGCTACGCGCCGCGCAAGCCGAGGATTGGCTCGGCACGACCGTTGTGCAGCTGCGTCCTGGCGTCGAGGCCCCAGCGGGCGTCGACTCCATCGTCGGAGTTACGGATACGGCCGGTGCGGCGCCGGTGACGGTTGAAATACTCCCGATGGACGCGGACCTCCCCGCCGCTCGCTATGAGGGTCTGCGGGTCGTGGTAGTCGATGCCGGGCACGGCGGAGGGGATCCAGGAGCCCTCGGCCTGAGAGGCGTCCGCGAGAAGAACGTCGCTTTGCGTATTGCCAGGGCGATCGCCGAGCTGCTCGAGCGCGAGCCCAACTTCGAGGTGTACCTCACCAGAGACGACGACACGTTCGTGCCCATCTGGGACCGCGGAGATCTCGCCACCGCGTGGAAAGGCGACCGCCCCGCGGTCTTCATTTCGATCCACGCGAACTCGTTCCCGAGCCGCCGCTCGGCACGCGGATTCGAGACGTATTTTTTGGCCGAAGCCAGGAACGATCATGAGCGTAGGGTCTCGGCAATCGAGAACGCACCCCTGAGCGCCGGGGGCCAGTCCGTCGACCCGGAAGCGGAACCCGACCTCGGGTTCATCCTTCGCGAGTTGAAGGCCCTCGATCATCAGCACTGGTCTGCGATGCTTGCCGAGATGGTCCAAGGGGAAATGGCCAAATTCCATCCGGGCCCGAACCGTGGCGTGAAGCAAGGCGTGCTCGCGGTGCTGACCAACGCGCTGATGCCCTCCGTCCTGGTCGAAGTCGGCTACCTGTCGAACGAGGATGAAGGTCCGCTGCTCGGGCAACCCACATTCCAGGACGAAGCCGCGAGATCGATCGCACGCGCGGTCGTGAGGTTCTTCGAGCGGTACCCTCCAGGCAGCGGAACCGGAGGACCGGGAGACGGAGCGTGAGCCGGCGCGGCGCCGGCCTTCTCGGCGTCATGCTGTTCGCAAGTGGGTGTGCGTACTACAACGTCATCTACAACGCGGAGCGGTCCTACGACGAAGCGGAAGCGCATCGCCGAGCCGGTCGCGACTCGCTAGCGAGCCAAAGCTATCGCGATGTGGTCCGGAAGGCCGCGCGTGGGTACCGCAGGGACCCTGAAGGGGAGTGGGGGGATGATGCGCTCTTCCTGCTGGGAAGAGCGCGCCTTCGCCTGGGCGAGATCAGGGCGGCGCGTGCGGCGCTAAAGGAGGCGGCCGAGCGGTCTGAGAGCGCGGACACCCGCTTCGCGGTTCTCGTCTACCTAGCGCTCGCCGAAGTGGAGTCTGGAAACTCGGAGGCCGCGCTGCCCCTCATTGAGCGTGCGCTGAGCGGACTGACCGCCGGTCCGGCCTTGGCGGAGGCTCACCTGCTGCGCGGTCAAGTCTTGCTCTCTCAGGGGGCGGCAGGAAACGGGTGGGCCGACCTGGATCGAGCGCAGGAGTTGGACGCGGTCGTTCGCGTCGAGGCCGCCCTGACCCAACTGCGTTGGGCGATCCATTACGATGAGCGCGCGCGTGCGGGAGACGCCTTCACACAGTTGCTCTCGTACTCCGAGGCCGGGCAGCGGCTTGATACCGTTGTGGCGCTCGCCAACCGAGCCGCGCAACAATGGAGTCCTGGCGAGGCCGCGAGGCTTCTGGCGGGTGCGGATATCGCGCGTTGGGGAAGGGTCGGGCGTGGTCGCATCGCACTCGGCAGGGCCCGTTTGTTCCACCGAGCGGGGGACACCGCCGCGGCCAACACAACAGCCTGGAAGGTCTTGCGTGGCGTCGGCGTGGTAGCTGCGGAGGCGCGGGTTCAAATCGCTCGCTGGCGCCTGGAGTTGGCCTATGACCTGGCAGAGCTCGAGCAGGTGGAGGAGATCTTGTTGCCCGCCGAAGAACATCAGGGTGTGGCGCCGCTGCTCGACGCGTTGGGCACTCTGGAGGACTTCACCAGCGTGGGACTCACGGATCCGCTCGGCTGGTTTGCAGCGGCTGAGATCGCCCGGGACGACCTGGAGGCGCTGGCCTTGGCCCGAGGCCTGTTCCTGGCCTACGCCGATGCCGATCCGGACGATCCCTGGGTGCCGAAAGCCCTGCTGGCGGCGCTCACCGTTGCTTCCGATGACTCCGATCGGGCGTGGTTGCTGGGGCGTTTGGAGACGCATGCCGCGAGCCCTTACGTTTTGGCGGCCCGGGGCGCATCAGCGCCGGGCTTCGAAGCGCTCGAGGAGGGCTTGGCGTTGCGCCTGATGGAGATCAAGAACCGATGAAGTTGGAGACCGATCTGTTTGGCGTCCAATTCCAGAATCCGATACTTCTGGCCGCGGGTACCTGCGGTTTCGGTCAAGAGTTGAGTGAGGTGCTCGATCTCGAATCTCTTGGCGGCTTCGTCACCAAATCGGTGACGGTCGAGCCGCGTGTCGGCAACGCACCCCCCCGCGTGACCGAGTTCGGTGGGGGGATGCTCAACTCCATCGGCCTCACGAATCCGGGCCTCGAGCGTACCAAGCGAGACAAGCTGCCATGGCTGCGTAGCAACGTGCGCCGTGCAAAGGTCCTGGTGAGCCTCGCGGGTCACACGGTTGAGCAGTACTTCGAGCTGATCGAGGGCCTGGACGGCGAAGATGGCTTTCTCGGCTTCGAGCTCAACCTGTCCTGCCCCAACGATGCCAAGCTAGGAGGGCTGCCCTTTGCTCTCGACGTTGCGGCGGTGGCGGAGATTCTCACGGGGTGCCGGGCTCGAACCCAGCGGCCGCTTCTGGCCAAGTTGGCCCCCAACGACTTGGATTTGGCCGAGACCGCGCGCATAGCAACCGACTCGGGTGCCGATGGCCTTACGCTGGTGAACACGCTACCAGGGATCTTGCTACGCGGTGCATCGGGCGAGCCCGAGCTGGGAGCGGGGCCCGGGGGAGTGAGCGGTCCCGCGCTCAGACCGGTCGGCTTGAAAGCGGTGCAGGAGGCTCGTAAAGGCACGAACCTGCCTCTGCTGGGCGTCGGCGGGGTGCTGGCCGCGCAGGATGCCGTCGCCTATGCCCGAGCGGGGGCCTCGCTCGTTCAGATCGGGACTGCCACATTTGCGGCGCCCCGTGCGGCGCAGAGGGTCGTGGCCGGCCTCGCGCGTTGGGGACGCCGACATGGAGTCGGCGCATGGACGGAACTGATTGCCGAATCCCCCGACCGAGAGAATGCGTGGCAGACGTAATCGTGGCGCTGGACTATCCCTCGGCGGACGAGGCGCTCACGATGGTCGAGCGACTCGGCCCACCCGCGACGTTCTACAAGGTCGGACTCGAGCTGTACACTCGTGGTGGTCCCAGCTTTGTCGAGTCATTGGCTACGCTGGGCAAGCGCGTCTTCCTCGATCTCAAGTTGCACGATATTCCCAATACCGTCGCGGGCGCTGTGCGCTCGGCGTCGGCATTGGGCGTGGACCTCCTCACGGTGCACACCGCTGGCGGCCCCGCCATGCTCGAGGCGGCAGCGGACGCATCGGGGCGCCAAATGCGCGTGCTCGGCGTAACGCTGCTCACGTCACTCACGCCGGACGAGCTGGAAGTCGTCTGGGGACGGGAGATCCGATCGATTCGCGAGGAGGTCGGACGGCTTACCGATTTGGCCGTCGCATGCGATCTCGACGGTGTTGTGGCTTCGGCTCTCGAGGCTTCGTGGATACGAAACCGTGTCGAGCACGACTTCCTGGTCGTAACACCCGGAATTCGACGCGAGGGGGCCGACCCGGGGGATCAGAGGCGGGTAGCCACCCCGGCAGACGCGGTTTCCGCCGGCGCGGACTATCTGGTGATCGGGCGGCCCATTACCAGGGCAGATGACCCGGTTGCGGCGCTGACGGCCCTGCTCGCTGAGTTGAGCGAAGGGGGCCCCAGCGAGGCATGATTAGCCAAACTCTCGACGCACCCGAGCACAAACCGGGATTCGCATGACGCTCAAGGTCCACAACACCGCCACGCGATCGCTCCAGGCCTTCGAGCCGCTCGAAGCGGGTATCGTACGTGTCTACGGTTGCGGCCCCACGATCTACAACCACGCGCACATCGGCAATTTCCGGACGTTTCTGTTCTTCGACCTCGTGCACCGGTACTTGGATTGGAGTGGCTACGAAGTGCGCTTCGTCATGAACCTCACGGACGTTGACGACAAGGTCATCGAGTCCGCGGTCGAGTCCGGAATAACCATCACCGAGAAGACCACGCCGTTTGGCGAGGCCTTTCTCGCAGACTCGAGCACGCTCGGCATCCGCCCCGCAGAGAGCTACCCCAGGGCGACCGACTACATTGGCGCGATGGTCGATTTCGTACAGCGGTTGGTCGATGGTGGGCACGCCTATCCGGCGGACGACGGAGCTGTGTATTTCTCCATCGCCAGCTTTGCCGAGTACGGAAGGCTGAAGGGCATCGATACCTCGACGCTCAAGGTGGGCGCACGCGTTTCGCACGACCAGTACGACAAGGAGGACGCGCGCGACTTCGCGCTCTGGAAGGCAGCAACGGCTGAGGACGAGCAGGTCGAAGCCGCGTGGGACTCTCCCTGGGGCCGTGGTCGGCCGGGTTGGCATCTCGAGTGCTCGGTAATGAGCATCGCCGAGCTGGGCGAAACGCTCGACATGCATCTCGGTGGTGAGGACCTCGTCTTCCCCCATCACGAGAACGAGATCGCCCAGTCGGAGGCCGCGACTGGGCGTCCGTTTGTTCGCCATTGGATGCATGGCAGGCACCTGTTCGTCGAGGGCAAGAAGATGGCGAAGTCCCTCGGCAACTTCATCACGCTCCGCGAACTGCTCGACGAGGGTCACGATCCCGCGGCGATCCGCCATCTGCTTATCTCCTCCCACTACCGCGGGGACCTGAACTTCACCCGGCAGGGGCTGGAGGCGTCGGGCTCCGCGTTGCAGCGGCTGCTCGACTTCGAAAGTCGCTTGAAGGGGTTGGCGGTGGACGCTGGAGCCGATCCGTCAGGCCTTGCGACGATTGCCAGCGAGGCGGTGGAGTCGTTTCGTGGCGCCATGGACAACGACTTCAACTCGGCTGATGCACTCGCGGTCGTATTTGGGTTCGTCAGTTCGGTAAACGCCGCATTGGACGCGCACCCGGCGGTCATTGCCGCAGATCGTGATGCCGCGCTCGCTGCGCTCCACTCCATGGACGAGGTGCTCGGGCTACTGGAAGTAGCCAGTGCCTCCCGCGTGGTCGACGACGACCTGGCCGCGTACGTCGAGCAGAAGATCCAGGAGCGTAGCGAGGCAAGGGCCAACAGGGACTTCGCGACCTCGGACGCGATCCGTGACGAGCTGACGGGAAAGGGAATCGTCCTGGAGGATGGTCCGGACGGGACGCGGTGGAAGGTGGGATGAGACGAGACCCGGAGGGACCCGTCGGCGCATGGGAGGAGCTCGAGCGCCGTCGCGTGGTTCGGGTGGCTGTGGCGTACTCGGTCGCCGCTTTCGCCGTAGTCCAGGCAGTCGAATTGTGGCTACCCGGCCTCGGTGCCACTGACCCGGCCGTCCGTGCCGTATTAGGTGTCGCAGTGCTGGGCTTCCCGGTCGCGATCGTGGTGGCGTGGACCTACGATGTTTTCGCCTGAGGGCATTGAGAAGACGCCAGAAGACGCAACCGCCGACCCGACCTCCAGATCGGGTCCGGTCAAGCTTTGGGCCGTCTTCGTGCTGGTGGCCGGGGCGATCGGTGTGTTGCTCTGGACGATGGGTCGCTGACTAATAGGTTTCGAACCCGCGCTGGCGTAGCTCAACTGGTAGAGCAGCTGATTTGTAATCAGCAGGTCGGGGGTTCGAATCCCTCCGCCAGCTTGTTGTGGCTCAATCACTTACAGATTGTGGGGCCTTTGCTCTTTGGGGCAGTGAGGTTCTAAGTACCCAGTAGAGTACCCAGACTTGGGTCAAAATCCGGGGGTAGTATCGATCTGCCAATGCCCCCCCTCTGTCGCCAGCACGGGGCAGTAC
>DQPL01000093.1 GCA_015664885.1 Gemmatimonadota bacterium
GCTCTCACCAGCCCTCCTGAGGCAACTTGAGTTTTTGGGGCGTGTCTTGGGGCGTCACACCCCGATTCCGGCCCTTGACTCAGAGGCACAAAAAAGCCGGAAGCCCAGGTAATTCCTAGACTTCCGGCTATGCCCCGCCAGGGACTCGAACCCCGAACCTACTGATTAAGAGCTAGTGGACCCGTGGGGTCGGGTAACGTTCGGGTAACGAATGTGGGGTCCACCGGGGGAATCCTACGGTCGCCCAGCGCCCGGAATCTCTTGGGACGGCTGGGTAGGGCGCCCCCCCTAGGACCTGTCCCGAGATTTTTGAGGCCGCCGCGTCTACCGTTCCGTCACCCCGGCTTGGTGCGTCCGAGACCGGTCGCATCCGTGGGCGCTCAACCTAACCACAGGCCCGCCCTGGGCTCAACCAGCAGCCCCTGACACGCTCCTTCACTTCGACCATCATTAGGGTCCCTCAAAGAGTACCTGACCACAGGAGCCACCGTGGCAGACCCTAGACCCGACCCCTTCGGCGCGCTGACCACAGTCGACCTCCCCGAGGGCCCGACTTCCTTCTATCGCCTCTCCAAGCTCGAAGAAGACGGCGTGATCGACTCGCTCGACCGCCTTCCCTTCTCGATCCGGGTCCTGCTGGAGAATGCTCTGCGGCACGCGGGCGGCGACTACGTGTCCCAGCAGCACGTGAAGGCCGTGACCGAGTGGAGCCCGAGCAACGCTGGGGCCGACCTGCCCTTCATGCCCACCCGTGTCGTCCTCCAGGACTTCACCGGGGTGCCGGCGGTCGTCGATCTGGCCGCGATGCGTGACGGGCTCAAGGTCCTCGGTGGTGACCCGCAGCGCATCAACCCGGTGGTGCCCGTCGACCTGGTCATCGATCACTCGGTGCAGGTCGACTTTTTCGGCTTCGAGGATGCGTTTAGGCTGAACGTCGAGCGCGAATTCGAGCGCAACCGCGAACGGTACGCGCTGCTGCGTTGGGCCGGTGAGGCGTTCGACAACTTCTCGGTCGTGCCGCCGGGCACCGGGATCGTGCACCAGGTCAACCTGGAGTACCTCGCGTCGGTCATCCACCGTCACGAGCACGACGACACCTGGTTGGCCTATCCCGACACGCTGGTGGGCACCGACTCGCACACGACCATGATCAACGGGCTCGGCGTGGTGGGCTGGGGCGTGGGCGGCATCGAAGCCGAGGCGGTGGTGCTCGGCCAGCCGTATTACATGCTGCTGCCCGAAGTGGTTGGCATGAAGCTCTCGGGGACGCTGCCCGAGGGCGCTACCGCAACCGACCTGGTGTTGCACGTCACCGAAATGCTGCGCGAGCACGGCTGCGTCGGCCGCTTCGTCGAGTACTACGGGCCGGGGCTGAGCAACCTCGCGCTGCCCGACAAAGCGACGCTCGCCAACATGTCGCCCGAATATGGCGCGACGATCGGTTTCTTCCCGATCGACGACTCGACACTCACCTACCTACGCGGCACGGGCCGCTCGGAGGAGATGGCCGAGCGGGTCGAGCGCATCAGCAAGGAGCTCGGCCTCTTCCGCACGGACGAGACGCCGGACCCCGAGTTCACCTCGTCGATCGAGCTGGACCTGTCGACCGTGGAGCCGAGCCTGGCAGGGCCGAAGCGCCCGCAGGACAGGATTCGCATGGCCGACATGCGTACTTCGTTCGAGCGTGACTTGCCGGCGCTCGTACCAGCCGGATTCGAGCTCGACGACGCCAGTCTGCTTGGCTCGGACGCAGGCGGGCGTACCGGCGAGAGCTGGTCGGGTGAAGGTGGCGCCGAGCCATCGGTTGCGGTCGCTCGAGGAGGGAGCCCGAGCCGGGCTTGCACCGTCGAGGCCGACGCCGAGAGCTACGAGATCGGCGACGGTACCATCGTGATCGCATCGATTACGAGCTGCACGAATACGTCGAACCCTTCGGTGATGGTCGGCGCGGGCCTGCTCGCGAAGCGGGCGGTCGAGAAGGGCCTGGACGTGAAGCCATGGGTCAAGACGGCGATGGCGCCCGGCAGCGGCGTCGTGACCGACTATCTCACGCAGGCGGGGCTGCTGCCCTACCTGGAACAGCTGCGCTTCCACGTGGTGGGGTACGGCTGCATGACATGCATCGGCAACAGTGGGCCTCTGCCAGAAAAGATCCACCAGGCGGTCGAAGAAAACGGCCTGGTGGTGGCCTCGGTGCTCTCGGGCAACCGCAACTTCGAGGCCCGCATCCATCCGCTGGTACGCGCCAACTACCTGATGTCGCCGGTGCTCGTCGTGGCTTATGCGATCGCAGGGCGCATCGACATTGACCTGTACAACGAGCCTCTGGGCCACGGCGACGACGGAAAGCCGGTCTTCCTGGCCGACATCTGGCCGTCCGCTCAGGAGGTCGCCGATACGGTCGCCGGCGCTCTCGAGCCCGAGATGTTCACCAAGCGCTACGAGGTGGTCAACACGGGTGACGAGAACTGGCAGGCGCTGCCCCTCCCTGAGGAGAGCAGCCTCTACGAGTGGGATTCTTCCTCGACGTATGTGCAGCAGCCGCCGTTCTTCGAGGGCATGACGCTCGACGTCCCGCCGGTGGGCGACATCCACGGTGCTCGCGTCATGGTCATGCTCGGGCAGTCGGTCACCACCGATCACATCTCGCCTGCGGGCGCCATACCAAAGGCCGAGCCGGCCGGCGCGTATCTGCGCGAAAGTGGCGTCGAGGTGAAAGACTTCAACACGTTCGGTGCCCGCCGGGGCAACCACCACGTCATGATGCGCGGCACCTTCGGAAACGTGCGCATCAAGAACCTTCTGCTCAATGGCACCGAAGGCGGATACACGATCCACTTTCCGACCGACCAGCAGATGCCCATCTACGAGGCCTCCATGCTCTACCAGGAGGCGGGAACGCCGCTAGTCGTGCTCGCGGGGCAAGAGTACGGCACTGGCAGCTCACGCGACTGGGCCGCAAAAGGCACCATCCTCCTCGGCGTGCGCGCGGTAATCGCCGAGAGCTTCGAGCGCATCCACCGCAGCAACCTGGTCGGGATGGGCGTCCTTCCTCTCGAGTACGAAAACGGCGCTACCGCGGAGAGCCTCGGCCTCGATGGGCGCGAGACGTTCGACATCACGGGCATCGCCGATGGCCTGGAGCCCGGATGCACGGTCGACGTGAGCGCGACCGCCGAAGACGGAAGGACGACGGAGTTCAAAGCGAATGTCCGCCTCGATTCGGACGTCGACGTCGAGTACTACATGAACGGCGGGATTCTGCAGACGGTGCTCAGGAAGATGGCGCGTGGAGAGATGTAACGTCGTAGCCGGTGGGCGCTAGTACAGCGGGCTGCTAGGGCTCGTACGGATCCCCGCGGAACGCCGCGGGCCGTCCCAGAATCTCTTGCAAGATGATGGCCCTACGGAGCGCATGCGGGTCCCGGCTCAAGAACAGTTTGTGGGCTGCTCCGACGTCCGCACTAATGTGCTCCGCGAGCGGATCCAGCCCGTCCTGTTCCGAAGGCGCGCGCGAGGAAGGGTCCGTTCCGTAGCCCGCGTGGGAACGGTGCACGACGTGCTCTTGCTTCGGAGGGGGCTGGAACGTCGGCGTCCGTGCCAGCGCCACGCTCTCCCTGCCTGGCTCGGGCGGAGCGGTCGGCGCAGGCGGCTGCACGCCGGAGACGAGTCCGGCGATTTCTTCCCAGA
>DQPL01000021.1 GCA_015664885.1 Gemmatimonadota bacterium
CACTCTCAGGATCTTGTGGCGGAAGGACGTGACATCGTATCCGGGCACGTCACCGCCCCGCTCCAGGGAGAGGTAGGTCTTCGCGACTTCGCTTCCGAACTCGGTGCCGACACTCCGCTCGATCACCTCGATGATCTCCTCAGAGCTGAGCGGCGGCCGGTGCGGCCGCTCTTACCGGAGCGCCGCAACGGTATCGGAGAGCCGCAGGATCTGTGCGCCGAGCGGAATCGCCGATCCGTCCAGTCCGTCGGGGTACCCGATTCCGTCCCACCATTCGTGGTGGTGGTGGACCAGGGGAGCCAAGACCTCGAGGTGCGGGATCTGCCTGATACGCTCCTCAGAGCGCGCTGGATGCAGGCCGACTCTTGCACACACGTCGGGAGGGAGCTCGGAAACCGGATTCTCCCAAGCATCCTCGGCCAAATCAACCATACCCATGTCCGCCAGAACCGCGGCAAAAAACAGCTGCGAGCACTCGGACTGGGACAGGCCCATCTCTCGCCCGATCTCGGTCGAAAGCATGGCGACCATCGGACCGTGATCACGCAAATAGCCCTTCGCCGAGCCCATGACCTCCGTCAAAGCCTCGAGCAGGCCTGCGTTAAACGTCCTACCAGCATGTCTTCCGGTCATTCGCGCGCGTTCCCAGGGGGGGCCACAAAATGCCGGACACTACAGATGCCACCGTGGCGATACTGGAGCTATCGGCGCGAACGCATGGTATCCGGCTGAGCGTCTGCGCGCTCGCGATCACGCCGCTCCTGAATCGCCTGCTGGCGGGCGCTCCACGCCTCTTCCACGTCGTAGCGCGCACTTTGGCGCATGATCTCATCCCACTGCCACTGTCGTTGCGCGACCTCGTCGCGCTTGCCGACAGGCACTCCGAATAGGTGCGTCCCCGGTAGAACGACATCGCCCAGATAGATCTTGCCGTCGGCGACGCCCCAGCGTTTGCCGTCACTGTCGGTGAAGGTCCAGTCGGTGAGCCGCGCCTCCGCCGTCTGCGCCGCCTCGAGCGAATCCACGAAATCCGCGATTCGGCCGCGCAGCGCGAGCTCCTCGCGCTGCTCCAGACTCAGGTCGGTGAGCCTGAGGTCGATCGGTCGCCACAGGCGTTCGTCGGTCAGGCGCGGTCGCAGCAATTCGGCGCCGGTGAGCGGCGGCGGCGTGAACTCGAGGCCCGGCTCCGCTTCCAAGACCAACGGGTCGGGAGTCACGTCGGGGGACTCGACCGCTTCGATCTCGTTCGGGTCTTCCGGCCGCTCGCTATCCGACGCCAGTTCCGCCTCGATGAGGCGCAGCAACTCGAGCGCATCTGAGCTCACAGTGAAGTCAGGGGACGGTAGGTTGGGGTTGTCCCGTTCCAACGTGCCGTAGGCCGGGTACAAGCCGATGAACAGGAGGTGGAGCGCGACCGAGATGCCAAAGGACGTCCACACGACCCGGCGAGACCCGAGCCCAGACCGGTCCCGACCGGCGCCCCGACCGGCGCGATTCGTTTGACCTCCCTGAGCTTGCATTTGTCTTCCTAAACCGCCCTCTGAGCCCCGTTCCTAGCAGGCCGAATCTCGCTGGAGCCGACCGAGTCTCTGCGTCGCCTCCAACATGCGCTCTTCAGTGACCGTGAGCGCAATACGGAAGAATCCTTCGCCGCCGGCGCCCAATGCGCCCCCGGGCATGACGATCACTCCCTCCTGCTCGAGTGCCCTCGTCGAAAAAGCCTGCGAAGACTCGCCTCCTGGGACCGAAACCCACACATACATGGTTGCCTTGGGCAGCGCGGCATCGAACCCGGCCTCCGATAGACCCCGCACCGCCGCGTCCCGACGTCGCTTGAACGTGGCCACATTGCCCGGTACCCATTCTTCCCAGCTCTCCAGTGCGGCGACGCCCGCGGCCTGGACTCCCAAGAACTGGCCGGTATCCATGAAGGACTTCACTTTCGAAAGCGCCACAATGGTCTCGCGGTTTCCCGCCACCCACCCCAACCGCCACCCCGTCATGTTGTACGTCTTGGACAGCGAGTGGAATTCAACTGCGACGTCGCGGGCTCCGTCGAACTCGAGGATGCTGCGCGGCCGATACCCGTCGAACGCGATCTCCGAGTACGCGTTGTCGTGCAGGAGCACGGCTTCGCGCTCCGCGCAGAATCGGATCGACTGCTCGAAGTAATCGTCCGGCGCGGTCGCTGTGGTGGGGTTGTTGGGATAGTTGAGATACACGAGTCGCGTACGACTCGCGACCGACTCGGGCAGCTCGTCGAGCGGGATCAGGAAGTCGTTCTCCGGTCGCAACGCGACCAGGTGGGGATCACCCCCCGCCAGCGTGACACCACCCAGATACGCCTGGTAGCCTGGATCCGGGATGATGGCGGCATCGCCTTCGTTCAGAAACGCAAACGGAATGTGCGCAAGCCCGTCCTTGGATCCGATGAGCGGTAGCACCTCGGCCCACGGGTCCACCGTGACGCCAAATCTGCGCTGCATCCAGCTGGCGATCTGTTCACGGAACGCGGGCAGCCCCATCTGAAACGGATAGCGCGAGTGGGCGTTGTCGCCTGCGACCTCCCGCAGCCGCTCGATGACCGCCGGCGGCGGATCCAGGCTCGCGTCTCCCGCGCCCAGATCGATTACGTCGACACCTTCGGCTTCGAGTCTTCGCCGCGCCGCCTTCATCTCGGCCAACGGGAAGGCCGGGAGCGCCTCGAAGCGAGTGCTGCGTCGCGGCATGCCTACTCCTCGCGCACGCGATTCGCGACCTCGCCGACGCCCGCGACGTCCACGACGACCTGGTCCCCGTCGGCGAGCGGTCCGATACCCGACGGCGTGCCCGTCGCGATGACGTCTCCGGGCTCGAGCGTCATGAAGCGCGTGATGTATTCGATTAGGACCGGGATGGGGAATACCATGTCCTGAACCGGAGCGTCCTGATGCACTTCGCCGTTGACGAGCGTCGTGACGCGCAGCTCCTCGAGGTCCACTTCCGCCAGCGGGGTCACCGAACCGATGGGGCAGAACGTGTCGAAGCCCTTGGACCGGCTCCACTGCCCGTCGGCGACCTGAAGCTCCCGCGCCGTGACGTCGTTCATGGGCGCCAGACCGGCGACGTGCTCCCAGGCAGCATCCGCGCTGACGTTGCGGGCGCTAGCGCCGATGACGACGCCTATCTCTCCCTCGAAGTCGACCCGCCCCGCCCAGGTCGGCTTGACGATGTCGTCCCCTGCGCGGACGATCGCGGACGGTGGCTTCAGGAAGATCAGCGGCTCACTCGGAACGTCGCCACCGAGCTCGGCTGCGTGCGCCGCGTAATTCTTGCCGACACAGACGATCTTGGACGGAAAAGGCAAGGCCATCCGGGTCTCCTTCGAGAATCGCTGGAGAGAAACGCTGAAGAGAAACGCTGAAGAGAAGCGCTGACATACGACCCAAAAACACCAAAGGCCGCCCGAACCTAGGTCCGGCGGCCTCCAGAGTCACTTCCAAACGATGGCTTCAGGCATCGGTCGGCTGCGTATGAATCCAGGTGCCGATCAACGCGCCCAAGCCGGTGATGGCCAGCAGGCCTGCGATCACGGTCCACCAGAAGCCGAGGTCCGAATGTCCCGCGTCCCATCCAGCGCCGCCGTTGAGGAACGCCAAGAAGGCCATGCCCAGCCAGACCACACCCACGCCCATTCCGAAGATCCGTCTCATGCGCGCAATTCTTGGTTGGAGTTCACGCTCGGCACAGGCCCGAGAGCACGGAATCTAGGCAGCATGGCTCGTGGTACCAAGAACGCCTGCTCATGGCTCAGCCACCCTCGTAGAACGCCTGCAGCCGTCGACGCACGTCGCTCCAGGCGCCCTTAATGAAAGGCGCGTCCGGTAGCGAATCCCGCAGGTAGCGTCCGTATCGCTTCGCCACGATGCGATCGTCCAGCAGCAGCACCGCTCCACGGTCGGAGCGCGATCGGATGAGCCGCCCAAAGCCTTGCTTCAGGCGCAGCGCGGCATGAGGAAGCATGTATTGTTGGAAGGCGTCGCCACCGGCGCGCTCCACGGCTTCCATGCGAGCCGCCGTGATGGGCTCGGTCGGCACACGAAATGGCAATTTCTGAATGACCAGGCCGCGCAGGGGGTCCCCCGGCACATCGACACCCTCCCAGAACGACGTCGTGCCCAGCAGGATGCCTCGTCCGTGCTCCACGAATCGCTGCAGGAGCCGGTGGCGGTCGTCCTCTCCTTGAACGAATAGCGGCCAGCGCTCGCAGGATGCATGGCCACGCAGCAGCTCGGCGACCTGTCGCAGCGCCGCGTGCGACGTGAAGAGCACGAAGAGCCCGCCGTCGCTCATCTCTGCGAGGTCGCGAGTGACGTCCGCCGTCGCCGCCTGAAACGCCTGCGCGCCGCCCTCGGCAGCCGGTAAGTCCGTGGGCACACAGAGCACAGTCTGACTCTGGAAATCAAACGGCGACAACAAGATACGTTCTGTTATCTTAGGTGGATTATCGGCGAAATTGAGATGTTGTGCGTCAAGCCCGAGGCGCGCGCGCAGGAAGTCGAAGCCTTTGCGCGTCGAGAGCGTCGCCGAGGTCAGCACCGTGGACTCGGCCTTCGTGAAAAGCGCATCCAGAAGCAGGCCTCCGAGATCGATCGGGGCCGCCGCCATCACGACGTTGGCCCGTTTGCCGAGTCCACGGGTCTCCAGCCAGCGCACGTAGGTATTGGCCTCCTCCGCCGGGGCGAGCACGAGGCGCAGTCCATGCGTAGAAGCCGCAAGACGCCGCTCCACGGAACGCAGGTCCAATACCCGCCCTTCCAGCGCCTCGGAAAGCTCTTCATCGAGCTCGATGCGTGCCCGCAGTTCGGCGACCTCCCGCTCGAGCGCACCCATCGCGGCCAGCGTCCCCGCCAGTCGCTCCCGAATATCGTCACGCTCCGCCGGCTCCCCGATGCCCGAGGGCCCGAGGCGGACGCTGCCCCCGCCAGGAGGTATGAACGACTCGATCGCGTCGACGAAGCCCTCTACCTCGGCGCGTGCGCGGGACATCGCGGGGCGAACACGGTTCTCGACCCTCTCTCGCAACTCCTGGCTCTTCGAAGATGCCGACAGGGCGTCGTGAAGCGCCGTCAGGATGCCCCTGCCCCGTCGGTCGAGCCTGGAGAACACTCGGTAGAGGCTACTGCGCGTGACCTCGACGCCCAGGTGGGAGGTAGCGGCGTCCTCAATGTTGTGAGCCTCGTCCAGGATCACCCTGTTGTACGCCGGAAGTACCGCGGACTGCGTGAAGTTCAAAGTGGCGTTGCGCACCGCCAGGTCGGTGAACAGGAGGTGGTGGTTCACGACCAGAAGCTCGGCTGACGCCGCCCGGCGGCGCGATTTCTGATAAAAGCATTGTTGGAAGTGCGGACACCGGCTGCGCAGACAAATGTCCGGATCGCTGCGTACCTCCTCCCAGGTCTCGGGCTCGGGCGTGAAAGGGAGGTCCGAGAGCGACCCATCGTCCGTGCTGTCGATCCATTCGAGCAGCGACTTCATCTCGTTGGAGCGATCGTCGTCGAAGAGCGAGGTCTGCGCTTCGGCTGCGAGCAACGCCCTGCGGATCGACACGTAGTTGCCTCGACCCTTCACCAGTGCCCAGCGCACGTCGCCCGTCAAAGACTGCACCAGCGGCAGATCCTTGCCGGCGAGCTGTTCCTGCAGGTTGATGGTATTGGTCGAGAGCACCGTGCGCTCTCCGTTTTCCCTCGCCCAGCCCGCCGCAGGGAGCAGATAGGCCAGAGACTTGCCCGTGCCCGTGCCCGCTTCGACGATCGCGACACCCCCCTCATTGAAGCAGTCGACCACGGTTCTCAGCATGTCCCGCTGCGCCGGGCGGTCCTCGTAGCCGTCGAAGCGCTGGGCGAGCGCCCCGCCCGGTGCGAGTACTGCGTCCAGCTCTTCGATGCGTAGCGGCACCCGGACTCGCGGCTGCGGCGGTTCGACCACCACGTACAATCGCTGCGCATCATTGTCGATGATCGCGGTGCCCAGGCCCTGTTCGTAGAGCTGCGCCGCGACGCGGAAGTCCGCATCGGAGGGCTCGAGCACGCCCGAAGGGTGATTGTGCAGCATCACGTCGCCCTCGTCGGCGTCGCGAGCCGCCACCAGCACCGCTTCGAAGCTGCCACGGGCTACCGCGCGGGGCTCGTGTATCACTCGGTCTTCATCTACGCGCGCGAGAAAGCACACCTCTCGTCCACCCGCGCGTTCGATCTCCGCCTTCAAGCGCGCCGAGCTCTCGGCGGACAGCGTCAGCGGAGCGGGTGGGGTCTTGCCCGGTGCTTTGGCCGGCGGTGCCTCATCCGGTTCCAGCCCGTCTAGACCGACCAGGGCCTCCTTGGGGAGCCGCATGGGGAAGCCTTCGGGCACGTCGGTCACGATTTCTCGGGCTTCTCCCAGGGGACCATGAAGGTGCAGGGTCGCTCTGCCACGGAAGATACTAGCGCAACCTGCGTGCTCCGTGCTTGCGCACCGGTCGGGGCAGATAGGATGTTGGTCGCTCCCAATCCTTCGAGGCCGAGAAACTCTTGCCAACCGACGCTATCAGCCGCCTGAATGCTGCCTCGCAGGGCCGCTATCGCATCGAGGGGGAGCTGGGTGCAGGAGGCATGGCTACGGTCTACCTGGCTGAGGATCTGAAGCACGAGCGAAAGGTCGCGTTGAAGGTGCAGCCGCGGTGGGCGCAGAGCGCTTCCTGGCCGAGATCAAGACAACGGCCAACCTCCAACATCTACATATCCTTCCGCTCTTCTATTCGGGCGAGGCGGACGGCTTCCTCTTCTATGTGATGCCCCGCGTGGAGGGCCTGACTCTGCGGCAGCGGCTCGACCGCGAGTCGACCGAAGCCTTCCACGTCTTGGCTATTCTGCTCAAGCATGCCCTCGAAGAAGAGCGGGGCAAGATGACCGAGCTCCTGACCGATGATTTCGTGAAGACCGCTCGTCGCGATCCGCAGTTCTCGTACTTCGTGGGTTCGATCTTCGTCCTAGCGGGGATGAACGAGCAGGCCATGGACTGGATCGAGAACGCGCTGGACCGCGGATTCTTCAACTATCCCTTCGTCGCGCAGCAGGATCCTCTGCTCAACAACCTCCGGGACACACCACAGTTCAACGAGCTTCTCGCCCCTATGAAGACTCAATGGCAGGCGTTCGTGGCCGCTACGTCTTGAGCTTCTTCTTCTTGGCCGCCGGAAAAAGTACGTTGTTCAGAATCAGGCGGTAGCCGGCCGAATTCGGATGCAGCGACAGGTCGGTCTGGGGATCGCCGATCTGGTGCTCGGGGTCTTCAGGATCGTGCCCACCGAAGTAGGTCCAGGTGCCCTCGCCCAGGTTGCCGTGCACGTACTTGGCCCAGCCCCGTTCCTGTGCGAGCACGATCGTGCCGGACTGAAGCCGATCTTCACGGAACGAGGTGGTCAGCCCGTAGAAGTCCGGTAGCACGGACTGGTGGTTCTGCGTCAGCATCGACGGCACCGGGTCGAACTTGGCGGAGAAGTCGAAGAGCGTGTACACGCCGAGCTCCTTCCTCCACTGCGTATTCACTTGATGCGCGTCGATGTCGGAGAAGGAATTCACCGCGGGCGCCAGCTGAACCTGTGCGCCCTCGAACGCGAGCGTGCGGCTCCAGTCGAGCTTGCTGGAAGCGTTCGGGTCCGGTGGCGTACCGTCCGAATATGCCGCAGCGATATCGACCGAGCCCGCCGCGAGCGCGAGCTCGAGCGTCTCGGTAGCCGAGCACATCGCGAACAGGAACCCTCCGTTTTCGACGTAGTCGCGGATCTTGAGCGCGATGTTCTTCTTGAGCTCGGGCACGTCCGCGAAGCCGCCGGCCCTCGCGACTTCCTGATTGCGCGCGACCTCTTCCTGCAACCAGGGCGCTCCCGCATAGGTGAGGTAGAACTTCGAGTACTGCCCGGTGAAGTCCTCGTGGTGCAGGTGGATCCACTCGTAGTCGTTCAGGTCCTGCTCGAGTACCTCGTAGTCCCAGATCGTCTCGTACTCGATGCCGGCGTAGTCGAGCACCATCGTGACGGCGTCGTCCCAGGGCGTCGAGTTGGGCGGCGTGTAGATCGCGACCTTGGGGGCGCGCTCGAGCGGCACGGCCTCCATGTTGGAGTCTGCGATCGTCGCGCGAATACGCGCCTCACCCGGCGCGTCAATTGGGACGATGGTAACGCCGCGCAGTGCCGCCTCTCTGCGTATGTCCGCGCGGTCAGGAAGTAAGAAGGAGCCGCCTCGGTAATTGAGCAGCCACTCCGACTTCTCTTCTTGCTCCAGCGTCCAGTAGGTCAGGCCGTAGGCGCGCAGATGGTTCCTCTGGTCGCGGTCCATGGGGACGAGCAGCCACTGCGCCGACGCCGGTGCAGCCGCGAAGAGCCCTGAGAGTACAAGCGCGGTCGTGAGGTAGCCCACCGCGTGCCGGCTGGAGGACCCGTGGCGGGCGTGACGCTTCATCCGCCCCTCCCGCGTAGCCGCTCGAGCTCGACGCGCGCATCTGGCACGACCGCCGCGTTGGGACGCGAGATGATGAGGTCTTCCAGCAGCGCGATGGCAGCGTCGACACCGTCCCTCGACGCGGCGCGGTAGCGTGCGAGCGCCAGCGCCGCTTCGCCGACCTCGGGCGAGTCCGGGAACTCGCTGAGAATACGTTCCCGGATGAGCGCGGCCTCGCTGAGCAGATCCGCGCGTTGGGCGATGCGCGCGGCCTCTGCTAGCACAGGCGGACGTTCGTCCTGGCCGAGCGATTCGGCGCCCTCGCTCAGCATTGCTGCGGCCTGAGAGGACTGCCCCCTGTGCGCCTGAACGCCGGCAGTGGCGAGCAGCTGTACGCCCTTCGTAGAAAGGCGACCCATGAGGCCCACCAGTTGGATGACCTCGGTCGCGTCGGACGGCTCCAGGCCGGGCAACGCGAACAGGAGTGCCTGACGACCCTCTTCGACCTCACCGGCATCGAACAGCAGATACGCCCGCTCGACGCTACTGCGGGGGCCCTCGATGCCTTCGAGCACCGCCGCCGCCCCCGCGGCGTCGCTGCGCGCCAGTAGCCCGGCGGCAACCGTGGCCGCCAGATCGTCGAGTTCCGGCGCATTGGGGAACTCGTCCCGGAAGTCCCCCAAGAGTTGCCGGAGGCGTCCCGGTTCCGCGCCGACACCCTCGAGGCGGATGACCTGCGCGGTCGCCCGCCGTCGGTCGACGGAGCCCGCAGAGAACGAAGCCGCGATGCGGCGTTGAGCGGTCAATGCGGCTGAGGTGTCCGCCGCAGCTAGCGCCACGTCCAGAATGCGCTGGTCGAACTGGCGGCGTTGCGCCGGGGTAGACGCGTCGCTGCCCAACTCGGACAAGGCCCAGGACGCCGTCTGCACGAGGTCCTGGTCACGCGCCCGGCGCGCGACGTCATTGAGGAACATCTCTCGCGCGCGCCCATTCAAATTACTTGCCACTTCCTTCGACAGATCGAGCGCCTCGGCCCCTAGACCCAGGTCGAGCGCGATGCGCGCGCCCGCGCGCCGCCTGGGCAGCAAGTCGGAGCGCGCGAGCGCGCGTACCAGCCGGCGGCCGGCGGCGTCCCTGCCGTGGGTCAGCCCCTGCACTCGCCGCGCGATGGCCGTGGTCTGCGCGCCGTCGTCACCGATCGCGAGCGCCCATTCGTCGACGGCCCCGTCACGGTCGTCCATGGCTGCCAGCAGGTCACCGATCTCCAACGCGAGCGCGTCACCACCTGCGGCCTCGCGCCCTCTGCGCAGGACCCTCAGCGCCCGCTCCGATCCGAAGGCGCGCTCATAGACACGGGCCACCTCTCGGTACGGAACCTCGCTCGCCTGCTCGAGGTCGAACCAGAGTTCGGCTTCATGCTCGACGGCATCCAGCAAATCGAACTCCGCCAGGACTCGCAACTTCAGGTAGCGCACCCCAGACGAAGTCGCGTCTCGAGCGAGGAACGCGTCCACCACGGGGAGGATCTGCTCGGTCTCGCCCTTGGCGCGCAGCACGCGCTCCAGCGCGAAGAGCCCGCCCGAAGACGATGGGTCGGCTTCGAGCAATTCACGCAACGCGACTTCGGCCGCGTCGAAGTCCCCTCGCGACTCGTGAGCGGCCGCGGCGCGAAGGAGGCGAGCCTCGTCCGTGCCGCGGCGGTTCTGTGCGCTTACAGGTGGCGAGCACAGCATCAGCATCAACAGCGCGATCGAGCCAGGCCAGAGTCCGCGACACGACATCACGACCCTCCTCCGCCACCGGCGCTACCGCGATTGAGGCGCTCGAAGTATTGAATGACGAGCTGGCGGACGGCCGGGCTCAGGCGTTGCAACTGAGCGGCGTCCGGTAGCCGGAAGCTAAGCGCGCCCAGCTGGTCTGCGGTGAGCGCAACGATATCGCCGCGCTCGAACTCCTCCGGCACCTCGGATTCCCGCTCTTCTGAGGTCTCCTCGCGCTCGAGCGATCGTCCGGCGTCCAGAAGTCGGTGGAAGAGTCGCTCCTGCCGCTGCGTCACCTCGGGCGTGAGTCGCCCTTGAGCGAGTTGCTCGGCGAGCGCTGCGGCTTCGGCCGCGAGCTGATCGAGGTCTCCGAGAGAATCCTCCGCCCCTGGCTGGTCGGCGAGTTCGCCGAGATCGGAAGCGACCGACTGCTGCCCCTGCGACATCTCTTGCAACTGCTGTTGCATGGCCTGCTGACCGAGCTCGAGCGGCATCAGCTGCCCGGTCTGGTTCATGAGGTCACCCTGCTGCTGCGCGAGCTGCTCGAGCTGCTGAGCCATGTCCCCCGACTGGCCTTCTCCCTGCTGACCCATCCCTTCCGCGCCGGCGATGGCCGCGAGCGCGAGCTGGTTGAGGTCTCCGATCGCCTGACCGGCCTGTGCATGCGGCGAGGGCGTGGAGCCCCGGCGGGTCTGCATCGCCTCGATGGTCTTCTGGATGGACTCCATCGCTCGCCCCATCTGTGCTGACAACTCCTGGTTTCCTTCCATCGCCCCATCGCCTGCGGCTTGCAGGTTTTCGGCCATGTTCTCGACGCCCTGCAACAACGATGCTTCGTCGCTACGCATTGCGGCCACTTGCTCTTGGCTCGAGCCCCGCATGCGCTCGCGCAGCTCGGTCTGCCGGCGCGCCAGCGAGAGCGCATCGTCCGCCGCTTGGTTGAGCGCAGCTTGGGCAGCCTCCGCCCTCTGTTCCGCCATCTGCTCCTGCGCTTGCTGCAACTCGTCCGCCACCTGCTGGAGCTGCTCCGCGGCATCGTCCGCCTGCTCGGCGGCACTTTGATTCTGGCCCTGGTTCGCCTGCTGCTCGGCTTGCTGCATCTGTTGCTGCGCCTGCTGCAGCGACTCTCGCGCTTCTTGAACGCCCGCAGCCGCGTCCTGTTCGTCGATCTCGCCCAGTCGCTGCTCGAGCCTCTCCATTTGAGATTCCAGCTGCTCGGCGCGCGCCTCGAGGTCCTCTTGCTGCTCGGCACGCAGCTCCGGATTGTCCTCCTCAGCCATGGCGTCGGCCAAAGCTTCCTCCTGACGCGCAAGCTCCTCGGCCTCGCTGGTCGTCGCGCGGAAGTCCTGCTCCACCGCGGCCCGCCTAAATCGCTCCAGCGCCTCCTCGAGTCGTTGGCGGAACTCCTCCTGCTGCTCCGCTAGATCGCTCAAAGACTCGTTGGCCTGGCGCAGATCGTCCTGCTGCAGCGCTTCCGCCATCTCTTCCATGCGCTGCTGCAGGTCGCTCCCGGTCAGTTCCCTGAGCAGCTCCTGGAGCTCCTCGAGCTCTCTCGAAAGCTCCGGGTCCGCTTGGCCGGCTTCCTCCAGCATGCGCTCGAGCTCTGCGAGTTCAGCTCGCATCGAGTCGGCTGTGGCGCTCATCTCCTCTTGATCGTCGAGCGCCGCCTGCAGCTCCTCCTTCTGCTCGAAGTCCGGCTGCCCCTCTTCTCGACCGCCCCGCGCATCCGGCTCAGCGGCGTTTTCGAGCGCTTGGTCCCGGTTCTCTTCGGCGCGACGCGCCGCTTCCTCCGCTAGCTCCTCGAGCCGATCCGCGACGTCCTCGAACTGCTGTCCCGCGGCGCGCTGCATCTCGGCGGCGGCCGGCATGCGCAGCACGTATTCGCGCGTCGACGCCGCCTGCCCTGAGGGCGAGTTGTCGACCGCTCGGGCGTAGTAGCGCACCGTGTCGCCGGGCAACAGCCTCCAGCTCCGCAGGTCGAGCAGAGGACGCGCGAGCGCCGCGCGTGTGCCGCCCAGGTCCAAGCCCTGGGTGATGGGCTCGTGCCGCTCGCCGAACGCCGTGACTCTGTACGCAACGAGCTCCAGACGGCGGAGACCGTAGTCGTCACTCGCTTCGAGGACGAGCGGTTGACGGAGGCTCAACGGCAGAATCGTGTCACGGCCCGGTAGCGGGATCGCCACGTGAGGCATGGAGTCCGGCACGAGCGTGACCACGAGCGGTCCCGGCTGGATCTCGGCTGGGTCCCCATCGTTGTCCTGGAACGACCAGGAGAACACACCGTTCACGCGCGGTGTCCAGGCTCCGCGAAAGCCGCCCCCGTCTACCTGAAGCTCGGTGGCGACCGCGCCCGTCGAATCCTCCAGGACGGCGCGGGAAAGCGGGCGGCTGGCGCGTCCCTCGAGTGTTAGGTGGGATCCCACGGGCAGACGTAACGGAGGTGGGTCTCCGCGGTACTCGTCCGGCAGCAGTCCGGTGTGAGCGGGGTAGAGCACGACCAGAACGAGATCGCTTACAAAGAGCGGGTCGATGGGGATGATCGAGTAGGTCTCGGTCTCGCTGCCGTCATCCCCTCGCACGCGATATTCGATGGGCGCGGCAATGGCCTCGAAGACATGCGCGGCCCGGTCCTGCGTCAGCTCGATCGACTCGTTCCTCGCGATGTCCCCCGCTGCCTGCCACGAAAGCAACACCGAGGCCCTGCCCGGAGCCTGGATGGTGAGCACGACGTCCGAGCCGCGCAGGACCTCCACATTTCCAGGCGTGACCACGATCGCAGGCAGCACAGCGTCTTTCATGACGCTGAACGGCGACGAAAGGCCTGACCATGCCCCCAGCGATCGGCTGGGCGTGGCGACCGCCAGCCCGATCGCGATCACTGCAAGAACCGTGAAAGCGGCGAGACCCCGCCGCGTCCAGACATCGATCCATGCACCCCACTCACCCGATAGGAACGCAGGCGAGCGCTCGCTGATCCCGGCAACCGTACGTTCCGCAGCTCGCGCGGCGAGCGCGGGAGAGACGCCTGATGGGAGCTCACGCGACAATTCGAGAGTGCCCCGTACGATGCCCGGGCGTAGGCCCGCAGCACGCTCGATCGTCTCCGAGAGCGGAGCTTCCGCCAACCACCGCATCGCTCCTGCTCGATGCGCCCATAAAGCAGCTGCTGCGAGCAGCACCACCACCGCGTCCAACTGCGCCGGCACGTCGCTTCCCTGCCGCCAGCCCTCCGGACCCGCAAGCATCCAGGCAGCGACTAGCACGAGGCCGACGACCGCGGCCACCCAAACGCTCAGCGCGAGCGCCGCCCGCTTTCTCAGGTGACCGCGAACCCCCTGGACCTCGCCGTCCAGCCGCTTGCTCGCCGGACTCACGACACCGCCTGACCCAGCACGAACAGGAACAGGTTCACGCCCATGCGAAGCGCAGCCTCGCGGAGGTCCTCGGAGTCACCGTGAACGTCTTCGTCTTCCCAACCATCTCCCAAATCCGATTCGTATGAGTAGAACACCACCAGCCGTCCCTCGTGAAAGACCCCGAAGGCCTGCGGAGGGTTGCCGTCATGCTCGTGAATTTTCGGCAGGCCTTCCGGAAAATCGTAGAACGTGTGGAAGACCGGGTGGTCTGGGGGAATCTCGGTCAGCTCGGCGTCGGGAAAGATCTGGGCGATTTCTTCCCGGAACGACTCGTCGAGACCGTAGTTGTCGTCGGCGTGGAGAAAGCCACCCGACGTGAGATACTCCCTCAATTCGGCACGCTCCGCCGCGGAGAAGCGCACATCACCGTGACCGGTCATGTAGAGGTAGGGGTGGTCGTAGAGCGCAGGATCGAGCGGTCGCACGTTGACCGCCCGGCGGGCGACCGGGATCCCGGTCCTCTGCTGGATCGCGGCCAGCAGATTGGGCAGCGACGACGGGTTGGCGTACCAGTCTCCTCCGCCCTCGTACTGCAGGCGCGCGATCGTGATCGAGTCGCTCAGGGCGGGCTCGACGCGCAGGTCACCAGACGCCACGAGCGTCGCCAAAAGGATCCAAGTCATGCGTGCTTAGTGTCAGTCCATTAGGGAGTCGTGGGAGTCGTGGACGATACGGTACGCGTCGTTGCGCGATAGGTCGAGACGGCTGGCGATCTCCTTGGCGGCCGCGGACGGCTTCATACCCTCGGCGGCAAGCTCCCGCGCCAGTTCTCTCGCAGCCTCCAGCCTCGAAGCACGGTCTGATTCGGACAACCCTGAGTCCACGGGAGCCACGACCACCGTGACCTCACCCTTGGGCGGATGCTCCCGGTAGTATGACGCGACCTCGGCGAGGCTGCCGCGCTGGAACTCCTCATGAACTTTGGTCAATTCACGTGCGACCGCGACCGACCGTTCCCGCCCGCATTCGGTCGCCAGATCCTCGAGCAACCGGACGGTACGCTGGGGAGACTCGAACAGCACGACCGTCTCGCTGCTGGAGGCTACCCTCTCGAGCAGTGCCTGCCTCGATTTCCCTTTGCGATCGGGAAAACCAAGGAACAGAAAGCTTCCCATGGGCAGCCCGGCACCAACCAGCGCGGCGAGCACCGCGGAGGGCCCTGGAATGGGAACGACCGCATGTCCGGCGTCGTGCACGGCCGCGACCAGGGTCGCACCGGGATCGGATACCAGCGGCGTGCCGGCGTCGGAAACGAGCGCGAGGTCCTCACCCGCATCGAGCCACGCAAGTGCGCGCTCGACGCGCCCGCGCTCGTTGTGGGCGTGCAACGATACCAGAGGTGCCTCCGCTCCGACGTGGGCCGCGAGCACCCGTGAACGCCGCGTGTCCTCCGCGAGGATCCGGTCCACCTCGCGGAGCGTCTGCCGCGCCCGGTCACTCACGTCCGCGAGGTTCCCGATGGGCGTGCTCACGATGTACAAGGTGGCCACCCCGGGGGCCTACAAGTGTTGTAGGATTTTCTCCTCGAGGTCCGGACGCGGAACCGCGCCGACCACGGTGTCGACGAGCTCTCCGTCCTTGAAGAACAAGATGCTCGGAATCGACGTCACGCGAAAACGCGTGGTCACACTGGGGTTGGTGTCCACGTCGAGCTTGCCGACTCGCAGTCCCTTCTCCTGGTACTCTTCGGCGAGCGCTTCCACGATCGGCGAGACCATCTTGCACGGGCCACACCAAACCGCCCAGAAATCGATCATCTGGAGCCCCTCACCACCCTCGATTTCCTCCGTGAAGTTCGCGTCGGTAACCTCGAGAATCGCATCACTCGTTGCCATTTCGGCTCTCCTTATCAGCTTTCTTCAATGTTTCAATCAATAGAGGCCAAACGCCCACTGGACCACGTGGGCATCGCCGTTTCGTCCTTGGAAGAGGCGTGCCGCCTCTTCGAGGTCCTGCTCGGGGAAACCAGCTCCCCGCCTGAAGTCCTAGAGGCCCAAGGAGTCCGCATCGCCTTCGTCGGCGCTGTCGAGCTGCTCGAGCCACTGAGCTCGGAAACGACCATCGGTCGCTTCCTCGAACGTCGGGGTCCGGGACTCCACCACTTCGCGTACCGAACTGATGACATCGAGTCCGAACTTGCCCGCCTCGAGGCGCAGGGCATCGAGCTCATCGACCGGGTCCCGCGCCCGGGCGCCAACGGACATCTAGTCGCTTTCTTGCACCCCTCCAGCACTCAAGGCGTACTCATCGAGCTGATCCAGCACTCCCGTTAGTCCGCCGCTTGCTTCACCGCGGGCCCCCCCGTACCTAACAAACGTACGGGGGTTCCCACGCGCGCACAAAGCCCGTCACAGCCTACCGGGCGGCCATCACAGCCTGCAGATCGACCTTCTGGACGAGCCACCTCCCCCCACTCGCCTCGACCACCAGAAAGGGGATGGTGTCGACGCGTTGACCACGGATCGTAAGGTTGACCACGACTCGCGTTGTTGGTGCGTCACGGCCCGCCACCATCTCCTCGCGCTCGATTCGGTAGTTCTCGTGGCGGAGTATGGAGGAAATGGCCTCCATGCGGATCTCGACCTCCTGCCGGGTCACGCAGGACTGACCCCCGAATCACGACCCGATCTTCTTGAACATGCAGCCGAAAGTGCCGCCAGTTTCCATGACGGGCCCGCTCGACGTCCTGAAAAGGCGGCCCATCCCGTGCAAGTCTCGCGAGTTGGCCGCCTGAAGGGATCTCTCCACCGACAGCTGGGGCAGGACCGCCATTGCCCCCGGGGACTGGATGACCTGGGTCGTGCACGCCGCCGACACGATGACGATTGCTAGCAACGCTAGACGACCCGGTCCGAACACGCTCGTCGATCCACTCATCGCCACTCCTGGCACACGGTTGGAGGAGGCCCCCGCAATGTCGGCAAAACCGCTGTGGGCAGGAAGCCCTCGCGGGCCCCTATTCGGCCGTTGTCCGCACGCCAAGCAGAGCGTCCGGCGGCAACGCCTCAAAATCGAGTCGGTCGCTCGCCTCGGACGTATCGACCACGATTCGTGTCCCCTCAGCCACCTCCTCGTCGAGCAGGAAGAGTGCCAAGGGGTCCTGGATCGATCGTTGAATCGCCCTCTTGAGGGGTCGTGCGCCAAAGACCGGGTCGTACCCCTCGCTCGCGAGGTACCGCTTCGCTGCGGTGGACACGTCGAGCACGATGCCCTGCTCGGCCACCAGTTCCACGACTCGATCGAGCTGCAAATCGACGATCTGGGTGAGCTCTTCCACACCGAGCGGACGGAATACGACAACGTCGTCCACTCGGTTCAGGAACTCGGGCCGGAAGTGTTGTTGCAGCTGACCGCGGACCGCGCTCTCGACGTCACTCCAGTCGGCGTCGCCCGTGAGCTCCAGAATGTGCTGGCTTCCGATGTTGGATGTCATGATGATCACGACATTGCGGAAGTCTACGGTCCGGCCCTGCGCGTCGGTCAGCCGTCCGTCGTCGAGCATCTGCAGTAGAACGTTGAACACGTCCACATGAGCCTTCTCGATCTCGTCGAAGAGCACCACAGCATGTGGCCTGCGGCGGACCGCCTCCGTCAGCTGACCCCCTTCCTCGTAGCCCACATATCCCGGTGGCGCGCCAATGAGGCGCGCTACCGCGTGCTTTTCCATGTACTCCGACATGTCGATGCGCACCATCGCGCGCTCATCGTCGAAGATGAATTCGGCAAGCGCGCGTGCGGTCTCGGTCTTGCCCACACCGGTGGGGCCCAGGAAAATGAAGGAGCCGATCGGCCGGTCGGGGTCTTGGAGTCCCGCGCGGGCTCGACGGACCGCGTTCGACACCGCGGCCACGGCCTCCACCTGTCCGATGACTCGCGCACCGAGATGCTGCTCCAACTGCACCAGCCGTAGGCGCTCCGACTCCATGAGTCGCGTCACCGGAATACCGGTCCACTCCGCGACCACACCCGCGATGTCGTCTGCGTCGACCTCTTCCTTCAGGAACCGCTTGTCCTTCTGCAGCTCCGCGAGGCGCTCCGCCAGCGCTTCAATCTCGGCCTCAGCGGTGGGAATCTCTCCATAGTTGATCTCGGCAGCCCGATTCAACTCACCCGTGCGCGTCGCGTGGTCCGCCTCCACCCTCAACTCCTCCACGCGCGTCCGCAACTGCTGGATTTGTTGGATCACGTCTTTCTCGGCCTGCCAGCGCGCTTTCATGCCCTGGCTCTTCTCGCGTAGCTCCGCGAGCTCGGCCTCGATCACACGCCGACGCTCCTGTGCAGGGCCATCCGATTCGGAGAGCAGCGCCTGGCGCTCGATCTCGAGCTGTACGATGCGCCGCTCGACCTCGTCGATCTCCTGGGGCAGCGAGTCGATCTCGATGCGCAGCTGACTCGAAGCCTCGTCGATGAGGTCAATCGCCTTGTCGGGCAGAAAGCGGCCCCCGATGTACCGGTCTGAGAGCTTCGCCGCGGCGATGATGGCATCGTCGGTGATGCGTACGCCGTGATGCACCTCGTAGCGCTCCTTGAGGCCGCGTAGGATCGCGACCGTGTCCTCCACGGAAGGCGGCGCCACGAAAACCGGCTGGAAGCGCCGCTCGAGCGCCGGATCCTTTTCAATGCGCTTCCGATACTCGTCAAGCGTCGTGGCGCCCACCACACGAAGCTCGCCTCTGGCCAGCGCAGGTTTCAACATGTTGCCCGCGTCAACAGCGCCTTCGGCTGCGCCCGCCCCCACGATCGTGTGGATCTCGTCGATGAACGTCACGTAGCGGCCATCGGCCTTGGTGATCTCCTTGAGCACAGCCTTCATGCGCTCCTCGAACTCGCCCCGGTACTTAGCGCCCGCAAGCATGGCGGCGATGTCGAGCTGGAGCAGCTTCTTGTTCGAGAGCGACGTGGGCACGTCACCCTCGACCATCCTTTGAGCGAGGCCTTCGACGATGGCCGTCTTGCCGACTCCCGGCTCACCGATGAGCACCGGGTTGTTCTTGGTGCGCCTGGCCAGGACCTTGATGACCCTACGGATCTCCTCGTCTCTCCCAATGACGGGGTCCAGCTTTCCGCGCCGCGCCTGCTCCGTGAGGTCCCGCGAGTACCGAGCAAGCGCACGATAGCTGTCCTCGGGCGTGTCGTCGGTGACGCGATGGGAACCGCGGACCGATTCGACGGCTGCGCGAACCTCGGAGAGGGTGGCGCCTGCATCTCGGAGAATGCGGCCCGCGTCGTTCTTTTCCCCGGTCAGCCCCAGCAGCAGGTGTTCGGTGGACACGAACTCGTCCTCGAGTTCGCGGGAGACATCCTCAGCGGCGTCGAGAGCTTTGCGCAGATCCCGAGAGAGATTGGGATCGGACCCGCCCTCGACGTAAGCCATCCGTGAGAGCGCCTCGCCCGTTTGCTCACGGACGCGCGCGACCCGCACCTCGATCTTCTGCAAGATGGGGACGACGATGCCTTCTTCCTGCGCCAGAAGGGCGTCGAGCAGATGCACACCGTGCACCTCGGCGTTCCCGCGCTGCCGAGCCTCCGCCGCTGCTGCTTGCAGCGCTTCGCCGGCTTTCACTGTAAGTCGATCAGCGCTCAGCATGGTTCTCTACCACGGGCTGCTAGGCAAGTCAGACCCCCTTCGTGTCGATACTACAAGGACAGCCGGAGCGCCTCCAGACCCGGTCATGTCGGCGCTCACTCGAATGCTGCGGCATGGCGGGCCTCAAAACGTGTGACTGTGCCCTATAGCGATCCCGAAACTCCATCTCGTGCCGACGTCCTAACGGACGCCCAGACCGGACTTCCCAACCGGTCGCACGCCTCGGTATTCCTCGAGGCCGGGTGGGCGCTGGCTTTGCACGGAAACGGTCTCGCGGTGGTGTTGATGGAGCTCGACCGCCGGGGTGAGGACGGCTCCGTGCTGCAAGAAGAGACTGCCGAGCACGCAGTCCAGACGCTAGAATGCATCCTGGCAGACCGCACCCGCCGCATGGACCTGTGCGCTCGCTACACCGGTGCGCGATTCCTCACGATCCTGCCCGACTGCCCACTCGAGCAAGCGCGACGGTACGCAAGGGAGGCAAAGGACAGCTTCGACGACTCCGCGTTCCCGTGGGGGCGCACCAAGCTGCTCGTAGGCGTGTCGGCGATCAAGGACGGAATGGGATCGCCGGACATACTTCTCGCTGCCGCGGACAGGGCCCTGTATCTGGCTAGCGAGCAGAGTCGACCGCCCCCGACGGAGCCCAGACGAGCGCGAGCGCCGGTCGTGGTCGTGGAGCCTCCGCCCACGCAGCTCGAGGCTCTGCGCGTGTTGGTGGCGGACGATGATGAAGCGACTCTGCGCGCGACGCGTCGCATACTCGAGCGCTTCGGCTGCGAGGTCACGGCAGTCGCGTCAGCCCGCGAAGCACTCGCTTGCATCACCGGGCCCGAAGCCATCGACCTATTGGTACCCGACATCGTGATGCCGGAAATGAGCGGGTTCACACTGGTGGATATCGCAACCCGGGCGCGCAAGGACCTACCCGTGCTGTACATGTCGGGCTATCCGCAGGAAGAGGTGTACTGGGGCGGCACCCCAGGTCCGCGCAGCGCATTCATGAGCAAGCCCATGGAGATTCACGAACTGCGTGACGCGGTTGTCGACCTTTTCGATCTCGACGACGGCCAGACACCACCTGAGAAGAAACCACAAACGAGTGGGACGAAGTCACCGTCCGCGCATCTCGAGATCGATGGCACACCCGACATTGGGGTCCGGCTGGAAGGCAAGATCCTGGTGGTCGATGACGATCAGGTGATCGTGGGGTCTCTGCAACGCTTGTTCCGCAGAATGGGCTACGCCAAGCCCGCGGGTATCACCGACCCACGTCTGGTCCTGGATTTCGTGAAACGGGAGCACGTGGACCTGATCATTCCGGACCTCTACATGCCCAAAGTCGACGGGTTCCAGCTGCTCGCTTCGCTGTCGTCCATCTTCTCTGCGGAGGAGTATCTTCCCATTCTCGTCATCACGGGCGACGACAGTCCCGAGGTGCGCCAGCGCGCCCTCGCAGCAGGAGCGATGGGCTTCCTGACCAAGCCCTTCGACCCGGACGTGGTGGAGGCCTTGAAGGTCATCTACGATCGTGGGGGGCCAGATCAAATCCTGGGTCTGGCGGACCCCATCGACCCGATGAGGGATATCAACTCCCTATGGTCCCACTTCAGACTGCGCGCGCCCGGACGCTTCTGTTCATGGGGCTCGCTGTATCCCTCTCGGCGTGCATGGGCGACGCGGCAGGCCCCGGCGACGTCATCGACCGCTCCGTCTTTGTTGCTGTCTACGTCGATCTTCGAGCTGCCGCGCTCACTACGGATGAGCGAGAGATCACAGATGAAGCGCGTGCCGAGGTGCTGTCTCGTCACGGAGCCAGCGAAGCCGACATTCTCGGCTTCGCCGAGTACTACGGGCGGGACCTCACCGTCATGCGTGAGGTCTGGGACGAGATTGAGCTCCTGCTAGAAGCACAGCGTGCGATGATGGACGACCCCGGACGCCGGTAGCGCTTCCTAGTTCTGAGTGCGACTGGACCCGCTCGGTACCGAAATGCCGAGTGCCAGTGCACCCCTCCCTCCCACGCTCAGCCCGAATCGGACGATCCACCCCGAGGTCAACTCCAGGTCCATGCCGACGTCCAGGAAGGCGTCAAACACGAGCTCGTCCCCGTCGATGGACGTGAAGTCCAGGGCGATGTGACCGCCCAAGTACGGCCAGAAGACCACGTCGTCCCCCTCTCCAGTCCAGCCGGCGACGATCGCGAGCGGGACCGACACCATGACGTCGTCACCGGTGCCCGCGCCGACGCCCGTCCATCAGAGAATGTCGATGTCCGAGTCCTCCAGACCCCGACTGAGCACCCCAGAGATGTCGATGCCTCCGCCTAGCGCCAGGTCGCCGTCGACCCCCCTCCCCAACGGACGCGCGGCACCCCTCGTCCACTCGCCCACGCGACCCTCGCCAAGTGACGAGCCCGCGAGACCGTCGCCGGGATCCGAGTTCGTGAGATAGATCGCCAAACCGTTCGGCGAAGCGGGTCCGATCAATGACGGGGCGTCGAACGCGACCTGGGCGGACACCGGCGCGGCAAGCAATACCAGAAACGGAATCGTGACGACCGAGCGACGCACGTGGTTCCTCCTTGTTGCAGTGAGCTGGGCCTTCAGTGAACGTGAACACCTAGAGGGTGTCCTCACTTTTGCACGCGGAGCAGCAAATGTCGTTCCAAAGGGTCTTCAGCGGCGCGCAATGGGAATCGAAAGTCGGCTATTGTCGCGCGCTGCGCGCGGGCGATCGCATCTTCGTGACCGGCTGCGCACCGGTCGCGATCGACGGCGGAGTGCATGCCCCGGGGGACCCATACGCTCAGACGGTCCGTTGCATCGAGATCATTCGTGAAGCACTCGAGGGCCTCGGCGGCGGGCTCGCTGATGTCACCCGAACTCGGATGTTCGTGACGAACATCGACAGCTGGCAGGAGTTCGGGCGTGCTCACGGTGAGTACTTCGGCAAGCATCCGCCGACGACGTCGATGGTCGAAGTACGGCGGCTCATCGAGCCTGAGATGATGATCGAGATCGAGGCGGATGCGGTGGTGGTCAAGAAGCTACCGGTGGAGGGCCAAGCCTTCGTGTAGTGTCCTGTCCCAGAAGTTCGGCGCGCGACCGGAGATGCTTGCCCTACTCCCATTCGATGGTCGCGGGCGGCTTAGAGCTAATGTCGTAGGTCACGCGGTTCACGCCCCGCACCTCGTTGATGATTCTGGTGGAGATCCGTGCCAGCACCTCGGGCGGAAAAGGATACCAGTCCGCGGTCATGCCATCGCGCGACGTCACGGCTCGAAGCGCCAGCACGCTTTCGTAGGTGCGGGCATCTCCCATCACGCCCACCGACTGGACGGGCAGCAGTACCGCGAACGCCTGCCAGATCTCGTCGTAAAGTCCGGCGCTGCGGATCTCTTCCAGGTAGATCGCGTCGGCATCCCGTAGCATCGACAAGCGTTCATCGGTGATCTCCCCGATGATGCGGATTGCGAGTCCGGGTCCGGGGAACGGGTGGCGCCCGACGAAGTGGTCGGGCAGACCCAGCTCCCGACCGACGTTCCTGACTTCGTCCTTAAAGAGCTCGCGCAGTGGTTCGATGAGCTGGAAGGGCATGTGCTCGGGCAGGCCGCCAACGTTGTGATGACTCTTGATGGTCACCGAAGGCCCCCCCACCGAAACCGACTCGATGACGTCCGGATACAGAGTGCCCTGAACGAGGAACGTGGCTCCGGTGCCCTCGCGCTTGGCGGTGGCTTCGAAGACCTGGATGAAGCGGCCGCCGATGGCTTTACGCTTGGCCTCCGGGTCCGAAATTCCCGCGAGGTCACCGAGAAACCCCTGCTGCGCGTCCTCCACCACGAGCTTAATGTCGTAGTGGGACCGAAACATCGTCTCCACCTGCTCGCGCTCGTTCTTCCGCAGTAGCCCGTGGTCGACAAAAATGCACGTGAGTCGGTCCCCGATGGCGCGGTGGACGAGCAGCGCAGCAACCGAAGAGTCCACGCCACCGGAGAGCCCGCAGATGACGCTGGCCTCGCCGACTTGTTCCCGGATGCGCTCGATGGTGTCTTCGATGAAGGCATCGGCCGTCCAAGTGGCGGCGCAGCCGGCGACCTCGAATAAGAAATTGGAGAGAATCTCGTCTCCCCGGTGTGTGTGAGCGACCTCGGGGTGGAACTGCACGGCACACACCGGCCGGTCCAGGGCACGGAACGCAGCCACGGGAAGCGTGTCGGTGGACGCCAGCGCTTCGTAGCCAGGGGGTGGCTCGTCGACGTGGTCCCCGTGCGAGCACCAGATGGTCGTCGATTCTCCGGGCTCGAAGCCAGCGAAGACTCCCTCATCGACATGCACTGTGAGCTCGGCTCTCCCGTATTCACGACGGCCATGTTCGACCTTGGCGCCCTCCAGATGAGCGATGAGATGGAAGCCGTAGCAGATGCCCAGCACTGGAATGCCCGAGTGCAGCAGCTCGCGGTTCGTGGTGGGTACGTTGTCGTCGTACACCGACGACGGACCACCGCTCAAGATCACGGCGGCCGGATTCCATTCGCGAATCCACTCGAGCGATCGCGTGGGAGGGTGAATCTCACAATAAACCCGCTCTTCTCGAATGCGACGCGCGATGAGCTGCGTGAACTGCGATCCGAAGTCGAGAATCAGGACGCGGTCGTGTATGTGGCTCATTCTTCTCCGCGGACAAGGTCGGGCAGAGTCTCCCGCTGCCGGATCAAGGTAGCTTCGTTCCCGTCGACCATCGTTTCCGCTGGTCGCAGGCGGCCGTTGTAGTTCGACGCCATCGCGAATCCATAGGCCCCGACAGTGCAAACCGCGAGCAAGTCACCCTGCTCCGGAAGGGGCAGCTCGCGGTCGCGCGCGAGGAAATCTCCGGTCTCGCATATGGGGCCCACGATGTCGACCCGCGTAGTGGCTCCTTGGCTGGGCATTGTATGCGCCACGGCGTGGAAGCCGCCGTAGTGGCTCGGTCGGATCAGCTCGCTCATGCCACCGTCCACGACCACGAAATGCTTGCGCCCGCTCCTCTTCACATACTCGACCCGGGTCAGCAAGACACCTGCGTCCCCGACGATGGAGCGGCCTGGCTCGAGAATGAGTCGCAGACCCGCCGACTTCACGCGCGGCACGAGCTCGGCCGCCAACTCGTCGACGTCCATCCCCGGATCATGGTCGTAGCGGATACCGTAGCCTCCTCCGATATTCAGGAACTTGAGGTCGACACCAGCGGCGCTCAACTCGGTGACGAGGTCGAGCACACACTCGAGCGCGCGCACGTAGGGTGTGGCATCGACGATCTGCGAACCGATGTGCATATCGATGCCGGCCGCGACGAGCCACGGACGGTCCTTCGCCCACAGGTACAAGTCACCGGTCTCGTCCCAAGGCACCCCAAACTTAGTGCTCGCGGTGCCCGTGCGTGTGTACTCGTGCGGGGTCGCCGCGAAGACGTCCGGATTCACCCGAATCGCAAAAGGCGCGCGTCGCCCTAGGCGCGTCGCGACCTCATCGATGCGTTCGAGTTCCCCCCTGCTCTCGACGTTGAACGCGTAGATGCCGTATTCGAGTGCCGCCTCGATCTCCGGCACGGTCTTACCCACTCCGGCGAACACGATCATGCGCCCGGGAATACCGGCCTGCCGAGCCCGATAGAGCTCACCTAGGCTCGTGATGTCGGCGCCGCATCCCATGGCATGAAGGCGCCGTAGGATCGACAGGTTCCCGTTGGCTTTTACGGAATAGGCGAGTAGGTGGTCGACCCCCGCAAAAGCGGTGTGAAACGCGCCTACGCGTTCAGCGATACGTCGGATGTCATAGACGTACAACGGTGTCCCAAAGCGTTCGGCGAGCTCCGCGGCAGGGATGTCCCCGCAGTGAAGCTCACCGTTTCTGCGCACGAACGGCTGGGTCAGTAGGCTCTCGCCCAAGCCGCCTCCGTCACCGACTCACCCGCGCCCGAGACGCACGTGGCGGGCGCTTGATCTGAGCGGAATTCTTCGTCGGGCAGCAGACGAATGGTTGCCTTCATGCGCTCCTTCACGGCTTCCTCCACCGCGGGGTCACCACTCCACCCGCTGAAAACGAAGCCTGCGCCATCCTCGAACGCCTCCTCCATTTCGTCCAAGCTCTTCACGCCGCGCACTGTATTGGCTTCTCGACGCGCGATCGCCGCTTGCAAGAGCTCGCCCTGGAACGACTCCAATCGTTCTGGAAGCTCGGCGAGCGCTTGAGCCTCAGGAAGGAAGGCCTTTCGCTTCTCGCCCTCGGGCGTCAATCGACGCGCGAGCGCGACCTTTCCTTCAGCGAGATCCCTGGGTCCGATCTCTAGCCTGAACGGCACGCCCTTTCGTTCCCACTCGAAGAACTTGGCTCCGGGCGAGAGGTGGTCCCTCGCATCCAGGCGCACGCGCACCCCGTTCTCTTTGAGCCTGGATACGATCTCGTCCGCCTTGTCTCGAACCGGCCCGGCATCGTCTCCCCGCAGGATCGGTATGACGACAACCTGTGCGGGAGCGAGCCTCGGCGGGATGACCAGCCCGTTGTCGTCGCCATGTGTCATTACGAGCCCACCGATGAGACGGGTCGAGACGCCCCAGGACGTATTCCAGGCGAACTCTTCCTGGCCATCCTCAGATTGAAACGTGAGCTCGAACTGCTTCGCGAAGTTCTGACCGAGGAAGTGCGAAGTGCCCGCCTGCAGCGCCTTGTTGTCCTTCATGAGCGCCTCGCAAGCGTAGCTGCGCACCGCCCCGGCGAACTTCTCGGACTCGGACTTGAGACCGGTCATCGGCGGCATGGCGATCCAGTCTTCCATGAACGTGCGATACAGGCCCAAGATGAGCCGCGTCTCTTCTTCGGCCTCCTCCGCGGTGGCGTGCGCGGTGTGGCCCTCCTGCCACAGGAACTCGGACGTACGCAGGAAGAGCCGAGTGCGCATTTCCCAACGCACGACGTTCGCCCACTGGTTCATGAGCACAGGCAGGTCGCGGTAACTCTGCACCCACTTGGCGTACATCGCGTAGATGATCGTCTCCGACGTGGGGCGGATCACATAAGGCTCCTCGAGCTCCTTGCCGCCGGCTTGAGTGACCACCGCGAGCTCGGGCGCGAAGCCTTCCACATGCTCCTTCTCGCGCTCGATGAAGCTCATGGGGATCAGAAGCGGAAAATAGGCATTCTCGTGCCCAGTCTCCTTGAACATTGCATCCAAGGCGCTCTGCATGTGCTCCCAGATTCCGTAGCCCCACGGCCGAATGACCATGCTTCCGCGCACCGGCGAGTGGTCAGCGAGCTCGGCTCTCAGCACGACTTCGTTGTACCACTTGGCGAAGTCCTCCTGTTGGGACGTCAGCTTCTTATCGTCGGCCATATTCGTTTTCGAGTTTCCTTTGGGTCTTCGCACGAGCTTCGCGCTCGTCCTTTCGCATACGCCTGATTGCGATGACACCCGGCACCACGAACAGCAGCACCGACATCACCGTCCAAATGGGTCGAAAACCGAACGCAAGCGTGGGCGCGATCAACCACGCGACGGCCGCACCTCCCCCGATCGCCAACAACATGGCGCCAGCAAGGATGACCCACTCGAGAATGTCGAGGCGTCGAATTGCACGAACCGCAACTTCGTGTGCTGCCTGCGCTTCTCGTTCGATGCGCGCCCGCTCACTCACGTGAGCTCGTCCAGCCCGACCTCGCTTTGCTCCCCGGATACCATGTCTTTCACGAGCACGCTGTCGCGCGCCAGCTCCTCCGGGCCAACGATCAGCACCCGTCGTGCTCCTTCCTTGGCTGCGACTTTCATCTGTTTCGCCACACCGCGTTCGCTGAGCACGTACGCCACGCTCTTGCCGCTTTCGCGGAGCCGATGCGCGATGCCAAGCGCCTGGGGCCTCTGCTCTTCCGAGATCAATACCAGGAAGTAGTCGAGAGATCTCTGGTATTCCGGTATCAGACTCCGGTCCGAGAGCAGCTCGCCCAGGACCACGTCCCCCATGCCGAACCCCACCGCCGGGAGTGCCTCACCTCCGACGAGCTCGAGCAGCCGATCGTAGCGCCCCCCTCCACAGATTGACCTCAATTCACGTTTGCAATCGAACAGCTCGAAGACGATGCCTGTGTAGTAGGCGAGGCCGCGCACGATGGTAAGATCGACCTCTACGAAGTCACCCAGACCCATCGCCTCGAGAGACGCAATGTACTCGCGCACCGGCTCGAGTGCGGCACCCACATCATCGCGGTCCGCAAAGCGCTCTGTGAGCGCTTCGATGCTGGAGTCATCGAGCATGCCGAGCACCTGGTCCGCTACGGACGGGTCCACCCCTACCTCGTCGGTGAGGTGAGCGCGCGACTTTTCCTTCGGCTGACGCTCTGACTTGTCCACGAGCGCAAAGGTGCCCGGAAGCTGCTGCTCCGAGACTCCCAATGCCCCCAGAACCGCAGTCAACAGCCGCCGATCAGATACCCGCGCAGCGAAGTCGTCGCTCGTCAGTCCGAGGGCTCGCAGCCCGTCGATGCCGACCGCGAGCACCTCCACGTCCGCGGCCACGCCGGACTCACCGACAATGTCGACGTTCCACTGGAAGTGCTCCTTCAAACGTCCGCGCTGCTGCCGCTCGTACCTGAACAGTTGCGGCATGCTGAACCACCGAATCGGCTTGCTCATGCCGCGGCTACGGTCCGCCAGAATGCGTGCCAACGAGGGCGTCATTTCGGGCCGCAACGTCACGTTGCGTTCGCCCTTGTCGACGAAGTTGTACAGCTGCCCGACGATCTCCTGCCCACTCTTCTCGACGTAAAGATCGAGAGGCTCCAGCGGCGGACCGTCATACTCCAAGAATCCGTAGCGCCGGGAAGTCTGGCGCCACGCACCGAAAATCAGAGAGCGGAGGGCGAGGTCTTCCGGAGGAAAGTCGCGAAACCCGGGAAGTCTCGAGAAAGCTGAGCTAGCCATGATGGCGCAGAATCTAGCGTAACGGCTCGCGGCCGAGCAGTCGTAGTGCGCTGCCGACGGTGTGCACCGAGCCCGTGACCACCACGGTGCCCTGCCCGGCGTCACAGCGGACCCGCTGGAACGCACGCTCGAAGTCTTCTTCGATCGTGACTCGAGTCATCTTCGCCACCGCGTGGGCCGCGTCCGCGGGGCTCCAACGCCGCTCCGGAGGCGCCGACGGCGGCTGAGTCAGCACCGCGGCATCGGTTCTCGCGAATAGCGGCGGTAGCATGCTGCGCCAGTCCTTGTCGCCCAGAACTCCAACCAGCGCGACCAACGGTCGCGGCAGCTCGAGTCGATCGATGGTATCGACCAACGAGCGAATTCCCGCGGTGTTGTGCGCCACGTCGAACAGCCAGGTCAAGCCGTCGATGATCTCGATCTCATCCCGGCCATGGTACTCGACGGCGCGCACACCATTGCGAATGGCATCGGCGTCAGGGCGCAGATCGTCCGGCAGGTACTCGAGTACTTCGATGGCCAACGCTGCGTTCGTCGCCTGATGACGTCCCACCAGGGGCGTCTCGATTTCCAGGCGGCCCCACGCATGGGTGTGCAAGGCGAAGCTGGTGCGGTCGGCCGCGACTGTGAGGTCCTCGACCGAGTCCGGATCCAGTGTCACCAACGGGGCTCCGGTTTCGGCCGTCACGTCGCGGAAGACCTGCAACAAGGCTGGCTCCACCTCGGCGGTCACCAAGGGGACCCCCGGCTTGACGATTCCGGCCTTTTCCCAAGCGATCTTCTCGAGCGAGTCTCCGAGATAGTCGGCGTGGTCCATGGCGATGTTGGTGACCGCAGCGACCTCGGGCCTGAGCACATTGGTGGCGTCGAGCCTGCCACCGAGGCCGACCTCGATCACCGCGACATCCGCAGACGAGCGCGCGAAGGTGTGGAAGCCCAGCACGGTCACAGCCTCGAAGAACGTCAGGCCGAAGCGCACTACGGCGTCCGTTACTTCCTCGGCGTGAGCAAGGATCTCGTCCTCCGGGAGCGGCTGCCCGCCAACCAATATGCGCTCGCGAAAGGAGCACAGATGAGGCGACGTGTAGCACGCCGCGTTCAACCCGCTGGCGTTCAGGACCGATGAGAGCGTGGAGGCCACCGAGCCCTTCCCGTTGGTCCCACCAACGTGGATCGTCGGATAAGCGCGATGCGGGTCGCCGAGCGACTCCAGCGCCCGCGCGGTGCGCTCCAACCCCCAGTGCACGCCCGTGGCCAGCGGCGGGAAAAGCCGCAAGACGAGCGGATCTGCGAAAGGCCTGTCCAGGCGGTCGGGCGCGGAGAGGCGCGGGCCGGCTACTCCGTCCATCCGGCGAACTGATGGCGGAGGACGAGCGCCACTGTCTTCTTCAACTCACGCCGATCGACGATGCAATCGACCATGCCGTGCTCGAGCAGGAACTGTGAACGCTGAAACCCCTGCGGCAGCTCCTGTTTGATGGTCTCTTCGATCACTCGGGGCCCGGCGAATCCAATGAGCGCGTCGGGTTCGGCGATGTTTACGTCGCCGAGCATCGAATGCGACGCCGTGACACCACCGGTCGTCGGGTTGGTCAAGATGGAAATGAACGGGATCGAGGCCTCATGAAGCCGCGCGAGCACCGTCGACGTCTTGGCCATCTGCATGAGTGAGAGCATGCCTTCTTGCATGCGCGCTCCACCCGACGCGCTCACGATGAGGAAGGGGATCTCGCGCTCGAGCGCGACCCGGCCGGCACGCGCGATTTTCTCGCCGACCACGGACCCCATGGAACCGCCGATGTAGGCGAAATCCATGACCGTCAGCACGATGTCGATCCCATCGAGTTTGCCCGTACCGGAGATGGCCGCCTCGGTCTTGCCCTTGGCTTCGGCCGCCGCAATGCGATCCGGGTAGGCCTTCAGGTCCTCGAAACCGAGGGGGTCCGCGGCGCGCAGATGAGCATCGATCTCCTCGAACGTACCGCTGTCGGCGAGAATGCTCAGGTACGCCTCGGCAGCGATCTTCAGGTGGTGATCACATGCCGGGCAGACGTTGAGGTTTTGCGCCAGCCGCTCGCGGTACAAGATCTCGCTACAGCCCGGACACTTGTCGAAGACGTCGGACGGAAGGTCCCGCCTGTCCTGCGCCTTGAGCGGCTTTTTGTCCTTTCGGAACCACGCCATGCGACTTCCTATCGTTCGTGGGCGACGCGGACGGCGATCGCGACGGCGACCCAGGACATCAGTAGGAACGTGCCGCCATAACTCACGAAGGGCAGCGGGATCCCGGTGATCGGCACGACCCCCACGGTCATGCCGACATTGACGAAAATATGGACGAGCCAGGCCCCCAAGATACCGAGCAGGACTAGGCCGGCAAAGGGATCCGGGGACTCTTCGGCCATCCGGACCAAGCGCGTGAGGATGAAGGCGAAACCGAGAATCGCCGCCATCGTGCCCAAGAAACCGAGCTCCTCACCTACGACGCTGAAGATGAAGTCGGTGTGCTGCTCCGGCAGGAAGTCGTAGCGCTTCTGCGGGCCCAGCGTGAACCCCTGTCCGGTCAGACCGCCACTGCCGACCGCCACCTTCGATTGTATGACCTGGTACCCTGCCCCGCGGGCGTCGACCTCCGGGTCGAGGAATACCAGGATGCGATTCTGCTGGTAGGGCTTGAGCGATTCCCAAAGCGGCCGCGAGATTGTGCCCGCAGCGACATTCGCCAATACCACGGCCACGGATTCGAATAGGAAGAGGCGGTAACGATACAGATACAGGAAGGCGACCACGCCCACGATGTACGCCGACCAGATCCGGGTGTCGAAGGAGAGCACGAGTCCCACGCCTGGACTCGCGACGAGCAGCAACAGCGCCACCGGCGTACCCGCCCAGAACAAGATCGCGAAGAGGATGCCGCCAAACGCCAGCGCCGTACCAAGGTCCGGCTGCAGCATAATCAGCGCGAGCGGGAGTCCCACGAGCACCGATGGCAGCAGCAAATCGCGCAGCGAGGTGAGCGGCTCTTTTCGCTGGGAAAGCACGCGGGCAAGCATCAGGATCGTGGCGATCTTGGCGAATTCGGACGGCTGGAAGCCAAACCCGCCGATGCGAATCCAGCTCTTCACGCCGATGGCGGTTCCGGCGCCCGTCCCGATGACCAACGTGATGGCGAGCAGGAGGACCCCAACCACGTACGACGGGACCGCCACCCACTCGATCCAGCGCAGGGGGACTCGGGCGAGCACTGTGAACGCGACAAGCGCGATCGCGAACCACGCCGCCTGCTTGACCCATGCGTCCTGCGTCACCGCATTCGGGATGTGCACGACCCCTGCGGAATAGATCATCGCGATTCCGAACAAGGTCATCGCGAAGATGGCGAAGACGAGCGGAGGGTCCACCGCCCACTTTTCGAGCAGGCGGGTCACCGGCTACCGGCGTTCGTGGGATAACGCTCCCGGTACCACGCGGGCACCGGGCCCCGCTGAATATGCTCGAGGTACGTCTGCACCGTGTCGAATGGGATGTCGTATTTCTTCCGCAAATAGAAGTCCGCGGTCTTGGACATGATCGGGGACGCCACCGAGCTCCCGCTCTGCCCATACTCGACGATCACCACCACCACGATCTCGGGGGGACCGCCGAACGGCCCAGCCATGCCTGCGAACCACGCGTGCGGCGGCGCGGTCCCGGCCTGGCTTTCGGCGTGCTCACCCGTTCCTGTCTTTCCCAGGACCTCCCAGTACTCCAGTGAGGTCCGGATGTGGGCGGTCCCGCCGGGTGCGGTTACCGCGCGAAGACCATCGCGTAGGGACTCGAGGTGCTCCGGCGCGAGGTCGAGCGACCACCCCTCTCCCTCATTCGCGCCCTGCGCGAGCGCGGGGGTCGGCGCTGATCCGTCGCTGGCGATCGCCAGGTAGAACTGCGCCATCTTGAGCGGTGTCTGCGAGTTGGGCCCCTGTCCGATGGCGAGGTTGAGCACCTCGCCTTCGCGTGGCGCGTACCCGAAGCGCCGCTCCCAAAACGCCCGCTCAGCCGGGAAGATACCCTGGCTCTCCTGAGGCAGATCGATGCCACAGCGTTGACTGAAGCCGATTTCGGTCGAGCGCCGGAGCAGCTCGTCGAGCGTGATCCTGAGTCCGAGCTGGTAGAAGTAGACGTCGCACGAATTACCGATCGCCTGGGCCAGATTGTTGAAGCCGTGGCCCTCAGCTAGATGGCATCGGTACGAACGCGCGCCAAAGGTGAAGGACCCGTTACACGGCACGGCCATGAATTCGTCGGGAGTTACGACGCCGAGGTCCAGCGCAATGCCCGCGGTCGCCAGCTTCCAAGTCGACGCGGGCGCGTACAAGCCGAGCACCGAACGGTCGTACAACGGATTGCCCTCATCCGCCGTGAGCGAGGCCCACAGATCCGTGCTGATTCCTCCCACGAACTCGTTGGGGTCGTAGGAGGGGGCCGAATAGAGCGCCAGGACACCACCATCCGCCGGATCGAGCGCCACTACCGCCCCCGCCATCGAGTCCGGGAAGATCGAGTGGATCCACGCCTGGAGTTCCATGTCCAAGTTGAGATGGAGGTCCTGTCCCGACTCGCCCGGATCCGTGCGCGCGCCTCCGAAGTCACCGACGATGTGCCCTCGTGCATCGAACTCCAGATACCGGAGTCCCTGCCGGCCCTGAAGCTGCTGCTCGTACTCGTTCTCTATCCCATTCTTGCCGACCACCATGCCTTGGCGATAAAGGTCGGCGGCGAACGATGGAGAGGCCAACTCCTCGGCGGTGATCTCTCCCACGTACCCCAGCACGTGCCCCGCCGCCTCCCCGAGCAGGTATCGGCGGCGCGGACGCATCTCGAGATAGAGGCCGGGGAACTCGGCTCGACGTTCTTCTAGCGCGCTGACCGTCTCGAAGTCAGCATCAGCGTCGACTACGACCTCTCGTCCATATCGGCGCAGCGTGGCGAGTACTCGCTCGATGCGTTCCTCGGACATCTCGACATACGCACTCATGCGTTCTAGTGTCTCGCGTGCCTCATCCAGGGGACCGGGCAGCAAAGTGATGGCGTACCCCGGCACGTTGTCGACCAGGATGTCCCCGTTCCGGTCATAAATGATGCCACGGGGCGCGGGCAACGAGAGCTGGCGAATTCGATTCGAGGTCGCCCTCAACTCCCAGGCGTCCGAACCCAGGACCTGGATGCGGAAGAACGCGGCCGCGAGCAACCCCAGAACCAGCGCAATCATTAGCTGCGCGCCCCGAGCCCGACGACGACGCTCGTGCGCGTGGTGTACGTTCATGCCGGGGCCTCCTGCCTGAGTCCAGTAACCGCGAGCAACACCACGCCGACGATCGCGGCATACATGCCTCCGATGAGGCCTTGAATGAGCACCTGATCGACGAAGGGCTGCCGAAGGGTCTCGCCCACCATGAACCAATACACCAGGTCTCGGACCCACTTCCCGATCAAGAAGTACGACACCAAAAAGAACAAGGAGTCTCCTACGAAGAGATCCCTCGTAACCGCCCCCAGCACGGCGACGATGGTCATCGCGGCGCTGTTCGCCCCAAACGACAACACGCTCAGTGCGTCCTCCAGCAACCCGAAGAGCAGCCCCATGCCAGCCGCGCGCCCCATGCCCACCTCCCGCGCTCCCAGCAGCAGCGCAACCGTGAGCAAGTCGGGTGCGGCCCTTCCGATCCCGAATCCCACGTGCAGCAGCAAGTGCATCAGCGCGAGGCCCGCGAAGAGCAGCCAGATGCGAGCATCGGTCTTCACGGGCGGCGCCCGAGTTGGGTGCGCGCCTCACCCACCTGCACCGAATCCGCCAACCACAGAGCTCCGACGTCGCCACCAGCGCCTCGCCTGGCGACCAAGACGTGAGTGACCTCCCCCGGCTCGACCATCGGCCGTAGCCAATAGCTCTTTCCCCACTGCCCTTGAGTCGCCTCCACTTCATCGATTACACCCACGGGAATGCCCCGCGGATATGTGGCACCCAATCCGCTGGTAAGCACCGGAGTGCCTGGCAATGCGTCCTCGTTGAAGGGTGTGCCGTTGAGCACGAGGCGGTCCACCTCGCGGAACGCGCGCCGTCGGTTGTCCACAATGCCGAACATCGTGCCGTCCTGAAGCATGGCACTCACTTTGAAGTCCGGGTGGGTCCAATCCATGCCGCGCGAGATCTCCTTCTGCACCTCTAGAATGACCCCCACCAAGCCGCGCCAGGTCACGACCGGAGCGCCCTCATAGATCCCCTGAGCGGCGCCGACTCTTACCAAGAACATGCTCTCCGAGCCTGCCGTACCACCCCGCAGCACCGTGGTCGGCAAGAACGAGGGCCCAGCGCGCTCGGCAAGGTCGAGCAGTTTGCGTAGCGTGGAGTTCTCGTCGAAAAGCGCCGCCTGCGTGGATAGCACGGCGGTCATCGAGTCGATCTGTCCCATGAGCTGCTCGACGTTCTGCGCGTTCATGCGCGCCGCCAGGATCCGCTCTTGCGTGGCCAGGAACGGGCGTAGAATCGAAACCCTCAACGTCCACGCGATGCGCTGCTGGGCGACGTCCGGCAAGTACGAGATCGAGAGGGCAAGCAGCAGAAAGGTGATCGCGAGCATGCCCGGTCGTCGGCCGCCGTTGGTCTCCGGCTCAGGTCCGTACGCCGGCACCGCGCCTTTCCCTACGGAACCAGAACGGTGCGGTACTTGTGCAGGTCGTCTAGGATGCGGCCCGCGCCCCGCACGACACACGTGAGCGGCTCATCGTCCACGTGGATCGGCAGGTTGGTCTCGTGGTACAGCAGCCGATCGAGTCCCCGGATCAGCGCGCCGCCACCGGTCATGACGATGCCACGATCGACGATGTCCGAAGACAGCTCGGGGGGCGTGATCTCCAGCGCACGGCGTACGGCCTCGACGATGGCCTGGATCGGCTCCTGTATGCATTCGCGTACCTCCTGCGAGTGCACTTTGACCGTCTTCGGGATCCCCGAGACGAGGTCCCTGCCCTTCACGTCCATCTCCCGCTCTTCGCCGAAGTCGAACGCCGAGCCGATCTGGATCTTGATGGCCTCGGAGGTCGGCTCGCCGATAAGCAGGTTGTAGTTCTTCCGCAGGAAGGTCACGATGGCCCGGTCGAGCTCATCGCCCCCCACGCGAATCGAGGTGTTGGACACGATACCCGAGAGCGCGATGACCGCGATCTCGGTCGTACCACCGCCTATGTCGATCACCATGTTTCCGGTCGGGGTCTCGACGGGAAGCCCGACACCGATCGCGGCCGCCATCGGCTCGTCGACCATGTACACCGCTTTGGCGCCGGCCGACATCGCGGAGGAGCGCACCGCACGCCGCTCGAGTTCGGTGATGCCGGACGGCACACCCACCACGACCCGCGGCTTGATGCGGAAGATGCGCTTCTTGGTCACCTGCTTGAGGAAGTGACGCAGCATGAGTTCGGTGATGTCGACGTCCGCGATGACGCCGTCCTTGAGCGGTCGGATGGCCTCGATGCCCTCGGGCGTGCGGCCCAGCATCCGCTTCGCCTCCAAGCCGATGCCCATGATGCGCTTGCTACCCTTGTTGACCGCGACCACAGAGGGCTCGTTGAGTACGATGCCCTCACCTTTCACATATACGAGCGTGTTCGCCGTGCCTAGGTCGACGGCGATGTCGTTTACCGGGACAAGACGCCCCGAGCCGAACCAATCGCTCAGTGCGGACAAATCAGCTTCTCTGGTGGTGAGGGCCAAAAAGGACCCGCGGCTGGCTCCACCGCGGGCCAAAAAGGCCTTGGAACATACGTTTACTTCTTCCGGGATGCCAGTGTCCCGTATGCGTTTAGCTCGTTCCCGTGCTGCCGAACCCACCCTCGCCCCTCTCGGTCTCATTCAGCTCGTCCACCTCGAGCACTTCGGGTGCCTCGAAGCGAGCGAAAATGAGCTGTGCGATGCGCTCTCCGCGCATCAGCGTGACAGCCTGTGGGCCGAGATTTTGCATGATGATTCGGAGTTCACCGCGATAGTCCGGGTCGATGGTGCCGGGGCTGTTTGGCAATGTGATCCCGTGCTTGAGCGCGAGCCCGGAACGCGGTCGGACCTGGCACTCCATACCCTCGGGCAGCTCCATGACAAGGCCCGTGCTCACAAGCCGGATCTCACCTGGTTGCAGCACCACCTCGTCTTCGGCAGAGCGGATGTCGTAGCCGGCCGCTTGAGGTGTGCCCCTACCCGGCAGCGGAAGATCGGGGTTCGATGCAAGCCGGCGAAAGCGGACGACCGAGCTCAAGTCAGAAAGTCGTCGGTGTCATGGCACTCGAGGCCGCACGCGTCAGCGACCGCAGGGTAGGTCACATGGCCACGCACGACGTTGACGCCGAGCTTAAGGGCGTCGTCCTCGAGGCACGCTCGCTGCCAGCCCTTGCCCGCCAACGCCATCGTATAGGGCAGCGTCGCATTGGTGAGCGCGAGCGTACTCGTGCGCGGGACGCCGCCGGGCATGTTCGCCACAGCATAGTGGATGACATCGTCGACCGTGTAGACAGGGTCCTGGTGCGTCGTGGGCCTGATCGTCTCGACGCAGCCTCCTTGGTCGACCGAGACGTCGACGATCACCGTACCGGCTCGCATGAGGCCGAGGTCCTCGCGGCTGATGAGGTGGGGCGCCTTCGCTCCGGGAATCAGAACCGCCCCGATGATGAGGTCGGCATCCTGAATCTGCTTCCTGATCGCGTAGCGAGTGCTGTAAAGCACGTTCACATTTGCAGCCATCACGTCGTCGAGGTAGCGCAGGCGCTTGAGGTTGATGTCCATCATGTGGACGCGAGCGCCCATGCCGGCAGCCATTTTCGCCGCGTTGGTACCGACCACGCCAGCGCCCAGGATGAGTACCTTTCCTGGTAGCACACCCGGAACACCGCCCAGCAGAACCCCGAGGCCGCCCTGGGGGCGTTCCAGGTACTTGGCACCCTCCTGTACGGCCATGCGGCCCGCGACCTCGCTCATGGGCGTGAGCAGCGGCAACTCTCCGGTTGGAAGCTCGACCGTCTCATACGCGATCGCGATGGATCCGGACTCGACGCATGCCCTTGTGAGCGACTCGTCGGCAGCGAAGTGGAAGTACGTGAAGATGACCTGGCCGTCGCGCATGCGAGGCCACTCGACCTCGATGGGCTCCTTGACCTTCACGATCATATCGGCCCGCGCCCAGACATCCTCTGGGCCATCGAGTATTGCCGCGCCGGCGTTCACATAGAAGTCGTCGGTGAACCCGCTACCCAACCCGGCACCCTTTTCGACAAAGAGCTCATGCCCGGCCTGCGTGAGCATCTCTGCCCCGGCCGGCGGCAACGCGACGCGATACTCGTCGCTTTTGATCTCCTTCGGAACGCCGATCAGCATTTCTTAAGCGCTTCCCTGGTTGGATTGTCTTTCAGTCACGCTTGCGCGCTCCCATTCGTGGCATCCGGGCCAAGTCGGACCACCAGTTGGCGGTCGGGATCGTAGAATTCGGCCGCGACACGGCATACGTCCTCGAGGGTCACCGAGTCGATCTTGTCGAGTAGGCCATCGAGCCCTAAGAACGGCTCCCGATGCAGCGCGAAGGAAGCCAGCCGGTACAGCCGCGCCCCGGTCGACTCCAGGGACAGCATGACTTGCCCCTTCACCTGCCTCTTGGTCTGCTCCAACTCGTCCGCGCTGAGTCCGAGATTGGCCATGCGGCTCATCTCAGCGGAGATCGCGTCGACCGCGGCATCCGCCGTCGCCGGCCGCGTTCCGACATACACTCCGGAAAGGCCCGACGCGCTGTAGAACGATTGGTAGGTGTACACGGAGTAGCAGAGTCCGAGCTCCTCCCTGATTTTCTGAAAAAGCCTGGAGCTCATGCCTCCGCCCAGCTCCGAAGAGAGCAGCGCGAGCGGGTACCGGTCCTTGTGCCCGTGCCCCGGAACCCCGGCCCCGAGCACCACATGTGTTTGTGCGGTCGAGCGTGCGATTCGGTGCTGGCCGGCGAGAGTAGGTCCGGGTATCGCGACGCGGTCGCTGGGCTCGCCCGTGGCCCGAGAGCCAAAAAGGCTGTGGACCGCCTCCACCAAGCGCTCGTGTTGCACGTTGCCGGCCGCGGCGACGACTAGGTTCTCACCGCCATAGGTTCGGGCGTGCAGTTCGCGTAGCGTGTCGATGCTCATGTCGGCGACCGACTCTTTCGTGCCCAGGATCGAACGGCCGTACGGGTGCCCAGCCCAGAGAAGATCGGAGTGGAGCTCGAAGACCAAATCGTCCGGCGTGTCCTCGACCTGTGCGATTTCCTCGAGCACGACCTCGCGCTCGAGCTCCAGATCCTCTGCCCGCAGCAGAGGATCCAATACCATGTCGGCCAGTACATCGAGTGCCTCGCCGATGTGCTCGTCCAGAACCCGGGCCTGATAGGAAGTGTGTTCGCGACTGGTATAAGCGTCGAGTGAGCCACCTAGGCCTTCGAGCGCCATCGCGATCTCGGCGGCCGAGCGTCGCTCTGTGCCCTTGAAGACCATGTGCTCGAGCAAGTGGCTCACGCCCGTGTCCAACAACGGCTCGTGGGCCCCACCCTGGCGGATCCAAATACCGACGCTCGCCGAACGAACCGACGGTATGTACTCGCTGAGCACGTGGATCCCACCGTCGAGAACCGACTCTTTCATCATGTCAGTACCGTCCCCGGCGGCGCTCGACCCGGCACGCGTCTCAGTCAGTGGCGAAGCCAAAGAGAGCACGGGCGTATGCCCGTGCCCCCTCGTGGTCCTACTCGGCACCCGCCTGCTCAGGCGTCGGCGGTCTGAGCCGCCTCGTCCGCACCCTCGGCCGCGTCGTCGCCGTTGTCGGCCGCGTCAGCAAGCTCCTCCTCCAAGGCGGCCTTTCTCGAGAGCCTGAGGCGACCCTTCTCGTCGATCGAGAGCAGCTTGACCTTGGTGATGTCGCCCTTCTTGAGCACATCCTCGGTCTTGTCGGTGCGTCCTTCCTGGAGCTCCGAGATGTGGCACAGGCCTTCGGTACCAGGCATGATCTCGATGAAGGCACCGAACGTGGTGGTATTCTTCACCGGGCCCTCGTAGATCCGTCCTATCTCGGGGTCCTTCACGATCGCTTCGATCATCTCCCGCGCCCGAGCTCCGGCCTCGCCCGACACCGCGGCGATCTTGACCAGACCGCTGTCGTCGATGTCGATCGTGGCACCCGACTCTTCCTGGATCGCCCGAATGGTCTTGCCCTTGGGGCCGATGATCTCACCGATCTTCTCGGGGTTGATCTGGATCGACACGATGCGCGGCGCGTAGGCGGAGAGGTCGTCGCGCGCCTCGCTGAGCACCTGGTCCATCAGGTCCAGAATGTGCAGCCGAGCCTTGTGCGCGCGCTCGAGAGCTACTTTGAGGACGTCGACCGTCAGACCTTGGATCTTGATGTCCATCTGGATCGAGGTCACACCGTCACGCGTGCCGGCGACCTTGAAGTCCATGTCACCGAGTGCATCCTCGAGCCCGAGGATGTCGGTGAGAATGGCGAGCTCGTCGCCTTCTTGGATCAGGCCCATCGCCACGCCCGCGCACGGGCCTTTGATGGGAACGCCGGCGTCCATGAGCGCGAGCGAAGAACCGCAGACCGTCGCCATGGAGGACGAACCGTTCGACTCCAGGATGTCCGACACGATCCGGATCGTATAAGGGAAGTCGTCGTACGCGGGCAACAGCGGTTGGATCGCGCGCTCCGCCAGGTTGCCGTGGCCAACCTCACGCCGTGACGTGCCACGGAACGGCTTGGCCTCACCGACCGAGAAGGGCGGGAAGTTGTAGTGCAGCATGAACGACTTGGTGACCTCCTCTCGGGTGTCGATGGAGTCGATGCGCTGCTCGTCGCGCGACGTGCCCAGTGTCACCACCGCGAGCGCCTGGGTCTGACCACGCGTAAAGAGCGAGGAACCGTGCGTGCGTGGAAGCACACCGACCTCACTCGTGATCTGACGGATGTCTTCCAAACCACGTCCGTCGGCGCGTTCGCCCTTATCGAGGATCTGGCGACGCATGGTCGTCTTCTCGATGCCGCGCAGGATCTCGCCGATGTCCTTCGCGTGCTCGGCGTACTGCTCGTCCTCTTCGGTGAGCGTCGCGACGACGTCTTCGGTCACCGCGGCCATCGCCTGATTCCGCTCCTGCTTGTCACCGAGGTTGAGGGCCTCAGCCACCTTGGCGGCAGCCATACCTTCGACCTTTTCCTTCAGGTCGGCATCGGGTGCGGTCGACGTCCACTCCATGTCCGGCACGCGATGGCCTTCGAGAAGCTCGTCCTGGAACGCGCACAGCTCTTTGATGCCTGCATGCGCGACCTCGAGCGCTTCGAGAATCTCACTCTCCGGCACCTCGAGAGCGCCGCCCTCGACCATCGTGATCGCTTCCGCGGAGCCCGCTACGACGATGTCGACGTCGGAGTACTCGAGCTGCTGGAAGGTCGGGTTCAGCACCCAGGTGTCCTTGATGCGGCCCACTCGGACCGAGGCCACCGTCGTGTTGAACGGGATCTTCGACATGTTGAGCGCCACCGAGGCACCCAGCATGGCGAGCACGTCGGCATCGTTTTCCTGGTCCGCGGACAGAATGAAGCAGGCGACCTGCGTCTCGTTTCTGAACCCCTCCGGAAACAGGGGCCTGATGGGCCGATCGATGCAGCGCGCGGCGAGAATCTCCTTCTCGCCAGGCCGCCCTTCGCGCTTGAAGAAGCCGCCGGGGATCTTGCCCGCAGCGTACGACTTCTCGCGATACTCGATGGTGAGGGGGAAAAATGGGAGGTGGGTTGGCCTGTCCTGCACTGTGGTCGCAACCAGCACCACCGTATCGCCGTACTGCACGAGGCAAGAGCCTTGCGCGAGTTTGGCCATACGGCCGATTTCGAGCGACAGTGTCCGTCCTGCGAACTGGCGCTCCATCCTTTGAATCATGTTGTTCTACTCACTTCGGTTTCGGCCGGGGAACATCCCCAGCCTCGGATTGAATGCCGAGTTGCCGTGGGACCGGAGGAGAGAGCGACCGCCGCGAGGGGCACGCGGGCACCCACGCAAAAAGCGTGGGTCGCGTGAGCCCGTTTCCGCGGCCAAATCGTAGGCCGTCTCCCGACCGAGGCGCACAACCGCTTCGGCTGAAAAAAACTGAGGCGATCGCCTCAGCGTACTAATGTCGCAAGCCCAGATCCTTGATCAGGCTGCGGTACTTCTCGATGTCCGTCTTCTTCATGTACTCGAGAAGGCGACGCCGACGCCCGACCATCTTGAGCAGGCCGCGGCGGCTGTGGTGATCCTTCTTATGGTCGTCGAAATGGCCTCGGAGATCGTTGATTCGAGCCGTAAGGATCGCGATCTGGACCGGGGTGCTTCCACGATCGTTGTCGTGGAGCTGATACTTCTGAATAACTTCTTCCTTGACGATCGCCATTGGGCGTCGGCCTCCTCGAGAGTCAGTCGCTGCAAGGGAAGCGAGAGCGCTGGACCACGAAAGCGGAAGCGCCGTTGTTTGTTAGCCCATAAGCTAGGCAAACTCCGAATCCTCGTCTACCACGTGGCGAGCCAGGTCGACGTCTGCCCGCATTTGATCGATCAGCGCTCCCACGCTGTCGAACGGCAGAACCGGCCTCAGATACTGCACGAAGTCGATCCTCACGGCCTCGCCGTAGATGTCGCCTTCGAAGTCGAGCAGGTGCAACTCGATGCTAGGGGGAGACCCAGCGAAGGTCGGTCGCGGACCCAGGTGCAAGGCTCCTACATACGTACCGCGCTTGAGCACGCCCCGAACGGCGTAGATCCCCGAGGGCGGAATCAACTTGTCGCTCGCCGAGACCTCGAGATTGGCGGTCGGAAAACCTAACCCCTTGCCGCGCCCGTCCCCGCGAACGACTACACCGCGAATGGAGTAGGGCCTCCCCAGACACATGCGGGCCTCCTCCATGCGCCCGGCTGCAACCGCGGCGCGAATCCGTGTGGAGGAGACAGCCTCTTCCCCCGCCTCCACCGGCGGTACCACGTCGACGTCGAAGCCGAGGTCGGCTCCGATCTCGCGCAGCGTGTCGGCGTTGCCGGAGCGATCACGGCCAAAGCCATGGTCGAACCCGATCACGAGCTCCTCCACATGCAGGCGGTCGACCAGGATTTCCTCGACGAACCGGCGAGGCGAGTAGCGCGACAATGTTTCGGTAAATGCGATGAAGACCGCGTACTCGAGCCCGCTCTCCGCGAGGATCTCCTTTTTCTCGAGTGGTGTCGTCAGCAGAGGCGGCGCATGCTCGGGCCGTACGATACGCAGAGGGTGCGGATCGAAGGTCACGAGGACGCTGCGGCGATTGGTGGCTCGCGCGCGCTCTCGGATCTCCTCGAGCACAGCCCAATGTCCGCGGTGCACACCGTCGAATGTACCCACCGTCACGACGGTGCCTTTGTCCGTGGGCAAGCCCGGTGGGTACGCCCAGCGCACGGTTCCGCTCATGGCAGGAATACCTTCTCAGGCCTGAGAGCGCCGTCACGAACTCGGGCGATCGCCACCAGCCGGCCGTCGTATTCCACGGCGACGTGCCCGCCGTCTGCCGTCTCTGGCGCGTCGACCGTTTGACCGAACGCGAGTCGGTCACGGCCCTGCTCATCGACAACGACAGCCGGTAGGTGCCCGAGTGCTTCCAGCGGTGACAGCGCAGCCCTCGATACCACCTCGGGGTCCTCGAGCTGGGAAGGAGTGATCGCCTGTTCCAGGGTGTGCGACCCGATCGACGTCCTCCTGAGTCCGGTGAGGTGCGCTCCTACCCCTAGCGCCTCTCCGATGTCGCGTGCCAGGGACCGTACGTAGGTCCCAGTCGAGCAACACACCCGGAATTCCATGAAAGGCAGGTCGAGTGAGCGCAGCTCGAGCTCATGGACCGTGATCTGTCGCGCCGCCAAATCGACGTGTTCTCCACGACGCGCGCGCCGATGCATGGCCACGCCGTCGACTTTCTTCGCCGAGAACTGCGGAGGGACTTGATCGATGTCGCCCTTGAAGGCCTGCATTGCGGTGACTACAGCGTCGCGTTTCAGATCGGCCCATCCGGGGCGTTCCTCGCCGGGCTCGCCGTCGCGGTCTTCAGTGTCGGTCGTGATACCGAGGCGAGCGACGGCGTCGTAGGACTTTGCCAAGCCGGTGAAATACTCGGCAAGCCGGGTCGCCTTCCCGATACAGAGCAACAAGAGTCCGGAAGCGAACGGATCCAACGTGCCTGTGTGTCCGACCTTTCGGATGCCCAAGGCCTTCCTCGCCATCGCCACCACGTCGTGCGAGGTTGGCCCTTCCGGCTTGTCCAGCGGAAGGACGATGTCGAGCCTGGTCACTCCGAGCTCTCGGGCGGGGTCTCCGCGTCGACCTCGACCGTCTCTTCCTCCGGCACGTCCACCTCCGACAGCAGCTGCTCGATCCGACGTGCGTGCTCCATGGACCGGTCTTCGCGGAAGCGCAGTTCAGGGATCCGGCGGATGTGCAGAATGCGGCCGAGCAGCCCACGCAGGAACGGCGCTGCAGCTTCGAGCCCAGCAAGCGTCTCCTTGAACTCGGCCTCATCGCCGATTATGCGAACGAAGACGCGCGCGGATCCGAGGTCAGACGCCATCTCCACGGCCGTTACAGTGACCACGCCCACACGCGGGTCCCTGACCTGCGTGCGGATGAGCTCTGAAAGTTCACGTTTGAGTTGCTCGTTGAGGCGAGCCACGCGCTTGGATGCCATCAATAAATCTCTCGGCGCACACCGGTGATCAGCGCGCCGTGGTTCTCTACGAAGCGATCGATCTTATCGAGCGCGGACTCTGCGAGGCGTCTATCGGATGCGACCAAGGCGACCGTGATCTGGGCACGTGCGTGTACGTCCTGAAAGTCGGTCTCGGCCACGGACACATTGAACTTGTGCATGAGCCGATCACGGAGCGAGCGAATCACCGATCGCTTCTCCTTGAGAGAGGAGCAGCCCGGCAGTGCTAGATCCCAGGTCAGTGAAGCGACGACCATGGCACCACCTACCTACTGGCTGGCCTCAGCCAAAGTCCGGGCGATCTCTTCGATGGTGTAGCACTCGATGACATCTCCGACCTTGATGTCGTTGAAGTTCAGGATGCCGATACCGCACTCGAAGCTCTCCCGGACCTCCTTGACGTCGTCCTTGAAACGCTTCAGTGACGAGATCTCACCGTCGTAGACCACGATGCCGTCACGGATCAAACGCCCGTGTCCCTTGCGATCGATACGGCCTTCGATGACATAACAACCAGCAATGGTCCCAACCTTGCTGACCCTGAATATCTCTCGCACCTCCGCAGTGCCCTCGATGGTCTCCCGCCTCTCGGGCGCGAGCAGTCCCTCGAGCGCCGCGGTCACCTCGGCGACCGCCTCGTAGATGATGTCGTAGGTGCGGATGTCCACATCTTTCCGCTCCGCCTCGAGTCGCGCCGAAGTCTGCGGCCGCACGCCCAGACCTATGATGACCGCGCCCGACGCCTGTGCCAGCAACACATCGGACTCATTGATCGCACCAACCGCGCGGTGAATGATCTCGACCTTCACTTCGTCGGTACCGAGCTGCTCGAGCGAATCGGAAAGCGCCTGCACGGAGCCGTCCACATCGCCCTTGATGACGAGCGGAAGCGTCGAGGCCTTGCCCTCCGCAGCCAGCGCACCGAAGTCACCGAGCTTGACTCCGCGCTCACGAATGCGTAGCTGCTTCTCGCGGTCGAGCCGCTGCCGGTCCGTTGCGATCTCAGCTGCCTTGACCGCTTCCATGGCCTGGAAGAGGTCACCCGCCTGCGGCACACCGCCGGCGCCCAGAACCTGAACCGGCGTGGCCGGCCCGACCTCTTCGACGTTCTGACCGCGCTCGTCGAGCAGAGCTCGCACCCGGCCGTCATACAGGCCGCATATGAACGAGTCCCCAACGCGTAGCGTGCCGGCCTGCACGAGCACGGTAACCATCGGACCCTTACCGATATCCAGCTGAGCCTCGATCACCGTGCCCTGCGCAGCACGATTCGGGTTGGCCTTCAGTTCGAGCATTTCGGCCTGAAGCAGCACTTTGTCCAATAGGTCGTCCACACCCTCGCCCGTCTTCGCCGAGAGCTCCGCGGATAGCACGTCACCCCCGAAGTCTTCCACATTGATGGCGTGCTGGAGCAGCTGTTGCTTGACCCGAGCGGGATCGGACGCAGGCAGGTCAACCTTGTTGATGGCCACCACGATCGGCACGCCAGCGTTCTTCGCGTGACTGATCGCCTCGATGGTCTGAGGCATCACCGAGTCGTCCGCCGCGACGATCAGCACGACGATGTCGGTGACGTCGGCGCCGCGCGCGCGCATCGCGGTGAAGGCGGCATGCCCCGGAGTGTCGAGGAAGCTGATGCTGCGGCCGCCGCCGATGTCGACATGATAGGCGCCGATGTGCTGTGTGATTCCGCCCGCCTCTCCCGCCACCACGTTCGTGGACCGGATGCGGTCGAGCAGAAGCGTCTTTCCATGATCGACGTGGCCCATCACGGTCACGACGGGGGGCCGTGGCAAGAGGTCTTCCGGGGCGTCCTGCACGACCGCAAGCTCCGGCCCCGCCACGTACGCTTCTTCCCGAACCGCGGTGTAGTTGAACTCTTCCAGCAGCATCTCGATCTGGTCGAAGTCGAGGCGTTGGTTGATCGTGACGAGCAACCCGAGGCTCTTGAAGGCAGAGCCGATGATGTCCGTGGAGGTCACGTCGACGAGCTCGGCGAGCTCGGCGACTGTCAGGAACTCGTTAACGCGTACGGTTGTGCGCTCCCGCTCCACCTCCTCCCTCTGCAGCTCTTCCTTGGCCTCTACCTCCTGCGCTGAAAGCCTCCCCTTCTTACGACGGCGCTTCTTACCACCACCTTTTATTTCCGCCATGACCCGCTGGATGTTGGACTGTACCGCGTCCTTGTCCACGCGTTGGCGTTTCCCCTTTTTGCCTCGGTCCTTGCCCGCGCGCCGACCGTCGGGGGTGTACCCTTCTGCCTGGATCCGTACTTGGCCACCCGGACCGGCACTCGCGGCGGGTGCTGGACTCGGCCTACGAATCGTCCGCACCGGCCCATCAGGCGCACCCGCACGGGCCGGTGATGGGGGCGGCGCGGCCGCGGCCGCCGGCTCCGACTCCAGAACGAACGCCTCTTCGGCGCCGGAACTTTGCTCAGCGCCTTCCGCCGCAGCGTCGTCGGCAACAGCAGCATCGCGGTCCGTGTCCTCCGAGGCGTCGTCGCCCTTCAATGGCGCGTCGGCGGCGGCCATCGGAGCGCCATCGTCGCCGACGACGGAGGTATCCGTCGAGGCGTCCTCATCGTCCGCGGCGGCGTCGCGGGCCGTCTCGATGGCGGCCCCAGCCGGGGTGTCGTCGTCGGTGGACTCGTCCGCGGCGGCCGCAACCTGGTCGTCCTTCGCCTCGTCTCCGGTCAGCCCCGACTCGGTACCATCGACCGACTGCTCGGTCTCTTCGGGCTCCGACTCGACCACGTTCGCTTTTCGGCGCCGGCGACGACGCTTGGTAGGCGATGGCGCAGCCTCTTCAAGGGCGGCTTGGATCGCCACCGCTGGATCGCCGCCTGTTGCCCGCCGCTCACGCTCAACTTTCGCAAGCACCTTGTCATGTTGACCAGCGGTGATCATCGCGTCCCTGTCCGCCACGGGAATCCCCATTTGGCGAAGCAAGGAAACGAGCGCCTTGGCATCGACGCTGAGTTCCTTCGCTAACTCGATAACCCGCATTCTGTTCGCTAATCCTCCACTTCGCGTGCGACCGCATCGTTCAGATCTTGAAGCAGCCGTGTGGCGAGCGATTCATCCGTGACCGCTAACGCTGCAACCGGAGCCTTCCCAATGGCAGCACCCAACGTGGCTCGATCCCCCAGGATAACCTGAGGGATCGGCCGGTTGCTCAATTCCTTCCGTATTTTATCCAACTGGACGCGCGAAGCGTCCCCAGCCATCAAAACCAACCGGGCCTCTCCTCGACGGATCGCCCGGCGGGTGGCATCCGTACCCGGAGCTACCGCACCGGCCCGTCGGGCCAGGCCCAGCAATCGGAAGACCTCAGGCCTCCCCTTCCCCTTCAAGTGGGACCTCCTCCGACACCTCCACGTCCGGGGCGTCGTCCCCCGGCACCTCCGCGTCCGAAGTGTCGTCCGCAGCGTCTGCCGCGACCTCATTTTCGCCGGCAGCCTCGGCGCCTTCCTCCGCTGCCGACTCGTCCTCACTGTCCGCCCCTTCGGCGGCACCGACCTCGCCTTCGATCACTGTCAACTCGTCGATGAGCTGAAGAAGACGGTCTGCATCCTTCTCCCCGAGACCCTCGATCCCGAGGAAATCCCGGCGGTCTAAGTCGATGACCTGCAGAAAAGTATCATACCCAGCCGCAGATAGAGCCGCCAGTGTGGCCGCCTGTAGATCCAGCTCAGAAAGCGGGAAATCCGCAGTCTCGTACTCGTCTTCCTCGCTCGCCTTGAAGAGCGAGAGGTCAGCCCCGCGCTCGAGCCATTCGCGCGAGCCGTACAGGTCGATCTGCCACCCGATCAGTTGCGACGCGAGCCGCACATTCTGGCCGTTCCGGCCGATTGCAAGCGAGAGCTGGTCCTCACCCACGATCGCCGTAATCACTTGACGCTCGGTGTCGCTCACGACCTTGGAAACCCGCGCGGGCGCCAACGCTCGCCGAGCGTACACCTCGGTGTCGGGATGCCAAGGCACGATATCGATCCGCTCTCCACCCAGCTCGGAAACGACAGCCTGCACGCGCGAGCCCTTGAGTCCCACACATGCCCCCACCGGATCCACCGACTCATCCCGGCTGTACACCGCGATCTTGGTCCGGCCACCCACTTCGCGGGCGATGCCACGGATCTCGACGATGCCCTGGTGGATCTCCGGGACCTCGAGCTTGAAGAGCGCGGAAACAAAGAGAGGATCCCCCCGGGACAGAATGAGTCGCGGGCCCCTCGGTGTCTCCTCGACCTTCTTGAGTACCGCTCGGATGGGGTCACCTTGGCGGAACCGTTCGCGCGGATTCTGGTCCTTCCACGGGATGATCGCGTCGGCGTCACGCGCACGATTGAGCATGACGACGAGCTTTCCGCGCTCCGTCTGCTGGACCTCACCGGAGAGCAGTTCACCCACCTCGCCCTCAAACTCGTCCCGGATTCGGTCGCGCTCGTTTTCCCGAACGCGCTGCTCGATCCGCTGCTTCACCGCCATGACGGCGTTGCGACCGAACTCGGTGAAGTCGACGGGAATCTCCATGACATCACCGACCTCGAAACCATCGTCGTCCCAGCGGGCCTCTTCAAGTGCGATCTCGGTTGCCGGGTCTTCGACCTCAGCCACCACCCGGCGCAGTACCACGATGTCGAACTCGCCGGTCGTGTCGTCGATTTCGATTTCGGCCTGCACCGTCGCTCCGTATATACGCGCCAACCCCGCGAGCATGCCGTCCTTTACCAGGTCCGTCATCTCTTCCTCGGTGAGGCTCTTGGTAGCCGCCACGTCCCTAAACGCCGCTACGATCTGCGCCGCATTCGCCATGTCTAGTTCCTCACTTCCACGTGAAGACCAAGTGGGCGTCCCGAATCTTCGACCGCGGGACGACCACTTCATCACCGTCGGCGAGCCGCAAGCGAATCGCCTCTGACTGCCCTGCACTTCCGGCGAGCCCGAGCAACTCTCCCTCGAGTCGGTGCGACCGACCCGCGAGCACCTCGCGACCCTTGATCACCACTCTCTCACCGCTGAAGCGATCGAAATCCCGCGCCTTCTTCAGCGGCCGCTCAACGCCCGGAGAGGAAACCTCGAGCACGTAACGCTCCGAGAGCGCCTCGTGCTCGTCCAACCGTGCTTCGAGCGCTCGGCTCACCTTCGCACAATCGCCCACAGTCACTCCGTTCTCCGGGCTCGAATCCTCGCGATCGATGCGAATGCGGAGAACCGGCCGTCGACCACTTCCTCCCCACCGAACATCGACGAGCTCGAAACCGAGGTCTTCGACCTCGCTCTCGAGGACCCGCTCGACATCGGCAACTGCGTGCATAGAGCCCGCTCCAATCAATAGGGGTACACCGCAAGAGCGACGTACCCCCCAAACACACTCCGAACAAAAAAGCGGGGGCGACCTGCTCCCCCACTTCAGAAAAAAGTAGGACCGCCCGGTGGCGGCCCGTCCAACGCTACAATATAAACAAGGCCCGAAACGCGCTCAAGGTCGGCGCTTCGGGCCACCGCTGCAATCGGGGAAAACCCCTAGTCGGAACGCTCCTGAGCATCGGGCGTCCCCCCAGCAGACGTCTGCTCAGCCTCAGGGGTCTCCTCAGCTTGGGACGTCTGCGCCTTAGGGGCCTCCTCAGCTTGGGACGCCTGCTCAGCGTCGGACGCCCCCTCAGCCTCTTTGCTTTCTTCCGCATCAGCCGCGGCTCCGTCGTCCGCGGCCGAAGCGGGCACGTCCTCAGTGGCTTCTGCAACGTCGCCGTCTTCAGCCGCCTTCCCGAAGCCGAGGTGGTCCTCCAGTGCGGCTACCCGGGTCTTGATGACGTCAACCACGCTCCCGAGGCCATCGAATTCCTTTTGCGTAACGAAGTCGATCCGATCCTTCGCCTCTTCGGCTGCAGCCTGCGCCTTGTCGAGCGCTTCTCTCATGAGCTCACGAGCCCGCTCGGTCGAAAGATCGCCCTTCTCCTTGGCGTCTTGGATCGTCTCTTCCAAAGCCTCCTTGAACGCGGAGAGCACCCCGATGCCTTGCTTGATGCCGTCGGAGACTCGTTCCTTCGCGCCCCGCTTTTCTTCCTCGCCCTTCTTTTCCTCGGTCATCGTGCGTCCTCTGCTCCACTCGTGAGTTGCTGCCTCTGCGCCCTAGGGCGCCCAGTTGGCACTCGATTCAACCGTCCGACTCCTCCGTACGCTCAATGCGCGCGCCCAATCCGGCCAGCCGCTCGTCGATGGCCTCGTAGCCTCGTTCGATCTGCCGGATGTTGCGGATCTTGCTGGTCCCGTGCGCTCCGAGCGCCGCTATGAGCAATGCCATGCCCGCGCGGATGTCCGGACTCTCGAGCACCCCTGGCTGGAGGGGAGTCGGTCCGACGATCACCGCGCGATGAGGGTCGCACAAGATGATCGACGCTCCCATCGCGACCAGCTTGTCGGTGAAGTACATGCGTGATTCGAACATCTTCTCGTGAATGAGCACAGTGCCCTCGCACTGCGTCGCGACAACGACGGCGATCGACGTGAGGTCCGCGGGAAACGCAGGCCACGGGCCGTCATCGAACTTGGGCACGTGGCCAAACGCATCCTGCCGGATCTTATGTCGCCCAGACCCGTGTACATGCAAATCCGAGCCCTCCACGGTGCATTCGATGCCGAGGCGCCGAAACCCCAGCAGTGTGGAGTCGAGATGCTCGAGCGGCGCCCCTTCGATGGTAATATCGCTACCGGTCACCGCGGCGAGGCCTATGAACGAACCGGTCTCGATGTGGTCGGCGCCGATCGTGTACTCGGTACCGTGTAGAGCCTGCACACCTTCGATTTCTAGAATGTGGGTACCAATGCCCTTGATTCGCGCACCCATGGCGTTCAGCAAGTGACAGAGGTCCTGGACGTGGGGCTCTGAAGCCCCATTGCGAATTCGAGTGTGACCTTCGGCACGGACCGCGGCCATGATCGCGTTCTCGGTACCCGTCACCGACGGCTCGTCCAGAAACATGTCCGCCCCGAGCAACCGCTTAGCGGAGATGGTGAATCCACCGTTCAAGGTCACCTCGGCACCCAACGCCTCGAACGCGAGAAAGTGGGTGTCCATCCTCCGCCGCCCGATCACGTCGCCGCCGGGAGGCGGGAGCTCTACGTGGCCAAACCGCGCAAGCAGCGGCCCCGCCAGCAAGAGCGACGCACGGATCCGTTCGGCGAGCACGCGATCCACAGAATTCGTGTGCACTGACGAAGCGTCGATGGTTACATCGTTGGCACCATCCCAGCCTACCTCCGCCCCCAGCGACTCGATGATCTCCAGAAACGTGAGCACATCCCGAATCCGCGGGATGTTGTGCAGGGTCACCGGTTCCGACGCAAGCACCGTGGCAGCCAGGCAGGGTAAAGCGGCGTTCTTGTTGCCGGCGGGGCGAATCCGGCCTTGGAGCCGGTGGCTGCCTTCGACCAAAAAAGTCCCCATGGTCTCCGAGAAACGGGGTGGTGGTGGGGTCGGGCGGCCTCGAAGATACCGCTCGTCTCCACTCAGCAGCAACTGAGTCATGCGCCCTCCTCTTCTGGACGCACATGAGCAATGCATGATGCATGCCCGCCAGCTTGCTCCGGGTCGCCGACCGATCTAACATCGCCCAGTCCTTCGGTTTTCTACCGGTCAGCTATGCGCCTCAGAGAGTTTCTTCGATCAGATTTCGTCGTCCTACGCCTTGAAGCGAACGACATCGACGGGGTAGTCGAGGAGGTATGCGCTTGCGCGGCGGCAGCGGGGATCGGCGACGCGGAGGTCATCGCCGACAAGCTGCTGGAGCGCGAACGCGCCCACTCGACGGTGATCGGTTCCGGCCTCGCGATTCCGCACGCCACGGTCCCAGGCTTGGCAGAACCAGTGATCGGTGTCGCCATCGCCGGGAAGCCAATCGACTACGGACCGCCCGGCACCGACCCTGTGCGCTTGTTCTTCGTTCTGCTTTCGCCGCCTGGAAGAGAACGCGAGCATGTGAAGCTATTGGCGCGTATATGCCGCCTCGCGCGACACGACGACTTCATCGACGAGCTGCAGTCTGCCCATGACGATGCATCGGTGATCCGGAGTATCGAATCGGTCGACGACCGGCACGTATGACGACGGACGGTAGCAAACGGCTGCTCGTCGCGATCATCAACGACCCCGACACGATCGACGAGATCCTGTCAGGCTTCATCGAGCTCGGGATCACTGGTGCGACCATCCTCAATAGCGAAGGCATGGGGAGCGTGTTGTCCCACGACATCCCCATCTTTGCGGGCCTTCAGACCTTGATCAGCGGATCTCGTCCACAAAATCGGATGATCTTCTCGGTCCTTCCGGCCTCGTTGGTCGACTCGGCCGTCGAGCTGCTCCAGGAGATTTCGGGGGACCTGGAGAAGCCCGCGACAGGCATCGTGTTCACGCTTCCGGTGGATCGTGTCGAGGGGTTGGCGCCAGAGTTGGGCGGCGAGGGCAACCCGATCTGAAACCCCTGGTCGGCGCTCTCGTCATCATCGTTGTCGCCCTCGTGGGCGCGCGCTTCACCTTCTCGAGGCAGCGCACCCCGTTGGGACCGCGGCTGCTGTTTCGGACCGGCACGCACTTCTTGATTGTCGGCTTCTTGATCGGCCCCGCCGGTCTCGGGCTAGTCACCGAGCAGGCAACCGGCCAACTCTTGCCGTTCCTCGCACTGGGGCTAGGGTGGGTCGGCTTCCAGTTCGGTCTCCAACTCGACCGAGAGAACCTACGACTTTTCGCTGCCTCCTATCACGCGCTGGCGATTGGGCAGGCTGCCATCACGTTCGCTCTGTTCTTCGGGGTGGGCTGGACGATCTTGACGATCGCCGGCCTAACAGATCGCGTGGCGCACCTGTTGCTGCTCGGCGCCGCAAGCACGGCAGCGGTTACCGCCCCTGCCGGTATCGCTATGGTATCGTCGAACTTCATGGTGAAGGGACATGTGCGGGACCTCTTGTTCTTCGTCGCGTCCGTCGACGCAGTGTTCGGTATCTTCGCCTTGCAGGTCACCTACTCTCTCTACCGCCACGACTCGGTGACCGCGGACGCAGGTCTCCTCGCCCAACTCGGCTTCTTCCTAGCCGTGGCGCTCGGTCTGGGCATTCTTTGCGGCATCATCTTTCTCTGGCTGGTTCGGGTGCGGCCGGCCGCCGAAGAGCTCGTGCTGTACCTCTTGGGCATCTGCGCGTTCGCCGCCGGCGCCGCGTTGCAGTGGGGACTCTCGCCGTTATTCGTCTCGATGGTCATGGGCGCGATGGTCGCCAACATGGGCCGTCGTAGGCAGCGCGTCTCCGCCGTTTTGAGGCGATGGGAGAAGCCCGTCTACGTGACGTTCTTGCTGCTAGCGGGGGCGCTGCTCCAAATCCCGAGCTGGTGGGTACTGCCGCTGGCGATGGCGTACGCGCTGCTGCGCTTCGCGAGCAAGGCGGTCGCAGCCGCAACCATGGTCTCGCTGCTGCCCTTCGACATGGACGTTCCGAAGCGACTCGGGCTGGGCCTCATCCCACAGGGCGGGATTTCGCTCGCCATGGCGGTGTCCGGAGTGCTACTGTACTCGGACCTTCAGATTCGGGGACTCGAAGCCGAGGCGACACTTCTCGCTGTGATCGTGATCGGCGTCATGCTTTCTGAGATTACGGGACCATTCTTGACGATCCGAGTCCTACGCCGCGCTGGCGAAATCTCCCTCCAGGTCGAACAAGCGATCGCAGAGGGGGACACGAGCAAAGCACGCCTAGCAGCGTTCCCGCCTCGGAGCGGTTAGACTAAAAGATGAGACTGCTGCTCGCGCCCATTCCGCTCCAGAGTTCCCTCCCGGCCGGTGACAGCCTCGCGATCGCCGCCGATATCGCGATGATCGTGGTCGGTGTGGCGATCGTGATCCTGGCGTTCGCCGGCGTGATGCTCGCGCGCAAGATCAATCGCACGTTGGACGGAGTACGTACCGCGGTGGGCCAGAACCTCGGACCCGTGTCAGATCGGGCGCGCGCCATCTCAGACAACGTCGAGTTCATCTCTCATGCGTTGCGCACCGATGTGGAGCGGCTGAACGCCTCGGTGCACGCACTGAGCGACCGACTCCATCAGGCTTCCGGTCGCATGGAGGAGCGCATCGAAGACTTCAACGCGCTTATGGAAGTCGTTCAGGAGGAGGCCGAGGGCATGTTCATCGATACCGCGGCAACCATGCGCGGCCTCCGCGAGGGTGCGGCCGCAATCACGCGTGCCGCCGCGACGCCCGCGGTCGAAAGCGACCAGCGGGACGAGGCCACGCACGAGGCCGATGAGGGAGACGACGTCTTCCTCGAAGCCGAGGCCCCTGAGGAGCCCGACCACCCCGACGGCGACTCGGACGCGGCCGACAAGGCGCGGCAGCTCGCGGCCGAGCGGGAGGCGCTGCCTACACCGGAGGGCTGAGTCTCATCGGCAGTCTCATGGCCGCGCTCCTCGTCGCTCTCGCATGGCTCCTCTTGCTTCCCCACCCGGCAGCCGCCTGGGGTCCCGCCACGCACGTCGCGCTGGGTCAGGTGGTACTCGGTGCTCTCTACCTGGTACCGCCAGCGATCCGGGTGCTGCTCGAGCGCTACCCTCTTGACTTCCTTTACGGCTCGATCGCCGCCGACATCTCCTTCGCGAAGAAATACGTTCCGGAGGGTCGGCATTGCCACAACTGGGCAATCGGCGAGGAGATTCTCGAAGCCGCCGGTACGGACCGGCTGCGGGCGGTCGGCTACGGCTACCTGGCCCACCTCGCGGCCGACACGATCGCGCACAATATCTTCGTGCCGCGTCAACTTTTGCTCACCAGCACGACCAAAACACTCGGTCACGCCTACTGGGAACACAGGATGGACCTGCATGTGGGGGACGAATTCCTCAGGCAGGCCCGAGTGCTGGTCATCGAAAACGACCATTCCGACGCAGACGAGCTCCTCGACGATGTGTTGAGCCGCACGATCTTCAGCTTCAAGGCCAATCGGAAGATCTTCCGAGGGATGATTCGCCTCACGGGCGATGAACGATGGCAGCGAGTCTTCGGGCAGGTAGTCGCCAAGTCGCGCTTCGATCTCCCCAACTCCGTGGTCGATCGCTACTTCGAACTCGCCTTCGAGCAAGTGATCGACTACCTGACCGCCCGGGCCGATTCGGGTGCCGCCCAGCTGGATCCGGTCGGAGAGCTGAATCTCAAGCTGGCCAAGAAGGTGCGCCGGCGGGCGCTATCAGATCACTCGGTGGACCAGCCTGGCGTGCTGACCGAGATGGCTGATGCCTTCTTTCCCTTCCCGGATGGCTCACCCCGTTTTTGGCCAGAGGTCCGCGACCCCGCGTTCAAAGCCGGCGTGAGTGCGCACCAATCAGAGTCGTCCCGGGATCCAGGCGCACTCGGCCAATCATAAGCCGACCCTAGCTGAGCCGTTCCACCAGAAGCTCATTCACGCGTCGCGGGTCAGCCTGGCCCTGAGACCGACGCATGACCTGGCCAACCAGGAATCCCAACACCCTGGTCTCGCCTGATCTGTACCGCGCCACCTCGTCGGGGCTCTCTGCCACCACCGCCTCCACCCATTCGGCGAGGCGACCATCGTCACGCACCTGCAGCAACCCTTTGGACTCGATGATCTCCATCGCTTCTCCGCCTCCGTCGGCCATGAAGCCCAGCACCTTCTTCGCGGCAGAATCGGAGACCGTACCGTCCTGGACTAGCGCGATCAGCCGGGCAAGTGACTCGGGTCGCACAGGCACGTCGCGCGCGTCATCACCGCGCTCGTTAATGAGCGCTTGAAGCGCGCCCATGACCCAGTTCGATGCGGTCTTGGTATTCGCGCCAGCCCCGACGACCCCTTCGAAGTAATCGGCGGTGGCGGCGGATTGCGTCAGGACCTCGGCGTCGTACGCGGGCAAGGAATAGTCAGCCTCCAGGCGTGCCTTCCGGGCGCGAGGTAGCTCGGGCAACGCGCGCCTGGCGGCTTCGATCTCCGCTGCCGAGACGCTCAATGGCGGCAGGTCCGGCTCGGGGAAGTACCGGTAATCGTGACTCTCTTCTTTGGAACGCATGGACCGTACTTCGCCCCGGTGGTCGTCCCAGAGCAAGCTCTCCTGCTCAATGGTGCCGCCCTGCTCCAGCACGTCGATCTGGCGAGCGATTTCAATGTCGAGCGCGCGTTCGATGCCCGAGAACGAATTGACGTTCTTGATCTCGGTCTTGGTGCCGAGCGTCTCGCTTCCCCGGCGTCGCACCGAGACGTTGGCATCCGCCCGCAGACTGCCCTCTTCCATGTTGCAGTCGCTCACGTCTATGTACTCGAGCGTACGCTTCAGAGTCCCAAGGAAGGCCCGCACGTCAGCGGGAGTGCGCAGGTCGGGTTCCGTAACCACTTCCACGAGAGGTGTACCCGCGCGATTGAGGTCGACCGCGGTTGACCCCGGCACGCGGTCGTGCAACGACTTGCCCGCGTCCTCCTCCATGTGGATGCGACGAATCCGGACAGAGCCCTCCCCTTCCGGTCCATCGAAGTCGACGACACCAGCCGTGGCCAACGGCCGATCGAACTGAGTGATCTGGTACCCCTTGGGAAGATCGGGATAGAAGTAGTTCTTCCGCGACCAGACGCTGCTCTCGTGCACCGTGCAGTCGAGTGCAAGCGCGGTGCGAACCGCTAGCGCGACCGCCTCGGGGTTCGTGGTCGGCAGCGCACCCGGAAGGCCCAGACAGACCGGACACACGTGCTTATTGGGCTCGTCTCCGAAGACCGCGGCGTTGCCGCAAAAGAGCTTCGCGGACGTGCGCAACTGGACGTGGATTTCGATCCCGATAACCGGCTCCCACGTCATGGTGCGCTCCCAGCCAACGAGGCTTCCAGCGCGCCGGCGACCGCGAGCATGGCCGACTCATGCCACCACGGTGCAAGCACTTGCCCGCCTACCGGCAGACCGTCGACCTCGCCTACCGGCACCGACATGGCCGGAATGCCCGCAAGGTTCGCGGTGACCGTGAAGACGTCGGACAAGTACATGGCGAGCGGGTCGTTTGTGTGCTCTCCAAGCGCAAACGCCGGCGTCGGCGCCGTCGGAGTGAAGAGCACATCCACCTGTTCGAACACGCCGGCAAAGTCCTGAGCGACGAGCGACCGAGCCCGCTGTGCGGTGCCATAGTATTCGTCGTAATAGCCCGACGAGAGGGCATACGTCCCTAGCATGATGCGTCGCTTCACTTCGTCGCCGAACACAGCGCGAGTCCTTTCGTACATCGACGCGATGTCCGGCCCGCTCTGGCGAACACCAAAACGAACGCCGTCGAATCGCGCGAGGTTGCTGGAGGCTTCAGCAGGAGCGAGCACGTAGTACGACGGAATCGCAAAAGAGGTGCTGGGCAGAGAGACGTCCTGGAGTCGCGCGCCTGCGCCCACCAGGCGAGCTAGCGCTTTGTCGATCAACTCCTTTATCGCGGGGTCGAGAGCCTCCGGGAAATACTCCGCCGGGACGCCAACCACCATGCCCTCGACTCCCCTTCCCACGTCACTGGTGAAGTCCGGCACCGGGGTGTCGGCGCTGGTCGCGTCGCGGGGGTCGTGGCCGGCGATCACGCCGAGCAGGGTGGCGGCGTCGGAGACGGTCCGGCCGAGCGTGCCGACCTGATCGAGCGATGACGCAAAAGCCACAAGGCCGTAACGGCTCACGCGCCCGTACGTCGGCTTGATGCCCACGACCCCACAGAACGACGCGGGTTGGCGGACCGATCCACCGGTGTCCGAGCCCAGCGCCATCGTGGTGTAACCAGCCGCGACAGCGGCAGCCGAGCCACCAGAGCTCCCCCCCGGCACGCGGGACCGATCGTGCGGATTGAGCGTCGGACCGAAGCCCGAGTTCTCCGTGGACGATCCCATTCCGAATTCGTCGAGGTTGGTTTTCCCAATCACGACAGCGCCCGCATCTCGCAGCCTGCGCACCACCGTAGCCTCGTAGGGAGCCTGGTAGCCTTCGAGAAGTCGCGACCCACACGTGGTCGGCAGTCCGGCCGTGGACAGGTTGTCCTTGACCGCGACCGGAACCCCGGCCAGCCGCCCAACGGCGCGCACATCGAGATCGCCTGGGGTGGCGAGCGCCAGGAACGCATTGAGGCCCTCTGGACCGTCCTCCATCTGGGTGATGCGATCGAGCGCGGCCCTGGCGTCGCTCACTCCGGCTCCTCCCGGTGCACACCCGGCGGCGGCGGCACCACGAAGAAGTTCTCCCGCCAATCGGGCGCGAAGGAACCGAGTGGTCGAGTGAGGGCATCGGGCTCCTCGACTGACGCGGCTCGGGTCGCTGGCAGCGGGGAGCGGATCTGCGGCGTGAGATCCGACGTCTCGGCCAGGTCGAGAGAAGTCAGTTGATCGACGTGCCCGAGAATTCCGTTGAGCTCCGATGTGAGCCGCTCCAGCTCTTCCTCTGCGAGCTCCAGCCGGGCCAACGCGGCAATCTTCACAACGTCCGCGTGGGTGACGCTCACGGCCAGCCCTTCTCGAGAGACGCGTAGCGTACCAGCAGCTTCTTCTGTCCGATGTCGTCGAAGTCGATTGTGACCTTGAGATCTCGCCCGAAACCCGTGATCTCAACCACTGCACCGGACCCGAACGTCTGATGCACAACACGTTCGCCCTTCACGAAGCGCGGCAAGTCCTGGTTCATGGCCTCGTCCAGGTCGGGCTCGAACGTAGTGTCGAACGACTTGCGGCCCTCGGACCGCGGCCGGCCTCTATGGGGCGTGGAGTGCTGGAGTCGCGTCAGGCGCTCGCTGCGTCGGCGGTCGAGCAGCTCATCCGGCACGGCGTCCACGAAAGTCGAGAGGGTACCGTATGTGAAATCGCCGGCGCGCCTGCGCTGCCGCGCCCACGACAGCGACAACTTGTCCTCCGCGCGCGTGATTCCGACGTAGAAGAGACGTCTCTCCTCCTCGATGGCATCGGCCTCGTCGTAGGCTCGGCTGAGCGGAAAGAGGCCTTCCTCGAGCCCCGCGATGAACACCACGGGAAACTCCAGGCCTTTTGCGTTGTGCAGGGTCATGAGCGTCGCGGTCGCCGCGTCGGGGTCGAGACGATCCACATCCGCTACCAGCGCCACTTGCTGCAAGAACAAGTCGAGCTCAGTGAAGGTGTCGAGCTCGCCCTCGTCCATCCCCTTCATGAGCATGCCGTCGAAGTCAAGCGCTCCCGCAATGAGCTCCGCGACGTTTCGAGTTCGATCCTCTCCGTCGGGTCCTTCGTCATAGAGATGGCGCACGAGGTCGAGGTCCTCGACCAGCTTCTCCAAGAGTTCTCCGATCGTCGCTTGCGTGGCGCGTAGGCTGAAGCGCTGAATGAGGTCCGCGAAGCGCATGAGTCCGTTAGCGCCCGCTGCCCTGACGTCGGGAATCTCGTCCGCGCGAGCCGATGCCTCGAGCAGGGTCAGCCCCTGCTCCGCGGCCCAGCGCGCCATGTGCTCCTGTGTCGTCAACCCGACAGCCCGGCGCGGGTAGTTCACGACCCGGCCAAAGGCTACAGCGTCCTTCGGGTTCGAGATCAGCCGCAAATAGGCAAGTACGTCCTGGATTTCACGGCGCTCGTAGAAACGCACACCGCCCACTACCTGATAAGGCACACCCTCTCGACGGAACGCGTCTTCGAGCGCTCGGGCTTGCGCATTGGTGCGGTACAGCACGGCGCAGCCGTTGTATGAGAGACCGGGCGTTTCACGGATACGTGTCTCGATCTCCCCGACGATCCAACGGGCCTCGTCGCTTTCGTCGAAGGTTTCGACGAGCGTGATTTTCTCCCCACCAGTGCGGTCCGTTCGCAGCGTTTTGTCGGGACGGTTCACGTTCTCGACGATGACCGCGTTGGCCGCATCGAGAATACGCTCGCTGGAGCGGTAGTTGACCTCCAGCGCTACCACGAGTGCGCCGGGGAACGCAACTTCGAAGTCCAGAATGTTCCTGATGTCCGCGCCACGCCAGGCGTAGATGGACTGGTCCGGGTCGCCCACGACCATGAGGTTCTCGTGACCCTGGGCGAGCAGTTCCACGAAACGGAACTGCGCCCGGTTCGTGTCCTGATACTCATCCACGAGGATGAAGGAAAAGCGCTCGCGGTAGCGGTCCAGCAAGTCCGGATAGTCCTCGAAGAGCTGCACAGGCTTCATGAGCAGGTCGTCGAAATCGAACGCGTTCTGGTCCTTGAGGGCCCTCTGATACTCCGTGAAAACGCTTCCCACGTTACGCAGGAACAGATCGAAGGAACCCTCCGTGTCCTTTGCGAACGTATCGCCGTCGACGAGCTGGTTCTTGGCGTTGCTGATCTCGGCGCGTATCGCCTTGGGGCTCCACCGCTTGGGGTCGAGCCCTATCGAGTCCTGAACGTTCTTCACGAGGCGAAGCGACTGGTCCGAATCGAAGATGCTGAAAGAACGTTCCCAGCCCAGCCGATCCGCGTGGCGGCGGAGCAGGCGCGCGCCGACCGAATGAAATGTTCCCACCCACATGCCCGAGGGCTCCGCGCCGAGCAGCCGCGTGATCCTGTCTCGCATCTCGCCGGCGGCTTTGTTGGTGAACGTTACCGCCAAGATCCGGTCCGGAGGCACGCCGTGCTCGCTTATCAAGTGGCTGACACGGGCCGTCAGAACCCGCGTCTTCCCCGAGCCGGCACCAGCCAGCACGAGCAACGGACCCTCGAAGTGCGACGCAGCCTCTAGCTGCTCTGGATTGAGTCCCGCGAGATATTCCGGCACCTGCAGATCAGGCATCGGCCGCCGGCAGTCGTATCTGGAACGTGGTACCCTCGAAGCCTTCGAGCAGCTCGATACGGCCCTTGTGCACACCCTCGACGATGCGACGGGAGAGCGCGAGCCCGACCCCCCACCCACTCGACTTGGTGGTCACGCCTGGCTCGAAGAGTTTGTCCCGGATCTCGGGATCGACGCCGGGACCGGTATCGCGGATGCGCAGCGAGATCCATTTGCCGCCGATTTCCCGGGCATAGATCGTGATCTTTCCACCGCGCCCCGCGAGGGCGTCGAGCGCGTTCTTCACGACGTTCTCCAGCGCCCAGATGAGCAAGACTTCGTTGCCCTGCACTCTGGGCAGTCCCGGGGGGATGTCCACGACCAACTCGACGCTCTTCCGGCTCAGCTTTGGGATCCGGGACGCGAGGTACTGTTCCAGGTCGCTGACCACCTGGCGGACCGAAAGGGATTCCAGCTCGGGCTCGGTTCCGATGAGCTCGAAGCGATGACTGATTCCCTCGAGCCGCTGAAGGTCCTCGCCGATCGAGCCGGCGATCTCGCGGTCCCGAAGTCCGCCGGGGCGCTCGTCGACCGGAAGACTGAGCACTTCGAGCCATCCCGCCAACGAAGAGAGCGGCGTGCCCAGCTGGTGCGCGAGTTCCCGCGCCATCGATGTCCAGGCTTTCTCACTCTCCGCGCGCCGTTGGGAACGGATGACGACGAACCCGATCAACGCCGTGAGCAGCATTCCGCCGGCTTGGAACCACGGGATCCGGCGCAGTGACTCGAATTCAGGCGTACTCCCGAAATGGATTTGTTGGACGTTGGGGTCTCCGACCGGTGGATGGGCCGCGTCCAGGCTCCGGGTGTATGCGAGTATCTCCCTCTGACCCTCGGGCGAATCGAGGTCGACCTCGAAGTCCAGGTTCTCGAAGGCCGTCGCCAAGCCTCCTGGACCTGTAATCACCAGCGGCACCCCGGACTCGATGATGATGCCCTGCAGATTGAACATCGCCGTTATTGCCGCGGACTGATCCATCGTCGCAAGGCCGGCCTGCACCTCGTGGTAGATCTCACTCAGCCGCTCGGCGTTGTCCTCGAGCGCCCGGACGATCGACTCCGTGTAGAACAGGTACCAGCCGAGCAGCACGAGAAACATCGTAGCCAGCGCGACGGGCCACTGGATCTTCAGCACGCGACGCAGAACTCCATGCCGATCACCCTTCTAGGTCGACGGCGTGAGCCGGTCCAAGCCCACGTAGGGATGCAGCACTGGAGGTAGCACGACGCTGCCATCGGCCTGCTGGTACGTCTCAAGCAGCGCAGCCATCACTCGAGGAAGTGCCAGCGCGGAGCCATTCAGCGTGTGCACGAACTCCGGCTTCTCTGCCTGCGAACGCCGGAAGCGGATGTTGGCCCGGCGCGCCTGGTAGTCCGTAAACGTGGTGCAGCTCGAAACCTCGAGCCACTTGTCCACCCCCGGTGCCCACACCTCGAGGTCGTAGGTGAGCGCGCCGCTCTGCCCCAAGTCACCTGTGGCGAGCAAGAGGCGCCGATAGTGCAGACCGAGTCGCTCGAGCAAGACCTCCGCTTCCCGTGTCAGCTCCTCGAGGGCTTCGCGGCTGCGCTCGGGTAGTTCGTAGCGGACGAGCTCGACCTTGTCGAATTGGTGGACGCGCAGTAGGCCGCGGGTGTCCTTGCCGGCAGCCCCCGCTTCGCGCCTGAAGCACGGCGTGTACGCCGTGTACCGGAGCGGAAGATCATCCGCGGCGAGCAACTCGTCCCGATGCAAGTTGGTGACCGGCACCTCGGCGGTCGGGATCAGCCAAAGCTCATCGCGCTCGGTCTGATAGGATTCCTCCGCGAACTTGGGGAGCTGCCCCGTGCCGGTCATGGTGTCGCTGGTTACCAGATACGGTACCCGTACCTCGGTGTACGCGTGCTCATCGACATGCACATCCAGAAAGAAGTTGATGAGCCCGCGCTGCAGCCGCGCACCGTCCGCCAGCAGGACCGGGAAACCGGAACCGCTGACCTTGGAGCCACGCGCGAGATCGAGTATGCCCAGCGTCTCCCCCAACTCCCAGTGCGGGCGTGGCTCGAAGTCGAACGTCGCGGGTGAGCCGTGACAGGATAGGAGGACGTTGTGGTCCTCATCGCCTTCGGGGACCTCGTCGAACGGCGTGTTCGGGATGCCCAGCAGCAGCGCTTCGATTTCCTCGTCGGCCTCTCGAATGGTCACATCCAGCTCGCCGATCCGGACTCCTACTTCGCGCATCTCGAGGATGGGCGCCTCGGCGTCTGCTCCCTCTCGCTTGAGCTCCCCGACACGCTTCGAGACCTCGTTGCGCTGCGCCTTCAAGTCGTTGACCACCCCGAGCGCTTCGCGGCGCGTGACGTCGAGCTCCAGAACGCGGTCCACCAAGTCCGGCAGGCTCGAGTCTCGCCTCGCCAGAGCGTCTTTTACGGCCTCCGTCTCGTGTCGGAGGCGGCGGATGTCAAGCATCAGTCCGGCGGAATGAGGCGGAGGCTGTTACAGACCGGGCTCACGTCGAACTTGAACGTCAGCGTACCGCCCTCCACGTCGATCACGAGCGGCACGAGTTTGGCGTAGTACGAGCAGGACGTGCCGAAGATGCCGGGACTCTGGGACGTCTTCACGATGTACACGGTGCCCATCTGCACCGGGACCGCATCGAACCGCGTGTAGACGGCGGTGTCCTCCGGAGCCTCGAGCACGTCGTCGAACTCGAGTCCGGGCAGCGCGGCCACGCTGGCCTTGGAGCTGACGCCCAACGCCCCCGGTGGCAACAACACAATCTGGCCGCCTCGAGTATCGACCGCGACGTCCCAAGTGCCCGTAGCGGTCGCGGCCTCCACCCTCACTTTCCGGCGATTGTTGAAGTTGTACGCTGCCTCGAGGTTCAGCTCAGGACGCGCCAAAGAGTAGAGCAGAACGGTGTCCGGGGAGAGCTGCCAAGGGAATGCGAACGGATCGCTCCCGCACGCCACGAGGCCGACACTGAGTGCGACGAGCGCCGCAACAGGAGCGGGGCTGAGCCCACGGAGATTCACGCTTTTTACGGGTCGCTGCGGTGTCACGAAATCAGGTCCTTGTTCACAACGCGGCCGAGGCCGAAGAGAGAGCGAAAGGTGCCGGAAGCAAGAAGGGGGTGTCAACCCCGGAAAGCCCTGCAATTCCTTGACTTTACCCCATGTGCCGGGTAGGTTCCCCGCCCGTCGCCCCCGGCCTCACGGCCGTTTTCCTCGGTCAGACGGTCGGCGGCCCTCAGATCGAGGAGCAACCGTGCCCGACCAGCAAGCCCATCCTAGTGGCGGGCGCATCCTCGTGGTCGACGATGAGCCTCACATTCGACGGATCCTGAACACGATCCTCACCAACGACGGATTCGATGTGGTCGAGGCCGCAGACGGGTCAGCGGGCCTGGAGGCGGTCAGGTCTGACGCCGAGTTCGACTTCATCTTGCTCGACTTCATGATGCCCGGTGCGACTGGACTCGAGGTGCTCGCGAAGATCAGGGCCAGCGACCATCGAGCGCAGACCCCCGTGATCATTTTGACGGCAAAGGGCCAGGACACGGACAGAACGGCTGCGCTGGCCGGCGGCGCGAACGACTTCCTCACCAAACCTTTCAGCCCCAAGAAACTCGTTGCCCGAATCCACGAGATCCTCGACACCAACTGACGACGGGCTCTGGGTCGTCATTCTGGCAGGTGGAATCGGGGCTCGCTTCTGGCCAGCGAGCACTCGCGAGAGGCCCAAAACGCTACTCCCGCTGGCCAGCGAGCAGCCGCTCATCGCAGACACGGTGGGGCGGGCCAGGGCGCTCGTGCCGGACGACCGACTCTGCATCTTGGCCGGAGAGCACCTTGCTGGGCCGTTCCGATCGGTGCTGGGCGACCTGCCCGACGCTGCCTACTGGATCGAACCCGACGCGCGCGGCACCTGCCCGGTGCTTGCCTGGGCTTCCTGGGAGATTCACCGGCGCAATCCCGAGGCAGTCATGGTCAGCCTGCACGCGGATCACCGCGTCCACTCCCTCGATGGGTTTCAGGAGACGATTCAAGCAGCCGCAGAAATCGCCCGCACACACGACGTTCTGGTCTGCGTCGGGGCCGTGCCGGACCGGGCCGAGACTGGATTCGGCCACATAAAGCGGGGGGAGGCGCTCGGCACGAGTGGCGAGATTGTCGCACACCGTGTGCAGGCCTTCCACGAGAAGCCGGACGCGGAGACCGCGCAGCGGTACGTAAGCGAAGGTCACCTGTGGAACACGGGTATGTTCGTGTGGAAAGTGTCGACCTTCCTCTCCGAGTTGGCCGAGCACGCCCCGGACGTCTCCGATTGTCTGGAATTGCTCAAGGACGGCGTGGAAGCATTTTTCGAGGCGGTCCCGGTGAGCGTCGTCGACACAGCCGTCATGGAGCGCTCCCAGCGTGTGGCAACCGTAGCGGCGTTCTTCGCATGGGACGATGTCGGAACTTGGGAGGCGCTCTCGCGCTCAAAGCCTGCGGACTCGGACGGGAACGTGCTGGTCGGCGACGCCATCACAGTGGATGGGACCGGGAATATCGTTTTTGCAGATCAGGGCGACGTTGTGCTCTTTGGCGTCGATGACTTGGTCGTCGTGCGTACCAGCGATGCCACGCTGGTGATGCCCAGGGAGCGGGCCGCAGACCTCAAGACACTGTTGGCCGAGCTGGAAGGAGACGAGGAATGAGCGACGCAAAACTCTACCTCTTCGACGACAGCCGCGCGCGACGCTGGGCGCCGTTCTCCTTGACGCGCCCGGTGGGCGAGCTGCTGTTCGGCTGTAGCACCTTGAAGGCCCGTGCCGAGCGAGTATTCGGCATGGAGTGCCACGGTCACGTCTCGAGGAGAGCGCTGGTAGGCTTCGACGAAGCAGGCGCGGCCCAGGGCGTGTCCCTGGACCAAGTGGCGCGAGATCACGTGGTGGTGCTGCTCTCCAGTCGAGCGATACCTGAGTTCCAGGACGTCGAAGTGCCGAGCGAGCGAGCGCGTATCACGGTGGACGGCGCGCCCGCCGGGTGGGTCGTGCCACCCGGGTCCGAGTTGCCCTCCGAGCTCTGGATCCGCAATCCTGGGCATGACCCGGGAAACACTCCTGAACTGAAGCTCGAGGGCATTATTCTCGACCGCCCTTGGGATCTCGTCACACGGAACGGCGCACGCGTGTGCGCCGACGCGGCAACGATGCCGGTCGAAGGCTTCGTACCCTCCGACGTGGTGGTCATCGGCGACGGCACAGTGTCTATCGGCGAGGGCGCACAGATCGAGTCCGGAGTTACGCTCGACACGCGGGGCGGACCCATTCGTCTGGATCGCGGCGTCCGAGTCGAAGGGCCCGCGCGGCTTTCGGGTCCGCTCTATGTAGGACCGGACACCACATTGACGGGAGGGTCGATCTCGACATCGTCGATCGGGCGCAACTGCCGGGTGCGTGGTGAGGTCTCGGATTCCGTGCTGCTCGGCTACGTGAACAAAGCGCACGACGGTTACATCGGCCATGCGCTTGTTGGTCGATGGGTCAACCTGGGAGCGCTCACCACGAACTCGGATCTAAAGAACAATTACGGAACCATCAGCGTGTGGACCCCGGACGGCGACGTCGACACCGGCCAGATCAAGGTCGGCTGCTTCTTGGGAGATCACGTGAAGACCGGCATCGGGACGCTCTTGAACACCGGGACGGTCGTGGGCTCGGGCAGCAACATCTTCGGAGGTGCGATGCCGCCGGTGGCGGTACCTCCCTTCAGTTGGGGGTCGGGGTCGAATCTGACCGAGTACCGCTTGGACAAATTCCTCGAAACGGCAGAGCGCGTGATGGCCCGCCGCGACGTTGCGCTCACCCCTGGCGTGAGAGCCGTGCTCGAGGCGGCGTGGCTCGGGACCGCGAGTCGTCGGTCGGAGTGACGACTAGACGGTCATGAGGGTCGCGGTCTTGGGCAGCGGGAGCGCCGGCAACGCCACGTTCGTCTGGGCCGGCAATACGCGCGTGCTCGTCGACGCCGGCTTCAGCGGGAAGGACCTCGCGTGCCGGCTGGAAACGCTCGGCCACGCCCCCGAGCAGATCGACGCCATCGTGGTGACGCACGACCATGGCGACCACACCCGGGGCATGGGGGTCTTTGCTCGCCGACACGGCACGCCGCTGTATATGACCCAACGCACCCGGGCCGCGTGTGAGAAACTGCTACGGGGCGCGGAGACGATTGTCGAATATCGGCCCGGGCGGGCGTTCCTTATCGGGGATGTTCGCGTGGAGCCGTTCCTGACCGTGCACGACGCAGCGGACCCGGTAGGCGTTACGCTCGTCGACGAGTGCACCGGACTGCGCCTGGGCGTCGCCACCGACCTGGGAAGACCGACCGCTCAGGTGAGGCACGCGCTGTCCTCATGTGACCTCCTGATCCTGGAGGCAAACCACGACGAGGTGCTGCTGCACACCAGCGCCTATCCGGCCTCGGTCCGCCGCCGCATCGCGTCGAGTCACGGACATCTGTCCAATCAGGCGGCGGCCCGCTTCGTGGTCGACCTGCTGCATCCGCGCCTGGCCGGCGTCGTGCTGGCGCACCTGTCCAAGGAGTGCAACCGGCCCGTGCTGGCGCGCAGCGTGGTCGGCGAGGCGCTGGAAAAGGCTGGTTGGTCAGGACATCTGGAGGTCGCACCTCAAGATCGGCCGACCGCGCTGCTCGACGTAGAAGAGCTTCGCTACCGGGCCGGACCCAGCCAGCTCAGCTTCCTCTAATCGGCTATGCGCAGCCCCACTCCAGCGGTTGCAGTCTCCTGCCCCCGCGCAGCGCGCGCTCTACGAACCAGCGCGTGTAGACGCGCACCTGCTGGCCCCTGTTGTAGACCTCTACCAGATACAGTTCGGAGGAGTCGTAGGACTCCAGCGCGCTGGTCGCTCCGTACGTGGGCATTTCGTCAATGCAAAGTTCGACCTGCGTTCTCCTGCCGCGGCGGATCGTGCACAATTCGTCGGAGGACCCGACACACGCGGTCATAAATCCTACCTCCCTGCGGACCACGTCGTAGGCGGTGCCGGCGAAACGCAGCAACCGGCCCTGGTCCATGACACGCACGGACCCACTGTAGAAGCGCCGCCGCCGGTCGAATCGATCGACGAGGACCTGGAGGCCCTCCACCGCGATCGGATTCGGCCTCATCTTCACCGTCGTGAACTCTTCATGGGCGCTGGGGCCGAGCGTGACCTCGAGCGTCGAATAGCCCAGCTGTTCAACGGTGAGTGGATATCCGCCACCGCCGGGTGCTACTTCCAGGACGAAAAGGCCGAGCGAGTCGGTCATGTACCCCCTCGTGGAGCCGGCCTGAGCTACGAAGGCGCCTTCGAGCGGGGTTCGTGTCTGCTCGTCGATGACCCTGCCTCTCAGTTGCACCAGAACCGAGCGTGCCTCGCGGCCACGGCTCCTCGGCGCATCCTGGGCAGCGGCGTCCAGACCAGGGGCGAAGAGCATCACCAACAGCATCCCGGACGCGGCGCCCCTATCAGTCATCGTGTCAGCCCGCCTCGGAGCCAGCGGTCAACTGCCATCGAGCTCAGCATGACGGGAGAGAAGTGCCTCCTCCGCAAGAGCGAGCGCAGCTTCGGCGGCCCCGTTGAGCGCCCGACACGTGCGGGCTCGAAGCGCGAACAGATTCTGCAAGAGCTCCCCGGCAGACTCGATCGTAAGGTCGCGATGCTCGTATTCGTGTTCACGAATACTCCGGAGGATGCCCTGCCACCTGAGTCGATATTCGTCTGATGCGTTTGCGAATCCGGGCCACAGCGGAAGCTTGACGGTGATCTCAACCTCCACCTCCGCCGAGATCATCGCGCACCCGCCCGAACCCAGCTGATACTTCCACCGCGGCACGACTTTGTACACTGTCAGACCCTGGCTGAGCCGTGCGCGTTCCCCTTCCAGGCGCATGCCGTTCAAGACGGCGATCATCTGCTGGAACGTTTCCGCCTCTACCACATAGCGTTCCTCCTGGGCAACGATCTGAAGACCGGGGCGCAGATTCGGCTCGGCACGGCCTTGGCCCGCGACCGGAGCCGTAGCCAGTAGGCAAAGAAAGACCGGCGAAATCCACGTGGTACGCATCACACGAACATACGCACGGAGGGCGGCGCAGAGACTACGCTCGTTAGATACCCAGAAGGCGCAGGAAGTCATTCGACAGTGCCCAAAGCATGATGCCGACGACGACCAGGAAGCCGAAGTTGCTCCAGCGCACCTTTTGTTCGAGCGAAAGCCCTCGTCCGCCACGCACCGCTTCGATTGCCAGGAAGACCAGGTGACCACCATCCAGGACCGGAATCGGAAGCAGATTCAGCACCGCCAGGTTCACGCTGAAGAGGGCCATGAATGAGAGGAAGATGTTCGGGCCCGCCGCAGCCGCCTGGCCCGAGGCCTGGCCGATGGCGACGATGCTGCCCATCGAGCGCGGCGAGATTCCGCCGGTGACCAGATCCTTGAGAAAACCGAGAATCATTCGCGTAACGCGGATCGTCTGTCGGTAGCCGAATACGAAAGCGTCCCCGAGAGAGATGGAATGGTAGACCACGTCAGCATCTGGCGGGAAGATCCCAGCCTTCCCCAAGAGTCGTACAGTCCCGTCCAGGGCCCTTCCTTCTTCAGAGTCGAGCATGACCGGACGCATGATCTCCTGCTCGTCGCGCACGATGCCGAGCTCGACCCGCTCTCCGGGGCGAGCCTCGATCACGCGCACGAAGTCGTACCAGTGTTCTACCGGTGTGCCCGACACAGAGACGATCCGGTCCCCGCGTTCGAGCCCAGCTTTGGCCGCGGGTGAACCCGGGTTCACGTTGCCGACGCCAGCCTCCACCCAACTCGCCACCGAACCGACGAGATCGCGCCTGTCCGACTCCTCGCCGGGAATCCGGATCTGGATGACCATGCGAGGCTCGACCACCTCGATCTCGATCGGACCTGGGTCTGACCGAAAGAGGCCGTTCTGCACGTCGCCCCAATCGTGAATCTCGGAATCCCCGATGCGAACGAACCGGCTGCCCTCCGGGATTTCCGCGAGAGCCTCCGTCCCTGCCGGCAGGCTGGAGGCGGCGATGAACCCCACGCGGGTCGTACTCAGCTCTGCCATGCCCCAGTTCGCGGCAACGAACGTGTAAACGCCGAATGCGAACAGCATGTTCATGATCACACCTGCCGAGATCACGAACGTCCTCGCCCAAATCGGCTGAGCGTCGAAGTCTCGCGGACTCGGCTCACGCTGCGCCCCGCCTCCGCCCTCGATCCGCTCCATCACCTCGTCGTCCATCCCGCCCATCTTCACGTACCCGCCCAGTGGGATCGCGCCTATCACGTACTCGGTCTCACCGCGCTGGATCCCAAAGATCTTGGGGGGCAGTCCAATCGAAAAACGTACGACCCTCACCCCCACCGCCTTGGCCGCGGCGAAGTGTCCCAACTCGTGCACGAAGATCAGCACACCGAGCACGATGATCGTTGCCAAAAAAGTCATGAAGTCGTTCCCATTCTCGCCTCACCGAGCCGATGAGCCACTTCCGTGGCCACCGCCCGTGCCGTCCCATCGACGGCCAGCACATCCTCAACACTCGTTAGTTGCCCCACTCCGACTCCATCGATGGCTTCGCTCACCACATCTACCATCTCCGGGAACCGAATCCTTCCCTCCAGGAACGCTTGCACCGCGATCTCGTTCCCCGCGTTGTAAGCAGCCGGCGCCGCCCCGCCCTTTGCGCCTGCCTCGACGCCGAGGCCGAAAAGCGGAAACGCTTCCTGGTCTATCTCTTCGAACGTCAGCGGCGACGACCGGACCGGGTCGTACGTCCGCAATACTTCATCTTCCACTCTGTCAGGATAACTCAGTGCATACAGTATCGGCAGTTCCATGGTTGGGAATCCGAGCTGCGAGAGCACGGAGCCGTCCACGAACTCGACGAAGGAGTGGATGATCGACTGTGGGTGCACCACCGCATCGATCCGGTCGTACGCGAGTCCGTAGAGGTAGTGTGCCTCGATGACCTCGAGCGCCTTGTTGGCGAGCGTGGCAGAATCGATCGTGATCTTCGCCCCCATATCCCACGTCGGGTGCCGTAACGCATCTTCAGGCCGTACGTGCCAGAGCTGCTCCCGGTTCCGCCCTCGCAGCGGACCACCGGACGCGGTGAGCACGAGACGCTGGACCGAGTCGCGTCTGGTGCCTTCGAGGCACTGCAGGATCGCGCTGTGCTCCGAATCGATCGGCACGATCTGAGACCCTGCCATCTTCGCCGCCTGCAAAACGAGGGCCCCGCCCGCCACCAGAGACTCTTTGTTGGCAAGCGCCAGACGGTGGCCTGCCTCGAGCGCCGTCAGCGTGGGCTCCAGCCCGGTGGCCCCGACCAGCGCGTTGAGCACCACGTCGACTTCCGGGTCGGCCGCGGCAGCGAGTAGCGCCTGACGCCCCGAGGTCCAGCGCGTGGGGCTGGAACTCGCCGGCAGAGGTACTGATTCGTCCGCCAGCACAGCCCGCTGGGGGCCGAACCTCCCCACTTGAGCCCACAATTCCTCTACTCGGCGGTTCGCCGCCAAGGTCACCACTTGGAAGTGGTCGGGATGCCGAGCGATCACCTGCAAGGCGCTCTTCCCGATCGATCCCGTGGACCCGAGGATCGCGACGCGAATCACAGAGCCCGATCCAGCAAAGTCAGGATCACATACGCCATGGGAAGCGTGACGATGAGCGCGTCGATCCGGTCTAGCACGCCGCCATGCCCCGGGAAGACCGCGCCCGAATCTTTCACTCCGGCCTCCCGCTTGAGTAGTGATTCAGCGAAGTCTCCTACCTGGGCGCCCACGCCAAGTACCGCCCCCACGATGGCCGCGACTCCCAAACTCTCGATCGGCACACCTGGCAAATACGGTGCGGCCACGAGGTACCACAGCGCCGCTCCCGCCGCCGCGCCGATCAGGCCCGCCACCGACCCCAGCCAACTCTTCTTGGGACTGACCGATGGCAGAATCTTGGCTCGGCCCCAGGCGGTGCCAGCGAAGAACGCAGTCGCGTCCCCAATCCAGGTGCTGGCCAGAGGGAGTGCCACGACCAGCAGCCCGACCCATGCCTTGGGAATCACCTCTCCCCACGCCTCAGCGGACGGCAACTCGTGCAGCATGAGTACGAATGCCAGGGGAAAGCCAGCATAGAGCGCACCGAAAAGCGTGACCGCCACGGACGCGAGGGGCTCCCGGTCCGCTCCGCGCACAATCGCCGCGAGCAGCCCAAATAGGGACACCGCCCCGAGCACAGCCAGCGCCCAAGGGGCGAGAGCTGCGTAGCTGGGGTAGGCCCCGGCGAGAAGTACGAGGCCGGCTGCCGCGGAAGCGCCCAGCCACCGGAGCGGACGCCTGCCTTTCTTTTGCTCCGCGAGGCGGTACGTCTCGATGGCTGCGAGGCCGGCTAGTATCGCAATGGGCACGGCCAAGACCCAGCCACCTGCATAGAGCAGACCAAGAACAACCGGGACTCCGACGAACGCCACGCCCCAGCGCCGCGCGAGCTCGTTGCCTGAGCTCACGTCGCTTCTACGCGCCCGAATCGGCGTTCACGCCGCTGGTAGTCCAGCACCGCCTCGAAGAGGCTCTCGCGATCGAAGTCGGGCCAGAGGACTGGGGAAATGTGGAGCTCGGTGTACGCCAGCTGCCAGAGCATGAAGTTGCTGAGTCGATACTCTCCCGACGTGCGGATGAGCAAGTCCGGATCCGGTAGTCCAGCGGTGAAGAGCGTGGAGCTCAGCACCTCGTCGTCGATCTCCTCCGGCAACAACTCGCCCCGCGCGACGCGTTCAGTCAGAATGCGCGCTGACCGGATGATCTCCTCTCTGCCCCCGTAAGAGATCATCAAGTTGAGGCGGAGCTCGGAGCCACCGGCTGTGCCCTCGACGATCGTCTCCACAGCGCGCCGTGTGCGATTGTCGATGCGATCCAGATCCCCCAGCACGTGCACCTCGACGCCCTGCCGCTTGAGCTCGTCGGGCTCCTTGCGAGCGTACCGTTGCAGCAGTGACATCAGTGCCGAGACTTCTCGCTGCGGACGGTTCCAGTTCTCGGTGGAAAATGCAAAAAGGGTGAGCACGTCCATGCCTACTTCGATGGCGCCCTCGATCGTCTCGCGTACCGACTCCATGCCTTCTCGATGCCCGAGCTGGCGGGGCAATGACCGCTGCCGAGCCCAGCGTCCGTTCCCGTCCATGATCACGGCGACGTGCCGGGGCACGTCGCCGCTCAGACGGATGCGATCGAGGCGCTGCGAGGACATCTCAGGTGGCCGACTAAATGGCCATCACCTCGTCTTCTTTACGCTTCATCAGTCCGTCGATCTTGTCCCCGTACTCGTGCGTCAGTTTTTCCAGCGAGTCTTCGCGTCGACGTCCCTCATCCTCGCCGAGCTCGTGCTCCTTCACCAGCTCGTGGATCTCCTCCCGAACGACGCGACGCGTGTGGCGCAACGAAATACGCCCATCTTCCGCCATCTTGTGCAGGAGCTTCACATATTCCTTCCGACGCTCTTCATTGAGCGGCGGAATCGGGATCCGAATGATGTTGCCGTCGTTGGCCGGATTGAGCCCCAGGTCCGCCACCATGATCGCGCGCTCGATGTCAGCCAGTAACGTCTTGTCGAACGGCTGGACCACGAGCAGGCTCGGCTCCGGCGTGTTCACGGTGGCGAGCTGATTAATGGGCATCTTCGACCCGTAGGCGTCGACGCGTACGGTATCGAGCAGGGCCGGAGTCGCCTTACCCGTGCGTACGGTGGCGAACTCACGTCGGAGAGCGTCGAGCGCCGCCTCCATGCGCTTCCTTGCTTCCTCCACGGTCGGCATCACAACCTCCGGAAACTGTGAACGAGCCTCAATCTGCTACGATACAAGGGTTCCGACGTGCTCACCACGGATCGCGTCAGCGACCGCACCGCGATTCTCCAGGTTGAGCACGATGATCGGAAGGCCGTTCTCCTTGCACAGAGAAACCGCCGCGGCATCCATCACAGCGAGTTCCCGACTCACGATCTCTTGGAACGTGATGTTCGGGATGAACTCGGCGTCGGGGTTCTTCACGGGGTCCGCTGTATACACGCCCTGCACTTTCGTAGCCTTGATGACCACGTCGGACCCCATCTCGATCGCCCGCAATACCGCGGCGGTATCGGTCGAGAAATACGGATTGCCTGTACCCCCAGCAAAGAGGACGACTCGCTCCTTCTCCATGTGGCGCAGGGCCCGCCGCCGGATGTAAGGCTCGGCGATCTCCTCCATCCGAATCGCGGTCATGACCCGAGTCTCCACGCCTTTGTGCTCCAGCAGGTCCTGAACCGCAAGCGCATTGATGATCGTGGAAAGCATGCCCATGTAGTCCGCCTGAACGCGGTCCATCCCTTCCTTGGACGCCATGGCTCCGCGCACGATATTGCCGCCACCGATCACTACGCCGAGCGTCACGCCCATCTCCACGATGGACTGGATCTCGTCCGTGAGCTGGTCGACCACCGAGGGATCGATCCCGAAGCCACGGTCTCCGGCGAGCGCCTCACCGGACAGCTTGAGAAGCACTCGCTTGTATCGAAGCTCTGGAGCCGTGTCACTCATCGCGTCCGCCCTCGCTATTGGTTCTGGCCAACCTTCATGCGACAGAAGCGCGCCACCTCGATCTTCTCACCCGTGCGGGCGGAAACCTCGGTGATCAGCTCCTCGATCGTCTTGTCGGAGTCTTTCACGAAGGGCTGCGCCAGAAGCGTGTTCTGCTTGAAGAACTTATTCAGCTTACCCTCGACGATCTTGTCGGCGATATGATCGGGTTTGCCCTCCTCCTTCACCTGCTCGACGTACACCGCGCGCTCGCGCTCAATGACCTCAGCTGGGATCTCGTCGGGTGAAACCGCCATGGGCGCCATCGAAGCAACGTGCAGCGCCAGATCTTTCGCGAGGGCCTTGAAGTCATCCGTGTTAGCGACGAAGTCGGTCTCGCAGTTGAGTTCGACAATGACCGCGGTTCGGCTGTCGAAGTGGACGTAACTGCCGATGGTCCCCTCGTTGGCCGACTTCTCGGCTCGCTTCGCCGCCTTGGCAGCCCCTTTGGCGCGCATCAGATCGATCGCCTTCTCGAGGTCGCCCTCCGTCTCCGTGAGCGCTCTCTTGCAGTCCATCATGCCCGCGCCAGTCATGTCGCGCAGCTTTTTCACATCACTCGCGGTGATTTTTTTATCGCTCATTGTACCATTTTCATCATTCAGGGCTGAACAAAGAGGCGGAGCGGACCGGGTACCCCGGTTCCACCGGGACTTCCGGTGCCTCTGCCGCCTCTCACGGGTCCTACGTTGTCCAGAACAAGGCCGGCAAGCTTCGCCGGCCGTGAGGGTGGACTATCCCTCCGACTCCTCTGTTGCGGCTTCCGGAGCCTTCGCTTCTGCCGATTCTGACGCTTCGCCGGCAGCGACTTCCGGAGCCTCCTCTGCGGCTTCCGGAGCCTCCTCTGCGGCTTCCGAAGCTTCCGTCACTGGTGCCTCCGATGCTTCCGCTGCTTCCGCCTCGGGGGCTTCCGCTGACTCGGCCACCGACGCCTCGTCTGCATCCGCGGCAGAAGCCGGCTCCGTGGCTGCCTCGCCTTCCTTCAGCTGCGCGATGACCTCGGGACGCGGACGCCGCTTGCGACGCGGACGTCTGCGCTGCGGTGCCTGACCCTCGGTCGTCTCTCCCGTTTCGGTGGAGTATACGGTCGCGGCCAAATCGTCGACGCGGCGGCGGGCCTCGTCCGGAACTTCGCCGCGCGCGACCACGATCGTGTCCGCGATCGCCTTGGCGATCAAGCTGACCGCTCGGATGGCATCGTCGTTGCCCGGGATCGGGTAGTCGACGAGGTCCGGATCGGCATTGGTATCGGTAATGGCCATGATCGGAATCCCGAGCTTGGCAGCCTCACGCACCGCGATCATCTCTCGCTTGGCATCGACGATGAAGATTGCACCGGGCAAGCGGCTCATATCCTTCACACCCACGAGGTACTTGTCGAGCTTGATGCGCTCCCGGTCGAGGACGAGCCGCTCCTTCTTCGTGTAGAACTCGAAAGCGTTCTCTTCCTGGCCTCGCTCCAGTTCCTTGAGCCGGCGAATCTGCTTCCGAATCGTCTGGAAATTCGTGAGCATGCCGCCGAGCCACCGTTCGGTCACATAGAACGAGTCGCAGCGCTCGGCCTCCTGCTCAACGATGGTGCGAAGCTGCTTCTTCGTGCATACGAAGAGGACTCGATCCCCGCGCAGCACGACCTCGCGAATCGCCTGCTGCGCGATCTTGAGCCGATCGAGCGTCTTGCGCAGATCGATGATATGGATGCCGTTGCGTTCGGTGAAGATGAAGGGCTTCATCTTCGGATTCCAACGGCGCGTCTGGTGACCGAAGTGTACTCCGGCCTCCAGGAGTTGGTTGAGGCCTACGTCAGACATTTCGCCATCTCTTTTTGTGGGGCCGATTGATTACGCCCCGATCAGGATGTCAGGGCGTTGGCACGCCCTGGGTACTTCTAACGCTTCGAGAACTGGAAGCGCTTTCGGGCTTTCGGCTGACCGGGCTTTTTGCGCTCCACCTGGCGCGCGTCCCGGGTGAGCATGCCCTTCTTACGGAGCAGCGGCCGTAGCTCCTCGTCGTGTTGCACGATCGCACGGGCCAGTCCCATCCGCAGAGCGTCGGACTGCCCCGTCAGACCGCCCCCATGGACGCGGACAGTGACGTCGAATTGCCCCTCGAGGTCGGTGATCTTGAACGGCTCTCGCACCCGAATCTGATGGGACGGACGGGGGAAGTAGTCGTCCATGTCACGGCCGTTGATCTTCCATTCGCCGGCGCCCGGGCGCAGAATCACCCGCGCGACGGCCCTCTTGCGGCGTCCTACCGTCTGAATCTGGTCTTTGACTTCGCCTGCCATATCGCTCGGATCCCTCTTCAGATGTCCAGGGGCTCGGGCCGCTGGCCCTGATGGGGATGATCCGCGCCCGCGTAAACCTTCAGCTTCTTTCGTATCGACCGACCGAGAGCATTCTTCGGAAGCATGCCCTTGACCGCGAGCTCGATCACCCGCTCGGGGTGCGTCTCGATCATGCGGCGGAAGGGGATGTGCTTTTCACCACCCATATAACCGGAATGGCGGAAGTACGTCTTCTGTTCGGCCTTCTTGCCGGTGAGCGTCACCTTCTCGGCATTGACGACTACTACGTTGTCGCCCACGTCCAAGTGCGGCGTGTACATCGGCTTATGCTTGCCCCGGAGAATCACGGCTATCTGCGTGGCGAGTCGTCCGAGCGGCCTGTCAGTCGCGTCGACGACCCACCAGTGATGCGTGATTTCTCCGGCTTTCGGTGTATACGTTCTCATGCTCACTATCGATAAACGGCGATTCTAAAACACAGCTATAAATGATATCTGGGACCCATATAGGTGTCAACGGGCGTTCGGCCTTGTAGGACGGGGCTTTTCGAGGGGTGGCGACTTGGCCGGCTCGCCCCTACACGAAGGTCTCGAGGAACCTCGCCCGCGAGGCATGGCGGAGCCGAACCAACGCCTTCTCTTTGATCTGGCGCACGCGTTCCCGGGTGATGCCGAGAGTGGCTCCGATCTGCTCGAGCGTCATGGGCTCTTGATCGTCCAGCCCGAAATACAGCCGTAGAATCTTCGCTTCGCGTTCCTTGAGCGTGCCCAACGCTTCCTCGACGGTGTTCTTGAGCGCGTGGGAATAGGCCTCGTCTTCAGGGCCGGGCGAATACTGGTCGGGCAGATAGTCGAGCAGGCGATTGTCTTCGCCAGGCGTCACGGGAGCGTCGAGCGACAAGTGCGACTGCGAGATCGCGAGCGTACGCTCGACTTCCTCTTGGGTAATGTCGAGATCTTCGGCAATTTCCTCGACGGTGGGCTCCCTGCCCAACTCCTGAAGCAGCGTTGAGCTTCGGCGCCCGATACGGTGAAGCGCCCCAGCACGGTTGAGGGGCACGCGCACGATGCGGCTCTGCTCCGCTAGCACCTGCAGGATCGCCTGCCTAATCCACCAGACTGCGTAGCTGATGAACTTGATGCCCTTGGTCTCGTCGAACTTATGAGCAGCCCTGATCAACCCGAGATTTCCCTCGTTGATCAGGTCCGATAGCGGAACCCCCTGATTTTGGTACTTCTTCGCCACCGACACGACGAAGCGAAGGTTGGAACGCACGAGCTTGTTGAGGGCTTCCTCGTCGTCGACCCTGATCAGCTTGGCGAGCCTTGCTTCCTCGGCTCTGTCGATCAACGGGTAACGGCTGATCTCCTTGAGGTACTGATCCAGCGAGCCTTCCTTGAAGGAACCGCGTCGGGCGGAGAAGGTCATTGCTGGCGGCGAGAGTTTGCTGAGGGAGCGCAGCCTCGACGGGCGGGCGAAGGCCGGCCGACGAGGGGACACCGGGCAGTAGAATCGGACGCGGTCGAGTCTGGCGCAACCGCCCCGGCGGGCTGCTAGCGCACGGCCGCTCCGATGCGGCCCCACCGGATCTCCCGCAGCCAGGGCGCGCGCTCACCCCCACGCGGGTCGAAAGAGTAGTAAACGAACCAGGGCCGCCCTCGAACTGCCTCGACGTGCACAAAACCCCAATATCGGGAGCCCTCACTGTTGTCCCGGTTGTCGCCGAGCACGAAGTAGCGTTCGTGGGGCACGACGATAGGACCCCAATTGTCGCGCGTGGGCTGATACTTGCCGAGCGGTGCGGCGACCAAGTGATTCGCCTGCCAACGCATGTCCGGGTGCTCAGCGTCGCCGCAACGATCTACATGGATCGCGTACGGCTCGTAGACCGGCGCGCCGTTCAGATATAGATGCTTGTCGCGCATCTCCAGGGTATCCATGGAAGCCCTACCAGCCGCTTCACATAGTTGCGATCGGGCTCGTGCGGAGGATTGAAGACCATCACGTCCCCGCGCCGG
>DQPL01000092.1 GCA_015664885.1 Gemmatimonadota bacterium
CCTGACCTGACCGCGATCGACACGCCGAAAGCGCGGCCCAGCTTACATGCCGGCCACGACATACTTCGTGAACGCGGAGCCCGCATCGCTGAGCGAAGCCGGTCCCTCGGCCACGTAGACGTTGCAGCTACACAGTTTCCCCAAGAGGCGCCGCCCGGATTCGAACCGGGGATAAAGGATTTGCAGTCCTCTGCCTTACCACTTGGCCACGGCGCCATACACGACGGGGAGCGGACAGCCTTGGCTGCCGCCCCCCGATGCCAGAGCGGGAAACCGGACTCGAACCGGCGACCCCAACCTTGGCAAGGTTGTGCTCTACCAACTGAGCTATTCCCGCCTAATTACGGTACCGAACCTAGAAGAAACATTTGGGGTGGTCAATGGCTCTGAGCGGAGGGAACCAAGTTCCTCGATAGGCCGTAAACCCTTATGTTACGCGGCCATTCGGCCTCATGGGTCTTGGACTGGACCCGCTCTCATAACCCGATCTACATGCGCCGCACGCTGGCCTTCGCCCTCGTGATCCTGGCTCTCTCAACGGGCCAGGCAATCGCCCAGGTCTCCGACGACACGCTGGTACCCCAGGGTCGTTTGAGACTCCAGTTCAACCCCTCGTTCACGGCCTGGGGCAGCCGCTTCGGTGAACGCTCCGAGGGCGGCGCGCTCATATCGGGGAAGGAGGCGCTGGCTTCGGATCTCACCGACGACTCTGGAACCTCTCTCTTCCCTGCAGTCGCTGATCTGGAGAGCCACTTGCGGGCGCTCTCGGACAATGCCACGTACTCCGGCGTACTGGGCGCGACGAGCGGTCGGGTGAGCCAGGACGTGACGCGCATCGACCTCGGTGTACATGTGGGCGTTTTCGATTGGCTGACGGTCGGCGTCGTGGTCCCATTGATGAAGACTCATACCTCGGTGGACCTGGCGGTGCGGCAGAACGGCGTGGGCAGCGATCTCGGCATCAGCCCGATGGTCGCCGAGGCGGACGGGGTGCAGCGCTTCCTCGACGCGCTCTCCAGCGCGCACACGTCATCGTTAGCTCAGGCCACGACGTTGTGCTCGGCAGACCCGACGAGCGGTGCCTGTTCCATGGCGCAGTCCCTCGCGAGTCGGGTGGGCTCGTTCTCTGTCTCCTCTGCGGGAGCCTACTCCGCGTCTGCGTTCTTCCCGATCGCAGGCAGCCCGATCGCTCAGTCATTGACCGACGTGGTGGCGACCCTGGACGCCGACCTGGCCGGCGCGGGGCTGAGTGGAATTGGTGCCCCGATCGTGTTCGCGACCGAGCTGCTCAGCCAGCAGTCGCTCGTGGACGCCCCCGCGGTGGGCGCATTCGGTATCAACGGCTCCCCGCTTCAGGGGTTCAACAAGCTGTGGGGGCTCGGAGATGTGGAGCTGTCCGCGCTCGCTCGGGTCCTGGAAGGACAAATGGGCGACTCTACCTCGTCCGCTCCCCGCCTGAGCTACTCGGTCGCCGCGGGCATGCTCGTCCGGCTGGGCACTGGCGCGGTCGATGAGCCCGACGTCTTCCTCGATCTCGGAACCGGCGATGGCCAGATGGACATCGAAGCGCGCGTGCTCGGCTTTCTCGGTTTCGGTGGCCGCATGGGGGTGCACCTGGGGGTCCGCTACGGCGTGCAACAGGCGTACAGCCTGCTGAAACGCGTGGCTCCCAGGGACCTCGTCATGACGCAGGCCAGCTCACTCCGGGCGGTGCGGTGGTCACCGGCTTCCTACATCGGCATCGATCTGGAGCCGTTTTGGCGCTTGTCCCCCGAGCTCTCTGCTTTGGCGAGCTATCGGCTCTACTCGAAGGGCACGGACTCCTATTCGATCATCGGCGAGGACCAGGCAGGGAGCGTCCCGGTCGACATCGCCGACCTCGAAAGGCAAAGTGGTATCACGGTCCACCGTGCGGGGCTCGGCCTCCGCTACTCGACGCTCGAGCCCTGGAGGGCGGGCCTAGCGTCGCGACCCATGGAGCTTCACGTCCGTGTCATTTCATCGATCGCCGGCAGCGGTGGGCACACTCCCGTGGCAACGACCGTCGAGTTCGGCGTGCGACTCTTCCGGGGAATCTGGAGCGGCTAACGGCGCCCTCAGCCTCCCTGCTCTGCCGTCCAACTCCCGTTCACGTATCGCACCAACGCCTCGACCTCGCGCCCATCCAACTCAAGCTGCGGCATGACCATCGAACCCGCCACTGTACTCCGCCCCTCAGCCGGATTCTTGATCTTCGTGGTCAGGTAGTCCACGGAGAACGCGCGTCCCACGAGCGACGGCCCGAAATCCGCGAACCGAAGCTCAACACTTTGGTCGTCTTGCAACTTCGCGTGACAGGTTGAGCAGCCTTTGGCCACAAATAGCTGACGACCGCGCTCGGCGTCTGAAAGCGCTACGGGCACACTCTCTCCGGAGCGATCACTCGAAACGGCAGCAGGGCGACTTTCAAGTCGAACAAGTCCATGTCGATGGTAATCGCGAGCTCTCCCGCGGTCCTGGGAGTGATCGTAGGCTCATATACTCCCCACTCCTCACTCTTCTGAGCCTGCACTCGGTTCCCCTTGATGAGGCGATCGAACCAGCCGTCAGCCGGTAGGATCAGCGAGGGCTCGCGGTCCCACATCACGGTCTTGCCATGCTGGCGGATCGTGAACGAAAGGGTCGTGGGCGTACCGACCTCCAAATACTCCGGCACCTCCAGCAGCGTAACCGTGGTCCAACCTCCGTACGACTCGGGTGTGGCAGCAATCAACAGCCCACTCAAGGCCAAAACCCCTACCAAACGCTTCATGTCCCCTCCTCGACTCACGTCCAACTCATGGGGTTCATGGGGACCAACCTGCCCTTCCAGCCCCGGAGGCACGTCTCCGAAGAGAAGGACCCGTTTCCGCCGCCGCACCTCGTCCATGCAGGCATTCAACGTGATCCGGTGCAGCGAGGTGGAGAGGCGAGCGTCCTGGCGAAACGTCTTTGCACCGCGGAACACCTTCACGAGCACCTCCTGCGTCACGTCCTCAGCGGCCGCGTGGTCGCCCTTCAGAAAACCCAGGGCGACCGAGAAGACACGGTCCTTGTATCGCTCGAACACGCGACCCAGCGCTTCGGGGTCGCAGTTTCGGCAACCCTCTAGGATGTCTGCGCCTGAGTCGGTCGGCGCCACGAGTCGGATTC
>DQPL01000050.1 GCA_015664885.1 Gemmatimonadota bacterium
AAGCGCTCCATAACTTCGAGCAGCGCGGCGCTGGCCACCGAGTCGAGGTTGGCCGTGGGCTCGTCCGCGAGCACCAGCGCGGGCTCCCCCACCACGGCGCGCGCGACCGCGACACGTTGCTGTTGTCCGCCTGACAGCTTGCCAGGGAATCGATCTTCCAACCCCTCCAGGCCCATTTGCTCGAAGAGCACGCGTACGCGTTCATGTCGTTCATGCGTGGGAACGCCACGCAGCAACAGTGTGAACTCGGCGTTTTCCATCGCGGTGAGTACCGGAAGCAGGTTGTACGCTTGGAAAACAAACCCGATGCGCTCGAGCCGCAGGCGCGCGAGGGCCTTGTCGGGCATCGAGGTGATCTCGTGCCCTCCGATCTCGATACTTCCTTCCGTGGGCCGGGTGAGGCCACCGAGCAGGTTCAGCACGGTGGTCTTGCCCGAGCCGGACGGACCCGCCATCGCGACGAAGTCGCCAGACTCGATCTCGAGCGACACGCCGCGTACGGCCTCTACCGGGTTGGGTTCTTGTGGATAGATCTTCCAGACGTCTTTGGTCTGGACCGCCGGCGTGCCGTTAGAAGTGCTCATTGATCGAATTTCATCGCCTCCGCGACGTCGAGTTTCGAAGCGCGCATGGCTGGGTAAATAGACGCCAGCGTGCCGATGATCAGCATGAAGTAGAGGCTCAACAGGACTTGACTCGAATGAAACGTCGGCACGATCACCGGGTCCACGATGCCGCCTGCGCTCGCCCAGGCACTTTCGTTTTCGACGAGGCCACTGAAGTCGATTCCGTCACGGAAAAAGCCCCACGTGAACAGAAATCCGAGGCCCATACCGACCACGCCGCTTGCCGCGGTGAGGAAAAGCCCCTCGCCGAAGACCACCCATCCGGTCTGCGCGCCGGTTAGGCCCAGCGCCTGTAGGACGCCGAATTCGCGTCGTCGTCCGAGCACGGACATCATCACGGCGTTCATGATGGCGAGCGCGACAATGGCGAACAGGATCGCGTGGAAGACGTAGTCGCCGTAGTCGTCCATGCGCAGGGCGGCGTCGAGCTCGGGCGACGTGTCTCGCCACCCGAGCACACGCAGGTCATCGCCGGACAGGCGGTCGTGTAGCTCCTCCACCACGCCACCGGTGTCGCGCGAGCTCGTGAGCAGCACCGCGTAGGTTGTCACCGCGCCTGGGGTACCAAGCCACTCTCGTGCGGTCTCGAGCGGTATGTGGATCAACCCTGCGTCCATTTCCGGGACCGCGCTCTTGAAGATCCCCGCCACGCGAACCAACTGGCCTTCCACGTCGCCCGACGCCGACTGAGCGGTGAGCACGAAGCGGGTGCCCACCTTCAGGCCGAGTCGGCGTGCGAGCTCCACGCCGACATAAGCGTGCAGCCGGTCATCGGACTGCAGGTACCGGCCGTCCACGACCTTCTCGTCGAGATCGGAGAAAATGCGCTCGCGGTCGGGATCAACGCCCTCGACGCGAACAGGAAGCGCGGACGAAGCCGAGCTTGCCAGCCCGTTTACGGTGAGACGAGGCGCATGAGCGACGACCCGGTCGCCGGCCACCGCCTCCACAGCGTCGAGAGCACGCGGGTAGGCTTTGACACCAATCCGATGCTCGAGCTTTCCGGACTCCAGGTAGTCCGGCGCCTGGATCGCCACATGGCCGGTTCCCATCCTCACGGCGGACGTAACCCACTGCTCGTGTGCCCCTTCGGAGAGGCTGCGCGAGAAGATCAGAAGTGCGAGTCCGATCACCATGGCTGCCGCGGTGAGCGCGCTGCGCCGAGCGTTCCGGCCCACGCTACGCAGGGCGAGTTTGAGCAGCACTCGAAATCTCATCGGTCTGCCAGCGCATCAGCGGGCGGCACCCGCGTCGCTTTCCAGGCGGGATAGACCGCCGCGAAAACGGCGGTCAGGAAGAGTGCTACCGCGCAGATGACCGGCGTGTCATAGGAGTACTCGATGCGCAGGATCGGACGCCATTGCGAGCCGACCATGCTGAATCCACCGATGAGCGACGTGAGGTCTGGTGGTGAGTTGTGCCACCAGACGACGATCGGCCACGTGATCAACGCACCTGCGATGAGCGAGATCGTGCCCAGGATGACTCCCTCGTAGACCACGGTGCGGCCGACGCCCATCGGACTCGTGCCGAGGGCCCGTACCACGGCAAACTCCCTCCTGCGCTCGAACGTCCCGATCAGCATGGTGTTGGCAACGCCGAAGATCGCCATCGCGAAAATGATTGCGGCGATGAAATAGTTCACCGCGTCCATGAGGCCGAGCATTTCCGCCAGCTCGGGACGCAGCTCCGTCCAAGGCGTCACTTCGACCGCGTAGTCCGAACCCTCGAGGTTCGCGGCGAGCGAGCTCGCGATCAGCGGTGTGTCCCGTGCACGCGTCACCGTCAGTGCGATCTCGTGAACGCGGCCCGGATCCATCGCCATGAGGTACTGGAGGTCCGGCAGGGGCAGTACAGCGTAGTTGGCATCGATCGCTGGGGTGCCTGTCTCGAACACGCCGACCAGTGTGAAGAGATCGTTTCCCATGGAGCCGTCACTCGCCCCCACAACGACCACGACTTCCGCACCGACCTCCAGCCCGAGTTGTCGCGCCATCTCCAGGCCGACCAGGATTTCGTACTGTCCCGCCTCGGGTAGCCGCCCTTCGCTCAGTTGAGAGAGCAGGGTGCCGACCCGCTGCTCGCGGTCCACGTCGATCCCGAAGAGCAGACCGGCCCGGGTCTCCTCTCCCGAGGAGAGCAGGCCACCGCCGTAGAGACGAGGCGCCGCGGCGGTGACGTCCGGATCGGATTCGATGCGCGCCAATAACGCTTCCAGGTCGACGCCGTCGTACCCGCCGACGGTGTGATGCATGTTGCGCTCCGGCCGATACTCAGGGGAGTGCACCTGCACCTGACCCATCATCAGCCGAGTCCCGTTTTCGATAAGCTCGGCCATCATTCCATCCATCAGCCCTACCAGCACGACCGCGGCGAGGTATCCGAACGCGAGCCCCGACGCGGTAATCAGCGTGCGGGCGCGATTACGCAGGAGGTTGCGCCAGGCGACCTTCCACCAGACTGCGTCTGAGGCCACTAGCGCCGCGCCCGGAGCGTTCTGAGGCTGAAGAAAGACTCGTCGAGATCGATGTCAAACTCGAGCTCGTGGTACGTCATCGAGGTCTTTTCCTCCGGTTTGTCTGCCGGGATGATGTGGAAGACGGCGGGGACCAGCCGTCCGCTCATCATCTTGTAGTCCGAGAACGTCATCGTGCGCACGAGTGTGCCCTCGTCATCGTAGTAGCGCACCCAAGTAGGCATCAGGTCGTGCTTGCGCACCTGCTCTTCGACGCGGCCCCACACCACCGGGGCCTCCGGCCGGGGAGTCATCGTGAACTCATAAACCTCGACGCCGTCGACCTCGCCCTCGAACGAGATCTCGAAGTCGTAGTCGTCCACGATGCGGCTCTCCTTCACGATGTCGTCATTCGTCAGGTGTGAGCCCATCCAAGACCCCATCATCAGCGCGGGCGGCACCTTGATGGTCCGGTCCACGCGCGGCAGATAGTTCCAGACCTCGTCACCCGCGAACAGCGTGGCCGTCCCGGCCTCCCGTGCCGGCGATTCCACACGCACAAGCGAGTGTTCGGCACCCAACGACCAGACCTCCATGTCGAGCGATCGCGACCAATGCTCCGTGGTGATGTCCACGGTCATGCGGCCATGGCTCGATTCACCGCGCATCATGCGATCGACCTTATCGATGATCTCGCGGGCGGTCTGCGCCGTCAGCGGGGCCGCCGCAGCCGCAGACAGGAGGAGAGCAGCCGCGGTCGTGAGCGACACGCGGAGGAGCCGACTTCTAGATACTCGATCCATCGCGCAGCCTCGGTTTCAGGGACCAACCTGCTTGCCCTTTCCACCCCGCCCTTCCCGGTATCACTGCCGTCGGCATGGTGGTCTACGGGGAAGCTAACCGGTAGCGTAGGGGCGGGAAGTCACGCCACCGGGATCGGTGCAAGAAGCATGGCGGGCTGCATCGGCGTAGGGGAGGAGGGAGGTGGAAGGGATGTTCTCGGATATCGGTGTTTGGCTTGGCGAGATAGGCTGGTGGGCGTATGTCGTGGCGCCGTTGGTCATGACGATCGTCGCTGTACTACCGGTCCCGGGGGAAGCGCCCGCGATCGCGAACGGCATGATCTTCGGGCCATTTGTCGGCAGTATGATCACGTGGACCTGCGCCATGGTGGGCCCGTGGATCAGCTACGAGATCGCGCATGCCTGGGGTCGCCCCCTCACCGAACGTGTAGTCGGCGAGTCGCGGCTCGGTAAGGTGGGGCAGGTCGTAAGCGACGCTGGATGGTCCGGCCTGCTCGTGCTGCGGCTGATACCGTTGGTGGCGTTCACCGCGTTGAACTGGGGCGCGGGCTTGTTCGCAGTACCGCGATGGCGCTTTCTCTGGACCACAGCAGCAGGCATCACGCCGGGCGCGATCATCTTCACGTCCTCGGGTGTGGGACTCGAGGCGCTGTACCGACGCTCGCCGCTAGTGGCCGTCGGTCTCGCGGTAGCGGTGATCGGAGCTATGGCCCTGTGGGCGCATCACAGACGCCAGCGCCTCGCTGGCGGCTAGCGCTGTTCCTTCGCCAGCCTCAGAGCCACTTCGTTGGCGTGGCGTTGTTCCTCGCCACGGAAACCGCGTCTTGCCAGGTACCCATTGAGGCGCCGCCTCGCTTTGTCCCGCTCGGGGCTGTGCGTGTCCTGCGCCAATGCCGCGAGGGCTGCGGCGTTTTGTCTCGCCACCCATCCCTTTGCGACTTCCTCGGCGAGCTGGTGGTCTGTGACTTGTTCGTCTTCGAAGACCTGTTCGATGGCGCGCTGGGTCACGTCGGGTGCGACGCCTTTCGTGCGCAGTTCGGCTGAGAGGCGTGCCCTGCCACGTGGGCGGTGGCGCAGGCGGTCGCGTACAAAGGCCGCCGCAACCGCTTCGTCGTCGAGAAACCCACGCTCCTGCAGCAGATCGAGACAGGCGTCGATGCGCGCCGTGTGGAAGCCCTTCTGGCGGAGTCTCCTCCGGAGCTCCTGATGGGTGCGGGCCCGGTACGAGAGCAGATTGAAGGCGGCGTGGCGCACGCGGACGTTCGCGTCGGCGTCGAGCAGATGGTGACGCTTGTTGGCGGGCAAGGCGTCCCCGATACCGAGCCGGCTTTGTTCGAGCGCTTCGAGCATCAGCTCGAACGGTTCGCCCTCGTCGAGGTGGATGAGGACTTTGAGGCCGCGCTGCCCCTGGGGCTGGATGCGCGTGATGAGCGGGTCAGCGGAGCTCAACCGGCAAGGGCCTTGTTGGGAATTCTACGGGCGTGTGCCGGACAGAAAAGCGAACGTGTCGATGTTCTCATCGAGGTCGGGCTAATGGATGCCCAATCCCGAACGGATGAGCTGCCAGTTCGCTCGCTGCTCGTCCGTACCGTTCGCGATCCGGGGGTAGATCTCGACCAGAACGCTTACCGTTTGGCCGTCTTCGGGGTCGATGCATAGACGCTCGTCGACGATGCGCACATTCTTCACACGGTGGCTCGGATCGAGCTCAGTTTGCGTCACAGTGGCCTTGGGTTGGCTTGGCACGAGGCTTCCAATGCACCTCTCAACCTCTTTGCGCGTACCAATTTCCTTCGAGCAGGTCGTGGTAGAGGGTAACGTTGCGACCGTCGTCGAGAACGACCACCCGGTATTCTCGTGAAATCGGCTGCCGCCACCACTCGTCATCGATGCGCCAGCGCTCGAGCACGGCCTCCACGGTGCGCGCCGGTTTACCGGGCAGACGCACGTGCTTCGGCTCACCGTTTTCGTCGGTACGAACCGTCACGGCCCGCGGTTGGCCGAGCGGTCGTAGGCGGGGTGCGTCGCTCATGGATCGAAGCTCAGCAGTGCATGACGTCGTTCTGGGATCCGTGACCAAGGATCGACTTCGACCACGCGGTAGAGCGGGGAGTGTCCCAGCCGGAGCTTGAGCTCTTTCACGGCATCGCGGAGCGATGGAGGCACCTCGCCCTGGGCCAGTTCCCGGCCCGCGGCTGCGCGGCCGTTCTCGTTCTTGCGATCGAACAGACTGGTCTGAGCGCTCGGCGCACCGAACTGCGTGAGCTCGACGATGAGTATGTCGACGGCCTTGGGCGGAGGCGAGATCGCCATCTTCATGCGCAGCGGTGAAGCGATTCGTTCTCGCTGAGACGTTGGTTCCCTGAGCACAGTCTCCACGAACCACGATCCCCCTCCTTCGAGCTGCGCGCCTAAACGCATACTCGTCACACTTCGCCCCCGACGTGCGGGACGCGAGAGCGCTCGTTCGATCAATCGGTCGAGCGCTCCGTGCAACGTTTCGGTGATGCCTACCGGGTTGGGAAAATCCAGCGACACACGGATCGGCTCGGGGCGACGCATCGATCCGGTCCGGCCATGGACTGCGGCCTTCGTC
>DQPL01000025.1 GCA_015664885.1 Gemmatimonadota bacterium
ACCCGTACCATCTGGTGAAGACCTGCAGCGGACTGTCCGCCTCGATCTCCTCACCGTCCCCATTGAAGAGCAGTCCGTTCTCGATTCTTTCGCCGGTCGAAAGATGCAGGACCCTGTCGTCCCACCAGACGCGGTCGGCGGTCGTGTAGTGTGCGATGAGCGCGTAGGCCGTCGGATCGTAATAGACCAGCACGGTTCGCCCCTCGAACGTGTCGAGCAGCGCGCGGTCGTGCTCTTCCAGATTGGGCATCGCGTAGTACCTGGCCGCGGAGCCGTCCCAGATGCCGATCCCGAGCTCCATCGTCGGTCTGCGGTCGTCCTCTGCGCGGATCGTCCCCTTGAACTGCCCGCTAAGACCCCTCTCACCCAGGTTCGTCAGCCGTGAGAGCCACGTGCCAACCCGACGGCCAAGAGAGCGAACACCAGCGCCTCCGGGCGGACCAGATAGAGCGACCCTGGGGTGTTCGGAGATCGCCACGAGCGCTGCGTCATCTTGCGCGAGTACCTGCCCCACCGTGCTATGCAGCACGTTGTAGAGCTCCAGCTTCTCGCCGGCGAGGGGCCCGTATATCGCCTCCCCCGTCATGTGATTCCAGTACGTGCCGGTCTTCTCGTCGCTGAACAGGAAGAGCCCGTCGTACAGCCCGGCCAGCGCGAAGGAGCCGACCTCGTCATCGATGCGTGGGATCAGACCGATCCCTGTATTGCAGATCACTCAGAAGGACACCATCCAGGGCTCTCCCCCCAGCTCTCCCTGAGCGATGTGGTGGTACGACATCTGTTCGGTCAGGAGGGCCAGACGCGTGTTGCCGCGCTTGAGGAGCAGGACGGCGGTGTCCTCGCCGACCCTCCCGTCATCGAGCGCGTCTTCGAGCGGCTCCATCTTCGTAATGGGGAACGGATCGAACCCCCACACGTCACTGAGGATGGCACGGCCAGGCTCGAAGCCCGGGATTTGCTTCATCTCCTCTTGAGCCTCGGTGGAGCCGGCAAAGGCCAGCCCAGCCAGGGGGACCAGGAGAAGCGTGGAGCGGAGAGGCGTGATGCGGATGCGAGGCCTCCAGATGCTGGACGTACGGTGCGGTGCTGACGACCCATGATGGAGGAGGCGACGGCGGAGGGCAACGTCGAATCAGTCCTCTTCAGACCTCAGGCCTCTTCGATGCGCACCTCGATGCGGGCGTGTGCGGCTCGCAGCGCGTTCTCTACGTGATCGGGGGTCTCCGCTCTGGCGAATAGGAATCCCAAGTAGCGTTTTCCCTCGGGAAGTGGGACGACAGTGTGGCCCAACGGGATGGTGATCTCGAGTCCTTCGATGCCCGGCACCTCGAGCGCGGCTTCGAGCCCAACGACCTCGCGCAGGACTCCGGCCGCGGGGATTGGCAGCATCATGACCCCGGCAGCTCCGGGCTCTCGAAGAAAGTCGTCATGCGGCATGCCGAGCGAATGTCGCAGGATCAGCTCTTCCAAGCTTCCGCCGGGCTCGAACCTGAGGATTCTCGAGCAACGACCTCCGATGGAACGCGGGGCGATCTCGAGTAATGAGATGCGGTCGGCGTCCACACGCAACTCAGCGTGAATGGGGCCGTCACTGAGGCCGAGGTGCGCGGCGCACCGGCTGACCAGGGACACGATGTCCTCCTGGACTTGCTCCGGGAAACGCGAAGGAGTCACGAGGATGGTCTCCTCGAAGAATGGACCGTCCATGAGGTCCGGCTTGTCCAGGACAGCCAGTGTGCGCAGCTCGCCCGCACTCACGATCCCTTCCAGCGCCACTTCCCGGCCCGGTAGGTAGGCCTCGATCAGGAGTTCCGACGCCAGCCGGCCGATGCGCCTGACCACGTCGTCTTGCTCCAGGATGCCGCGGATGCGCTGCCAAGCACGCACGAATTGCTCAGGCGTATCGACCCGAATCACACCGCGGCTGGCCGAGAGCGCGAGCGGCTTGAGTACACAGGGAAACTTGATCTTGGAAGCCACGGCGGCTGGCTCCTCGTCGAGCCGAGTCGTTCGGAACCAGGGCGACGAGAATCCGGCCTCCGAGAGTCGTTCCCGCATTAGGGCCTTGTTACGGGCGCACCGGACCGCCTGGCTCGGATGGTGCGTCAGCTCCAGGGCCTCGGACGCCGCCGCCGCCAGCGGCGTGAAGTCGTCCCCGGCGGCGACGATCGCCGCCAAGGGATAGTCAGCCGCGAAGCGCACGATGGTCGCCGAAGATCGAGCGACGTCCCTGAAGCCGAGCGTGAGCGTGGCGCCTGGAGCGAAATCGGCCAGCGCCTGTCTGTGATTCGAACCGACCGTAACGTCTACACCAAGGCGCCGAGCTGCCTCGAGGAACGCCTCGGCTCGATAGGACGTGCGCGCGAAGAGGAGAAGAACCCTTGGCAAATCGCGCCTCTTCGAGTTTCCGCTACTTCTCCGAGGTGAAGTAGGGGCTATCGCCGGCTGAGTGATTGGTCACGTCTTCTATGCCTACGATTTCTGGCACCTGTTCTTTCAAAATGCGCTCGATCCCCTGGCTGAGCGTTACCGACGCCATTCCGCAGCCCTGGCAGCCGCCCCCCATCTGGAGGTAGACGATTTTGTCCCGCACCTCGACCAGCGTGACGTGCCCACCGTGCTGAGCCACTCCAGGGTTCACGTATTGTTCGATGACTTGCTGGACCCGGTCGGCAAGAGGGCCCTCCAGCGGCTTTGATCCAATGGGCGCCAGATTCGAGTTCTCCACCTTGAAGCCACTCTGCTGTAAGCTTTCGACCCAGTCGACGCTGGCACCATCGAGCAGCTTCGCGCTCTCCGGGTCCATCACCACCTCGAACCCTTGCTGGCCGAACACGAGATCCTCTTCGCACTTCTCCTGGTCGTCGATCAGAGTGATCTCGTAGCGAGGATCCAGCGGACTCGGGCTGGAGACCTGGATGCGGACCGCGGGCGAGCTGTCACCGCCCATGTCGGCGAATCGCAGCACCGCGTCCCTCGCGAGGTCCGTAAACTTGATCGGTGACTGTGTTGTGTCGCTCATGGTGTCTCAGTCCGCCTCGAAGCCGATCGAGTTGTGGGTTCCGTCACAGAACGGCTTGTTCGCGGACCCGCCGCACCGACAAAATGCACACGAGGCGCCCTCCGCGCTGGCCCCGTCGCTGCACAGGATCTTAACGGAACCTCGCACGAGCATGGGCCCATTGGCAGCGGGCGAGATTTCGAGAGCGTAGGTCTCGCCGCCCTCCGAGGGCTTGAGACGATTCTCTACGATCGTGCCGGCGTCAGCGAATCCGGCCTCGACGTGCGAGTTGTCGCAAAACGGCTTGTCCTTCGAGTGCCCGCAGCGACAGAGCGCCACGCGCGTCTCGTCCAGCGTCTCGCCGCCGGGGAGAGCGATTCGTAGGCGGCCCGTGACATAGAGTGGTCCGTCGGCCTCGATGCACACGGTGTTGCTTGCCCTGGGCTGCTCCACCTTCCCATCCGTCCGGCGATAGTGCAAAGCGCCCGTGGGACAGCGCTCGATCGTGCGCATGAGGTCTGCCGCGCCCGCCTTGCTGGGATCGATCCACGGCCGGCGCTCCGCGTCGAACACGTCCGGCAGGCCGTGTATGCACTCCTCTGCATGGATGCAGCGCTTGAGGTCGTAATCGACGACCAACTCCTCGGCTTCGTAGGTGCGGATTTTTCGCGTCACGTGGGGTCCTTTTCCTCGCGGCAGTGGCAAAAGAGAGCCCCGGCTCCCCATCGGGAAGCCGGGGCTCGGACATCTTACGCCGTGGTTACCGGCCTCTCCTGCCCTCCCTGGGGGTGGGGAAGTTCCCGTCACCCACTACGAAGGCGCTTTTCTCCATCTTGCGGAAGCTCATGTACCCTTGGGACATCTCCGCGTCCGTAGGCCGACCCCACTTCACGTCGACGGTCGGATCCGGATTGTTCGGGTTGTTCTCCGAGTTGTCCCACCAGAGCGTGAAGCGAAGCGTCGAGCCCGCCGGTATCTTGGGCGGCTCCGCGAACTTGTACGTGTGCTGCCAGTTGAAAGCGTAGTTGGGCACGTGTAGCAGCGTCTCGTGCTTCCCATCCGGATACGTGATCTCGTAGAGGGCCGCCTTACCGCGCAGGTGCATGTGCGGCATGAAGCTCAGCAGCTCAACGTCCTCTTCGAACACGTACTCGCGAGATGCCGAGTGGCTACTGGCCCCGGCTGGGATCAAGAGGTCACGGGGTGTGATGAAGAGATTGTCGCCGCCGGTGACGTGACGGATCTCCTCACCCGGCTCCTTGAAGATGATGCCTGCTTGGATGTTGGTGCAGACAGCGGTACCGGGGCCGGGCTCTTTATTGAAATGCATGTTGAACATGACGTCCCTCGGCCCTGCTCGTATCACCCGGCTATAACCGTCGTCATATACACGAGGCGCGGCGCCTGGAACCAGACCTCCGACCGCGGAAATGATGTGGTGGACCGCCGGTCCGTTGCGGTACTCGACCGACTTGATCCAACGATCCTCTGGAAGCATGTCGGCCGTGATCGTCGCGGGCAGGTCGACGTAGATGTCCCTGAGATCGTCGTCCAGGCAGTATTCTTCATTGAACTCGATGATGAGATCGGGCTCTCCGCGAGTCCAACCGTTCGATGCCGCGGCCGCGATGAGGAACCCCGGCACGGGCGGCGCGACAGCCGGATCTCCGGCCGGGGCGCCTCCCTCTGCCCACGCGATCAACGTCGCCTTCTCGTGATCTTCGAGGATACGCTCGTTGGTGAACGTGCCCTTATGCATGTCCGCGGCAGACCAAGGCGGCATCCGGCCTTCCCTTACCGCCGACGCGATCATGCGGGCGCGTCGCCTCGCGTCGTCATATGTGAGCAGCGAGAAGGGCGCGACGTTTCCGCCCATGTTCATCCCCGAGTCCTGATGGCACGTCGCGCAGTTCTCGTGAATGATGGGGAGAACCGCCCCGTAGAACGTGGGAGCGTCGCTCACCGCCGCTGCTTGATGGGCCGAAACGACTTGCGTCACCTGGGCGCTGAGCGGTCCAGCCGAGGCCTGCACGACGAAGGCGAGAAGGATCAATAGAGCGAAATCGAGGGGTCTCGAACGGGTCGCAACTCGCATCTCAGCACCTTCCTGTGGGGTGAGAGTCTGGTGTGCCGGCCAGGCGCCGCCAAAGCGTAGCAATGCCAACTTCAACCAATACCCACGGCGCGGCGCTGCCGCAAGGCGTCGAGGGGTTCTCACGTCGAACTGGCTAGACGGGCGGCAGCGCCACATATTCGCCGTGTGGGCCGGATTCGCAGGTTGTGAATCATGCCCGATCGGACGACCGGAGGTGATCATGAGATACTCGACTTCGCTGCTCGCGCTTTGCGTTGCGATTACGTCTCTCGCGACGGTTTCGCAGGCGGCGGCACAGGGCCCGGCAGCTGACGCCGGTCGTTGGGTCGTGCCGCGGACCGCAGAAGGGCATCCGGACCTGCAGGGGAACTGGACCAACGTGACGGTCACCCCGTTCCAACGCGCGGAAGACAAGGGCCCGGTCCTTACCTGGGATGAAGTAGCCGTGCTCGAAGGCAGGGCAGCGGCTCGAGTCGAAAGAGGCGCGCGCGCGAGCGACCCGGACCGGGCGGCTCCGGCCGTCACCGGCAATACCGGCGGCTACAACAATGTCTATATCGATCGCGGCAAGATCGTGGCCATCGTCGACGGGCAACCCCGCAGCTCGCTGCTGACGACTCCCCCGGACGGGCGGATACCAGCTATGTCGCCGATGGGCGAGAAGCGCATGGAGGAGTACCGGGCTTTTCGTGCCCAGTTCGGCCCCTACGACAATCCGGAGACTCGGCCGCTCGGTGAGCGCTGCATGATGTCGTTCGGCTCGAGCGCCGGTCCCCCGATGATCCCCAACAATTTCTACAACAACAACTACACGATCGTGCAGACCGCCGACTACGTGATGATCCAGACGGAGATGGTGCACGACACGCGGATCATCCGGTTGGGCGAGCCCGATCGGCTGCCCGAGCACATGCGTCCATGGATGGGCGACTCGTGGGGTCATTGGGAAGGCGACGTGCTCGTAGTCGAGACGACCAACATCAATCCGATGCAGACGTTCAGCCGCTTCCCGCCTTCGAAGGATCGCAAGGTGACGGAGCGCTTTTCCCGGGTCGACGAGGAGACTATCCTCTACGAGTTCACGATTGAGGATCCCGCGTATTCAGAGCTTTGGGGCGGTCAGATTCCGTTCAAGGCTTTCGACGACTTGCTGTACGAGTACTCTTGCCACGAAGGGAACTACGCGCTGGATAACATTCTCCGGGGCGCACGCTATCAAGAGAGGCAGGGAAACCAGCCCGAACAGAGGTGAGAATCATGCGATCAAGATCCGTTCTTTGCACAGCAGCAGTCGGCGCCTTGGCGCTTGTCATGTACGCGGTCCCGGCGGTGGCGCATCACGCCTTCGGTGCCGAGTTCGACGCGGACGCACCGATTCAGCTCACGGGTGAGATCGTGAAGCTTGAGTGGGTGAACCCTCACTCGTGGATTCACATCGAGATCACGAATGATGACGGCTCGAAGGAAGTGTGGATGGTCGAGGGCGGCACGCCGAATGTGCTCGTGCGACGCGGCCTCCGACGTGAGTGCTTGCCCCTCGGGACTACGCTCGTCGTCGACGGCTTTCAGACCAAGGACCTCACGCTCAAGCGTGCCAACGGCCGCGACGTGACGTTTCCAGACGGCAGGAAGTTCTTCCTAGGCTCGTCGGGAACCGGTGCGCCCGACGACGGGGCAGAGCAGCGGGGGCGCGGGACCGAGGGGAGATGCTGAGGCACGCATCTGTAGGGACATCTATCGCGTGAGGCGTAGGCGCGGTACTGGGACCGGGCGAGCGGCAATCGCAGCGTCGATTGCCGTTCTTCTGGCCAGTGCCGCGCTTCCGTTTACTCTCGTGGCCCAGGAGCCGGAACCGGAGCCGGAACCGGAGCCGGATTCGGTGCCCTTCGCACGGCGTGTCGGCACCATGAGCGACCTCATGGTGCAGATCATCTACCCGGCTTCGGACGCGATTTTCTACATCACCACGCGGACGCCCACCAGCTCCTCCGAGTGGACCGCGCTCGAGGGCACCACGCTGATGTTGGCCGAGTCGGCGAACCTGCTCATGATGCCGAGCCGGGCCAGAGGCCGCGAGCAATGGATGGAAGACGCCAAGCTGCTACTCGAGGTCGGCGAGGCAGCGTTCTGGGCCGCCAAGGAACAGGACGTGGCAGCGCTCGAGGCGCTGAACGACCAGCTTTACCGGTCCTGCGTGCAGTGCCACCGGAACTTTCGAACTGGCTACGGGAGACGTCGCTGATCATGAGAGTCTTGCTCGCGCTCTGTCTTGCAGCGCTTCCCGCGACCCTATCCGCCCAGCAGGGCGCCCCTGACGGCCAGTGGCCCGTCTATGGCGGTGATGCTGGCAGCACGAAGTACTCGGCGTTGGATCAGATCCATGAAGGCAACGCGGATCAGGTAAGCGTCCTTTGGCAGTGGAACTCCCCGGACAATGCGTTGGCCGGCCTGAATCCGTCTCCCAGCTCCTCTGGTTTCGGGGCGAACTCGGGCCTCAGCGTCGCCGCCTTCAAAGCCACGCCGATCATGGTGGACGGCGTGCTCTACATCCGCACGTCGCTCAGCCTGGTAGCCGCGATCGACGCGGCTTCCGGCGAACAACTCTGGGCTTTCGACCCCAAGAGCTATGAGGCGGGTCGCCCCACGAATCTCGGATTCAACTCACGCGGCGTGGCGCATTGGTCCGAGGGCGCGGAGAGCCGGATCTTCCTGGCCACGGGCGATTCTCGCCTCTGGGCGTTGGATGCCGCCACCGGCGTGCCCGTGGCAGGTTTTGGCGGTGACGGAAGCGTAGACCTCAAGAGTGGACTTCGCCGTGAGGTGGACGGACGTGCCTATCAGGTCATATCCCCGCCGCTGGTCGTGGGCGACGTAGTGGTCGTCGGGTCCTCGATCTTCGACGGTCCGCGCTACAAGACTGCGGATCCGGGTGACGTGCGGGCCTTTGATGTGCGCACAGGAGAGCTGCGCTGGGCCTTCCACACCGTGCCGCAGGCTGGGGAGCTCGGCATCGACACCTGGGAGGACGACTCCTGGCAATACACCGGCAATACCAACGTTTGGTCGATCATGAGCGCCGACTTGGAGCTAGGGTACGTGTACCTGCCGATCGGCACGCCGACCAACGACTGGTATGGCGGACACCGTCTCGGGGACAACCTCTTCGCAGAAAGCCTGGTGGCGGTCGAGGCTGCGACGGGCCGGCGGGTGTGGCACTACCAACTCGTGCACCACGGGGTTTGGGACTACGACATACCTGCGGCTCCGACGCTGATCGACATCACCGTGGATGGGCGGGCCATCAAGGCTGTGGCACAGGTGACCAAGCAGGGATTCGTGTACGTCTTCGATCGCGTGACCGGCGAGCCTGTCTGGCCCATTGAGGAGCGGCCGGTGCCGGCGTCGACCGTTCCGGGTGAACGACTGTCACCGACGCAACCGTTTCCCACGCGGCCTGCAGCGTTCGAGCGACAGGGGATCACTGTCGATGACCTCATCGACTTCACGCCCGAGCTCCGTGCCGAGGCGGAGGCCCTTCTCGAGAACAACGATTATGGTGGGCTCTACCATCCGCCGTCCGAGCGGGGAACGCTCAATCTCCCCGGCTGGGCCGGGGGCGCGAATTGGCAGGGTGCGGCGGTCGATCCTACCAATGGCATGATGTACGTGCCTTCGCGCACGAACCCGATCACCGTGCGGCTGGTGGAGGCTGATGCGGCTCGGTCCGACTTCCGCTACATGAGAGGACGCGGCGGCTCCCCACTGGGCCCGCAACGGCTTCCGTTGGTGAAGGGCCCACACACACGGCTGACCGCGATAGATCTCAACACTGGTGAGCACGTCTGGCAGATTCCCATTGGTGACGGAATCCGCTCGCGCGTGATCGACATGGGAATTCCGGATCCCGGGCCACAGGGCGGCGGCGCCTATACTGGCCCGCTTCTGACCGAGACGCTGCTCTTCATCGGTCACGGCGGGGCCCGAGACGGCGCCCAGGGTGGGCCGGCCATGCTCGTGCTGGACAAGGAGACGGGGGAGACTCTGCACACCATCGACCTTCCGTTCCTGCCGACCGGGACACCCATGACCTACATGTCGGGCGGGCGTCAGCTCATCGTGGTGGCGTTTGGCAGAAGCGAAGAGGCCGGCCTCCTCGCGCTGGCGCTCAACTAGGAGTGGCGCTGGCCCTGGACACGCGGACGCCATGACACACCCGCAGGGGTTCCAACCGGAGGCGTTCCGACCGGAGTCGTTGGCGACCTTCGATTCCGAGAAGATGGGGAAGAGCACGATCTTCAGGTCGGAGCGCGTGCTCGTTGGACTCAATGCTTTTGAGCCGGGGCAGGAGCATCGTCTGCACACCCACGAGGGCATGGACAAGGTCTATCATGTGCTCGAGGGTCGCGGGCTATTCGTGCTCGAGGACCGTGAATTGGAGATGGAAGCGGGCATGATGCTCGTGGCGCCCGAGGGCGTCCCGCACGGTATTCGAAATACGAGCGACGATCGACTGTTGGTGCTCGCGATCATGGCGCCGGCCCCCTGAACTGGGCCTCCACCCGCGGGCGCGTCGGCCCACGGGCGGAGCGTCGTCTCAGTCACGACTCGGCCAGACGACCCCTTGGTCCCGAGGCGGTGAGCCCAGGCCCATGAACACGAACTTCTGCAGCCGTTTGCCCTCGTAGGTCTCCGTTGTGTAGAGGTTGCCCTGCGAGTCAGTCGCGACGCTGTGCACGCCGTAGAACTGGCCCGGCTGACGTCCTCCGTCACCGAACGTTGTGAGCACCTCGAGAGACGCACGATCCAGGACGTGGATCTTCTTGTTGGAACCGTCTGCCAGGTAGAGGAACCGCTGCTCGGCATCGCTCGAGAATGCGAGGTCCCAAGCCGAGCCCGAGCCCAGGGTCTCGGGCGCGACGAAGCCCTCGGTCACGTAAGTGCCGTCTCGCTGGAATACCTGAATGCGGTCGCCCGCCCGGTCACATACGTAGACCAACCCGTCGTGTGAGATCTGCGCGCAGTGAACCGGGCTGCGGAACTGTTGGGCTGGTGGATCGTCGGGACTATACGGCGGCAGAGGCGCGTCGTCCGGGACATTACCGTATGCGCCCCAATGTCGTATGAACTCTCCGGTGGAAGCGTCGAGCACCGCGATTCTGCGATTACCGTACCCGTCCGCGACGTAGGCCTCGTTTGTTTCCTCGTCAATCGTCACCTCTGCGACCCGCCAGAAGTGCTCCCTGTCGTTGCTTCCCGCACGCATGCGAGGCTGGCCCACCTGCATGAGAAACGTTCCATCCCGAGTGAACTTCAGGATGTGCGAATCCTCCGCGCCGTTTCCGCCGATCCAGACGTTGTCCATGGCGTCGACCGTGATGCCGTGGTTGGACTGCGGCCAATCGTAGCCCTCACCCGGTCCGCCCCATGAGCCGACCAGATTCCCTTCCTGGTCGAACTCCAGAATGTTCGGCGCGGGCAGGCAGCACTCGGTGGTAGGCGGATCGAGTGTCGCTCCAAGCTCGTTGGCGGCGTTGAACGTGGTCTGTCGATGGATGATCCAGATATGGTCGCGCGAGTCCACCGACACACCGATCGTGGAGCCCAGAATCCAATGATTCGGTAGTGGCTTTGGCCACAAGGGATCGACTTCGAAGATCGGGACTTCGCCGCCCTCCGCCTGAGCCACCTCGGCGCGTTCGTCCATGCATGCCGATGCCACGCCCAGCACGAAGATGAGCGCCACGCCCACGGCAACGATCACTACATCGCTTCTTCGAATCATGGTTCCTCCTTCGTGATGGCTTTACCGCGCGAGCGGGTCGGGCCTCAGCTGAAAATGCACGACTTTGCTAGAAGTGCCCTTGCCGGTCTCGAGATGGAAGGGCGCCCGCGTGCTGTACGTCGCCCACACGCCCCTTCCTTTCCAGCCGGCGTCCGCATCGTCGATGCGGCCATCCATCCACTTGGTGTAAAACCCGAGCGGGTAGGGCACGCGCAGCACGACCCACTCACCGTCCTGCAGCGCGAGCAGGCCTTCGGCTCCGTTGCCGGTGTTGATGGGCACGCCTTCGCCCAGCCCCAGAGTGTTGAACTGGTCCACCCACGTGTAGTAGCTGGACTCGGCGCTGCCAGAGTCCGTCAGGCCCTTTAGTTGTGGCACGGGCTCCGGATAGAGGGTCCATCCCTCGGGGCAGTGAGGCCCAATCGCCTTCGGTCCGTTGAGAGGCCCCAGGCACTTGGTGCGATCGAAGCTCGCCATGTGCCCGCTCGCTAAAGCGCTCCAGAAAACTCCGTTACGATCGATGTCTCCGCCGCGCGGCGAGTAGCCCTGCACTGGAACGTCCGGGTTGCCCCAAGGTGGTTGGAAGAACTCCGTGAGACCGGTCGCCGGGTCGAAGCGAACGACGCCTCCCGGGAATCCCAGAGACGTGCCCCAGATCGAGCCGTCGACGGGGTTGTAGGCCACAGCGTAGTAGCCCGACGTGATGCGCTTGTCCTTACTCGGGTCGATTGGCTCGTTCGGCTCGACCCACTCGTCCTGCTTGCCGTTGCCGTTGGTATCGAGAATGAGCGGAGACCAGCCCTGCGACGCTTCTTCGTCTCCGGTCTCGTCGTACATCTTGGTGTTCAGCCAACCGATGACCTGACCTCCGCCGCTCGTCCAGAGCGTGTTGTTGTCGTCTTCCGCGAACATCAGGTGATGCGTGCTGAAGCACGTGCTGATGAGCGAAAACTCTTCTGTGACCGGATCGAACATGGCGAGGTGTCGGCCGGTTCGTGTGGTCGGGAAGAGCTGCGCCGACGGATGGTCGGAGCCCTCCCGGCAGAACGCTGGATTCTGGAAGCCGCGAACCCTCGAGGTAATCCAGACGCGCGCGCGATGATCGAGCATGGGGTTGTGCACGTTCGCACGGCTGTCCCAAATCGATTCGTCTCCCCAGTACGGCGACGACATCATCGGTGGCCCCGATGCGACCGGCGTGTCGGGATCGCGCACGGGCACCGGCACCTCGCTGCTGGCGTGACGCACCGGATCCAGGACAGGCAGGTAGTCCGCGCTGGCCTCGAGCGCGCCGTAGATCTTTCCGCCCGAGTTGACGGTGGGGTCGCGTTTGTCTGTGGACACCTCGTCGTGCAGATAAGCCTTGGGATCAGCCCAGTCCCATTGGGAGATCACGATGTTGCGCTCCACGCCCGACGGCCGCGGCGGTGCGGGCGGAACTTCGCCCGCGACGATTCGGTCCGTCCAGTCGGCGAACATGTCGAGCCCCGCCTCCAGGCCCATCCGGCTGAGCCCGCCGATCATGCTGCCGCCGGCTTGTCCGGACTGGATGCGCCGTTCCCATCCGGCTGCGGTGGTCGCGAATTCACCGAGCTGCGACGGAATTTCCCGAGTAGCCTTGGTGCCGAGCTGGTGACACGCAGTGCAACCACCGGACTTGAGGTAGCGGATCCATTGGGCCTGGCTTTCCATGGCCGGAGAGATGCCGTTGCCTTCGGGCCCCGTGCCCGGGAATTGATCCTTTTCGGGTACGCTGATGAGCGAGAGCCAATAGCCTGCCGGGTAGTATTGAGCCGCGGCGTGCGGGTCCGGCGCGATGACCGCCGTGAGGTCATGCGTGTTTCCGGGCGTGACCGACTGCTTCTTCGAGTCGATGAGCCCATAACCCCGCACCCAGACGTCATAGGTCGCATCGGGCAGGTCCGGCAGTACGTAGCGGCCGTCGTCGTCCGTCACGACGATCCTGTTGAAGGTCGTGGGCAGGTCGGTAGTCTCCGCGATGACCCACACGCCCGCCTCGGGTCCGTTGGGACCGGTGACGACGCCACCGATGTCGTCGTCGTCGATGGCTACATCGCCGCCGGCCTGCTCACAGGCCGTCAGTCCCATCAGCGCCGCGCCCGCGACGAGCGCGATGCCGGCGATGCTTCTCCGAGAGCTGACTCTTCCCGTCATGCTTCCTCCTCGTGACGTGCCGTTTCCGCAAGAGACAGTTCGAGCAGGGTGCGCACCAGGGTATGGGCCGTCTAGCGTCGCGTTCGTGGCTGGGGATCTGGAGCACGATCCCGACGCCGACGGCTGTCCATTCCTTCCAAGTCATGCCCGGCTTCTCCTAAAGAACGAGTGTCTGCCAACGTGGAAACGTGGCGAAGATCACTGCAACGACGGTTGCGATCCAAAGCACGACTTTCGTGCGGGAGCGTACCTCGGGCTCCGCGCACTGCTTTCCTGGAATGCAAGCGTTCCTCTCCTCTCAGTCGAGCAGCACGAAACCCAGGACCAGGAAAAAGGCGGTCGCCCCCAGGAAGTATGGTCGCAGCGGCTCAAATGCTGAGAGTCCCGCTCCAGAGACGCCGACGGTAACCGCGAGCACGGGCCCCGCACAGCAAAGCGCGGAGCCGGCGGCCGCGACGACGCCCGTCGCTCCCGGCAAACTCGCTCTCATCGAGTTCTTCATTCGACCTCCGGCACGTCTTCGCATCAGGGGACCGACTTGGGCGGTCCGCGTCGACGCACCCTGGGCCTTGACGGTGCTCTCGTGCCCCCCAACTGTGGAACCCCCCAGCGTAGCCGGCGTGTTCTCAGGCCGGTTCAGGGCGTGAATCAATCGCACGAGTGGAGGAACACAATGAAGAGCTTCATCCTTGCCGTCGCCTGCCTGCTCACGGTCGCAGCGAGCGCAGAGGCGCAGAGCGCGATCGACATGGCGTTGGCGGCGGCGCCTGCAAGGGCAAGGGAAGGCACCACGGTCATCAAGTGGAATGCCGACCACACATACGAGACCCTCCAGCAGGGTACCAACCAGCTGGTTTGTTACGACCGGTCCTCGGAGCGTGGTCGCAGGCCTTTTGCCGTGCAGTGCACCAACCTGGCGAACCTCGACCGCGTTGCGCAGAACCGGCGCTTCCGGGCTGCCACGACCGACCGTGATTCGGAGACGGCCATGATCAGGGCCGCCGAGGCGAACGGCACACGGGCTGAGGTGGCGTACGGTTCGATGTTCATCGCCATGTCCGGTCCTGATATGGCGAGCGCAGGCACCCATACCACGATTGCCGTGCCGGGCGCGACCGCAGCATCCACCGGCTTCCCAACCTCGCGGGAGGGGGGCGGCGCCTATCTGATGGAGGCAGGCACGGGCGGTGCGCATATCATGGTACCTGGTCGCTAGCTCGAGCGGCATTTTCAGGGGCCCCGCGGCGGTTCTTTACGCGGCGGGGCCCTTTCGCGGCGTACCACCTCCAACGGGCTGCTAGACCAGCGGCCCCGCCGGCTCGAAGTTCTGCTCGAGGGATATTCTTACGTCTTGGGCCGCAAATCCGTAGCTGCCATCGAGGTTGATACGCACCGGCAAGGGGCCGATCCTGGCTTGCCCGACGCCGATCGGTCCGCTGGACGGGGTCGACACACCAGCGGCCCCTCCACCCAATAGCGCCGACGCGGATTGTCCTTCCACGGGCAGTACGTTGCCCAGGACCTCGATGGGCCTGCGTCGGTTGTTTCCAGGCCGCGCCGGATAGGCGTTGGCTAGCTTGAAGGCCATGATCTCGGCCTCTCCAACCTCGTCGGGGCTCTCGAGATGGAACTGCGCGTGCGTGAGCATCGTCAAGTGCGGGGGAGTGGCCAAAGGCGCGGTTCCTGTCAGCCCGACGCAGCGTGCGGCAGCCTTCGCCAGGATCCTGTCCAACAGGTCGACGGCAAGTCGCTTCGTCATTCCGATGCTGCCGAACCCCCCTCGCAGCTCTCCCTGGAAGTCGCTCTGGATGGCCGTTTCGATGGGAATCACCGAAGACCCGTCCAGCTGTTGCCATTGCAGCCGTTCGAGCGAGATCAGGAAGTAGCCTGGGTCGATCTCGTACACGCCTTCTGGGTTCAGCCGCACGCCTCCGGCGCGTCCGATCGGCCCCACCTCGACTTCCAAGTCAGGAAAGAACTTGCGCAGGTTCCGCGCGAGCTTGTCGATGACGTACTCGCCCTCGGGGAGGTCAGCCACCGGAAAGCTGTTGAAGCTGATCTCTGGGATAAACAGCTTGAAGCCCGAAATCTCGGGCATGAAGGGCCTCGAATAGTTACCGGAGACCTCGGTCACCACGCCATCCTTGACCGAGAACTGAAAGGCGTGGGTCACGCCAAGACCGTCCCCTTGAGCCGGGTCCAGATTCTGGAGGTAGTTGGTGAACAGCTCCGGCTCGAATCCTGTTGGAATCTGGTCCTTTCGCAGGATCTTGAGATCGACCGGCGCGACGAATTGATTGTCTTGGGAGAAGTCGATGAGCGGTGTAAAGTTTACGATGTTCGTGACTGCCCCGGGGCTGCTGGAGATCACGCCTACGAGGAGTATGCTCGAGTATTGGTCGAGGATCGCGATCCGCTCGAAGTACCCGTCCACGCCCACCTGTCTGTCGCCGATGACGTGGACGAGCGCGACTCCTCCACCCGACGCTGGGCAGCGACGCGACGCGCTCGCCGTAGCCATCGGAGACTCGCTCTACCTGATCAGCGGCACCGTGGCCGGCGAACCTACGACGCGGGTCGACGTGTTTACCGGGTACTAGGCGCGAGACATCGGCTACCGGGTTTTCGGACGGTCCACCTGAAGTGGGATGATGTCCGCGTTCCACTCGTCGTCCCCCAGCAGATGCTTCACGAAATACTCAGCTCGTAGCCAAAACCAGTAGTCGCCCATATTGCCGTAGCCGTGCCGTTGGCCGGGGAAGACGAAGAAGTCGAAGCGCTTGTTCGCCTTGATCAGGGCCTCGGCCATCCGGAAGGTGCCCGCGTGGTGAACGTTGTTGTCGATATCGCCCGTGGTGAGCAATAGGTGTCCCTTCAGGTTTGCCGCGAGGTCCGAGTTCTTTTCGATGTCGAACTCGAAGCTGACGTTCCCCTCGTCATCGACGACCTCTTTCACGCCGTCGTGGGTCTCGGACCAGTTACGGTTGTACACGTCGTTGTTGTGGTTGCCCGAAGACGACACGGCGACCTTGAAGAAGTCGGGGTAGACGAGCATGGCCGCGGTCGACATGAAACCGCCGCCCGAGTGCCCATAGATGCCGACGCGATCCAGATCGATGAAGTCGTGGCGGTCCGCGAGCTGCTCGAGCACGGCCTTTTTGTCATCGAGGCCGTAGTCCCGAAGGTCGCCATACCCGTAGTTGTGATACCACTTCGAGCGGTCCGGATTGCCTCCCCGGTTTCCGAGCGTGACGACGATCATGCCGAACTGCGACAGGGCCTGCTCTGACGGGTTCGTGCTGAAGAATTTCGATACCGACTCGGTCTGCGGGCCTGGATACACATAAGCCACGATCGGGTATTTCTTGCTCGGGTCGAAGTCGTAGGGCTTGTACATCACCCCATAGATGTCGGTCGAGCCATCGGCCGCTTCCGCCTTGAAGGGCTCCGGGAACTGATAGCCCGCCGCCAAGAGTGCGCTGAAGTCAGCTTCTTCCAGGTCCAGGACCTTCTGCCCTTGTGCGTTGAAGAGCGCCGAAGCCGGCGTAGTGTTCACGCGCGAGTAGCTGTTGACAAAAAAGCGGCGGGACTCGCCGCTGCTGAAGCGGTGCTCGAACTCTCCGGGGTTGAGCAGCGTGACACCCGAGCCGTCGAGGTTCACTCGGTACAAGTGCTGATAATACGGGTCCTCTCCGTCTTCCCGTCCTTGCCCAGTGACGAACAGGTAGCCGCGGTCCTCGTCCACTCCGACCATTCCGTCCACGTGCCAGGGCCCCTCGGTCAGGCGACCGACGAGCGTTCCCTCGGATGTGTACCGGTAGATGTGCGCCCAACCGTCGCGCTCCGACCACCAGAGTAGATCGCCGTTGTCGAGCTGGATCGGTGTGCGCGTCTCCATGTAGGTATTGAGCCGATCCGCGATGACGGGCCTGACGGTACCGGTGGACGTATTCGCGATCATCACGTCGGTGCGCTTTCGGTCTCGCGAGATCCGCGTGAACCAGAGCTCGTCCGAGTTGTCGGAGAGCCATTGAGACTGACGCGCTTCGTCCGAGTCGGGGTAACGGAACTGCTGATCGTTGATGATCGACATGAGCTGATCCTGCCAAGGATCGTCGTCGACCTTCACCATCGTGCGCTCGGCGAGATCGTAGATCAGGATCTCACTCTGGGTGACGGTATCCTCTCCGGGCATGTCGTATTTGTACGTCTCGAGCTCCGGTCGCTTGTTCCCTGTGACGTGCACGACCCAAAGGTCGCTAACCTCTCTCTGGTCGCGTCGAACGAGCGCAAACCGCTGCGAGTCTTTCGACCACGAGATCCCGGCGCGCTTGCGGTCGTCCATGTTCTCCTCGGAGGAGACGTTGGTCTCGCCGCGACCGCTCGAGTTGGCCGCGTAGCTGTAGTACGGCTCGCCGTCCGTCGTGAGCTGAACCTCCTCGACGTCGACGTCGTCTTCGGCGTCGTCGGCTTCATCGCCGCTTTCCCCCCGGCGGGCGTCGAGGATGCTCGCGTAGTCCTCCCCGGTCATCATCCAGAGATCGTGATGCTTCACGAAGACCACGGTCTCGCCGTCCGGTGAGACGCTGGCCCACGAGGGGTGATCGTTCGGGGCCTCGTAGTCTTCCAGTTCTCGGAGGGTCTGCGTCGACACCGTGTACTCGAAGTGATGCATCCTCTTCTTCGTCTGCGGTCGCTCGGAGCGGTCCTCTTCCTCTTCCTGATCCTGCTCCTCGTCCTCCTCGTCCTCCTCCGCGTCGTCTTCGACGTCCTCGTCCTGGGAGGACTCGACATCGAAACGGAACGTGTCTTCGTCCATGAAGCGGATGCTGCGGATCGGTAGGTGCTGCCCATCCCAGGGATCTAGAGTGATGCGGGTGAGCTCGGCCGCGATGCGATCGTTATCGAAGAGCTGACTCTTGGTGCTGCGAACCGGATCCACGATGTAGTAGAAGGACCCATCGGCATTCTCCCACTCATACCAGAACTTCTCGCTGCCCTCGATCCAGCGCGGTGAAACGGTCGTGCTGTGAACCAGATCGCGGATCTTGTACGGGGCGAACCGGGCCGCGAGATCGAAGTTCGCCGATCCTGGACCGCCCACGTAGATCGATCCGGCTTCCTGCGCCGAGGCCGGTAGCATGGGCACGAGGACGAGTGCGAGGACCAATGACACTAGGCTGAGCCGCGAATGGGCGGTGCTTAGGGATGCGTGCATGTGTACAGGCTCCAGCGAGTGACGGGGGACGACCGCAAGAGGGGGCCGCTGAGGCGGCTCGGCAATGGGCCATGGCGTCCTCTCGCACCTGCTCACGGACCTTCTTCGCGTCCTCTCGCACCGGCGCTCGCGCTTTCTTCGGCGGAGCCGGCGCGAGCTTTTCGAGATCGATCAGTCCCGCGTCGGGCGCAGCACCTGCGGGCACGTGTTCCGGCCCGGAGTCCGCCGCCAGCGTGTAGTGGATACGGTCGAAGTCCTGCTTCCAGAGCAGCGTGCCGAGGTCGTCCTCGTCCTCTGGGGTCAGTAAGCGAGCCCGGTGTACCACGGTCAGGAAGCGGGTAATCTCCTCGAGCTCCGCACCCGGCACGATGGTGAGCGATCGGATTCCTGCATCGGCGAGCGTGCCTACCAGGCCACGGGCCTGCTCCCTCGTGATGACCTGTTCCCCATCCCAATAGATGCCGTCGGCGCTGATCGCGAGCACCAGGTTAGGGAAGCCGAGCCCAGGTGGCGTACAGAGCCTGCCGCAGCTCATCCCACAGGGCCTTCGCTTCGGGAGCGTCCGCTGGATAGCGAGCGAGGACCTCGAGACCACGCTCGAGGTCCTGTGTGACCAATTGAACGACTGCGGATTCGCTCACTATGCCGATCGCCCGAGGGGGATCTAGGGACTCCGATCCTACAGCCTCGACGGGTTCGTTGGCAGTCGTAGCCTGGTGGCCTCCGCCAACCCGACAGCCCAGGTTGTGGCTTTCACCAGCGCAGTGAGGATCAGGGATGAGCCTACAAAAGCAGTATGCGGGGTATCGGTCTTTCTCCTACCTCGAGGCGGGCGTCGACTACGAGCCTTTCGAGCTAGCGGACGAGGTGGACCGGGTAGCGCCGTATCGCCTGCCACTCAGCGACGAAGAGGAAGCCCGTGTGCGCGACCTCACGCAGCGCCTTCTGTTCGTGTCCATGCACGAGCACCTCGGCGTCTTTCCGGCTCGAATCGAGCAGACGCCGGAGTACGCCCGCCAGGGGCGTATGGTCACGGCGTTCGAAGGCCTGTCGCATTCTTATTGGGACTGCGTGTTCGACAACTTGATGGACGGGATCTGCAAGATCCACTCGTCCTCGGGCTGGCAGTGGGAGGACGTGCTGCACGACCTCGGCATGCGCCTCTGTGACCTCGCGCATCAAGACTTCGTCTTTCACTGCACCCGCGTGGACGACGTGCAGCGGGCGCACGATGAGGGCCGTGTCGCGTGGGTCGCCACCATGGAGGGGGCGGCAATGATCGAGCACGACCTCGACCGCATCGACCTTCTTCACGGCCTTGGACTGCGCTCGCTCGGAATCACCTACTCGGAGTCCAATGCGCTCGGAAACGGGCTGAAGGAGGACCGCGACGGCGGACTGACCAAGTTCGGAAAGCGAGCGGTCGAGCGCATGAACAAGGTCGGTCTACTCATCGACTGCTCCCATTGCGGTGATGAAACCACGCTCGACACGGTGCAGTGGAGTGAGAAGCCCATCGTGCTTTCGCACATCGGTGCGCGGGCGCTATGGGAATCGAGACGGCTTGCGCCTGATGACGTGCTCGAGGCGGTCGCGGCCAAAGGCGGAGTAATCGGGATCGAGTGCGCGCCGCATACCACCCTCACCAAGAACAACCGCGTCCATAATCTCGACGCGTTCATGGAGCACTTCGAGTACGTGAAAGCGCTGGTGGGAATCGATCATGTGGGCTTCGGGCCGGACACCGTGTACGGAGATCATGTCGGGCTGCACCACACGTACATGGCGGCGCTCTCGATCGAGGAGTCCAAGGGCAAGGGCCAGCCGGGGCAGGAGTACGACGAGGTCGAGTACGTCGAGGGACTGGAGAATCCGACCGAGGGTTCGCACAACATCGTGCGCTGGCTGGTGAAGAGCCGGTATTCGGATGAGGACATCGAGAAAGTGATGGGCGGGAACGCGCTGCGCGTGATGAGAGAAGCGTGGGCCTGAGCAGGCTTCTGCTGGCGGCGGTCCTCGTCGCCGTCGCGGTGCCGGCCTCGGCGCAGACGAGCGTGCGCTCGGCGCACCTTTATGCCGATCTCAGTCCTGATGACGGGGGTGCCGAGGTCCGCATCGAGTATGTGCTCGACGTGCAGGGAGCCCCCGAAATGAGATTCGAGCTGCTCGGCTTCGGTTCCGCGAGCGCCGAGTCGTTCTGGCTCGGCGGGCAGCGCACGGGTACTCGCATGCAGCTCGACGCTGAAACCGGCTCGATGCGGGCCGCGGCGTTCACGTTGACGCTTGCCGACACGAGCGAGCCCTACCACCTGGTCGCGGAGTATTGGATCGCGAATGCGGTTGAGCGCGATGGGGAGGACGTGCGCGTGCGCGTCCCGGTTCTCTCACTCGGATTCCCGCCGGCCGACGGCGTCTCCGACGTCTTCCGCGCAGCGCTCGAGTTCCCGCCTGAATGGTCGATCTCAGAGGGCTTCCCCACGGGGCTCGAGGCCAACGAGCAGGGCGTGTACACGGTCGCTCTGCCAGTGGTGCCTTCCATGGTCAGCGCGCGCGGCCGCACGGACGGCACGCGGCGTCCGGGACTGCCGCTCGTGATCGACTTGCTGACTGCCGCGATCTTGCTCGCGTTCAGTTTTATGGGGTGGCGCCACCTCAAGAGGGCCGCGTCGTGACCGGGCGACCCGGCTTGATGTTCTATGGCGTGTTCCTGTTGTGCGGCGCGATCGTCGTCGCATATGTGCTCTGGATGCGTTGGGAAGAGCGCCGGTGAACCCGCAGATTTGGGTCTTTGTCGGCTACTTCTTCGTGGTTTTCGCGATCGGCTGGTACAGCCTGCGAGCGACGCGCAACGAGCAGGACTACTGGATCGCGGGCGGCAACCTCGGCTGGTTCACCGGGGGCGCCACCATGGCCGCGACCCACACGTCGGCGGGCACGTTCATCGGTACCATCGGGGTCATGTACACCGCGGGCTGGTCGTTCGCGTGGGTGCTGCTCTCGATCCCACTCTCGTACTGGTTCATGGTGGCGGTGCTCGCGCCCCGCTTCACCAAGCAGAAAGAGCTGACGCTCCCTGCGTTCATCGAGACGAGGTACTACGGCAAGGGCATGCGAGGCCTCGCGGGCGGCATCATCCTCGTAGCGACCGTCGTCTACATTCAAGCGCAGATCGTCGCGGCGGGGCTCATCGCGCACACGGTGTTCGGGATTCCGACCACCGCAGGCATGGTCGGCTTCACGCTCATCTTGCTGGTCTACACTGTGGTCGGCGGCATGATCGCCGTGGTGTATACCGACGCCTTCCAGCTCGTGGTCATGAGCCTGGGTGCGCTCTTCGCCGTCCCGCTCGCTCTAAGGCAGGTGGGCGGCTTCGGCGAGTTGCTCACGCTGGTCGAGTCCGCGCACCCGCTCGTCTTCACTTGGGAGACGATGCCGGCGACGCTGCTGCTGACGATGGGCCTCTCGTTCTTCCTGGGCGGGATCGCGACCCCCGAAAAGCTGATCCGGCTATACGCGATGAAGGACATGGCCACCATCCGACGGGGAATCCTCTTCGCGATCATCATGATCCTCGCGCTGAACCTGCTGGTCTTCATGCTGGCTTTGTGCGCGATCGTGCTCTTCCCTGAGCTGCCGACCGGGGACCTGGCGATGCCGATGGTGGCCACCGCCGTTCTTCCGGTGACGCTGGGCGCGATCATGCTTGCCGCCATTACCGCGGCCATGATGTCGACCGTCGACTCGCTGCTCATCGTCGCCGGGTCCGCGCTGTCGGTCGACATCTACCAGAATCTCATCGATCCGGATGTAACGCCCGAACGCCGCATGTGGATTGGTCGTTTAGGGATTCTCGTCGTGGGATCGGTTCCGGTGATCCTTTTGCTGAGCGGTGTCGGGGAAGGCGAGCTCGTGCAGTTCATCGTCTTGCTATTCACCGCGCTGATGGCTGCGGCGTTCGTCATGCCGGTGGTCGGGGGCGTGGTATGGCGGAGGGCCACGAAGCAGGGAGCAGCCGCGGCCATGATCGGAGGTGTGGCCGCCACGTTCTTATGGGAGCTGTTCGGCGCCGCGTCCGTCGAACCCGTGCTCTCGGGCTTCCTGGTGTCGGCGGCTCTGTTCGTCGGCGTGAGTCTGGTGACTGCGCCGCCCCCCGAACACGCCTTGCGGCCGTATTTCGACACCTGATCTACGGCCCGACGCCCGGCTTGACACATGAAGTGGGCGGGGCGAGGGTGCGTGCTCCTCAACCCGTACTGGAGCGATCCCTTGAATCGAATGCCGCGTCGAACCTCGCATCGAGCGCCCATCCTGTCCGTGCTCCTGCTTGGCGCCGGCTTGCTCGCGCCCGAGTTCGTTCGATCTCAGGACATCGCCGACGCGTATCGTGACGACGCGAACCGACTGATCGATGCGGCGCTAGCGAACCACGACGCCTATGCGCGTCTCGGCGAGCTCGTCGACCTTTTCGGCCATCGGGTTTCGGGGTCGGTAGCGTTGGAGCAGGCGATCGACTGGATCATGGAGCAGATGGAGTCGGACGGTTTGGACAATGTACGCGGCGACATGGTGATGGTGCCGCACTGGGTTCGCGGTGAGGAGTCGCTCGAGATGACGCTTCCACGTCCGCGTTCGCTCCCCATGCTGGGACTTGGAGGCAGCATCGCGACACCTGTGGGCGGCATCCGTGCAGAGGTGCTCGTGGTGAGCAGCTTCGATGAGTTGGAGCGCCGCGCCGACGAAGCTCAGGGCAAGATCGTGCTCTTCGACGTGCCGTTTACGAACTATGGCGCGACGGTTCAGTACCGGAGTCAGGGTGCGATTGCGGCAGCCCGAGCGGGTGCGGCTGCGAGCATCATCCGTTCCGTGACGCCGTATTCTCAGCAGACACCGCATACGGGCAACATGGAGTACGCCGACGGAGTGCGCCGCATCCCCCACGCCGCGATCACGGTCGAGGATGCCGAGATGCTGCACCGCATGCAGGACCGAGGTGAGCGCATCGAGCTCTTACTGAAGATGAACGCTCAGATGCTTCCCGATGCGCCGTCACGCAACGTGATGGCGGAGATCATTGGCTCCGAGTTCCCGAACGAGGTCATCGTGCTCGGTGGACACATCGACTCCTGGGACGTCGGCCAGGGTGCCATGGACGACGCTGGCGGTGTGGTCGCTGCCTGGGAGGCGGTGCGCCTCATGAAGGAGCTCGGCCTGCGGCCTCGACGCACGGTGCGAGTGGTCGGTTGGACCAGCGAGGAGAATGGAGGGCCTGGCGGCTCCGAGTACGCCAGGATGCACGCCCACGAGGACCACGTGCTCGCGATGGAGTCCGACGGCGGTGTTTTCAAGCCGCTCGGCTACGGGTTCACGGGCTCCGATGCCGCGTTCGAGATGGTCACCGAGATTGGAACGCTGCTCGATCGCATCGGCGCGGGGCGCATCATGCGAGGCGGTGGCGGCGCCGATATCGGCCCGCTCATGCGTACGGGTGTCCCGGGCATGGGGTTCAGCGTCGATGGCACGCGATACTTCTGGTACCACCACACGGACGCCGACACCCTCGACAAGCTCGACCCGGACGAAGTGGCTCTCTGCGTGGCTACGTTCGCGGTGATGGCTTATGTGGTGGCGGACATGCCTGTGCGGCTGCCTCGGTAGCTTTTTGGGGAGCGGGCTTGACCGAACCGCAGCTCTACGCGATTAGACGGTTCGCGATATCGCTGCGAGCGGCGGTCCAGTCCAGCCCTCTCGCCGGTGGCGGCTCGGAGGCCGCGGCGGCGTGTGGCACCACCTGCGCCGACACCCGGCCGTGGCTCCTTGTTCTGGCGGGTGCTTTCGTGATTCGGCACACTTAGGGACACACAAAATCTGGGAGCACCTAGATGAGCGAGGGCGCGAGCTCCTTCGTTGAGCGGATGGTTGGGGCGACGTTCCTCAGCGTCGACACATTCGAAGAAGTCGAGCACGATGAGAATGCGACCGGGCAGGCGGCGATGGTGGTTGCCATCGTTGCTGTTGCGCGGGGGGTGGGCGCTTGGGGCGAGGGTCCGATGACTGCGTCGTTCGCGGCGGTGGGTGCGCTCGGTCATTGGGCGATTTGGGCCGGGATTTGCTACTTGGTCGGAGTCAATTTCTTCGGCGGAAAAGCGACTTGGGGCGAGCTGCTGAGGACGCTGGGTTTCGCGCAATCTCCCGGCGTCCTGTGGATCTTTGCCTTCATCCCGATCCTGGGCTGGCCTCTTTACGCATTGCTGCCCCTTTGGGTGGCGGTGGCGGGCTTTATCGCGATCCGGCAGGCGCTCGATATCGGCAATACCAAGACCGTGCTGACGATCTTGGTGGCCCTCGGCGTGAGCGGATTTCTCGAGCTCTTCTTCTAGCCTGGTGATTGGACAGGGGAGTCCCACACGCTCCGTGCGCGTCGCGCGGCACCGCGACGGGCTCGTGGTTTCTGAGAAGGATGCGCTCGCGGTCGAAGAGCCACTCGAGATCCGAGTGTCCTGGACGGCGGGCGAGCGTCGCCGCATCGAACCTGTCGCGATCACCATGCGTACGCCCGGCGACGACTTCGAGCTGGTCGCGGGTTTCCTCCACGGTGAGGGAATTGTGGGGACGGCGGGCGACGTTCAGGAACTGACCTACTGTCGCGGGGACGAGGCCCAAGAGTACAACATCGTCGAGGCGCGTTTGCGGCCCGGGGTCCCGTTCGACGCGGACGCGATGCGGCGGAACGTGTTCACGTCGTCGAGTTGCGGCATCTGCGGGAAAGCGTCGATCGAGGCCGTGCAAGCGACGGGGTGCTCGATGTTGGCCGACGGATTTGAGGTCCCCGGCGCGCTCCTGGCCGACCTTCCCGATCGACTCATGGAGGGGCAGGGCGTGTTCGCGCGCACCGGTGGGTTGCACGCGGCTGGTCTCTTCCGAGCGGATGGATCCCTGGACGTGCTGCACGAGGATGTTGGCCGTCACAACGCCGTCGACAAGGTGCTCGGGCATTCGTTGCTCGCGAGAACCCTGCCGGCCCAGGAGCGCGTGTTGGTCGTGAGCGGACGCGCCTCCTTCGAGATCATTCAAAAGGCGCTCATGGCCCGAGTGCCGATACTCGTCGCGGTTGGCGCGCCGTCCAGCCTGGCCGTGGATCTCGCGAGCCAATTCCGCCAAACCCTCGTCGGCTTCGCTCGCAATGGTGGCTTCAACGTGTACTGCGGAGCCGAGCGCGTCATTTGAAGCTGCTCGGCGCCGTGCTCGCCGGCGGGGAGAGCCGCCGCTACGGACGCGACAAGGCTATGGAGCTCGTCGCAGGCGTACCGATGCTGCACCGCGCGATCCGCGCGCTCGAACCCGTGACAGATGACGTCGTGGTCATTTCGTGCCACCACGTTCAGGTCCCCAAGGGGATCAGGGTGCTACCCGACGCGAGGCCCGGGCACGGACCTCTGGGTGGGCTGCATGCGGCGTTGCTGGAGGCCGAGGCGCGCGAGTTGCACGGAGTGCTGCTACTCGGATGTGACCTCCCTCTCGTCGATGAACGCGTCCTCGCTGCGATCGTCGCACAATTAGGGACCTCGCTGGCCGCTTCGTCAGCGGCTGCGCCGAGTCGAACCGGTGGTGTCGAGCCCCTCTGCGCCGTCTATGGATGCGTCGCGCTGCCGTTGGTGGCGGAACGACTCGATGGGACTGACCTTTCCATGCACTCCCTCTTCCGCGCGCTCGAGGGGCGGGAGCTCGACCTGGCATCGCTCGGTTTGCTGAACGACGAAACGTTCTTGAACGTGAACACTCCGGAGGACCTCGTGAAGGCTCGCCTCCACCAGAACCCGGAGTAAGCGTGGCTGAGACCGCGACCCTCGACGCGAGCCCCACGCCAGCCGCTTCGGTGCCGCCGTCCTCGTCTGCCCGTCTGGTCTCCCTCGACGCGTTCCGCGGTTTGACGATCGCCGGCATGATCCTCGTCAACAATCCAGGGAGTTGGGCTTTCGTGTATGCCCCGCTCGCGCACGCCGAGTGGCACGGGTGGACGCCAACGGACCTGATTTTCCCGTACTTCCTTTTCATCATGGGCGTGGCGATCCCGCTTTCCTTCCGACGCCGACTCTCGGAGGGTGTGCCGCGGACCGCGCTTTTTGGTCACGTCGTGCGTAGATCGCTGCTGCTCATCGCCATCGGTCTGCTCATGCGGGCGGTCCCCAGCTTCGACTTCGCGCAAATGCGATGGGCCGGCGTTCTTCAGCGAATCGGGCTCGTATACGTGGCCGCCGGCGGCCTATACCTGTGGTTGAAGCCGAGCGGGCGCTGGTCGGCCGCGGGAGGCCTGTTGTTGCTCTACTGGGGCTTGATGGTGCTGGTGCCGGTTCCTGGGTATGGCGCCGGTGACCTCTCTGTCGAAGGCAACCTCGCGGCCTACCTCGATCGCATGCTCATGGGTGGGCACCTTTGGCAGGAGACGTGGGACCCCGAGGGACTTCTCTCCACGATGCCCGCGGTTGTGACCTCCTTGCTCGGCATCTTCACGGGAGAGTGGCTGCAACGGGACCACGAGGGATCGGCAAAAACCCGAGGCATGTTGCTCGCCGGCGTCGGGCTCGTCGCCGTGGGTCTGGTGTGGAATGTCGCATTCCCGATCAACAAGAGCCTTTGGACGAGCTCCTACGTGCTCTTTACCGCCGGCACGGCGCTGCTGCTCTTCGGGATCATGTATTGGGCCATCGACGTAAGGCGATGGCGTGGTCCGTGGCTCGTGCCCCTCGTGGTTTACGGCATGAACTCGATCGCCGTCTACGTGGCCTCCGGCATGGTCACAAAGACGATGGTGCGAGTCCGTGTCCGGGGCGACGGTGGCACTTCGCTGTACGGATGGATCTACGAGAACGTCTTCCGTTCGTGGGCGGGGGACTACAACGGATCATTGTCCTTTGCTGTCTCCTATGTGATCCTCTGGTTGGCCTTGATGTGGATCCTCCACCGGCGCCGGATCTACATCAAGATCTGACCGGCCAGGACTCACTCGTCGGCTTGCCGGTTCGGCCCGTGACGCAGCATCTTGGGACCTTCATTCTCACTCAAATGGCAGAGACGATGATTTCATCCAAACCTCTGACGTTCGTAACGCTGTTGGCTCTCGCGGGTTGCGCGGGTAGCACCACGGCCGCTCAAGGACCTGGCCCGGCCGACGCCGCGGGCCCAGCTACGGTCACCGCGGAGCCGGCCGCTGCTGCGCCGGATGCCGCGCCCGCCTCGTCGGCGCTCGCTTTTTCAACGGTTCAAGCCGACCGGGGACGGAACGTCTTCCGCTCGACTTGTACCGAGTGCCATTACTCGAGCGAGTTCAACGACCGCCAGTTCAAGTTCAAGTGGCGGCGGCGCACGGCGGGGGACCTCTTCGAGATGGTATCGACGCAGATGCCCGAGGATGCACCCGGAAGTCTGGAACTCGAGCAGTATGCGGACATCGTGGCCTTTGTGTTGCGGCTGAACGGGTTCGAGCCCGGCAGCGGTGAGTTGCCGGCTGATGCGGACGCGCTGGGGACGATCAGTCTGGCTCCGTTGGGTAACTAGGAGACCTCTTGGGCATCGATAGACGCGACTTTCTGAAGGTCGCGACTGCCGGTGCCGGACTTGCCATAACGGGTACCGCGGCCGGTGCGCAGCAACTCCGAGCCGCACCCGTGCGCTCAGCGCTCGTTCGCTCCAGCCAGGCTCCCGACATTGTCGTCGTAGGAGCCGGCAATTTCGGCAACTGGACGGCGCTCCATCTGCAGAGGATGGGCGCTAAGGTCACGCTGCTCGACCAGTACGGGCCGGGCAACTCCCGCTCGGCATCCGGCGGCGAGACTCGCGGTGTGCGCTCGAGCTATGGTGATGTCCCGCATGGTCTGCAGTGGGGCGGGTGGGCGCTGCGCGCGATTGAGAAGTGGAAGGCGTGGGACGAGCAGTACTCCGACGCGATGCTGCCCAAGCTCTACTACACTACGGGCGACATCATCATGCGGGACGAGATGACGCCCTTCCTCGAACAGACCGTGGCCAACTGGGATGTGCTCGGAAGGGACTACGAGGTCCTCGATGCGGACGAGGTGCGGTACCGTTGGCCGATCTTGCACACGCCGGACGTCAACGTCGCGATCTACGAGCCCGAGGCGGGCGTGGTTCGGGCGAGGCGAGCGATGGAGTCCGTCGCTCGGGTTTTCCAGCAGGAGGGGGGAGAGATTCGTGTCGGGCGTGTCTCGCTGGGGCGGATCGATGGCCGCCGCATCTCGGACGTGGAGATCGAAGGCGCGGGTCGCATCAGCGGGGGCATCTTCATATTCGCGCTCGGTCCCTGGTTTCCGAAGTTCTTTCCCGCGCTCATGGGCAAGCGCTTGGGCATCAGCACGCTCGGGCACGTGTACTACTTCTCGACGCCTCCGGGCGACGAGTCGTATCGGCACCCCAACTGTCCCAGCTACAACTTCCCGGGCGTAACCGGATGGCCGGCTCTCCCGGGCGACTCGCGCGGATTCCGAATTCGTGCAGGTGCTCACAGCGGCGACGACCCCGATACGAGCATCCGTTGGGTCGACGAAGAATCACACGCCAGGCCGCGCAAAATCCTCGCCAAGTATTTTCCGGCGCTGGCCGAGCGCTCGATCAACGAGACGCGGGCGTGTCACTACACGCAGTCGGTGAGCCGAAATTTCATCATTGACGAGCATCCCGACTACGACAATGGATGGCTCGCGGGTGGTGGCTCGGCGGAGTCGTTCAAGCAGGGCCCTGTTCTCGGCGAGTACATCGCGGGGCGTATCATGGGTACCGAGAACGACCAAGAGCTCAACGACAGCTTCCGTCTTCTCGAAGAGGAATTCTCAGAGGACGAAGCTAGAGGGCGCCGAGGACGCGGGCGTGGGCGCGGGAACGACTTGTGACGCTTCCCGCCGCGGAACCCGACTAGCCAGGTCGCGGTAGCACAGGTAGCCGCGGCCCGCCTCGGACCGCGTGAAGGGAGTCTTGCATGAGCGCAACCCAGTCGGCAGTGGATCGCCTAACCGGTGGTCCGCGAAAGACCCGCGCCCGCATGGCACTCGCCTTGGTTGCGGTCGCGCTCATCGCGCTGGCGATCGTGCCCATCTATATCGGGCAACGCGCTACAGAAGCGCAGGAACAGATCACCGAATACCTCCAGCCGGCATTGCTTGCGAGCGCGAAGCTGTCGCTCGCGCAAGCAGATCTCGTTGACCTCCTGCAGCGCTTCCTGCTGGGCGGCGAGGGACTCTATCGCACGCAGTACAACGCCGCGGTGCTGATCGAAGACAGCCTCACAGGTGTGCTGAGCGACCATGTGCGCGGTATGGACTTCGATGTGCGGGAGCGATTGGCGCAGCTATCTGCGGAGTCGGCGCGCTGGCACTTCGAGAACCGCAGGGTATTCGACGTGCTGGACGAGGCCGGCGACGCGGACGATGCCGAGGTCGCTGCAGAGCGCCAGGCGCTCGGCGAGCAGAGTCTGGCCGCGTTCGACAATCTCCGACGCGCGACGCGAGAGTTGGAACGAGTGATCAATAGCTATGTCGAGGAGGGCACACGCCAGACTGCCCGCACGATACGCTTCCAGTTCTGGATCACGCTCGGCCTGGCGCTCGTCGCGCTCGCTTCGACCCTCGTGATCGGTCGAGTGAGTCGACGGCTTCGAGGCCTCATAGTGGAAGGCGAACAGCGTCGAACGGAGGCCGTGCAAGCTCGGCGCGAGATAGACGCACTGCTCGAGGCCACGGGAGACGGTGTCCTGGGCATTGATCTCGACGGCAAGTGCACGTCGCTGAACCGGGTCGGCTGTGCGCTTCTGGGCTGCACCGATCGCCAAGTCCGGAGTCGCGATATGCACGACCTGCTCCATCATTCCACTACCGACGGAGATCCCCGCGACCGCGCGGATTCACCGATCCTTGCCGCGCTTCAGGCGGGTGGCCGTGTGGACTCCGACGACGACGACGTGCTGTGGCGCTACAACGGGACGCCGTTCGCGGCGCGTTGGTCGCTGCATCCCCTGGTCGACGGTGCGGAGCTGCGCGGCGCAGTGCTGACCTTCGCGGACATCAGTGAGATTCGCGAGAAGGAGGCCGCGCTTCGTCTCGCCATTCACCAACGCGAGGAGGTGGTGTCGATCGTCTCTCACGACTTGCGCAATCCCCTGGGCGTCGTAGCGGCCGCCGCCGACCTGCTCGTCGATCTGCCCCTGGATGACGATGAGCGGCGTAAGCAAGCGCAGATTATTGCGCGATCCGCGGGCCGCATGGGTCGGCTTATCGAAGCGCTGCTCGACGTGGCGCGCATCGAAGCAGGAGCGTTCGTCGTGCGTCCTTCTGCCGAGAGCGTGCGCCCGATTCTGGAGGAGGCCAAAGAGCTCTTCGAAGGACAGGCCGAGTTGGCGGGAGTGGAGCTGTTGGTGGAGGTCGCTGAAGACGTGCCCCAGGCCAGAATGGACAGGGACCGCATGCTGCAAGCGCTTGCGAACTTGCTCGACAACGCGCTGCGGTTCACGCCGCCCGGGGGCTCTGTGACGCTAGCAGCCACGGAGCACGACGGCCGAGTCGTGCTTTCGGTGTCCGATACCGGCGCAGGGATCGCGCACGAGGCGCTCGACCGGCTCTTCGACCGTTTCTGGCAGACCGACGGGCACGGTGGCGTAGGCCTCGGCCTCGCGATCGTTCGCGGCGTGATGGAGGCGCACGGCGGCGTCGTCGAAGTGGACTCGCAGCTGGAGAAGGGGACCACATTCCGGATGCTGCTCCCCGTGGCTCGGGTCTCGGCTGAGACGAGCGTCTAGCAGCCTACTGGGCTTCTCGGGCTGCTACGAAGCCGGTAGTCAGCGTACATCTGGTAGCCTTCCAACTCGGCGGCCTTTCGTGCCTCGTCCCAGCCCAGCAACGACCCCATGATCTCGGCAGCCTCAATGGCGCCGGCGAGTCCGAAGTCGGGGGGAAAGAGCAGTAGCACGCTGCGCCGATCCATGAAGTCGATGAGTTTCGAGGCCATCTCACATTCCACCGCGAGCTTCACCTCGCCCCGGACGGCGGGTACGCCGGGCCCGAGCGGCTCCATCCACCCGGGGTCCGACTCCGCCAGGGCAAGCAGTTGATGGAGTTGACGACCATAGAGCCACACCAGCCGCTGGATCGTCTGCTCGGACAACCCGGCCGCCTGGAGACGCTCTGTTACCCGGAACTTGAAGTCCACCAAGTCGCCTTCGGGGGCTCCGGGAAGCGGGATGGCGTCGGTCCGGACCTCGTCGCGTGCGAAGCCAACACACCCCCCCCGCCGGCATTGACGAACCACAGCTTACGACAATCCCGTGCGAGGCGGACAAGAAAGGCAATTTCGAGCCTGCCAAGTCGGACGGCTCCAAGAAGGCGATCGGGAAATCCCGGCTTTGTTAGTCGCGCAGCAACCCTAGAACAGCCGGTCGATACGCGCTTTCTGCACCGATTGCCACGCGACCTGACTCAGCGCCCGCACGCCATCCATGAGGTTCGCGAATCGCGGATCAGTAGTGTGGCCGGCCACGTACCGTGCATAGAGCTGTTGCACGATCACGGCCACCTTGTAGAGCCCGAACGCATAGTAGAAGACGACGTTCTGCACGTCGTTGCCGCTCGCGCGAGCGTAAAGTTCCACCACGTCGGCTCGACTCGGGGTACCCGGTAGCAACGTGGGACTCAGACGTGCCTCGATCAGTTCTGGGGGGTCTTCCGGCTGGGTCCAGTAGGCCAGCAACACGCCGAAATCCATGAGCGGGTCGCCTAATGTGGCCATCTCCCAGTCCAGGACGGCGATCAAGCGCGACCAGTCGTCTCCATCGAGTACCACATTGTCGTGCTTGAAGTCGTTGTGGATCAGCGCGGCCCCGCTCTCGGGCGGCATCGAGTCGAGCAGCCAGTTGCCCAACAAGTCCATCTCTCTGACGTCGTCGGTCTGCGACCGGGCGTATCGCTTGGCCCAGCCCTCGACCTGGCGACGCACGTACCCCTCGGGACGGCCCAGCTCACCTAACCCGGCGGCCTCGTAGTCGACGGCGTGCAGTTCGGCGAGCGAGCCCACGAGCGTGGCTGTGATGCGGGCGGTCAGTTCGGGGGCCGGAGTCATGGCCTCGGGCATTTCTTTGCGCAGAATGATGCCTTCGACGCGCTCCATGAGATAGAACGGCACACCCAACACGTCCTCGTCTTCGCAGAAGACCAGCGGCTCGGGCACCTTGGCCCACACCGGATGGAGATGGGAAAGGATCCGGTACTCGCGACCCATGTCGTGAGCCGTCTTGATCTTCACGCCGAACGGTGGACGCCGCAGCACCACGGACCGGTCCCCGACCGAAACCAGGTACGTGAGGTTGGAGTACCCCTTGGCGAACTGCTCGACCCTGACCTCTCCGCTGCCGAAGTCCGGCAGAACCGTTGGCAGGTACTCCGCCAAACGATCGTTATCGAGCTCCTCTCCGTCGCGCTGAGCGCCGGGCCTATCGAGCCAGTTCGGTGCGTTCATCCGTCCCGTGGAGTCGAGATCCCTGCTAAGAGATCCGGAGCCCGTAATTCCGGAGGATCCTTCGGGCGACGCGACTCTTGTGCACTTCGTCCGCGCCATCGTAGATGCGCGATCCGCGTTCGTGGCGCACCCAGAAGGAGAGCAGCGTCCCGTCGGTCATGCCGAGCGCTCCGTGCGTCTGCAGCGATCGATCGAGCACCGTGTCGAGCACTCGCGCGACGAAGAACTTGATCAGCGAAATCTCGATGTGGACCGCATCGGGCCCTGATTCGTCGATCCTCTTCGCCGTATCGAGCACCATTAGGCGCGCCGCGTCGATGTCCGCGCGACTTTCGGCGATCCAGTTGTGAATCGTCTGCTTGCTCGCCAGTAGTCCGCCCGCGACCTCACGAGTGGCGGCCCTCTCGCACATCATCTCGAACGCGCGCTCACAGATGCCTATCCAGCGCATGCAGTGATGGATGCGACCGGTGGCGAGACGTTCTTGGGCGATCGCGAAGCCCTTGCCCTGTTCGCCGAGCAGGTTCGTTACCGGGACGCGACAGTCCTCGTAGAGGATCTCGGAATGGCTTCCCCATCCCTCGCCCTCGTCTCCCATGACGTTGATGTTGCGCACATTCGTGAAGCCGGGAGTATCCGTCGGAACGATGATCTGACTCGCGCGGGCATACGGGCTCTCCGCGTCCGGGTCGGTGACGGCCATCACGATCGCGAACGCTGCGCCGTCCGCGGCTGATGTGAACCACTTGTGGCCGTTGATGACATAGTCGTCCCCGTCCCGCACGGCGGTGGTGCTCATGACGACCGGGTTGGAGCCCGCGTGCTCGGGCTCGGTCATGCTGAAGCAGCTCCGGATCTTCCCCGCGAGCAGCGGACGCAGGAAACGCTCCTGCTGCTCCTCCGTGCCCTGCGTGGTCAGCACTTCGATGTTGCCCGCATCGGGCGCGTTGCAGTTGAAGATGAAGAGTCCGTACGGGCTCCTGCCCAGCACCTCGCTCACTTGACCGAACTCCCAAAGCGAGAGGCCGAGGCCACCCCACTCTTTGCTTACGGCCGGTGTCCAGAGCCCGAGATCCTTCACCTTCTGTCGCTTTTCCTCAAGTACCGGCAGGATGGAGTAGAACTCCTTGCGGCCCCCATCCTCAATGGGGTAGACGTCGGTTTCCATGAAGGAGCGGACCCGATCGACAATGCCTCCAATGCGGTCAGACATACGTGACTAGCTCCACTGAGCTGAAGCGCGGCTGCGCGTTGAACGATTTGAGCGACAAACGGTCCTCCCGGAAGACGAACTCTGTAACGGTGGTATTCTGCACGGCCCAAGCAAACTCCATGGCCTGCTTGTCGTCCAGCCCCAAGACCGAAGCGACGGTCGAGCCGATCGGTCCGCCGGATGTGAAGACGCCCACCGTGGAACCGTGGCCGGCCTCCTCGACGATGCGGTCGACGCCGCGTTCGACGCGCGCGCGAAAGGCTTGCCAACTCTCCTCCACGGCCACTCCGGAGGGCAGTTCGCCGCGCGCCCAAGTCCGCATGATTTGGCGAAACGCCGCGAAGTAGGCACGTGCGCGCTGCCTGCTGTCGGAGTCCGGCGCCTGAATCGCGTCGTGTAGCTGTGCGTACTCCGGCCGAGAGAGCGCCTTCTCCACTACCTGCGCACCGCTGTGCTCCTCAAGCTGTTTGACATTCACCGGATCAGGCCAGATCAGGTCGTTGCGCGCGTACGCCGAAGCGACCGCATCGGCGCTCTGTCCATGCCGATGCGCGGGTCCGACGAAGACGTGATCGAAGACGACTCCGGAACGAACGAACTCATCACCCAGTGCGTCGGCCTGTTCCAGCCCCAGTGGCGAGAGCTGGTCGTAGTTGTCGAATGCGACGGATGGATCTACCGAGAACGACGCCTGCGCATGACGCACCATGATGATCCGGCTCATGCTAAGGGCGTACCACGGTCGCTACTCCGACCCTTCCAGCCGACGGATGGCCTCCTCGATGTCGATTCCGGAGTCGATCCAGTCGGTGAAGCGCTCGGGGGTTCCGTCGTCGAGGGTTCGCACAAGGAACGTGGCTCTCGTTCCCTGGCGGCTCGTGGGGGTGAACGTGAGTGGGGCACCGACACCTTGGAAGCCGTCGAACGTCTCCAAGGCCGCGATGAATGACTCGGTCGTCAAATCTCGTCCGGCGCGCCTGAGCCCCTCAACCAGCGGCTCCGCGTAGCGGAAGCCGGATAGGAAGAACTCGCTGACGCGCTCGTCTGGGGCAATGCGCGCGGTTGCCTCCCGATACTTCTCCATGAGTTCACTATCCGAGTTGTACAGCTCGCCGATCGCGGCGAAGATCACGCCCGCCCACGCGCCTTCGGTCAGGTCGTACAGGTTGACCACGTCCGCGAGCACGGAGCTCGCGAGCCACTGCGTCTCGTAGCCGAGCCTGCCGACCGCGCCGACGATGATCGTCGCGTGCCGGGGCGTGAGCCACATGATGACCGCCTCGGCCCCAGACTCGCGCAGCCTCACCGCGTGCGAGTTCAAGTCGGTGTCTCCAACCTCGACCGAAGCGGACTCGACCACGTTGAGCCCGTGCTGTTCGAGCGCTAGCTGAGCACCGATGAGCCCGCTCTGGCCGAAGTCGTCGTTTTGATAGATCACGGCGACCTTGGTGAAGCCCAGGTCGTTCACGACGTGGTCGACCAAGACCGCGGCCTCGTCGAAGTACGGCGTGTATTGGGCGAAGACATACTTTTTCGCCGGCCAAGCCCAGTGCGTCGCCCCGGTCGCGGGCGAGACCATCACGACCTCGTTCTCAATGAGGTAGTCCATCACCGCACGCGTCGTGGCGGTTCCAACGCCGGCGACCACTGCGAAGACCCGGTCTCGCTCGACCATCTCACGCACCACTGCCACGGTTCGGGAGGCGTTGTACGCGTCGTCGCGCAGGATGAATCGGATCTTTCTTCCGTGGATGCCTCCCTCTTCGTTGATCATGTCGAAGTAGGCCGCCGCGCCCCGACCGACCGAGCCCCACAGCGCTGCGGGTCCCGTCTGCGGGCCCCACCCGCCGATCACGATCTCGTCGTCCGTAACCCCGCGAACTCCGCCCTCGTCGACGGGTTCCGCACAGCCGTACGCCATGCCGAGCGTCATCGACAGAAGGATCCCCTTCTTGGCGTATTCGATTCCCTTCATCCAGTTCGGCCTCACGTTCCGCTTCCCGATTGTGGTGATCGTGTCTGCACACCCATGTATAGCGCCTCGACCTCATCGTTGTCGATCAGATCCGCCGCCGGCCCCTGGATGACCACGGAGCCATTCTCCAGCACGAGCCCCTCGTCCGCGATGGAAAGCGCCATGCGGGCATTTTGCTCCACGAGCAGGATCGTGACCCCTTCGTCCCGAATCCCCTGGATGATGTCGAACACTTGTCGCACGAGGATGGGCGCCAAGCCCAACGAGGGCTCGTCCAACAGCAGCAGTCGGGGGCCGTTCATGAGCGCCCGCGCGATCGCCAGCATCTGTTGCTCGCCGCCCGAGAGTGTGCCCGCGGGCTGGGACAGACGCTCGGACAAGAGCGGAAAGAACTCGTAGACCTGTTCCAGCGTGCGCCGAGTCGCGGCGCGATCCCGCCTTATGTAGCCGCCGACGGTGAGGTTCTGACTGACGCTCAGCTCTGGGAAGAGTCGTCGTCCCTCCGGCACATAAGAGATGCCGGCCCGCACGATCTTTTCCGTGGCCATCCCGTCGATGGCGAGGCCGTCGAATTCGATTGAGCCCTGCCGGGGCTGGCCATCGAGAACGCCCAGGATCGTGCTCAGAAGCGTGCTCTTGCCGGCACCGTTGTTGCCTAGGATCGCGGTGATCGCACCCTCGGCCACCGTGAGCGAAACTCCCCTCAGCGCCTGCAACGGTCCGTAGAAGGTCTCGACTCGATCGAGCGCCAGCAGAGGCTGGCCGGGGTTCTTATCCACCGCCCCTATCCATCGCCTAAGTACGCCTTCACGACTTCGGGGTGGCTCTGCACTTCATCGGGCGGACCCAGCGCGATCGGCCTCCCGAAGTTGAGCGCTAGGACACGGTCGGCGAGGCCGATCGCCAGTTGCATGTGGTGCTCGATGAGGAGAATGGTCAGACCCAGGTCGTCGCGAAGCTTGCGTAGCCGCTCACCGATATCCGCACGCTCTTCAGGGTTCATCCCTGCCGTGGGCTCGTCCACCAGCAGCAGCAGCGGCTCCATCGCAAGGGCCCGGCCGAGCTCCACGCGCTTCTGCGTTCCGTACGGAAGTTCACTCACGGGGCGGTTGCGCACGGCCTCGAGCTCGAGGGTCTCTAGCACCTGTTCGACGTGCTCCCGGTTTTCGATTTCCTCCCGGGCCGCCCACGTGCGCCGGCCGAGCATCGCCATGCCGCGCCACAAGCCCGTGCTCATATGCTGATGACGTCCGAGCATCAGGTTGTCGACGGTGGTTTCGCTCGCGAATAGCTCGATGTTCTGGAACGTCCTCGCCAGTCCCATGCGTGCGATGCGACTGGGGCTGAGCCCCGAGATCTTGTTACCCTGGAAGTGGATGCTGCCCGCCGTCGGCTTGTAGATCCCGTTGATGCAGTTGAAGGCCGTGGACTTACCAGAGCCGTTGGGCCCGATCACGGAGAAGATCGACCCCTTTTCGACCTCGAAGGACACGTCGTCCAGGGCGGTTAGTCCCCCGAAGCGTTTGGTCAGGCCCTGCACCGAGAAGAACGACATCAAACTTTCCGCGGTGGCTTACGTCCGAACAGCCCGACCGGCCTGAACCACAGCACGATGACGATGATCAGGAAGGCCACCGCGGACTTGAACTCCACGGAGACGTAGGCTCCGAACAGATTTTCCACGATGCCCAGCAAATAGCCGCCGAGCACGGCGCCAATGGGGGTATTCATTCCGCCCAACACAGCCGCCGCGAAGCCCTTGAGCAGCGGATCCCACATCAGAGTCGGGTCGAGGGTGATGAGTGGCGCCGTAAGTAAAGCCGCGACCGCGCCGATCACGGAGCTGATGCCGAACGTGAGCGCCACGACTGCGCGCGCGGGTACACCGTTGATTCTCGCCGCCATCGCGTCCTGCTGCGTCGCTTGCATAGCCACGCCGAGCTTGGTGAAGCGGAAGAACGCGAAGACCGCGGCCATGAGAACGAGCGCGATGGAGATCGTCGCGAGGCTCAGCGTGCTCACGGTGACATTGCCGAAGTGGACGACTTCGTTGGCGGAGACGGGGAAGGGGAACCGCCTCTGGTCGGCGCCCCACCTCCAACCCGCCAGCCCGAACAGTGCCAGTTGAAAGCCGAGCGTCATGATGATGAGGTTGAGGTGCGTCGGATTCTTCGTGCGTCGCAGGAAGACGCCCTCGAATCCGATGCCGAGTACGAACGCGAACACGAGCGCTGCGCCGAAGGCCACCACGAAGCCGACGTTGTAGTCCACGATCAGTACGTAGGCGACGAATGCCGAGAACATCGCCATCTCGCCCTGGGCGAAATTGGGAACCCCGGTGGTCTTGTAGGTGATGACGAGCGCCAACGCCACCAGCGCGTAGATGCTTCCTGAGGAAAGCCCGCTTGCGACGATCTGAAGCAGCATGCCTCAGCCGGTTCCCGCCGCTGGGCCATCCGACGCACCACGTCGCCGCAGCCATCGCACACCGTCTTCGATGCGGAGCCAGACGCCGTATAGACCACGCGGCTCGAACATGATCGTGAGCATGATCATGGAGCCGGTGAGGACCCACCCCACGTTGGGAAGCCCGCTGGGCGACATATAAGCGTCGGAGAAATTCTGGAGCATCGGGCCGAAGATCGGGATCTCCTGCACTGCGTCCATCCTCAGGTTCACGTACCCCATCACCAGGCTGCCCAACACCGCTCCGGCGATGGAGCCCAGACCACCGAAGACGACCATCGCGAGGAACATCAGCGAGAGAGTGACGGAAAAGACGCCTGGGCTGATGAAACCGTTCATGAGCGCGAGCAGGCTGCCTGCGATGCCTGCGAAAGCGGCGCTCACCGTGAAGCTGAGCGTCTTGTAGTAGGCCACGTCGACACCCATGGTCTCCGCGGCGATCGGGCTGTCGCGGATCGCACGGAACGCGCGCCCGACTCGGGTGACACTGAGGTTGCGCGCGGCGAGGGCCAACACTACGGCGATGCCGACGATCAGGAAGTAGTGGCTGATATCACCCGACAGAGGTATCGGGCCGAGGTATGCGTCCGGAACGACGAGTCCCATGTGGCCACCAAAAAAGGACCCATGGCCGATGATCAATGTCACCGCGAGCCCGAACCCCAGGGTCGCGATCGCCAGGTAGGGTCCGTCGAGACGGAGCGCCGGCAGCCCCAGCAAGAAGCCGAAGAAGGCGGACACGAGTCCTGCGGCAGGCAGCGCAATCAGGAAGGGCGCACCCAATTCGGTCATGGCGAGCACGCTGGTGTACGCGCCTATGGCCATGAAGCCAGCATGCCCGAGCGAGACCTGCCCGGTATCACCCACCAGAATACTCAGGCCCAGGCCCACGATCACGAAGACCGCCATGTAGTTGAGCGTGAAGATCCGGTAGCCGGGCACCACGAACGGCAGGACTGCAAGCACGGCGAGCAGTACCACGAGCTTGGCTATCGCGGCTTTTCCCGGGAGGAGTTGGACGTCCGCGTAGTGGTCCAACTCCCTCGGCGTCACGTCATCGATGCCGGGAGCCCCCCGATGTCCAGGACCGAACGGGCAACGAAGGCACGCGTTTCGATGAGGCCCGCCGGCAGCGGCAACCACTTCGAGATATGGTCGAGGTGCGACCGCAGATCACCATGCTCAGCCAACGCCGACAGGATTTCGTTCGCCTCGCTCCCTATGCGTTCGACCGAGCGCTGGAAGCAGATTCGGGCGAGCGCTTCGGCCAGGTCCGAGCCCGGGGCGCCCGCCAGCTTGTGCTTGGCGACTCGCAGGTAGGTGCTTTCCGCGCCGAAGATCTCGATCGCGACGTCAGCGAGGCTGGCCATGTACTGCTGGTTGTCCGCGTCGAACATGCGGTCCTTCTCTATGCCCTCGGACACGGCCTGCACGAGGTAGAAATAGATCTTCTTCAGGTCACGAATCCCTGAGGCGATGGGCTCGAACCCCCAGTTGGAGTCCGCGTGCTGCAAGGCCTCGAGGCCGCCGTTGGGGGCTTCCGCCGAAAGCGCTTCGATTGCGCTGTCGAAATCCAAGTCGCCTTTCCAGGCCCGCCTCAGCATCGCCCTCTGCGCGTACAAGCGGCAGATCTCGTTGGTGCCCTCATAGATGCGCGTGATCCGAGAGTCACGGTACATGCGCGCGGGGGAGTACTCTTCGCTGAAGCCGTATCCGCCGAAGACCTGAAGCGCCTCGTCTGCCAGCGCGTTGTACGCTTCGGACGTAAACACCTTGGCCATCGCGCACTCTGCCGAGAACTCGGTGAGCGTGTTGAGCTTGTCGTCCAATGTCGGGGGCCCCATGCCATCGGTGTCCTCGAGCGCATGATAGACGAGCCCGGAAGTGCGATAAGCGACAGACTCCGCTGCATAAGCGCGCGAGGCCATGTCGGCCAGCTTGCGCTGAATCAGCCCGAAGTCTCCGATCGGGCGTCCGAACTGGATACGCTCAGCCGCATATTGCGCGGCGACCTCGACGGCCTTCCTGGCGCCGGAGGCGCTGTTGGTCGCGAGCTTGAGACGGCCCACGTTGAGTGTGCAGAACGCGACTTTGTGACCCTTGCCCACTTCGCCGAGCACGTTTTCGACCGGGACCTTCACGTTGTCGATCGACATCGCGTTGATCGAAGCACCGTGTTGGCCCAAAAGGCGCTCATCAGCTCCGATGCTCAGGCCCTCGCTATCGCGATCCATGATCAACGTGGAGAAGTGCTCCCCGTCGACCTTCACGAAGAGGATGAAGATGTCCGCCCACGCCGCGTTGGTGATCCATTGCTTGCCGCCGTTCACGACGTAGTGGCTGCCGTCGTCGCTCAGTACCGCGCTGGTCGTGATGTTCATCGCGTCCGACCCGGTTCCGGGCTCAGTGAGCGCAAACGCGGACAGCATCTCGCCGTTCATGCAAGGAACGAGGTAGCGCTCGCGCTGGTCTTCGGTCGCGAAGTTGATGAGCGGCAACATGCCGATGCCCTGATGCCCGAAGATGAGCGAGCCGAGGCTGCCCAGCTTGGCGCGAATCGAGCACATGCCGGTGACGGCAAGCACGTTGAGGTCGAGGCCGCCGAACTCCTCGGGGACCTCGGCCATGAAGATTCCCAGCTCAGCGGCCTTCTTAAACAACTCCATGCCGACGCCACCGGACCCCTTCTCCAATTCCTCGAGGTGGGGCGCGACCTCCCGGTCCGCGAAATCCTGGAACGCCTGCATGATCATGCGCTCCTCGTCGCCGAGGTCCTCGGGGGTTACGACCTCGTCGGGCTCCGTCTCATGTATGAGGAAGCTGGCACCGAAATGGCGTGTTTTGGACGTCATGAGTTCTCTGTCGTTGAGTTGCACAATCTGGACGCGGTTGCCCCGCATCCGACTCCATGCTATCCCAATTCCGGCTTAAGTTCCACACCGGCCGTCCCCATTCATCGCCCCAATCGCAGGAGCCCGTCGTATGCCCGACCCGGACCACCTCGACCGCAGAGGTGCCGTAGGCGTCATCACGCTCGACAACCCACCGGTCAACGCCCTCTCCCTGTCCTTGCGCGTCGCTTTGCAGGACGCGTTCGAGGCGGGTCTGGAGGATCCGGAGATCGAAGCGTTCGTCATCCATAGCGCCGGTCGCATGTTCAGCGCGGGCGCCGACATCCGCGAGTTCGACTCGGGCGCGGCGGGTGAGTCGCCGACCCTGGGGGAGCTGATCGCGATGATCGAGGCGTCACCCAAGCCTGTAGTGGCAGCGGTGCACGGTGCGGCTTTCGGCGGAGGCTTCGAGCTCCCTCTGGGCTGCCACGCACGGGTATCGGTCCCCGGGACCCGGGTCGGCCTGCCGGAGGTGACGCTGGGCATCGTTCCGGGGGCAGGAGGCACGCAAAGGCTCCCGCGCTTGATCGGTGTACCGGCCGCGCTCGATGCCATCGTATCCGGGAAGCCGATGAAGGCGGAGAAGGGTTATGAGTTGGGGCTGATCGACGAAATGGCGTCGAGCCTGGACGATCTGGTCGACGTCGCGGTGCGTCTCGCCGAGAAGCTCGCGGCGGAGGACGGCCCGCCCCCCAAAGTCAGAGACCGCGACGACCGGCTTGCCGAGGCTCGGGAGAACCCGGGGCTCTTCGACGATTTCCGCGCGAGCATCGCGCGGCGGGCACGAGGCTTCGAAGCGCCCTACGCGTGCATCGAGTGCATCGAAGCGGCAGTGGAGAAACCCTTCGACGAGGGCCTCGCGTTCGAGCGCGAGACCTTCACGCGCTGCCGCAACTCACTTCAGTCCAAGGCTCAGCGACATGTGTTCTTCGCGGAGCGCGAGGCGCGACGCGTGCGCGGCGTGGAGAAGGCCACGCCCAAGGCCTCGATTTCGCAGGCCGCGGTGCTCGGCTGCGGCACCATGGGGGGCGGCATCGCCATGTGCTTTGCCAATGCGGGCATCCCCGTCCGGGTGACCGAAACCGAGCAGGGCGCGCTGGACCGAGGCATGGACAAGATCCGAGGCAACTACGCGTCCACGGTATCGAAGGGAAGACTTTCCGAGGCTGACGCTGAGGCGCGCCTGGCGCTCATCGAGCCGACGCTCGACTTCGACAGCATCGCGGACGCGGACATCGTCATCGAGGCGGTGTTCGAGGACATGGCGCTCAAGAAGGAGATCTTCACCCGCCTCGACGCGATCTGCCGTCCCGACGCGATCATGGCCACGAATACGTCATCGCTCGACGTAGACGAGATCGCCGCCGTGACGTCGAGGCCAGAGCAAGTGGTAGGATTGCATTTCTTCAGTCCTGCCAACGTCATGCGCCTGCTCGAGATCGTGCGTGGCGAGAAGACTTCGCCCGAGGTTCTGGCCTCGGTGATGGCTATGTCCGGGCGAATCGGCAAGGTAGGCATCGTCGTGGGGGTGTGCGACGCCTTTGCCGCTAACCGCATGCTGTATCCCTATGCACAACAGGCCGGTTTCCTCATCGAAGAGGGCGCGTTCCCTGAACAGGTGGATCGAGTGATCTACGAGTTCGGATTCCCCATGGGGCCATTCGGCCTCGGGGACCTCGCTGGTCTCGACGTGGGCTGGCGGGTGCGGCAACACAGGGAGCCCACACGTCCCAAGGACCTTCGCTACTCGCCCATCGCGGACCGCCTCTATGAGATGGGACGCTACGGTCAGAAGACCAATAGGGGTTGGTTCCGGTACGAGGAGGGAAGCCGCACGCCAATTCCCGACCTCGAGGTCACGGAACTCATCGTGCGCACTTCGGAGGAGCTGGGCATCGAGCGCCGCGAGATCTCGGACGAGGAGATTCTGCAGCGTTGCATGTACCCGCTCATCAACATGGGCGCACGAGTGCTCGAGGAGGGCATCTCGGAGCGCTCGAGCGACTTGGACCTGGTCTGGCTCTACGGCTACGGTTTCCCGCGCTATCGCGGGGGGCCGATGTTCTACGCCGATTCCGTCGGGGTCGACCACGTCTACGAAACGATGAAGCGCTTCCACGAGGTGCACACAGACTGGCTGGAGCCCGCTCCGCTACTGGAGCGGCTGGCGCGCGAGGGCGGCACCTTCGGCGACTGGAGCGCGTCTTGATCTTCCGGAGCCCCTACCCCGACGTCGTCATTCCCGACATCTCCGTCGTGGACTACGTGCTCCAGCGAGCGCCCGAGTTCGGTGAGAAGGCCGCGCTGATCGACGGCGTGACGGGCACTACCTTGTCCTATGACGAACTCGCCAGCGGAATTCGCAGGGCGGCAGGTGGCCTAGCGCAGCGGGGCCTCGCCAAAGGTGACGTGCTCGCGATCTACAGTCCGAACACGCTCTACTACCCGGTCGCCTTCCATGGCGCGGCCTACGCGGGCGGTGTTGTGACGACGGTGAACCCTCTCTACACGTCGGGTGAGCTGGCGAAGCAGCTACGTGATGCGCGGGCGCGGTTTCTCATCACGGCCGGTCCGTTCGTCGACAAGGCCCGGGAAGCCGCGGCCGAAGCCGGCGGCATCGAGAAGATCTTCACCTTCGACGGCGCCCCTGGCACGACACCGTTCTCCGCGCTGCTGGATTCCGAGGAGCTGGAGAACCCTCCTCAGATCGACCCGGCGACTGACCTCGTCGCACTCCCGTATTCCAGCGGCACGACTGGTCTTTCGAAGGGCGTCATGCTAACGCACCGGAACCTGGTCGCGAACATGGCGCAGTTGCTCGGGACCCGTAGCCTCGTCCGGGAGCTCAAGAAAGACGATACGCTGATCGCCGTGCTGCCCTTTTTCCATATTTACGGGCTCCTGGTGATCATGACCAACGCACTGTCCCGTGGCGCAGCGATCGTCGTGCTGCCGCACTTCGACCTCGAGCAGTTCCTCAAGGCGGTCCAGGACTACGGCGTTACGTTCGCGCATCTCGTGCCGCCTATCGTGATCGCCCTCGCCAAACATCCCATGGTGAGCGAATACGATCTGTCCAGCATAGAGGGCATCAACTCCGGGGCGGCACCGCTGGGCGGCGAGCTCGCGCGTCAGTTGGAAGAGCGCCTGGGATGCGTGGTCTCGCAGGGATATGGGCTGACCGAGACCAGCCCCGTGACGCATGCCGCGCCCAACAAGAAACGCGGCGATTCTTCGCATTCCACGATTGGGCCCTGCTTGCCCAATACCGAGGTGAGAATTGTGGACACCGCGACGGGTGAAGATCTCGGACCGGGAGATCGCGGGGAGGTCTGGATTCGGGGGCCTCAAGTGATGGCAGGTTACCTGAACAACCCGGAAGCCACCGCGGAGACGATCGACGACGAAGGCTGGCTGCACACCGGCGACATCGGATATGTGGACGAAAACACTTACTGCTACATCGTCGATCGCGTAAAGGAGCTCATCAAATTCAAGGGCTTCCAGGTCGCGCCCGCTGAGTTGGAGGCGCTCCTGCTCACCCACCCGCAGATCCGGGATGTTGCCGTCGTCAGGAGTCCTGACGAAGAGGCTGGCGAGGTGCCCAAGGCTTTTGTGGTCGGCGACGAATCCTTGTCTGCCGACGAAGTCATGAGTTTCGTGGCCGAGCGTGTGTCTCCACACAAGAAGGTTCGCCGCGTCGAGTTCGTCGATCAGATCCCGAAGGCCGCGTCGGGCAAGATCCTCCGGCGCGTGCTGATCGATCAAGAAACAGCCCGGGTGTCGGCAGAGGCCGGGGCCGCATCAGCAAAGAGCAAGGTGGTGTCATGAGAGAAGCTGTCATCGTTTCGACCGCGCGTACCCCCATCGGGAAGGCGTTTCGTGGCGCCTTCAACAACACCCATGGCGCGACCATGGGCGGGCATGCGATCGAGCACGCCGTGAGTCGAGCCAGAGTGGATCCGGGGGAGGTCGAAGACGTGATCATGGGGTGCGGCCTGCCCGAGGGTGCGACGGGCAAGAACATCGCGCGCCTCTGCGCAGTGCGAGCTGGCCTTCCGGTGAGCGCGGCCGCCACGACGGTGAACCGCTTTTGTAGCTCGGGCTTACAGGCCATCGCCATAGCGGCGAACCGAGTCGTTCTGGATGGCGTGCCGGTCGCGGTCGCGGGCGGTCTGGAGTCGATCAGCCTGGTGCAGAACAATCTCAACCAGCACCGAGCCGACGAAGCGTGGCTGAACGAGCACAAGCCAGATCTCTTCATGAGCATGCTCGAGACCGCGGAAGTGGTTGCGGAGCGGTACGGGGTCTCGCGTGAGGCGCAGGACGAATACGCGCTCGTGAGTCAACAGCGTTGCGGAGAAGCGCAGGCGGAGGGGCGACTCGACGACGAGATCGTGCCGCTACCGACCATCAAGCTCGTGCAGGACAAAGAGACCGGCGAGATCAGCGAGCAGGAGGTCACGCTCGCCAAGGACGAAGGCAACCGACCGGGTACCACCGCCGAAGGCCTCGCCGGGCTCAAGCCAGTGGTGGCGGAGGACAAGACCATCACCGCCGGCAATGCCTCACAGCTGTCCGATGGCGCGTCCGCGTGCGTAGTCATGGACGCGAAGCTGGCGGAGCAGCGTGGCCTGGAGCCGCTGGGCATTTTTCGTGGGCTCTCGGTTGTGGGCCTTGAGCCGGACGAGATGGGCATCGGTCCAGTCTTAGCGGTGCCGCGTCTGCTTGAGAGGACCGGCGTCAGCATGGACGACATCGACCTCTGGGAGCTCAACGAAGCCTTTGCGGTTCAGGTCGTGTACTGTCGCGACCAGCTCGGTATCCCCATGGAGCGGCTCAACGTGAGCGGCGGCTCGATCGCCATTGGGCACCCCTATGGGATGACCGGCGCCCGGCTCACGGGGCATGCGTTAATCGAGGGGCGCCGGCGCGGTGCCCGCTATGTGGTAGTCACGATGTGCGTCGGCGGCGGCATGGGAGCGGCTGGTCTTTTCGAAATCGCATGACAATCCGGAGGAAGGCATGAGCCTCGAAGGACGTGGCGTTGTGGTTACGGGCGGTGGAAGGGGCATCGGGCGGGCCGTCGCGCGTCGTCTGGCCGAGAACGGCGCGGCGGTGGTCGTGTCTGCCCGCACCACCGACGAGATCGAAAGCGTAGCCGAAGAGCTGCGAGCTGATGGGCTGACGGCACATGCGGTCCGCTGCGATGTCGCGGACGAAGCGAGCGTTGCCGCGATGGCGGAAGAGGCCATCGAGCTGTTGGGCAGCGTGGACATTCTGGTCAACAACGCCGGCATTGCCCGCTCCGACCCGGTAAAGCGCCTTCAGCTCGAGGACTGGAACCAGATCATGGCGGTCAACGCGACCGGCACCTTTTTATGTACGCGCGCTTTTCTCCCGGGGATGCTTGAGCGCGGGTGGGGCCGGGTCATCAACGTCGCCTCGGTAGCCGGGCTGCGCGGAGGCCGGTACATCGCGGCGTATGTGGCGTCCAAGCATGCTCAGATTGGCTTCACCAAGGCGTTGGCGGCTGAAGTGGCTTCTGCCGGTATCACGGCCAACGCGATCTGCCCGGGCTACGTGGACACGCCGATGACAGACTTCTCGGTGTCCAACATCGTAGAGAAGACCGGAGTGACCCCCGAGGAGGCCAGGGCACACATTGTCTCGTTGAGTCCGCAGCAGCGACTGATTCGACCCGAGGAGATCGCCCACGTCGCGCTCATGCTGGCCGGCGATGATGGTGAAAGCATCAACGGCGACACGATCGTGCTGGGTAGTAGCCGCTGAGGCGGGGGAGGAAGCGAGGGGACCATCTCAGGCAGACGCGGAAGGGCCGCTCGTCTCGAGGATTTCGAGTGCGGGAAATTGGCGGACGCGTTAGAATGTCTTCGAGTCGCTGCTGCAGGGTTTTGTGATAACAATCTGTTTAGGAGGGGTGATGAGCCTCCGGTCTCCGAGTCTGCTCTTGGCGCTATGCGCCGTGGTTATCCCGCTCATAATCGCGGCGCCCACGACGGCTCAATCCACCGATGGTAGGTGGGTCATGCCGCGCACCGCTGATGGCCATCCGGACCTACAGGGGAGCTGGACCAACGAGACCCTGACTCCGATGTCGCGTCCCGACGGGCAGGACCAGGCGCTAGCGCTCGACGTGGCCGCCCAAGGGGAGAAGAGACGTGCAGACATCGCCGCGTTCCTCGCCCGACCCAGCGACCCCGATCGCGAGGCGCCACCGGTCGGAGGCGATGGTTCTACAGCCGGCGGATCGGGCGGAGTGGGTGGTTACAACTATTTCTACATCGACTCGGGGGACAACTACGCGGTCTTCAACGGGGAGATCCGTAGCTCGCTGATCATCGATCCGCCGAACGGCCAGAGGCCGCCGCTTACGGAGGAGGGCCAACGTCGCACCGAGGAACGCCGCGAGTTCCGAAGCCAGTTCGAGGAGTACGACAACCCCGAGAACCGGCCGCTCGGCGAACGCTGCATGATGTCCTTCGGCTCCAACGCTGGTCCGCCGATGCTGCCCAACTATTTCTACAACAACAATTACACCATCGTGCAGACGGCCGACCACGTGATGATCATGACCGAGATGGTGCATGATGTGCGCATCATCAAGCTCGGCACACCCGATCCTCTGCCCGAGAATGTGCGTCCTTGGATGGGCGACTCGTGGGGGCACTGGCAGGGCGACACCCTCGTGGTGGAGACGGCCAACATCAATCTGCAGCAGACGCTCGCGGGCTATCCCCCGGTGGCCTTCGCTCCCTCCGAAGCCGCCAAAGTGACGGAGCGCTTCACGCGGGCCGACGAGAACACGATCAACTACGAGTTCACCGTCGAGGACCCCACCATGCTCAGTGGTTCATTCAGTGGTGAGGTACCGTTCAAGACGCTGGATGGGCTCGTGTATGAGTATTCGTGCCACGAGGGGAACTACGCGCTGCATGGCATTTTGAGTGGGGCACGTGCGTTCGAGAGAGGCAACAACTAGCGTCGGCTAAAGACAACACCCGTTTCATCTAGGAGGGGCGATGAGCCTCCGGTACTCGAATGCGCTTCTGGTGCTCTGTGTCGTGATTACGGCCCTGGTGGTCGCCGCGCCCGTGACGGCACAGTCGACGAATGGCCGATGGGTCATGCCCCGCACGGCTAATGGTCATCCGGACCTGCAGGGCAATTGGAGCAATGCGACGCTCACCCCGATCCAGCGGCCGCGCGACCAGAGTTTGGTGGTGAGCCTGGAGGCGGGGGTAGCACGCGCCCAGGAGCAAGCCGACTACGTCGCTAGGCGCGCCGCGCCCAGTGACCCGAACCGATCCGCTCCGCCGGTGGGGGGTGACGGCAATAACAGGCCCGGTGCGGGCGCTGTGGGTGGATACAACGACTTCTACATCGACCGGGGCAGCGAGTTCGCGATCTACAACGGTGAGATACGTAGCTCGCTGATCGTCGATCCGGTGGACGGTCGTTATCCAGCGCGGACAGAGGCGTCAAACGCCAGGCGCTCAGAGGCCAGGCGGTTGCGCGGCGCGGCGGGCATCGGCCAGTACGACAACCCGGAAAACCGTCCGCTCGCCGAACGGTGCCTCAAGTCCTTCGGATCGAACATGGGTCCGCCCATGCTGCCCAACTATTTCTACAACAACAACTACACCATCGTACA
>DQPL01000108.1 GCA_015664885.1 Gemmatimonadota bacterium
TCGATCCCGGAGCGGGGTTCGAGTTCGTGAAGCTGAATCAGGCTGCTTTTTCTGTTCGGGCGATGTGCCGCGTGCTGGGTCTCTCCCCCAGCGGCGAGGGCGAGCCGAAGCGTCGCGCCGGAGGTGGTCACCTCATCCACGATCAGCACCCGCTGGCCCGTGACCTCGCTGGGAGCCGCCGAGAGGACCTCCGGGCGCTCGCGCACGTCGTCGTCGTGGTCGCCCTTCCGCGAGATGATCATCGAATAGAAATCGACGCCCAGAATGGTCGCTACAACGGCGCCTGGAAGTGCCCCAGCCCGAGCGATGCCCACGACAACGTCGGGGTCATAGTCCCGAGCGACTTTGAGCGCGAGTGCGCGGCAGAGTTCTCCGAACATCTCCCAGGAGAGGTCCAGGTACTCGAACGGTGATTTTCGATGGATGACATCGTTGCAACTACTCCGCCGTGAGGTGATCCTTCCGCCATGTCCGAAGACCAGACCGCTGAGGCCGACCGCCGCCTTCACGAAGTTCTCGAAAGCTCGGGTGCGCGCGATCCGCGTGAGTTCTACCGGGACCGGCTGCGTGAGCTCAAGAGTGCCGACGCCCCAGCGTATTCCAAGGCGGTTGCATACTACCAGGACCGGCTCATCCCGGAAGTCGCTGCGGGCTCCGTCGACCCACTCGTCGCTTGGGCCGAGTATGGTCACATGCTCGCCGAGTCGCTCGCGCCCGGCCGCACCGTCAGCATCGACGCGACCGGCAGCGCCCAGCCCTACGAATCACCAACGCAGCCGAACCAACTAGTGCTCCACATGCCCCAGAACCAAGGCGTGCGAGCGCTCTTGGTCAGCCTCCCTACCGCCCTCACTCCCGCGCAAAGAGCCACCTACGACGTGCTAGTATCCGGCAAGCAACGCCACCAGCGGTAAGGAAGCGTCGCGGAGCCACGGGGCCTGCCGCGAGTCCTCCAAAGAGGACGCGCCGGGTGAAGAGTCGGTGTCCTTCCGCAACGGACCGTGGACCCTGCGCCAAGACGTCAACAGGTGAGGAGTCGGGGTCCTTGCCGTAGCGACATTGCGTCGTGGTGCGGGGAAAGGGAGGGGCGGAAAACGATGCCTGAGCGACGGGAAGGACCCCGGCTCCTCACCCCCCCCGAGCCATGGAATCCAAGAACTCCTGGTTGGTCTCCGTCTCCTTCATCCGCGAAAGCAAGAACTCGATCGCCTCCGTCGCAGGCATGTCCGCCAGGAAATTCCGAAGCAGGTAGATACGGTTGAGTTCGGTCTCGCTGAGCAGCAACTCTTCTTTCCGCGTACTCGACTTATTGAGATCGATTGCAGGGAAGATGCGTCGGTCCGAGATCTCGCGATCGAGCACCAGCTCGAGATTTCCGGTACCCTTGAACTCCTCGAAGATCACTTCGTCCATGCGGCTACCGGTCTCGATGAGCGCCGTGGCGATGATCGTGAGGGACCCGCCGTCCTCGATATTGCGTGCCGCGCCGAAGAACCTCTTTGGCTTCTGTAACGCGTTGGCGTCCACACCACCCGATAGGATACGGCCGGAGTGTGGCATCGTGGTGTTGTAGGCGCGTGCCAGCCTGGTGATCGAGTCGAGCAGCACCACGACGTCTTTCCCGTGCTCGACGAGCCGCTTCGCCTTCTCCATCACCATGTCCGCGACCTGGACGTGGCGCTCAGCGGGCTCGTCGAAGGTCGAGGAGATGACTTCGGCGTCGACCTGATCCTCCATGTCCGTGACCTCCTCGGGCCGCTCGTCGATGAGCAGCACGATCAGATGCACGTCGGGCTCGTTGATGCTGACCGAATTGGCGATCTGCTGAAGCAGCATGGTCTTGCCCGCCTTCGGCGGGGACACGATCAGGCCTCGCTGACCTTTCCCGATCGGGGCGATGAGGTCGAAGACACGCATGGAGAGCGAGCCTTCGTCGCCCGGCACTTCGAGCTTCAGCCTATGCTCCGGGTAGCGAGGCCGGAGATTCTCGAAGCTTTCCCGATTCTTCGCTTTCTCCGGGTCGAGCCCGTTCACGGCCTCGACTTTGAGAAGAGCCAGGTATCTTTCGCCACTCTTCGGGGGACGAACCTGCCCCCCGATCATGTCGCCAGTACGCAGGTCGAAGCGCTTGATCTGGGACGGACTTACGTAGATGTCGTCGGGACCGTATAGATAATTCCAGTCCTGAGAACGGAGGAACCCGTAACCTTCAGTAAGAATCTCGAGCACCCCTTCGCCGCGAAGAACCACCTCAGTTTCGAGCAGGCCCTGCTCGATTTTGAAGATCAGATCTTGCTTGCGGAGGCCGGTGAAGTCGCTGATGTTCAACTCTTCCGCGAGGCCGTGGAGATCCCCCACGCTCTTGTTCTTTAGCTCTGCGATGTCCACGTGGAAGAACTCCCATGTATGTGGACTACAATTGCTGTGTGAGCCGGAGTACTGCGGAGTGGAAAAAAGAGAGGAATCGACCGAACGGTCGTGAATATCTAAATTGGGTGCGGCTGAAGGCGGTTCCCCCGACTCGGGGGGCCGTCCGGGGGGCCGTGGACCTGCGGAGATTTTATGGGATCAAGGCCAGGTTAATGGCTCTCAGAAAGGCGGTCAAGCCTGATCCGGGTCTGTGGCTGCCGCTTTTGGCCGAGTATCGGCTGACCTCTCTGCCCAACGACACGCTGCTCGAGGGCACGCTTCACGAGGATCTCACTGGGGCATCGCCGGAAGTCGTGGCGGCTCTTGAGGCTTGGCCCGCTTCGGCCCACTTGAGAAACGAGGGCAACCGCACCCAGGTTGCCCTGGTTTACCAGGCGACAGACGAGCGTGGCAGAGGGCCGTGGCTTCATTTGGCGCTCTTTGCCGCTACGATGGTCTCGACGATGGCGGCTGGCGCACTCATGGCCGGGATCGATCCGCTCGGAACGCGGGTCTTCCGCTTAGGCGAGACGGTCATCCCATACCCCACGGGTCTCGACTTGAGCGCTCTCTTGCTTGGCGCACCATTCGCCCTCCCGTTCATGGGCGTGCTGCTCGCGCACGAGATGGCGCACTATGTCGCCGCCAGGGTCAATCGCGTACGCGCGACGCTCCCGTACTTCATCCCCTTCCCACCGTACTTCTCGATCATCGGGACCGTGGGTGCGTTCATACGCCTGAAAGGGCCTACAATCCGGCGAGCGACCCTTTTCGATGTAGGGGCGTCAGGCCCCTTGGCGAGCTTCGCGCTGTCGCTACCCATGCTAGCGATTGGGTTGGCGCTCTCTCAGGTCGCGCCCGGCCGCGCCACCATGGCGACCCCTTTTGTGATCCAGTTCGACGGTCAGCCCTTGTGGCTCGGGAACGGCGCGATCATGCACGTGTTGGCGACCTGGTTCGCACCCGGCGTGCTGGGCGAGACTCCGGTTCTTCTCCACCCGCTGGCGCTCGCGGGATGGCTGGGTCTGTTCGTGACCGCGTTGAATCTGCTGCCGCTCGGCCAACTCGACGGCGGTCACATCCTATACGCGCTGCTACCAAAGCATCAGGGCAAGGTGGCGCGCCTGTTCATGCTCGCGCTGTTCCCGCTCGGCTTTCTTTGGTGGGGTTGGTGGGCGTGGGCGTTGCTGATCGCACTGCTGCACCGGGGCCGCATCAACCACCCCCCCGTCGTGCAGGCAGAAGAGAGTATTGGACGGGCGCGTAGGACCTTGGGCTGGTTGCTGGTCGCGATATTTTTCCTGACTTTTGTTCCAGTGCCACTGAACATTTAGCGGAAAAATGCGCAGTGGCGATCCTTCGAGACCGTTCCTGTAGTTGCACTTCTGCCGATGTGACGAATCAAAAACTTGACATTTGTGTGCTTCCTAGGAAACATTCGTTTACGAATTCTTGAAAACTCACCTCTCCAGAGGAGTCGGGTTGGCGCGTCATAATCGCGAGGGCAGCGGAGCCGACCAGCGGGGCTTCGAGTACGGCGTGAGCTACCAGCCGGATTGGCTGAAACTGGTAAAGGTTACGCGCCAGCTCGAAACCGGTCGGCAGTCGACGAAGACCCTCTTCCGGAACCCCGTGAATGGGCCGCAGGCCAACCTTGGCGATCGCATCCGCACGCGCATCACCTCCCATGACCAGGCGTTGGACTTCGAGGTGGCGCTGACGGACCCGAGGGCAGCGGTGAAGCGGATTCGCATTTCTTACGCGCTGCCGGATGGACACGGCAGGGAAGAGGAGGTGGAGTTCACGCTCGAGAGCGAGGACGTTCCCAGCGAGTAGAACTCTCGTTTCAATGCCCTACATGGTCGACGCTACCCGCGCCATCGGACGTACAACGCTTCGTACCGTGGCTGCTGTGGGGAGGTTCGGGTACCTCGCTGTCGATGCCGGCCGCGCGCTTCGCAAGGGATCCTTGTGGGCGCCACACCTCGTTGGGCAGATGGCGAAGATCGGCGTCGCGTCGGTCCCGATCGCGCTTTTTGTTGCCCTGTTCACCGGCGTCGTTCTCGCGCTCCAGGCCGCATATACTTTCACGGGGGCCGTTCCGCAGTACTTCGTCGGCACGCTCGTAGGCAAGACCATGTTGCTGGAGTTGGGGCCGGTCCTCACTGGGCTGGCGCTCTCGGGGAGAGTCGGTGCGGCCATCGCCGCGGAGATCGGCGCGATGCGGGTCACCGAGCAGATCGATGCTTTGGAGACCTTGGCGTACGATCCTGTGGCCTACCTGGTCGTTCCGCGTGTCATCGCCGGTGCGACCATGTTTCCGGTGGTCGTGATCTTGGCGGACGCGTTGGGGATCTCGGCCGGGCTCGGCACCGCCGTGCTCAGGCTCGACATGTCCGCGTTCGAGTTCTTGAAGGGCCTCCGTCTCTTCTTCGAGTCCTGGGACGTCTGGTTCTCGCTCATCAAGTCGGCCAGCTTCGGACTGACCGTCACGTCGGTGGGGTGCTTTTTCGGCTTCCACGCCAGTGGCGGGGCCGAAGGTGTGGGTCGCGCGACCACCCGGGCGGTCGTGGTATCGACCATGATCATCTTGGCGCTGGATGCCTTCTGGGCCGCGACGCTTCTAAAGTGAGTATCGAGCTGTTCGACGTGGAGAAGGCGTTCGGCAAGACGCAGGTCTTGAATCGCCTCACCCTGACTATCCACGAAGGTCAGACGGTCTCGATCATCGGGGGCTCGGGGTCGGGCAAGTCCACGGCGCTGAAGCACATGGTCGGCCTCCTTCGTCCGGATGATGGAGAAGTCTATGTCGATGAGCAGAACGTCAGCCGTCTCGACCAAGAGTCACTGTACCAGTTGCGTCGGAATGTGGGGTACGTGTTTCAGTTCGCTGCGCTCTTCGATTCGATGACGATCGCGGAGAACGTGGGCATGGGCCTGAAGCGAATGCCGGATATGAGCGGTGACGCCATCGATCAGCGGGTGTCGGAGTGCTTGCAGATGGTGGACCTCGAAGGGACGGCCGAGAAGCTGCCTTCTGAGTTGTCGGGGGGGCAGAGAAAGCGAGCCGGTTTCGCCCGTGCCATCGCTACCCGGCCCAAGTATATGCTCTACGATGAACCGACCACGGGTCTCGACCCTGTGACCACGGCGGTGATCGACGAGCTAATCGTGCGCATGTCGGATGAGCTCGGCGTGACCGGAGTCGTGATCACGCATGACATGAAGAGCGCCTTCCGAATCTCAGACCGCATTGCGATGCTCTACCATGGAGGTATCCGTTTTGAAGGCACCCCGGATGAGCTACGGATGTGTGAGGACCCCGTCGTGAAGGGGTTCATCGAGGGCAGGCCAAAGCTGATGAGGCTCGCGCCATGAACCGGGGCCGCGAGCTGCTCGTCGGCTTGGTCATCATCATCTCGGCCCTAACAGCTGTGGTTGGCACGCTATGGCTCAAGGGCACGAACTTCGGCCGCCCGCAGACCGAGGTGGACGTGCTTCTTCGGGGTGTGGGCCAGCTCAACCGGGGGAACGCCGTCAAGTATCTCGGCGTCGGGATCGGTCGCGTCGAGAACATAACCGTCGATGGTGTGGCGGTTCGGGTCTCCCTACTGCTCGACCAGGACATGGTACTGCCACCCGATCCGGCGGTGGTCCTCGGACCGGAGTCCTTGTTCGGGGACTGGCAGGCTGAAATCGTGAGCAGGATCGAGTTCCCGCGCTTTCCGTTCTACGAGGTTCCGCCGGGCGAAGGCCCGAACGTGCTCGGGGGGTATGCGCTGCCTGAGCTTTCTCGTCTCTCCGCCTCAGCCGACCTGATCTCGGAAAACCTCGCCGACCTCACCGACCGCCTTGGACTCGCGTTCAACGATTCGACCGCTACCGCGCTCGCGTCGGCGATCGCGAATCTGGATACGATCAGCCTCGAGATCCGGGCGCTGGTCGCACAACAGTCGGCGGTCGCGGTCAGCGTCACCGCCAGCGCGGACACCGCGCTGGCCGAGATCGAACAAGCATCCGTTGTGGCCCGGCGCACCTTCGAACGCATCGAAACGATTCTCACCGACGCGCAGATCGACACCATCGTGGCGAACGTGCGAGTCGCGTCCACCGGCATCCAGGAGATCGTCACCAGTCTCGCGGAGTCGACCGGCGGTATCGCGGCTACCATCAAGCGCGCGGATTCCACGTTCGCTCGCCTCGATCGGATATCGGCTCGTATCGAATCCGGCGAAGGCGCGATCGGACGGCTGCTCGTCGACAGCACGCTCGCCATTCGCGCCGAGGACGTGCTCGCTCAAATCGACAAGCTCTTGCAGGACCTGCGCGAGAATCCGCGCAAGTATGTCCGGCTCTCGATCTTCTGACGTGTCGACGAGTCAGCCCGTCAGGGTCGAGAAGAGCGCTGGGGGAGTAGTCCTGCGAGAGATCGAGGGCGTGGCACATGCGCTCGTGATCCGAGACCCGTACCGGAACTGGGGCCTGCCCAAGGGGCACCTGGAGCCCGACGAAACCTCAGCCGGCGCTGCGCTGCGCGAGGTGGCTGAAGAGACCGGCCTCGAGGACCTGAGGCTGGGCCCTGAGCTCGTCACCATCGACTGGTACTTTCGCGCTCAGGGCGTCCAAATCCACAAGTTCACCACGTTCTATCTGATGTATTCGGACGTGGGCGATCCCAAGCCCGAGAAAGCGGAGGGCATCTCGGATTGTCTGTGGGTCCCACTCGTGGAAGCGGACAAGAAGATCACCTACGACAACGCTGGAGAAGTCATGAAGGTCGCTCAGCAAATGGTAAAGCGGAGCGTCGAGAGCCAATGAGCGACGAAACGGACCTCACCGTTTGGCGGGGTGTCGAGGCAGCCGCGATTCTGCTCGTGCTCGGCTTCTTCTTATATGCCACGCGCACCATCCTCAACCCCCTGTTGCTGCTCTTCCTGCTTTGGGCGGTATTGCTCCCCTTCCGCGGGAAGGAGGGTCATAGTGCCCTGCTGGTCACGGCGAGCGTGCTGGCGATGATCTGGCTGCTCTCCACCACCGGCTCCCTGCTGGCTCCGTTCGTATTGGCGGTCGTGCTCGCGTACGCGCTCGACCCGGTCGTGGATGCACTCGAACGTCGCCGAGTGCCGCGAGCCCTCGCGATCTTGCTTCTGACGCTCCCGGTCGTGGGGATCCTAGCAGCGCTGATATTCCTCGCCGTACCGGCGGCGCTTTCGCAACTCGGCGAGCTCGCCGGGCGGGCTCCCGAATTTCTGGACCGTCTCGCCGATTGGCTCAGGTCGCTTCAGGAGCGCCTGCCCTCCCTGGACCTGCCCTTCGTGGACGAGGACGCCGTGGTCGCTTGGCTGCGTGGCATCGACTCCGACGCCGTGGTGGTGTTCCTGCAGGAGCGCCAGGAGGCGCTCAGAGGGTGGATCACAAGCGGTGTATTGGGACTCGGCCGTGGCATCGGCTCTTTGCTTGGCTTAGCGAGCTACGTGGTTCTGACGCCGGTCCTGACGTTCTACTTGCTCCGAGACTGGGACCGTATCACCAAGGCGTTCGGCGAGCTTTTGCCGCGAGGGAACCAGGCCGAGATCACGTCGTTCGCCAAGGACTACGACTTCTTGCTGTCGCGCTACCTGCGCGGCCAGATCATGGTGGCCGCCGCAGTCGGAGTTATTACCGGTCTCGGGCTCTTGATCGCGCAGTTCCCGTACGCTGGCACGCTCGGCCTCATGGTCGGTGTGCTCTCTGTGGTGCCGTATCTCGGCCTCGCGCTGAGCTTGATTCCGGCGTTGTTCATCGCGTTTGTCAGCGGCAGCGTGGTCGCGTCGCTCATCAAGATCGCGGTGGTCTATACCGTTGCGCAGCTGCTCGAGGGCATGGTCATCAGCCCACGCATCGTAGGCGAGTCGGTTGGCCTGCACCCTGTCTGGGTCGTGCTCTCCCTCGCGCTCGGTGGCTTCTTCTTCGGGTTCGTGGGGCTGCTGATCGGCGTCCCCATTGCCGCCGGCCTAAAGCTGTTGGTCGTTCGCGGTCTCGCGCGTTACAAGACGTCTGCTTTCTACCGTGGCGGAGGCGTCACCAGCGGGACCTGAGCCCCGTTGGAACGGCTTGCCAGCACGGTTACACTAAAAGGTTGTGGCAGAAGCACGTCGTAGCGCTCGTAAGAACAGCCTTCCAGTAACCTCATGCCAAACGAAATCCGGGACATTACCATCGTTGGGGGGGGGCCTACCGGCCTCTTCGCTGCGTTCTACGCGGGCATGCGTGGCTCCTCGTGCCGGATCATCGACTCACTACCCGAACTGGGTGGCCAACTCACCGCGCTGTATCCGGAGAAGTACATCTTCGACGTCGGTGGTTATGCCAAGGTGCTCGCCAAGGACCTCGTCAAGAACCAGGTCGAGCAGGCGCTCCAGTTCCATCCCGACGTGATTCTCGACGAGCAAGTGCAGGAGGTCGTGCGCAAGGACGACCACTTCGAGATGCGATGCGTCCATGGCACGTACCTGACTCGGAGCATCGTGATTTCGGGCGGGAAGGGCGCGTTTGAACCGATGCCGCTCAAGTGCCCCGGTTATGAAGAGTTCATGCACAAAGGCGTGGAGTACGCGGTCAAGGACCCCGAGGCGTTCCGCCACAAGAACGTCGTCGTCGTCGGCGGCGGCGATACCGCGCTCGACTTCGTGCTCATGCTCAAAGGGGTGGCGAGGACGATGGCGCTCGTGCACCGCCGTGACGGTTGGCGCGCGCACGCAGCTTCGGTTCACCAACTCGAAAGAGCTGCAGCAGTGGGCGAGGTAGACCTGCGCACTTTCCACGAGGTCCGGGAGATCCACGGTGCCGACCGCGTCGAGACGGTTACCATCTTCGACAACCGGACCGATGAGGACGTGAGCCTGGACTGCGACTGTGTGCTCTCCTGCCTGGGCTTCAAACCCGACCTCGGCGCCATCAAGGCCTGGGGGCTCGAGGTCGAGAAGAATCGCATCAAGGTCGACCAACTCATGGCGACCAACATTCCCGGTGTCTTTGCCGCCGGTGACGTCGTCGACTATCTGGGGAAACTCGATCTCATCGCTACGGGTTATGCCGAGGCCGCGATCGCCGTGAACAATGCGGTTCACTATGTGGATCCGAGTGCGCGCGTGAACCCGGGCCACTCCACCAACATGAAAGTCTTCAAAGAGTAGGAGCACTATGAGCGATACCGGAGTCCGGGAGCGGGAGACCGTCGTCATCATCGGGTCCGGACCGGCCGCCTGGACCGCCGCGATCTATGCCGCACGTGCCCAGATGGACCCGTTCGTGTTCGAAGGGGCAGGCAGCCGCACGATGATTCCTGGCGGCCAGCTCATGTTCACGACCGAGGTGGAGAACTACCCTGGGTTCAAGGAAGGCGTGATGGGTCAGGACCTCATGTTGGAGATGAGGGACCAGGCGTTGCGCTTCGGGACCCGGTCGGTTTGGGAAGACATCGTCGAAGTCGACTTCGAGCAGTATCCCTTCCGGCTCGTGTCGAGCACCGGTACGGAGGTTTTCGCCGACTCGGTGATCCTCTCCATGGGCGCGAACGCCAAGTGGCTAGGCCACCCGAACGAGGAGCGCCTCGCGCAGTCCGGCGGTGGCGTGAGCGCGTGCGCCGTCTGTGACGGTGCGCTACCCCACTTCCGCGATCAGAAGCTCGCGGTCATCGGCGGTGGGGACTCGGCGATGGAGGACGCGTTGTACCTCACGAAGTTTGCCGCGGAGGTCGTCATCGTGCACCGCCGCGACGAGTTCCGCGCCTCGAAGATCATGGCCGAACGGGCGATTGCGGATCCCAAGATCCGCATCGAGTGGAACAAGACCGTGACAGACGTCATCGGCGAAGAGACGGTCACGAGCCTCACGCTCAAGGACACCGTGACTGGCGAAGAGAGCGAGCTCGAGATTGGAGGGCTCTTCGTGGCGATCGGCCACACGCCGAACAGCGCGTTCCTGGAGGACGCCGTGAAGCTCAAGGACAGCGGGTACGTCGAGACGCCAATCCCGTGGCGGACGCAGACGTCGGTGCCAGGGGTTTTTGCGGCCGGCGACGTGATGGACGATTTCTATCGTCAGGCGGTCACCGCCGCCGGCACGGGCTGCATGGCGGCCCTCGAGGCCGAGCGTTGGCTCGCGCACGGGGGTAACGGCAGCAGCTGAGCGGTCACTCGCGTGGAGGCCCGCGCGCCCAAGCGGGAGGCCCACCTCTGGTAGGCAGCTCCTACCCGAGCAGCCGTCCACCGTCCACGGCGAGGATCTGGCCGGTGACGAATCCTGCTCCCGCCAAGAAGAGCACAGCCTGAGCGACGTCCTCTGGTGAGCCTGCCCGTTGCAGAGGCGTGGTCTGCGCGAGTGCCTGCCACCGTTCTGGTGGCCAGCCCTCCGGCGCCAGTACCGCTCCGGGCGCGATCCCGTTCACGCGAATCTCAGGGGCGAGCGAGCGCGCCTGAATGCGCGTCAGATGGGCCAGCGCCGCCTTGGAGACGGAGTGCGCCGGGTAGTCGGTCCAAGGCTGAAAGGCTGCCAGGTCGACGATGTTCACCACGCTGCCGCGCGCCGCTCGTAGAAGGTCTGATGCGGCGCGCACCAGCAAGTGCGGCGCCCGTGCATTGAGGGCCATCACCGTGTCCCACGCCTCCGCGTCCACGTCGAGCAGCGCGCGTTCGTCGAAGTTCGCAGCCGAGTTCACGAGTAGGTCGAGGCGCCCAAACGCGGTTCGCACCGCGTCGATCACGACGTCGGCCGAAGCCGGCAGGCTGAGGTCCGCGCAGACGGTCTCGCAACGCCGCCCCCACACCTCGACGGCCTCTCGGGTCTCCTGAGCGGCCACTTCGGAGGAGTGGTAGCTGATCACGACATCGTAGTCCGCTTCGGCGAGCGCCAAGGTGATGGCTCGCCCCACTCGGATGCCCCCCCCCGTCACCAGCGCGACGCGTTGCGTATTCGGGTCGGTCATGGCCACACTCATAGTCCTTCAGGCGCAGGGCCTGGATTGGTCCAGAAACGAGAGAGGTCGAGATGTCCGACCTGACCGGCAAAGTCGCGATCGTTACAGGAAGCACCAAGGGTATCGGTCGCGCGATCGCAGAGCACCTCTTGGAGGCCGGCGCCTCGGTCGTTGTGAATGCGCGTTCGGCTGGTCCGGTCGAGGCCATCGCACTAGCGCTCGGAGATCGCGTGCTCGGCATCGTCGCGGACGTGGGCGACGCCATCCAATGCCAGCGACTCGTCGATGAGACCGTCGAGCACTTCGGCCGACTGGACATCCTCGTGAACAACGCGGGTCTCGGCATCTTCAAGCCGCTCTCCGAGATGACCGTGGAGGAGTGGCAACTCCAGGTCGACGTGAACCTCGGTAGCGTCTTCTACTGCTCGAAGGCGGCGCTGCCCCACCTGAGCGCCACCACTGACGGCTTCATCGTCAACATTGCTTCACTGGCGAGCCGGAACCCGTTCGCCGGTGGCACTGGCTATAACGCGAGTAAGTTCGGAGCGCTGGGCTTGACCGAGGCGATGATGCTCGACGTGCGCTACGACGATGTACGCGTCAGCATCGTCATGCCGGGCAGCGTGGACAGCTACTTCAATCATCGCGAGCAGGTGCCGGAGCGCACGTGGAGGCTGCATGTCGAAGATTGCGCCGTGGCGGTCTTGCAGGTGCTGTCGTACCCCAAGGAAGCGCACGTGAGTCGGATCGAGATGCGTCCAAGTCAGCCGAAGCGCGGATAGCAAGGGAGGAGGTTCCGCGTCGCCCGGTATTCATGAGTACGAGCCCTTCACCGAGCCGTCCGCTGCGGTAGATTTCAGGGCTGTCTGCGGAGCAAAACCGCGACAACTCCAAGAGTTGACCCCCACCGTCGGACCGGCCGGTTCGGCACCAAAGGACCATAGCTCACATGGCTGACGGATACCGGATCGAGAAGGACTCCCTTGGTGAGATGCAGGTGCCTGAGGAGGCGCTCTACGGCGCTCAGACCCAACGCGCGGTAGAAAACTTCCCCATCAGCGGTCAGCGGTTTGGGCGCCGCTTCATCGAAGCGCTCGGGCTCATCAAGAAGTCCGCGGCGCTGACGAACCTGGAGCTCGGGAACCTGGACGCCGACATCGCGGAGGCCATCGCCCAGGCAGCGGAAGAGGTTGCAGACGGTAAGTGGGACGATGAGTTCGTGCTCGACATCTACCAGACCGGCTCGGGTACCTCGACCAACATGAACGTCAACGAGGTCGTGGCTCATCGCGCGACCCAGATCCGAGGCGACAAGGTCCATGCGAACGATCACGTCAACTTCGGTCAGTCCTCCAACGACGTGATCCCGACCGCGATCCACGTGTCGGCGCTGGTCGCGGTCAAGAAACAATTACTTCCCGGGCTCGAGCACTTGAGGTCCGCGCTCTCCGCGAAGGCCGAAGAGTTCGACGGTGTCGTGAAGTCGGGCCGAACGCATCTCATGGACGCGACCCCGATTCGCCTCGGCCAGGAATTTCGGGGGTATGCCACCCAGGTCACGAAGGGCGTCGAACGCGTATCGCGGGCTGCCGCCGAGCTCGAGGAGCTGGCGCTCGGCGGAACCGCGGTCGGAACGGGCATCAATACGCACGAGGACTTCGCCGCCAAGACGATCGCCCGCATCTCAGAGGCCACCGGTATCTCATTCCGAGAAGCACCTGACCACTTCGAGGCCCAGGCCGCGAAAGATGCCGCGGTAAGTACCGCTGGTGCGCTGAACACGGTCGCGACGAGCCTCATGAAGATCGCCGATGATATCCGGTGGCTCGGCTCCGGCCCCACATCGGGGATCCACGAGATCAAACTGCCCGCGATCCAGCCAGGCTCGTCGATCATGCCGGGCAAGGTCAACCCGGTCATGTCCGAGGCGATGATGATGGTTTGCGCGCGAGTGATGGGGAATCACACGACCATCACTGTGGCGGGAAGCCGAGGCAACTTCGAATTGAACGTGATGATGCCGGTACTCGCGCAGGCATTGCTAGAGTCGATCACGCTGCTAGCGAACATTTCCACTGCGTTCGCCGACAAGTGCGTCGCCGGCATCGAGGTGAACATCGAGCGCGCGAAGGAGCTACTCGAAAAGAACCCGTCGATCGCCACAGCGCTCAATCCCTACATCGGGTATGACGCCGCGTCGGTCGTCGCCAAGGAGGCCGCCAAGCGCGGCGTGAGCGTGCGTCAAGTGGTCGCCGAGAAGGAGCTCCTCCCGGACGACGAGATCGACGACGCTTTGGACGTGCGCGGGATGACCGAGCCCGGGTTACCCAGCTAACGGCTGGAGTCCCGTGGGGCTGATGGTCGTGAGGCGCGACCCCCTTCCTTGGCATATTGCGGTCTGACCATCGGGCGATGTGCCTGCCCATTCGTCGCGGGACTGCGATGGTTGTCACCATTAGCGGACAGTCCCGTCGAAATGGCAGGAGCGGTCTATCGTGCCGTTTTCGCCGTCTGCGACCGCAAGTAGTTGCTGCATAACCGGTTAGAGGTCAAATTACGGCTTGCGAACGCCGTTCTCGATCCGCGCGGCACGGGGCTTGCCTTCTAACGGGCGTGGCATGGGGCCGCAGATATGAGACAAGGGAGTGGGGCGATGATTTACTCACGGAACGACATGAAGCTGGGGGACAACGTCGGGCTCTTTGGCCCTTCCATCGTTGTCGTCATGGCCTTGATTGCCATCGTGATGTTGGCGCGGGACGCGATGGGTTAAATAGATCGGGTGGGATCGCTCGACTGATCGCCACCCCATAGAAGCGCCACGAAGAGGTCGGTCCGCTGATGCGGGCCGGCGTTGAATCGTTTCTGGGGCACGCACAGCACTGCCTCAGGGACAAAAAAAGTGGATGACGGTAGGTGCAAGCACCTACCGCCACCCTTGGCACGCCCCCCCCAGGGCGTGAGGCCCGGCCCAGGAACGGGCGCGGGCGCTAAACCGGTTTCACCGATGTAACTGGTGCCCCCGGCCCATTTTTTAGGCCGTCAACTGACCATCCAGCCGCAAGATCATCTCTTTCGGCACCTCGGCGAGGGACATGCCACCGCGGGGGATTACTCTGGTGCGTGCGCCGTCGAGGTGGATGGGATGGGCCCAGTGTTCGTACTGGATAACCTGGATAAGCTCTGGCTCTTCCGGGTTGCTAGGTGGGGATGCGGGCTGCGTGATGGCACGCCAGACTCGATCCACCAGGGTCATGCGTTCCGAACCGGAGTCCGCCCACATCGCGAGTCTGATACGCTTGCGCTCCTCGAGCCTGAGCCCTCGAACGATGCGGCGGTGACCGGGGAAGCTACGAGAAAGCAGATAAGAGAGAGCTTCAGATTCCGGTACAGGCTCGACCTGCTGGTCGTGGAATCCCGGGGTCCGGACCCGCCTCCCGTCGCTCAAATCGATATATCCATCGGCCGCTACGCGCATCAGGGCCTCCTGCGTCATCTAGATTGGGGGTGCGCGCCACCGTCGGCGCTGGTCCTATGGGTAGGTCAAGTCGCGTGCCCACAGGTGCCGGCCGAGCGTTTCTTGTCGTCGATACGCGTAACGTGTTGGCAACTCAGGGTTTACCGGCACGATTGGTCGATCGGAAATGCGCGGTCATGCCTCTCGAAGCGGGGATCCTGTGCCGCTTGAGGCAAACTTTGCAGAGCTGAAGGCCGCGTGGGCTATGGACCCTGAGGGCCTCCGCGCAGGCTCGAGACGGTGATCTTTCCCTCGGGGCGGACGCCGAGCAGGGGCCTCAGGCCCGCCGCGATTACGAGGACCACCCCGAAAGCGCATACGAGAAGGGGGCCGGTCGCGATGTCGAGATAGAACGACGTGCCGATGCCCCCGACGATTGCCACCGCTCCGGCCGCCCATGCGATCAGCAGCGCACGGCCGAAGTGGTTGGTATAGAGGAACGCGATTACGGCCGGAATGACGAGTGCGCTGAAGACCATGAGGACGCCGGCGATCTCGACCGAGAAGGAGATCATGACTCCGAAGGACAGGTAGAACAGGAAGTCCGAAGCCTTGACGTTTTCTGCGCTTTCCGGGTCGAACGTGACACGTAAGAATTGCTTCCGCATCACGAAGTGGAAGACGCCCAGAACCGCATAGACCCCGGCGAGCCTCCAGATGTCGCCCCAACCGACCCAGATCAGCGTCCCGGTCATCGTTTCACGAAGGTGTTCTGCGCCTTCCGCCGTGAGCCCCGCGATCAGGATCACAGCCGCCGAGGCAAGAACGAACGATATGCCGATGATCGCCTCCTGCGGTACCACCGACTTTTCCAAGCGCGTGAACGAGAAGAGCAGCGCGCCCAGCAACGTGAAACCGAGCGCGAACATCAGAGAAAGCGTCGTTCCCAGCTCGATGCCCATCAGTAGCGCGACGGTCGAGCCCAGCGCTGCAATTTGGGCAAACGCGAGGTCCACGAAGATCACCTCCCTGCCGATGACATGCAGTCCCAGATATGCGTGAATCGAGAGGATGATCAGCGCCGCCACGATGGGCGGAATCATCAGGTCGAGCATGCTATCCGACCGTCATCGGTTCAAGAAGGCGGTGGCGAGTTCGCTCACCCAGGTATCCACCAGCGTGAAGTAGTCGTCGATCCCCTCGCGCGCACCTGGAGAAAAGGGCACTCGGACCAGTGAAGCGCCCCCACGCGCCGCTACACTCTCGACCTTGTTTCTGTCGAAATAGGTCGCGGCGAGCACGACATCGAGGTTCTCTTCCTGCATCCGGCGGAGCAGACGTCCTACGTGTCGGGGAGTTGGCGCGATGCCGGGTTTCGCCTCCACGTATTCGGCGCAGCGAACGTCGAAGCGGTCCTCGAAATACGCCCAGTTCTTGTGGTAACAGATGAGTTGTTGGCCGCGAAAGGGTTCCGCGGTGCCGAGCCAACCACCCAGCTCCTCGATGAGCGGTTTGCCGTCGAATTCCTGGGTGCCGAGGAATTCGTAGAGCCTGCCCTGCAGCGCTAACCGTTCCAGGGTCTGGCCACCGAGCAAGTCGATGAGCCTGTCGCCGAAGAGGCGACGATGCACGCGGTCTGTGAACGCCGCGAGGCCCGCGTCGAAGTGCGTGGCGCGGTCCGGGGCGACACGCTTGAGTCCAACGGTGATGTTGCGCGCGACCTGTATCGTGCGCAGCGGGTCGGTGGTCAGGTGGGGGTTGCCGAAGATGTGCACGTCGCCCCCACTCCGATCCGCAGCAACCGGGACGTCGAGCAGCTCGACTCCGGTGTATGCCGTGATGTACCCCTGGCCGCCCTCCAATACGTCGCTGTTGCCGGCGCGATCGAGTAGGACCGGGACCCACAGTTCCAGGTCGAGCCCCGTCGTGACAAAGACTTCCGCTCGCCTCAGGTCGCGCGCGAAGCTCGGCTTGGGACGTACGAAGTGAGCGTCCTCGTTCGGGTTTGCGATGGAGGTCACCACGACCTCCGCTCCCCCGATCTCCCGGACCAGTTCCGCGTAGATCGGTAGAGTCGTGACGACGCGAACCGGGTCGCGCGGCGGGTCCGACGGCCGAATCGGTACTGCTGTCTCGGCCGTGACCGCCCCGATCGCGATCGCGCCGACGAGAATCGTTTGGAACATCATGCTACCTCCATGCCCGACGGGCTCGACGCAGTCGAAGCCATCGGCTAGTAGGTCTCGTGCTTGTGTGGGCCCATCGCGAACGTCACTTGGAACAGCAAGTGCCCCTCACGCTCGGCCGCGAAGCTACGGCCGAGCAGATCGTACTCCAGTCGGAGCCGGACGTACTCGCTCTGCCACCACGTCAACGTCGGAGAGAACAGCCAGGCGGTCTCTTCGAGATCTGCGGGATTCTCCGTGCGATCGAAGCGCGCCCCGACCAGCCAGCGCTGCGAGAGCCGCAAATCGCCCAAGGCCCAGAGACCCAGAGCGTGCTCACCCTCGTCGGCGGACGTTGGCCCGAGTCCCGCCAGACCATCTACGGCCATGGCACCGCCTCGAAAGGAGAAGCCGCGGTAGCGCGACTGCCCGGGCGGCCGCCAGGTGAAGGCCATCTCGAGGCCGTACAGATTCCGGTCGCCGCTGACGGTTTCGCGCTCGTATGACCCGCTCACCCTGCTGAACCCAAGGTCCAGATCGGTGGAAGCCGACAGGCTCCAAAAGGCGTTGACGTGGCTGAGCAACGAGACGCCCGCCGACTCACCGAACAGCGTCTCGTTGTCGCTTCGCGTCACCTCCAGGGTGGCTTCGAACGTGCCGCCGGCCAGACCAAAAGGCGCGAGCCAGTGTGCTGAAAGCCCTGTTTGTGCGAGCGACCCTTCACCCATGAATGCGATGTGTGGTAGCGAGCGGGTCTGGAAGGGAAGCGCGTGCGTGTGCCAGCGGTTCAGCTGGCCGAACTGCTGGAAGAACCGTCCGAACTTGAGTCCGATGCCTCCGGGAAGACTAACCCACTCGACATATCCCTCCTCGACCTCGAAGCCGCCACCTTCTCCAGTGCCGTGGGCGCCCGCTTGGCCCCCCTCGGAAAACGGGGAGAACTCCCCGCCCTCGCTGTGTCTGGATAGAAAGATTTTTGCTCGCGAGAACGGGTCGAGGTTGGAGATGATCGAAATCTCGAACTCGCGAGCGAAGAAATTGTCCCGGTCCGGATCGTCCTTGCTGGCATGCCCGAACAGGTCGGCGTTTACACTGATCTCGGGGTTCAAGGCTTGCAACGACCGCTGTCGGCCAACGAAGTCCTGTGTCTCCCGCTCCTGAGGTGCGGGTGGCCCATCAGCATCAGCCGCCGCCTGCGCTGCTGCGCGAAGCCGCGCCAGCGCATCATCTGCCCCCGCATCTTCTCCCGCGTCGCGAAGGCGGGCGACCTCGAGGCTGAGGCTGTCCACCAACGCGGCTAGACGCGCGAGCTGCAACCTCAGCGAGTCGGTCGCTTCCTGCGCGGCCGCGGGTTCCGGCTGCGCGAGAGTGGGTGTGATCGTCAGGAGTAGGCCCCACACTGCGTGGCGGGCTCCCCTCCAGCGGCTGTTCACGATGGTAGTGCTCTCCCAATCCTGGACATGACGAGTACGAGACCGCTAGGTCGCGTACGGACGGCCGCGGTACGGCCGGGTGGAGCTCGTCAGGCCAAGGGGGGCGCGCGTGAGGGATGTCCGTATTCAAAAACGGAATGCACGGAAGCCGGCGCCTCTACGGGCGCGGTCACGCCGATGACCTCTTGAGTATGGTCGACCAGCGTGTGTGCCGCGGCGAGAGAGAGATTGGCTCCGACCTGAGTACAGACGGTGTGGTCGTGCGCCGTTGGGCAGTGGGCCGGGTCGTGCTCGCTCTCGATCGCAGACTCGTGCGCAAATTCTGCGCGTTCGAGTGCCGGCACCGCGACGCTGAGTGCTAGCAGCAGCGCGGAGAGCCAGACCGAAGTGGTCTGCCGGATCACTTTGCCTCTCGCTTTCATAGCACGCTCAGGCTACGCACACACCCCCGTACATGTCAATGAAATCCACACCCCGTGTTTCTCGAGACTATCTACCCTGTTGCGCCCTCTAACGTTGCAGGAGGTGGCTTCGATGCCAGCAGCGCTGGTCCAGCCCTCCAGCGCTCTCTATATTCCAGTTGCGCATCGGGGGGCATATGAATTGAGCCAACGCACCGAAGCCGGGACTGACTCTCGAGTCGGCCGCTAGGCCCTGGAAGAGGGGAAAGCGAAGTACTCGAGGAGGTCGCCAGCAGTTTATCCCGGGCTTCAATCCTCCCCTTCCGATGTGCACGAGAGGGCCGGCGTCCGACCGCTCCAGAGCGGCTAGGCGTCGGCCCTCTCGCTCCTTCGGCATCAGCGGTTGAGGACTTTCATGCCCCTTGTGCGAGCCACGCGCCGCGTGCACTTCAGCGCCGCACACCGCCTGTTCAGGTCCGACTGGACGGATGAGCGGAACGCGGAGGTTTTTGGCGATTGCGCGAACCCGAGCTGGCACGGGCACAACTACGAGTTGGAGGTCACCGTCGAGGGGCCCGTCGATACTGAGACCGGGTTCGTCATGGATCTGAAGCGCCTAAAGGAGGCGTTGGAGGCTCAGGTCCTGTCGGATGTCGACCACCGGAACCTCAACAGCGAAGTCGAGTGGCTAGCCGGTGTGAACCCCACCGCCGAGAACCTCGCGGTCGCCATTTGGGGTCGTATCGTGCACGCCGTACCCGAAGGGGTGCGGCTCGCCAAGGTGGTCGTCCACGAAACACCCCGGAACTCCGCCGAGTACTCCGGGGCCAAGGAGAATGTCGGACCATGAGCGATATCATCGTTGAGCCGCTGAGCAGCGTCGACTTGTCGGGAGCCTCCTTCGAGGATCTCGTGGCGGAGATGATTCGCCGGCTGGGTGAGGACCCCGAACGCGAAGGCATGCTGAAAACGCCCTCGCGCGTGGCGAAGTCCTTGTCGTTCCTGACCAAGGGGTACTCGGAGACTCCCGACGACATTATCGGAGATGCGCTCTTCGAGGATTGCCACCGCAACATGGTGTTGGTAAAGGACATCGAGGTCTACTCGCTGTGCGAGCACCACATGCTTCCGTTCTTCGGCAAGGCTCACGTCGCCTATATTCCCGACGGGAGGATTTTGGGCATCTCGAAGCTGGCACGGCTCGTGGAGGTGTACGCGCGCCGGTTCCAGGTCCAGGAACGACTGACGGAGCAGGTGGCTGAGGCCGTCTGGGACACCGCGAAACCGCTAGGAGTCGCGGTCGTGGTCGAGGCGTATCACCTGTGCATGATGATGCGCGGTGTTCAAAAGCAGAATTCCAAGACGATCACATCGGCCATGCGCGGCACCTTCTTGGACGACCCGAGAACACGGGACGAATTCCTGCGGCTGACCACCAGCTCGCATCAGCCGCTCTGAGCGAACATGTATGACTGACTTCGCCTACACCGTCAGCGCCCAGGCGCACTACGACGCCGCCCACTTCCTCCGCAACTACGAGGGCAAGTGCAGTCGGCTGCACGGGCACAGGTACGTGGTGGAGGCAGCGCTGCAAGCCGCTGAGCTCGACGACTCCGGCATTGCATTCGACTTCATCGACTTGAAGATGGCACTGCGTGGCATCGCCGAGGGATTGGACCATGAGAATCTGAACGAGCTTCCGCAATTCCAGGACGTCGAGACCAGCGCCGAGAATCAGGCGAAATACTTCTTCGAGGAGTTGTGCAAGAGGCTGCCTGAACCGATGGCCAAGGGCCTGCTCTACGCCCGCATCTGGGAGTCGCCGACCCAGTGGGCTCAGTACGGTCCTGCCAGCGCACCGCTGCCTCCGCCGCAGAGGCCTACGGGCTGAGCCTCGGCGACCACCGGCTGTGCATCTCCTGCTAACCGATTGCCTGACGTGTCCACGATGCGGGCCGGAGTTCGGGCTGATTCTGTTGGCGAATGAGTTGACCGACCGCGTGGTGCGTGAAGGCGTTCTGGGTTGCCCGAACTGTCGGGACTCATTCTCGATTCAGGCCGGCTTTGGTGATTTGCGGGCACCTCCACGCCGAGCGCTGGAGGCCGGCCTGGTCGGTGCAGTCGGGTGTCACGATGCGGCGGATGCCGAACGCATCGCTGCGCTCATCGGCGTGGCACGCGGGCCAGGGACCGTTGCGCTCGTCGGGGGCCTAGCCGGCTACGGTCCGACGATTGCCGATCTCACGGAAGACCTGCAAGTAGTCGGAATTGACGGGGACCTTAGAGAGTGGCCCCCAGATCCGTCTTGGAGTCGCATCGTCGCCGGTCCGGGCCTGCCCTTCTTCTCCCGGAGCTTGCGAGGTGTCGCGATTGACGGTCGCCTCGGCAGGCGCTGGATCGACGAGGCGGCTCGTGTGGTGGCACCGATGTCGCGGGTGGTCGTAACGGACGCCAGCGCGGAGGCTGGCGCTTGGCTCAAGGAAGCGGGCTTGAAGGTAATAGTGTCTGAGCAGGAAACCGTCGTCGGCGCAAGGAGTTGAGAGCTTTTCGGCGTTGCGCCCGTCCCCATCACACTCCTACCTTCCGGCCTGCTCGCCGCGTGTGCCCATCACGCGGAGCAGTTCACATCACCGGCCTTCTGAATGGCGTTCTGGAATAAGCTTTTTGGCGGCGGCGAGGCACCTCGCGTCGACTACTACAACGAGGGCGTCGAGCTTCTCATGGACGGCAAGTTCCACGAGGCTCTGACGTCGTTCCGCTTGGCCTTGAAGGTGACGCCAGGCGACGCCACGGTGCTCCAGCAGATCGCGATCTGTTACACGCGAATCGGCATGACCGAGGAGGCCGCTAAGACCTATCGGCAGGTCCTTCAAGAAAATCCGGCTTCGGCGGGCGCGCACTACGGGTTGGCTTTCCTTCTGCTTCGGGGCGACGAACTCGAGAGCGCGACCGAGCACCTCGAAGCCTTCCTGGCGCAGGCCCCCAAGGATGGGGACGCGGAGGATCACGTCCGCCACGCGCGCTCGACCCTGGCGCAGCTGCGCGGCGAGGCGCATGACGCTTCGGCCGACGTGCCACCCCCCGATGAGCTCTTCTAATACCCGAAAGGTTTGGCTCAAGTGGGCCGGAGAAGGGCTCGTTTTCCATGGGCGCGCCGATGACGGCCCCGAGATCACCATCGACAGTGCTGGCGACGAGGGTGCCTCGCCAACCCAGCAATTGCTCCTGTCTCTTGCGGGCTGCATGGGGGTCGACGTGGTTCTGATCTTGCAAAAGTCCCGGGTGCCTCTCGACGCGCTCGAGGTCGAGGTCACTGGCGAGCGCGCCGACTCGGAACCTCGCAAGTTTGTCGCGATTGAGTTGGTGTATCGCTTGAGTGGGCCCGGAAGCGAGCACGACGCGAAGCTGCAGCGGGCCATCGATCTGTCGCGGGACAAGTACTGCAGCGTGTTGCACTCCCTCCATCCCGATATCGCCCTCTCCATTCGAGTCGAGCGGGCCTGACCGCGAGCCATACATGCCGAAGCCAACGTACGTGGCCAACGACACCCCTGTCCCCGAGATGACGCTGACGCGCCTCTTCTTCGAGGCGGTCGACAAATACGGGGACAAGACCGCGTTCGAGGAGTTGACGTCGGAGACCGAGCTCACCGGGATTGGCTATGACGAGGCGTACCGCATCGTGAAGGGCGTGGCCGCCTCCCTGGCGCAACTCGGGGTCGAGCGCGGCGATCGTGCCGCCATTCTTTCCGAAAACTGCTCCAGGTGGGCGTTGGTCGACTATGGTTGTTTGTGTGCGGGCGTGATCGACGTCCCGATCTATACGACACTGACCGCCCCCCAGGTCGCGTACGTGTTGGAGGACTCGGGGGCCAAGCTCGTGTTCGCCTCCACGCGGGAGCAGATGGAGAAGGCTCGTGAGGCGGCGGCGACGTGCCCTCAGGAAATCCTGATCGTCGTGTTCGACATGATCGCGGACCTGCCCTCCGGAGTAATGTCGTGGGCTTCGTTCCTGGCGGCCGGCGCGGACTCGGCGGACGCCCGGTCCGACGATGACTTTCGCGCGGCAGCGTTGGAGGCTGAGCTTCACGACGTAGCGACGGTCCTTTACACGTCAGGCACGACCGGGGACCCGAAGGGGGTCATGCTGACGCACAAAAACGTCGCCTCGAACGTGCTGGCGACGCTCATGGTGCTGAAGGTCAGCGACGCAGACAACACCATCAGCTTTCTACCGCTCTCGCACATTCTTCAACGCATGGGAGATTACCTCTTTTTCCGGAGCGGGTGCCGCCTGGCATACGCACGCTCGATGGAGACGTTGGTCCACGACATGGGCGTCGTCCGCCCGACCATCGTCGTGTCGGTACCGCGGATCTACGAGAAGATCTACAACGGCGTGATGGGCGCGCGCGGAGTGAAGAAAAAGCTCATCGATTGGGCTGCTGGTGTGGCCGACCGCGCCTTCGAATTGAGCCTGGCCGGTGAGAAGCCGAGTGGGCTGCTCGCACTCCAGTACGGCCTAGCCGACAAGCTGGTCTTCGCGAAAGTAAAGAATGCGGTCGGCGGCCGGCTCCGGTACTTCGTGAGCGGGGGAGGCCCGTTAGCGCCCGTTTTGAACCGATTCTTCAACTCCATCGGCATGCCAATTTTCGAGGGGTACGGCCTCACGGAGACGAGTCCTGTGACCAACTTGAACTCGTTCGAGGCGTCCCGGATCGGCACGGTGGGAAAGACGGTGCCCGCTACCGAAGTCAAGATCGCGGACGACGGCGAGATCTTCGTTCGAGGCCCGCAAGTCATGAAGGGCTACTTCGGCAAGCCCGACGCGACCAATGAGGTCCTCGATGCCGATGGCTGGTTCGCAACCGGCGACATAGGCGAACTCGACTCGGAGGGCTTCCTCAAGATCACGGACCGGAAGAAGGACATCATCGTCACCGCCGGCGGCAAGAACGTGGCACCCCAACCGATCGAGAACCTGCTCAAGACGAACCGGTTCGTGGAGCAGGTCGTCATGATCGGCGACCGTCGGCGCTACTGTTGCCTGCTCGTGGTGCCGGCGTTTGCCCCGCTCGAGCTATGGGCAAGCGAGAACGGCGTTTCGTGGAGCGATCGCTCGGAGCTCGTGGCCTCTGCCGCGGTGCTAAGGCACATGGAGAGCGAAGTGTTCGGCATGCTTACCGATCTGGCCCCGTACGAGAAGCCCAAGAAAATGGCGCTTCTCGAGGAGGAACTCTCAATCGAAAACGGCTTTCTTACGCCCACCCTGAAGGTGAAGAGAAGGGTGGTTCAAGAACGGCTCGACGCCCTGATCGACGGGTTGTACTCCGAAGAGGCGGCGGACGCCACCGCATATTGATCGATGACCGCAAAGCCTACCGATGTCGTAACCGTGATCATGACTGCGCCCAACGCAGAGACCGCCGAGGAGCTGGGTCGCACTCTAGTGTCCGAGCGGTTGGCTGCGTGCGCCAACGTAGTGCCGAACATCGTCTCGATGTACTGGTGGGAGGGGGAGCTGCAGCGGGACGACGAGGCGATGGTGATCTTGAAGACGGTTCGGCAACGCGCGGAAGCGCTCGAGGCGCGCGCGGTCGAGTTGCACCCATACTCTGTACCTGAGGTACTCGTGCTCGCCGTTTCCGGGGGGCACGCACCGTATCTCGACTGGGTCGGCAACGAAGTGGGGGGTTAACGGTGCCGAGAAAGCGGCAGACCAAGAACAAGAAGACGGAGCAGGAGGTCGAGCAGACGGACTTGCTCTCCGGCGAGCTGGAGCCGCTCGAGGAGGAGGTCGGTGCCGGCGAGCCGGCGGCGCCCAAGGAACCCGACCCCGACTCGACCGAAGATCTGACCGAGGCACGGGACTCCGCCACGGACGAAGAGCCAGACGGTGAGCCGGGCGAGGCTCATGAGCCTGGCACGGACGAAGAGCCGGCCCAAGAACAGGACCTCGGTACCATCGGGCAGCAGGTCGAGCCCGACGCCCCCGTAGAGGCAGAGCAGGAGACTACGGATGCACCCGAGCACAATGGTGAGCAGGCTGAAGACGCCGTTCCGAGCGACGAAGGCGAAGAATGCGTTCCCGTCTCCTTCGACATGGTGTCCGAAGAGGGTCGGCCGCTTCCGGCTCCCCCGGCGGGAGAGCAGCTCGGACGAGCGAAGGAGCTGGTACGAGACGGTCGCATCGACGAGGCGATCACACTGTACCGTGAGATCCTGGCCCAGAATCCATCCAATCTTAAGGCACGCAACAACTTAGGTGTTCTGTACGATGAACTGGGAAGTCTCGATCTTGCGCTGGAGCAGTTTGAGGCGGCCGAACTTATCGAACCCGAGAACGTCGAGCTTCTCAACAACTACGGTTCGGTACTCGGGGCGATGGGCCGCTACGACGACGCGGCGGATTTGCTACGGTGCGCTCAAAGACTCGAGGCCGACAACATTTTGGTTCGCGCGAGTCTGGGCATTCTCCATTTCCGACGTGGGTTGTATGCTGTGGCGGAGGCAGACCTGGCCTGGGTCTGCGACCGGGACGAATCAAACGGGCCCGCCTTCTATTATCGAGGCGAAGCGCTCAATCGCCTCGGTAGGTACGACGAAGCGATGCAGGTGCTGGAGCGCGCCACCGTTCTTCAACCACACAACGCCAAGGCGTTCTACACGCTGGGCCACCTCTACGACCGCAAGCACATGGGCCAGGACGCGGCAATCATGTACCGACGGGCCCGTGAGTTGTCTCGGGGATGATCCAGGTACTACTCGGCGAACTCTCAGAGCAGGAAACCGAGGTCATTCTCAGGCCGATCCGCTCCGACCTGGTGGCACACAATGGGGAGTCTGTCGGACACGACTTTTGGGGCGACAGTGGCGACAACGTGTATGCCAGCGCTTTTGGCGGGCGCCAGCCACAGGGCTTGTGGCGGAGCGATCTGCAGGGCAACGAAGAATGCGTGCTGGCTGGAGCGAGCATATTCCATAACGGTGCGAATCCAGAAGAGGATCGGTTCATAGTCGATGAGCTCTACCACGAAACGACCAAACTGTGGATGTCGCGCAAAGGCGATCCCACACCGGAAGTACTTTGCCAGCTTGCTGCTGACTGGTGGATAGAACCGGAACAAACCGGTCCTGATCACCCGCATGCACGATTCCTGCCCAATGGCCAAGGCGTGACCTTCAGCAGCGACGGTGAAATCTATCTTGTAGAGATGTAGGTAAAGCTGGCGACGGTTATCTCCAAAGGCCGGCGGAGCAAGGGCTAATACGACCTGTCGGGCCGA
>DQPL01000067.1 GCA_015664885.1 Gemmatimonadota bacterium
CTCCTCGGCCGCCAGGTGCTTCTCGGCCTCACCCACCATCTCGTTCGCGATACGCAGTTGCTTCTTGTAGAGGTTGCTGACGAGCGAGTTGTATTTCTTGAACGGCGTCGATGTATCGCTTCCCACCGGGCCTGATATGATGAGCGGCGTCCGGGCCTCGTCGATAAGAATCGAGTCGACCTCATCGATGATCGCGTAGGCATGATCTCGCTGCACTCGCTGCGCGAGCTGGTGCACCATGTTATCGCGCAGGTAGTCGAAGCCGAACTCGTTGTTCGTGCCGTATGTGATGTCGGCGCGGTACGCCGCTTGGCGCTCAGGCGATCCGGGGTCGTATCGGTCGATGACGTCGACGGTGACCCCCAGAAACTCGAAGATCGTCCCCATCCATTCGGCGTCACGCTGAGCCAGATAAGTGTTCACCGTGACCAGGTGTGCCCCCCTACCAGCCAGGGCGTTGAGGTACAGCGGCATGGTGGCAACGAGGGTCTTTCCCTCACCCGTCGCCATCTCCTCGACCTTGCCGCGGTGCAGCGCGATAGCACCGATCAGCTGGACGTCGTAGGGGATCATGTCCCACGTCATGTTCTGACCCGTGACGACGATCTCCTTCCCGATCAGTCGGCGGCACGCGTCCTTCACGGCCGCAAAGGCCTCCGGCAGAATCTCCGCTAGCGAGTCCTCGACATTCTCGAGCAGCTCCGACTCGAGCTCGCCGATCTGGAGCGAGAACAGCTCGCGATCGGAAGGGTCCTCGGAATGGCGCTTTTTCTCGCGAAGCTGCTCGATCTCGGCTTTTAGATCGGCGGCCGCGCTCTCGACACGCTGCTTGAATTCCTCGGTCTTGGCGCGGAGTTGCTCGTCGGAGAGCGAGGCATAGCCTTCGGCGAACTCGTTGACCTCGTCGATGAGGGGCTGGAGCCTCTTGGCTTCACGCTTGTGATGGCTGCCGAGAAGGGTCTTTACTGCTGATTTGAGCATGGATTGTTCGGGGGTACGACGGGAATGCTGATTGGGCCGAACCGTCTACACCCTTGGTCTGGGAAAGATCGGGGCTGCCGTCGGCTGCCGCAGTAGCAGCAAGTTGCCGCAGCTAGGATCCGTACTGCTTCTGATGGTACTCCCAATACTCTCCGCTTTGCACCCGGCGCCACCACGACTCGTGCTCCAGGTACCACTCGACGGTGTCGGCGAGGCCTTCTTCGAAGCTCACCACGTTCGGAGTCCACTCCAGCTCCGCCTCCGCGAGCGAGGCGTCGATCGCGTAGCGTCGGTCGTGCCCCGGCCGGTCCGTGACACTCTCGATGAGATCTGTCGGTTTTCCCAACAGGCTCAAGACTGCTCGCACGACGCCGAGGTTGGTGCGCTCCGCGTTGCCGCCGAAGTTGTAGACCGCGCCTGCCTTTCCTCGGTCCGCGGCTGCGATCAGCCCGCGGCAATGATCCCTCACGTGGATCCAGTCGCGCACGTACAAACCGTCCCCGTAGACGGGCAGTGGACGGTCCTCGAAGGCATGGGTGATCATTAACGGGATCAGCTTCTCGGGGAACTGGTACGGCCCGTAGTTATTCGAGCAACGCGTGACCACCACGTCGAGGCCATGAGTGGTGTGGTAGGCGAGCGCCAGATGGTCGGCCGCGGCTTTGGTTGCCGAGTAGGGCGACCGGGGCGCGAGAGGAGTCCGCTCGGTGAATCGGTGCGCCATCCCCTCCGCGTCCGCCGGGTCGAACCAGGGCAACTCGCCGTAGACCTCGTCGGTCGAGACCTGAACGAATCGCCGCACACCTATCTCGAGCGCCGCGGCAAGCAGGGTTTGCGTCCCCATGACGTTGGTGCGCACGAACGGTGCATCGGACAGAATCGAGCGGTCCACGTGGGATTCGGCCGCCAGATTGAGCACGACGTCGACCCCATCCATGGATTCGCGAACCACTGATGCGTCACAAATGTCGCCGTGGACAAACGTGTATCGACGGTCCTCTTCGATTCCGGCCAGACTGTCCAGATTGCCTGCGTAGGTGAGCGCGTCCAGGTTGGTCACCAATGCCTCGGCATCGGTCTCGAGCAGATGATGCACGAGGTTGCAGCCGATGAAGCCGGCCCCGCCCGTGATGAGGTACTTCATGCGTTGGAGGCTTCGCCTTCAGGACGCATTTGCCGGAGGACCGCATTCCCGTGCTCGGCCGCCACCAACGTGCCGGCCCGGTAGAGCGACGTCACGGTACCCGCATCGGTCCACCACCCGTCCACTAGGTGATGCCGCAAAGAGCCGCGCTCGATGTACGCGCTGTTCACATCGGTGATCTCGAGCTCGCCACGCTTGGAGGGCTCTAGCGCGTTGATGATGTCGAAGACCGAGCTGTCGTAAAAGTAGCAGCCCGTGACCGCATAGCTCGTCGGGGGATTCGTCGGCTTCTCGATGATCTCGACCACGCGGTCACCCTCGAGACGCGCAACGCCGAATCGCTCGGGATCGTCGACGTCCTTGATGAGGATCATCGCACCCTCCGGATCCGCCACAAAAGCCTCCACCGCCCCTCGAATGGGGTGCTGGAACAGGTTGTCGCCTAGGATCACTACCATGGGCTCGTCGCCCACGAAGTGCTCAGCGAGCCCAAGCGCCTCGGCAATCCCGCCCTCACCTTCCTGGTACGCATAGCGCACGTGCTCGAGCCCGAACTCGTGACCGTTGCGCAGGAGGCGTAGGAAGTCGCCTGCGCTGTCACCGCCCGTCACGACCAGGATGTCATCGATACCGGCGTGTGCGAGCTGCTGCAGCGGGTAGTAGATCATCGGTCGGTCGTAGACCGGGAGCAGGTGTTTGTTCGTCACCCTCGTCATCGGGAGCAACCGGGTGCCGAGACCGCCGGCGAGAACGACTCCCTTCACGCCGCGCCGCCTGTCAGGAAGGCTCGAAGCGCCTCGGGCCACGGGGCCAAGGAGCGTCCGAGCAGTGCTTCCGTCTCGCCGACATCGAGCACCGAATCGCGAGGCCTGACCGCCGCAGCCTTCCACTCTTCGCTCGAGACAGGCTGGAGATCTGCCTCCAACTCCGCCACCTCCAGCGCCGACCTAGCCAACTCGTACCATGTGGCCGTTCCTCCGTTGGTGACGTGTACGAGGCCGGTCGCCCCGATGTCGATGAGATCCGCCGTTGTCCCTGCAAGATCGCGGGCCCATGTCGGGCTCCCTCTTTGGTCGTCCACGACACGAAGCGGCGCCCCTCCGCGCGCGCGCTCCAGGATCGTCGAGACGAAATTGGCGCCGGTCGCCCCAAAGAGCCAACTACTGCGAACCGTCGTCCACTGCCCGCCGGCACCTGCCACCGCTTCTTCTCCGGCCAATTTCGACTTTCCGTAGACAGACAACGGGCGGGGCTCATCGTCGGTTCCGTACGGAGTCTCGCTGCAACCGTCGAAGACGAAGTCGGTGCTGAAGTATACGAGATGGGCCCCAGTCGCTGCGCACGCCTGGGCTACGTTTTGCGCACCACCAAGATTGGTGGCGAAGGCTCGCTCCGGTTCCGACTCGGCTCGATCGACGGCTGTGTAGGCAGCACAGTGCAGCACCAGGTCCGGTGCTTCCGAGCTGATGAACTCACGGACGAGGGACTCCTCGGTCACGTCCAGCACCGCCGAGTCGCACGCTACGACGTGCACGCCGCGGGCTCGATACATCGAGACCATCTCACGACCGAGTAGCCCGCTCGCGCCTGTGACGAGTACCTTCATGGGCTATGGCCTTCCAGTTTACCCCCCTCTCGTTGCACGATGTCGTGCTGATTCTGCCGACACGGCACCACGACGATCGGGGCTTCTTCAGCGAGACGTTTCGCGCCTCTGCGTTCGAGCCGTACGTCCGGGATCCGTTCGTGCAAGACAACCTGGCCCGGTCGGCGGCGGGCGTCTTGCGCGGACTTCACTTCCAGTTGGCGCCGAGGGCTCAGGGCAAGCTGATCCAAGTCGTCAGGGGCGAGATTTGGGACGTCGCGGTCGATATACGGCGCTCGTCTCCGACGTTCAGGCGCTGGGTCGGCACTCCGCTCTCCGCCGAGACCGGACACATGCTCTGGGTGCCGCCCGGCTTCGCCCACGGCTACGTAGTCACCAGTGACGGTGCCGATGTCGCGTACAAGGTCACTGCGGAGTACGAGCCAGCGCTCGATCGCGGGATCCGCTGGGACGATCCAGACCTCGGGATCCAGTGGCCCAACATCGGGCCTATTGCGCCAAAAGACCCCATCGTCTCGGAAAAGGACCGGGCATTGCCGCTGCTTTCCGCGGCGGAGACGCTCTTCGAGTAAGACGGTGCGCACGTCCAGTTAGCCGGACTCAGCCTTTCACGATCCAGCTGCCGGCACCGCCCGCGGGGACCGCCCCAGCCGCAACCACGGCGTGCCTTGCGTCTACGAGCGCCTTGGCCTTCTCAAAAATCCACGCATAGTCGAAGTCAGTGTGGTCGGTGAGAATCACCACCGCGTCGGCACCGCTCAGCAGCTCATCCGTGAGTGTTTGCGACCGCCGCGTCACTCCGTCCTCCTTCCACTCCGGCACGAACGGGTCGTGGTAGGCGACATCGGCCCCGTCGGCCTCGAGCAGCTTGAGCACGTCTAGCGCCGGTGACTCTCGCACATCATCGATGTCACGCTTATAGGCGACGCCCAGCAGCACAATCTTGGAGCCGTTGACGGCCAGCCGCTTCCTGTTCAGCACTTCGCGCACCTTGTCCGCCACGAAGATCGGCATTTCGGCGTTGATCTCCGACGCGAGATCGATGAAACGGGTCTTGTAATTGAGTGTCCGCATCTTCCACGCCAGGTAGTGCGGATCGACCGGAATGCAGTGTCCGCCCAGACCTGGCCCCGGGGTGAACTTCATGAATCCGAACGGTTTGGTAGCCGCGGCGTCGATGACCTCCCACACGTCGACCCCGAGCAGGTCGGCGATGAGCGCGACTTCGTTCACCAGCCCGATGTTCACCGCCCGGAACGTGTTTTCCAGAATCTTCGTGAGCTCGGCGGCCTCCGCGGACGACACACGCACTACCCTGTCGATGAAGCGCTCGTAGAACGCCGTTCCGGCGTCGCTGCACGCTTCAGTCAGGCCACCGATCACTTTGGGCGTGTTCTTGGTCGTCCACGTCTCGTTGCCGGGGTCTACTCGCTCGGGAGAAAAACAGAGGTGGAAGTCCTCTCCCACAACGAGTCCGGTGCGCTCCAGCGCGGGCTGCATGACCTCCCGCGTCGTACCCGGATACGTGGTTGACTCCAGCACGATGAGCTGACCCGGTCGCAGTGCCGCCGCGACCGCCTCCGAAGCGGCGATGACGTAGGAGACGTCGGGGTCCCGGGTCTTCGACAATGGAGTCGGCACGCAGATAGAGACCGCGTCGCACTCGGCCAGCCGTCTCATGTCGGTGGTCGCCTCGAGCAAGCCCTGGTCGAGCAACGATGCAACGTCGGCGTCCGTCAGGTCCTGGATATGCGACCGACCCGCGTTCACGCCCGTGACGACCGCCGTGTTGATGTCGAACCCGATGACTTTCAGCCCGCTTCGGCCAGCTTCGACAGAAAGTGGTAGGCCGACGTAGCCGAGGCCAATGACGCCGAATGTGACGATGTCCTGGGACATAAAGTGCGGTTGGATGGAGGAGTTGGTGACCGCATGAGAACAGAAGGGTGGCGCCTAAGATACAACTGGGCGGCCTGTCGCTACCAGATGTGGCGGGCGATGGTGCGTCGCGTGTCCTTTCGAGCTAGGTCGCCACCACCGCCGGAGCCTTGGTCACCTTCCCCGCCGAGATACACCGCGTGCAAACCCGCACACGTCGCCGATTTCCGTCCTCATCGACGATCTTGAACGTCTGCAGGTTGGGCAACCAGCGCCGCCGCGTCTTGTTGTGCGCGTGGCTCACGTTGTTGCCCGTCGCGGGACCTTTCTTACAGACGTAACAAACTCTAGCCATCAGTAGCTTCCTTGGTTTCCCTAGTTCCCTGCGCCTGGTGCATTCCCGCCCCCATCCCCACTCGCAACCACCACCTGAGTGGCCTCCAGGAAGTGGGTCGCGAACTCGGCGGCGAGTTGGTCACCCTCGCTGATCGTGCCAGCGGCCGCCCACGCGGCCCTGGCGGAGTCGTTCATGGCGTGCAGTACACCGGTGGGAGTCGCGCCCAGACCCTGGGACAGGACGAGACCCTCCGCGAGCACCTCCTCGGACATCGAGACCAAGAAGGGATTTTGGTTCGGCAGCTCTAGCCAAAAGCCCTGTTCCCCGAACGGGCTCAATATTGCCAGCCCCGCTACGCGTATGGTCTGTTCCTCGAACGGCGTAGGATCTGTCTGAAGGTCCACTACAGCCACGGTGGTCGCCGTAACGGCTTCCTCGGCGCTAGCGATCGAATCTTCGGTGAGGACTTGGAGCTCGCGATACTCGGAAGCCTGGCCCATGAGCCAATACATGAAGCCGCCAATGACCAAGAAAGCCATGACCATCAGGGGCATGGCGAGGTCGGCAGCGCCGCGTCGGGAAGCGTTGTCCACCATGTGCGAAATCAGTCCAGTTTGAGTTTGTCCGCCAGAAGCGGTGACAAACTAGTTGACGAGCTCGATGAGCGACATCTCTGCCGCGTCACCCTTGCGATGGCCTAGCTTGAGAATGCGAGTATAACCACCCGGACGCTCTGCGAAACGAGGAGCGATATCGCCGAACAGCTTCCCTAGCACTTCGCGATCCTGGATCTTCGTCGCGGCCAGGCGGCGGGCATGCAGGTCCCCTCGGCGCGCGAGGGTGATCAGGCGCTCGGCGTAGGGACGCAGCTCCTTGGCCTTCGCTGTGGTCGTCTCGATTCTTTCGTGACGAAACAGCGAGGTGGCCATGTTACGCATGGTCGCTTTCTTGTGGCTTGCGGTACGGGAGAGCTTCCTCCCCTTCTTGCGGTGCCGCACGACTACTCCTCCCCGGCCGCTGCGGCCTCGGCTTCCTCCTCAACGAAGAACAGGCGGCCGTCCTCGCCCTTCTCGAGCTGCATGCCAAAGCGCAGCGAGTGCTCTTCCAAGAAGTCCGAGATCTCCTTTAGCGATTTCTTTCCGAAGTTCTCGATCTGCAGCATGTCGTCCTCGGAGCGCTGCACGAGATCGCCCAACGTCTGGATGTTCTCCTTCTGCAGCGAATTTCGAGAGCGAACCGACAATTCCGCGAGATCCTCAATGGGCCGCTCGAACAAGTCCTGAAGGTGCTCCGGCACCGCGACCGCTCCGGAAGGCGCGACCTCGGGAATGCCACCCTCACCGAAGTACAGCATGTACTCCAAGTGCTTGCGCACGAGCTCAGCGGCATACGCCACCGCGCGCTCCGGGTCGACCGAGCCGTCGGTCTCGATATGAAGCGTCAGGCGATCGAAGTCGGTGCGCTGACCCACGCGGGTTTCTTCGACGGTGAAATTCGCGCGTCGGACCGGATTATAAATCGAGTCGATGCGCACGAGGTCGACGGGCGCGCCACGTGGAATGGGATGCGCGTCAGCGAGTACGAATCCGCGACCCTTGTTCACATGCAGCTCGACGTTGAGCTCGCGCTTCTCTTGGAGCGTGAACAAGTGGTGATCCGGATCCATGATCGCCGCGCCCGCGGTCGGCTGGATGTCGCCAGCCGTGACGGGACCGGTCTTTTTGACGTGGATCTCCAGAACCACTTCGTCGACGTCGTCGTCCAGCGTGATCACGAGCGCCTTCAGGTTCTGGATGACCTGATGGACGTCTTCGACCACACCAGTGATCGTCTGATGCTCATGCACCACACTGTCGATGCGGAAGCTCCAAACGGCTGAACCGCGCAGCGACGACAGCAATACACGCCGCACGGAGTTGCCCAAGGTGTGGCCGAAGCCTCGCTCGAGCGGCTCGATGACGAAACGGGCGTTTCGTGCGTCGTCCGGATCCCCGATGCCCTCGATGCGCTCGGGAAGTACCAGTCCGGTGAGATCTAATTCCACGTTGCCTCCTGCTTAGCCTGGGACGCCGGGAGCCGCCTAACGATCCCGGCGATCGGATTATTTCGAGTAGAGCTCGACGATGAGCTATTCGCTTGCCGCCAGCGGAATGTCCGCCCGCGTCGGTTCACGCACCAAACGGCCCACGCGCGCCTTCTCGTCGAGCGCGAGCCAATCTGCCAGCGCGGGACGAGTGCGCGCCTCAAGAGCCCCTTGCACGGGCACGATGTCTTTCGACTTGGCCTTCACCGCGATCTCGTCGCCTGCCTGCACATGGAAGCTCGGGACATCCACGATACGGCCGTTGACCTCTACATGACGGTGACGCACAAGCTGCCGTGCCGCGCTGCGGCTGACCGCAAAACCCATGCGAAAGACGATGTTGTCCAGGCGCGTCTCGAGCGAAACGATGAGGTTCGCGCCGGTAATGCCAGGGACGTGGGCGGCACGCTCGAAGAGCGCGCGGAACTGCTTCTCGTGGAGCCCATAGATCCGCTTGACCTTCTGCTTCTCGCGCAACTGAACGGCGTAGTCGGACTGCTTGCGTCGGCGAGCCTGCGCGGGTCCATGCTGACCCGGCGGGTACTGGCGCCGCTCGACGGGGCACTTTTCGGTGTAGCACTTCTGCCCCTTCAAGAAAAGCTTCTGACCTTCTCGGCGGCAGAGCTTACAAACGGGACCGGTATAACGAGCCATGGCTTTGTGGTATTCCCTCTAGACGCAACTTTGTGTGACGTTAGACGCGACGCTTCTTAGGCGGCCGGCACCCGTTGTGCGGCAGCGGGGTCACGTCTTGGATGGACTTGATCTGGAGACCAACGGCGGCGAGCGCTTGGATCGCGGACTCACGTCCGGAGCCTGGGCCCTGGACACGCACGTCGAGGCGCTTCACACCCATGCCGACGGCCTCACGCCCCACCTGTTCGGCGGCCACGGTGGCAGCAAACGGGGTCGACTTCTTGGAGCCTTTGAAGCCGGCTTTTCCGGCGCTGGCCCACACGATGACGTTCCCTTGGTTGTCGGCAATCGTGATGATCGTGTTGTTGAAGGTCGCCTTGATGTGCGCAACGCCCTCAGCTTCGACGACCTTCTTCGAGCGCTTGGTTGGGGTCTTTGGATTTGTCACGTTCTCTCACCTGATCCCTGGTTCCTTCTCTTCTAACAATGCCGAAGCGGCGATCCGGGGCTGGTGCCTCGGGTGACGCCGCATCGAGTGATACGCCGGCTCAGCCGCGGTATAACCGTCGGCTCAACGAGCGAGCGGGCCTGTCGGGCCACCTACTTCTTCGGCGGCTTCTTCTTTCCTGCGATGGATCTCTTGGAGCCCTTGTGCGTGCGCGCGTTGGTATGCGTCCGCTGACCCCTCACCGGCAGACCACGCCGATGCCGCAGTCCCCGGTAGCAACCAATGTCCATGAGACGCTTGATGTTCATGGATGTCTCGGTGCGCAACGCGCCCTCGACCTTGTAGTTCCCCTCGATCTGCCGACGCAAGCGGTTCACGTCGTCGTCATCGAGGTCCTGAGTACGGCGGTCGGCGTCCACACCGCACTCCCGGATGATCTCCGCCGCGCGCGTCGCGCCGATTCCGTAAATGTAGGTCAGGGCGACTTCGATTCGCTTACCACGCGGAAGATCAACGCCAGCAATACGTGCCATGTCTTACTTTTTCCCTCTAGCCTTGGCGCTGCTTGTGCTTGGGATCACGCGAGCAAATAATGCGCACGACACCCTTCCTGCGGATGACTTTGCAGTGCTCACAGATCGGCTTTACGCTGCTTCGGACCTTCACTTAGACATCTCCACGTGCGTTTGTTGCAGAGCTTAACAACATAACCAAGCCCTAGCGTGGCTTCAAGCACCGTTGGGGACGCCAGAACCCGCATGAACTGGGGCTCCCGTAGCTGTCAGCACCCTCGGGCCCTCCGCCGTGATTGCGACGGTATGTTCGAAGTGTGCCGATGTCGTTCGGTCGGCCGTAACCACCGTCCATCCGTCATCGAGAGTTCTTATGTCGGGTGACCCCGCCGAGAGCATCGGCTCAATGGCCAGAATCATCCCCTCCCTCAGCAACGGACCGTGTCCGGCCCGTCCGTGGTTCGGCACCTGGGGCTCCTCGTGCACGTCCCGTCCCACGCCGTGTCCCACGAGGTCCTTGATGATGCCGAAGCTCGTCCCTGCTACGGTACGCATGACGGCCGCACCGATGTCGCCCACGTGATTCCCCGGGACTGACGCCTCAATCGCGGCCCACAAGGACCTCTCCGTCACGTCCAGCAACCGCTGCACGTCGTCGCTCACCTCGCCGACGCGGAATGTCCAAGCCGAATCGGAGCACCACCCGTCGAACTTCACACCGACATCGATGGACACGATGTCGCCGTCGCGCAGCACGCGCGTTGCGCTCGGAATGCCGTGCACGACCTCCTCGTTCACCGAAGTGCACACGCTTCCGGGGAAGCCATAGAGGCCCTTGAATGCGGGCACCGCCCCTTCATGTGAGACGATATACTCGTCGCAGAGGCTGTCGAGCTCCTCGGTCGAGACACCAGGAGCGACCCGCGTATCGAGTTCGGCGAGCAGCCCGGCGATGATCGCGCCCCCGCGGCCGACCACGTTCATCTCGTCAGCAGTCCGCAAATTGATCATCGCGACTCAGACACCAACCGCATTGCGCACGTCCAAGTACACGTCATCCATGCCGCGCTCGGCTTGAACCCGTAGCAGGCCTGAATCATGCGCCTCATAGTGGGCCACCAGCGGCGCGGTTTGCTCTTGATACACTTCCAAGCGGTGCAGCACCGTATCCGGCTCGTCGTCGATGCGGTGGATGAGCGGACCGCCACAGTTGTCGCAGACCCCCTCGATCTCCGAAGTGTTCAGATGGACATTGAAGACCGCGCCACAGTCCATGCAGCTTCTTCGCCCGCTCATCCGCTCGACGAGGGTTTCGTTCGAAGCCTCCAGGAGCACGACTCGGTCGACCTGCCTACCAACCCCGGACAGCACCGAATCGAGTCCGTCCGCCTGAGCGGTCGTTCGCGGGAAACCGTCGAACAGGAGGCTCGCTTCGCTTGGCATGCTCGCGAGGTGGTCGCGAACGAGGTCGAGGATGAGCGCATCGGGAACGAGCTCGCCGGCATCCATATACCCCTGAGCCTGCTTGCCGAGCTCGGTGCCGTCACGGCGTGCCGCGCGCAGCAAATCTCCGGTGGAGATGTGCTCGCCGTCGATTGCAGCTGCGAGACGCACCGCCTGCGTGCCTTTTCCGACGCCCGGCGGACCGAGAAGGATGACGACCATCGACATCTACATGTACCGCGAGCGGCCCCGCATTTTCACCCGACCCTTCTTCATGAAACCGTCATAGTGACGGAGCATGAGCAGCTGCTGCGCTTGCTGCACCGTATCGAGACCCACACCCACCACGATCAGGAGGCTCGTGCCTCCGAAGAAGAACGTGTTGATGTCGAAGACGTCGAAGATCCAGAACGGGACCAGCGCCACGAGGGCCAGATAGATCGAGCCGGGTAAGGTCACGCGGGTCAGAACCCGGTCGATGTACTCGGCCGAGCGCGCCCCCGGTTTCACACCCGGGATGAACCCACCTTGCTTCTTCAGGTTCTCCGCGAGGTCGATCGGGTTGAATATGATCGCGGTGTAGAAGTACGTGAAGAACACGATCAGGAGGCCATACGTGATGTAGTAGGGCCAGCCGTTTGGCGCGAAAATCTCGTTGATCGTGCGGAGCCATTCGTTGTCCATGAACGCGGCGGCCGTGCCGGGTACCACGATGAACGACTGCGCAAAGATGATCGGCATGACGCCCGCTGAGTTGATGCGCAGCGGGATGAAACTCTTCTGGCCCTCTCGGATGCGACCCCGGCCCACAACCTTGCGCGGAATCTGCACCGGGATTTTTCGGGCCGCCATCGTCATCGCGACCACCGCGGCCGTGACACCAACCACCACGAAGATCAAAGCAGCCAGGTCGAACGCGCCGAGCTCGCCGAGCCGGAACGACTCGTAGGTCCGAACCACCGCCGCCGGGAACCCCTGTATGATCGAGAAGAAAATCAGCAGCGACATGCCGTTGCCGATGCCGTGCTCCGTGATCTGCTCGCCAAGCCACATGACGAAGATCGCGCCCACGGTGAGCGTGACGACGGTCGTGAACACGAACAGCAAGCCGGGTGTGCTCACCGCGCCGGGGATCGCCTGCAGGAATGCTGCATACCCATAGGCCTGGGCCGCCGACAGCACGATGGTGGTATAGCGCGTCCACTGGGTCAGCTTCTTGCGGCCCTCTTCGCCTTCCTTTTGCAGCTTTTCGATCGTTGGGAAGACTGCGGCGAGCAGTTGAAACATGATGCTCGCCGAGATGTAGGGCATGATGCCCAAGGCCAGGATCGTCGCGCGCGACAGCCCCCCGCCCACGAACATGTCGTAGATGCCGAAAAAGGTCCCCTCGAGCTGACCGAACTGTTCACGAAGCGCGCCCACGTCCAGGCTGGGCACCGTGATGTGCGATCCCGCTCGGTAGATGAGCAGGATGAACAAGGTGAAGAGGACCTTCTCCTTGAGCTCCGGAACCCGGAAGAGGTTTTGTACTGGATTCGCCATGCTACGACACGTCCTCTGCCGCGGCACCGATCACGGTCACCGATCCCCCAGCCGCCTCGATCTTCGCTTGAGCGCTCTTGCTGAATCTGTGGGCGCTCACATCAAGCGACTTCTCCATGTCGCCCTCCCCGAGAATCTTCACGGGTTTGCGAAGCGACGCGATGAGCCCGGCCGCCTTGAGCGCCTCCAGGCCCACATCACCGTCACACCGGCTCAGATCCCGAACGTTGACCACCTGGTACTCGACACGGTTGATGTTCTTGAAGCCGCGTTTCGGAATCCGGCGCAGGAGCGGCATCTGGCCACCCTCGAAGTCCCGGCGGATGCGTCCGCCCGAGCGCGATTTCTGGCCGTCCTGTCCCCGTCCCGCGGTCTTGCCCAAACCGGACCCCTGTCCGCGACCAACACGCTTGCTGTTGCGGCGGGACCCTGCGGGGGGACTCAGATCATGTAGTTCTGCCATTTCTCTGCCGTTTCCTCAGTCCTGTTCTGTCACGTCAACCATGTAGGCGACTTGGTTGATCATCCCTCGGATCGCCTCATTGTCCTCATGGATCACGCTCTGCTGGTGACGCTTTATTCCCAACGCGCGCAGCGTGCGGCGGTGCTTGGTGAGCCGGCCGATTCCGCTCCGCGTCTGGGTGATCTTGATCATCTTGGGCTTCTTCTTCTTAGCCACAATACACTCCCAATTCTTCCACCGTGACGCCACGCTCTTCCGCTGCTCGCTCGGCTGTAACGAGCTCGGTCAAGCCGTTCATCGTGGCGCGTACGACGTTGATCGGGTTGTTGCTACCCAGACTCTTGGTGAGCACGTCCTTCACGCCCGCCGCCTCGAGCACCGCGCGCACAGGGCCACCCGCGATCACACCGGTGCCAGGGGCAGCTGGACGAAGCAGCACACGCCCCGCACCCCAGCGACCTATGATGTCGTGCGGGAGCGTCCCGTTCTGGATCGGCACCTTCACCATGTTCTTGCGGGCCTGCTCGAAGGACTTCCGAATCGCTTCGGCGACCTCGTTCGCTTTGGCCAGCGCGATGCCGACGTTCCCCTTCTGGTCGCCCACAGAAACCAGGGCCGAGAAGGAAAACCGCCGTCCACCCTTCACGACCTTGGCGACGCGGTTGATGAAGATGACGTTCTCAACGAGGTCGGTCTCGCGACCGCGCCCCTGCTTCTTCTTTTTCTTTTGGTCTCTTCCAGCCATCAGAACTCCAGACCTCCTTCGCGGGCGCCGTCGGCGAAGGCTTTCACCCGGCCGTGGTACTTGTATCCACCGCGATCGAAGACCACGGTGTCGATTCCCTGCGCTTTCGCGCGCTCGCCGAGCAGCTTCCCAGCGGCGTAGGCGTGCTCCACCCGGCGGTTCTCACCCTCCGCCGAGAAGTCCTTCAACTCGGGATTGAGCGTCGAAAGCCCGATGAGCGTGCGGTGGGCGTCGTCGTCCACAAGCTGCCCCTCGATGTTCTTCAACGAACGAAAAACGACGAGGCGCGGACGCTCTGCGGAGCCGCGCACCTTGTTCCGAACTCGGAAGTGACGTCGCATCCGCTGAAGCGAACGGCTCTTCTTGAGTTTGCTCTGTTTGATCACCGTCATTGTTATATCCCGGCTGTCTTACCGGCCTTACGCCGAACATGTTCACCCTTGTACCGAATTCCCTTGCCCTTGTAGGGCTCGGGCGGTCGGAACGCGCGAATGTCCGCCGCTGCCTGGCCAACTTTTTGCTTGTCGATCCCGGACACGACGATCGTCGTCTGGTTCGGGCACTCGAGACTGACACCGTCGTCTGGTGTGTATTCGATTGTGTGGCTGAACCCGAGGCTGAGGGTCAAGCCCTTGCCCTTGAGATCCGCCCGGTAACCCACGCCGACGATCTCCAGCGTCTTGGCAAAGCCGTCGGTCACGCCGATGACCATGTTCGTGATCAGCGAACGAGTGAGCCCGTGCAACGCCCGGTGCTGCTTCTCATCGGATGGCCGCTCTACGCGAACCTCTCCTCCGTCGATGACGACGTTCATGTCCGGGTGTGCGCTGAGCTGCAAGGAACCCTTGGGACCCTTCACGCTGAGCGTGCCATTCGCCTGTTTGACTTCGACTCCCTTGGGGAGCACCACAGGCATCTTTCCAATACGCGACATCGTTTCTCTTTCGCTCGCTGCTTACCAGACCACGGCCAGCAACTCGCCACCGACGCCCTGCTCACGGGCGTTGCGGTCGGAGAGCATACCGGCCGAAGTCGACAGGATTGCCATGCCGAGACCGTTCCGTATCCGAGGGATGTCATCCTTGCCGACGTACCTGCGCCGGCCGGGACGTGAGACACGCTCGATGTGACGGATGATCGGCTTGCCCTCGTAGTACTTCAGGTAGACCCGGAGCACGCCGAAGCGTCCGTCCGCGAGCACCTTGTGGGCGTGCACGAAATGGCTCTCTTGCAGCAGCCGTGCGATCTCGATCTTCTTCGTGGACACGGGCATGTCCACCCACTTGTGGGCCGCCTGGCCGGCGTTCCGGATGCGGGTGAGCATGTCCGCGATGGGGTCGGTCATCATGACTGTATTGTTCCTCCTACCAACTCGACTTGCGCACACCAGGGATTTCGCCCCTGAGCGACAGCTCCCGGAAACAGATCCGGCAGATTCCAAACTTCCGCATGAAGGCTCGGGGCCTCCCGCATCGCTGACAGCGGTTCCGCTGGCGCACAGCGAACTTAGGCGTGCGTTTTGACTTCTCAATGAGCGCCTTTCTGGCCATTCGAAACTCTCTCTACCTAGGCGGTCGCGCCGATCTGCACCGGTACCGCGCCGCGGAACGGGAAGCCCAACTCACGCAGCAGGGCGAATCCTTCGTCATCCTTGTCGGTGGACGTGACCACCGTGATGTCCATCCCGTGAATCTTACGGACCTTCTCGTAGTTGATCTCGGGAAAGATGATCTGCTCTTTCACGCCCATGGTGTAGTTACCGCGACCGTCGAAGGAGCGCGTCTTCAGCCCCCGGAAGTCACGGACACGCGGAATCACCGTGCTGATCAGCCGATCGAGGAAGAACCACATCTTTTCGCTCCGCAACGTCACCGAAGCGCCGATGGGCATGCCTTCGCGCAGCTGGAAGTTCGAGATCGAGCGCCGGGCGCGATTCGTCAAGGGCTTCTGACCGGAGATCACCGCGAGCTCGGCAATAATGCTGTCGAGCAGCTTTTGGTCCTTTGCCCCTTCACCTGTGCCCACGTTGATCACGACCTTCACGACCTTGGGGATTTGGTGCGAATTCACGTAGCCGAATTCTTCCTGGAGCTTGGACCTCACGTGGTCCGTGTAATGCTTCTTGAGTCGTGGTTCCATCGTCATTGCAGTTTCGGAATCGGATTGCCGGTCTTCACCGCGATCCGCTCCTTGGTTCCGTCCTCTTCGAGGTGAGTGCGTACGCGGCTGGCGACCTCGCCTGTCGGGTCGATGAGCATCACGTTCGAGACGTGGATCGGCGCCGCGAAGGTGATGATACCGCCGTCGGGGTTCGCCTCGGTCGCGCGTGTGTGCCGCTTGCGAATGTTCACGCCGTCCACGCGCACGCGCGCCTTCTCTCTCAGGACCTCGAGCACGGCTCCCTCGATGTCGCGGTCGTTGCCGCGAATCACCCGGACTCGGTCGCCCTTCATGATCCGATGCTTGATCCCGGCCATCACAGTACCTCGGGTGCCAGGGAAACGATCTTCATGTACTTCCTCTCGCGCAGCTCGCGGCCCACGGGCCCGAAGATGCGGGTGCCGCGTGGCTCACCTTGATCGGTGATGATCACCGCCGCGTTGTCCTCGAATCGGATGTAGGTGCCGTCACGCCGACGCGTCTCCTTCGCGGTGCGTACGACCACCGCCCGGACGACCTCACCTTTCTTGATGCCGGCATTGGGGATGGCGTCCTTCACGGTCGCGACGATGACGTCGCCCACCCCCGCGTACCGGCGTCGCGACCCGCCGAGCACTCTGATACAGAGTGCCGACTTGGCGCCCGTGTTGTCGGCGATCCGAAGGATCGACTCCTGCTGAATCATCTCTCGATTCCTCTAACGTTCGGTTAGGCCTGGCGAACTGCTCGACCGGTGACACGCCAACGCTTGGTCTTGGACAGCGGACGGGTCTCCTCGATCTGCACGTCGTCGCCTACCTGGTATTCGTTGTTCTCATCATGCGCCCGGTACTTCTTGGTGCGCTTCACGCCCTTGCCGTAGAGCGGGTGGGCAAATCGACGTTCGACCAAAACAGTCACGGTCTTGTCACCCTTGTCGCTCACGATCACACCGATGCGCACCTTGCGCCGGTTGCGCGTCTTCGGTGCCTCGGCCGCCTCGGGGGCGGGAACCTCTGAAGCTTCCGTCTCCGGTGTCTCGGCCGCCGGGGCTTCAACCTCAACCTGTTCGTTCTCGTTGTCGCTCATGGCTTCCTGGCTCACGCGTTCTCAGCGGAATTCTGCGCGAGCTCACGCTCGCGACGCACAGTCCTCAGGCGCGCGATGTCGCGCCTGATCTGCTTCGGCAGCCCCGCATTTTCGAGCTCCATCATCGAGCCCTGAAAACGCAACTTGAACTGCTCTTCCCTAAGCTCTTTGAGCCGGGCTTCGATCTCAGTGTCATCCCAATCACGGACGTCGTCAGCCTTCATCATTCTCTCCTAGAGCTGGTTGGCGCGGACGACGAACCGGCACTTGATCGGCAGCTTCGCAGCGGCCAATTGCATCGCCCGCTCTGCCACCTGCTCATCCACGCCTTCGAGCTCGAACATGATCCGGCCCGGCTTGACCACCGCTACCCAGCCTTCAGGGTTGCCCTTGCCTTTCCCCATGCGGGTCTCGGCGGGCTTCGAGGTGATCGGCTTGTCCGGGAAGATCCGGATCCAGACCTTGCCACCACGCTTGATGTGACGGGTCATGGCAACACGAGCCGACTCGATCTGTCGGTTGGTGATCCAGGACGGCTCTAGTGCCTGCAGGCCGTACTCACCGAAGGAGACCTTGCTTCCCCGGTGCGCCATGCCGCGCATGCGACCCTTGTGGGTCTTCCGTCGCTTTACCCGTTTTGGAGCTAGCATCGTCTATGTCCTCGTTCAGGCGCCGGTCGAGTAGGTGCGGCCCCGCCGCTCTTCGACCACTTCGCCCTGGAAAATCCAACATTTCACACCGACGACGCCGTACGTGGTGAAGGCAGGAACCTGGGCGTAGTCGATGTCCGCACGCAGCGTATGCAGCGGAACGCGGCCCTCGTTGTATCCCTCCGTGCGCGCGATCTCGGCGCCACCCAGACGGCCTGCGCACTGGATCTTGATGCCCTCGGCTCCCGCACGAATCGCGGACTGGACCGCACGCTTCATCGCGCGCCGGAACGAGATGCGCTGACGCAACTGATGGGCGACGTTCTCGGCCACCAGATACGCGCTTACCTCAGGCCTCTTGATCTCCTCGACGTTCACGGAGATCTCAGCGTTGGTGAGCATAGCAAGCTCGTCGCGCAGCTTGTCGACCTCTGCGCCGCGCTTGCCGATCACAACGCCCGGACGGGCGGTGTGCAACGTCACCACGATCTTGCTTGGCTTGCGCTCGATCTCAACCAACGCCAGCGCGGCATGAGCCAGGCGCCGACGAAGGTACTTGCGAATCGTCTCGTCCTCCTTGAGGAGGCGCGGGAAATCCTTCTCGGCGTACCATCTAGACGTCCAGTCTTTGACGATCCCGAGCCGGAACCCGAGAGGGTGTGTCTTTTGTCCCATATCCTCAGGCATCCCTTGAGTCGACGACCACAGTGATGTGGCTCGTGCGCTTACGGATCGGTGCCGCTCGCCCCTGCGCGCGCGCGCGCCAGCGGCGGAGCGTCGGGCCTTCGTCTACGAAGGCTTCTTGAACGACCAGGTCGTCCACATCGAGCAGATCGCCCTCGTCCTGTGATCTGTCCTGTGCGTTCGCCACCGCCGAACGAAGAGTCTTACCAACCGGCTCGGCAGCGCCCTTCTTCGAGAACTGAAGAATGGCGTACGCCTCATTCACCGACTTGCCCCGAATCTGGTCCACGACTAGCCGCACCTTTCGGGGGCTCATGCGGACGTATCGGGCGATTGCTCGAGCTTTCATTGTGCTTACCGTCCGGACCGTTTGTCGGCCAGCCTGCCACTGTGCCCGCGGAATAAGCGGGTTGGCGCAAACTCACCGAGTTTGTGTCCGACCATGTTCTCCGTGATGTACACAGGGATGAACTTGTTGCCGTTGTGCACGGCCACCGTGTGACCGACGAAATCCGGGGAGATCGTCGAGGCACGGGACCACGTCTTGATGACGTGCTTCTCATTGCGAGAGTTCATGATCTCGATCTTGAGAAGAAGCTTGTCGTCTATGAACGGACCCTTCTTTACGCTACGCGGCATAGTTGGTCAGCCCCTGGTCACTGCGTGGCTTTGCCGCGCTTGCGGCCGCGCACGATGTACTTGGTGGATTCTTTCTTCTTGTTGCGTGTCTTCTTGCCCTCGGCCTTGCCCCAAGGCGAGACCGGGGGGCGTCCGCCGGATGACCGGCCCTCGCCACCGCCCAAAGGGTGGTCGACCGGGTTCATGGCGACCCCGCGCACCTTCGGGCGCTTGCCCCGCCAACGGTTGGCACCTGCCTTACCGATCACAGTCAACTCATGGTCCGAGTTACCGACCTCTCCGATGGTCGCCATGCACTCCTTGCGGAACCGGCGCATTTCGGTCGAAGGAAGTCGCAACGTCACGAAGTCTCCCTCCTTCGCCACGACCTGGACCGAAGCCCCGGCAGAACGCGCTAGCTGACCGCCCTTGCCCGGCTTGAGCTCGATGTTGTGCACGGTCGTACCGAGAGGAACGAGCGCTAGCGGCATCGCCGAACCGATACGTACGTCCGCGTTGGGACCCGACATGATCGTGTCGCCGACGTTGAGCCCCTTCGGATGAAGGATGTACCTCTTCTCACCGTCTTCGTAAAACACCAGTGCGATGTTGGCCGAGCGGTTGGGGTCGTACTCGATCTCCTTTACGATGGCCGGCACATCAAGCTTGTTCCGCTTGAAGTCGACGATCCGGTACTTCCGCTTGTGACCTCCGCCCCGGCGCCGAACGGTGATGCGCCCATGGTGATTGCGTCCACCGCTCGAGCTCAGCGACTCGGTAAGTGATTTCTCCGGTCCCTTGCGGGTCAGCACCTCGTTGTCGAGGACCGATCGGGTTCGCTGGCCGGGTGTGACCGGCTTGAATTTCTTGATTCCCATGGTCAGCCGGCCTCGTAGAGCTCGATGTGGTCGCCCTCAGCGAGCTGGACCACGGCTTTCTTGAAGGATGCGCGGCGACCCGGGGCCTGGCGCTTGGACATGCGGGCCATTTGGGATCGGCGCTGCTTGCCGGGATAGCGCATGGTGCGGACGTCCTTCACGGTCACGTCCCAGATCCGCTCCACGGCCTGCCCTATCTCGATCTTGTTGGCGTGCTTGTTCACGATGAACGTGTAGATGGTGTCGACCTCCATCTGCTCGCTGGTCTTTTCGGTGATCACGGGCGCGTAGATGACATCGTAAGCGTCACGCATCGTCGTCTTCCTCCGTATCTACTTCGGGCGCCTCTTCTGCGTCCGCCTCGGGCGCTTCTTCTTCGGCCTCTTCTTCCGCTTCCGCGGCGGGCTCTACCTCTGCCTCCGCCTCGGGCGCCTCTACTGCTTCGGCCTCGGGCGCTTCGTCTGCTTCCGCTTCGGCCGCTTCTTCTGCTTCGGCTTCGGGCGCTTCTTCTTCGTCCGCCTCGGGCGCTTCTTCTTCGGCCTCTTCTTCCGCTTCCGCGGCGGGCTCTACCTCTGCTTCCGCCTCGGGCGCCTCTGCTTCGGCCTCAGGTGCCGCCTCGGCCGCGGTCTCTGCCTTGACCTTGGCCTTGGCTTTGGGCTTCTCGTCGAGCGCCGAGCGTTCTATGACCACCGTGTAGGCCCAGAGCACGTCATAAACGGACTCGCCACCGAACTCCACGACTGAAACATTCGAGAGGTTGCGCGCTGACAAGTACAGGTTCTCGTTCGTACCATCGGTCAGCACGAGCACCTTACCCTCGGGCGCGATCGAGCCTAGGAAGCTCACAAGGTCGCGAGTCTTGGGAGACTCCATGACGGGCAGGTCCGCGAGTACGACTCTGTCGTTCTCCGCACGGTCATTGAGCGCCGAGCGCCGCGCGAGTGCCTTGACCTTCTTCGGCAGTCGCTTGCGCCACGAATGCGGGATGGGTGGGAACGCAACGCCACCACCCACCCAGATGGGCGAGCGAATCGTGCCTGCTCGTGCTCGCCCGGTGCCCTTCTGGCGCCAGGGCTTACGTCCGCCACCCCGGACGTCGGAACGCCCCTTGGCAGCTGCAGTCCCTTGTCGCTGGTTCGCGAGGTAGGTCGTCACCGCCTGGTGCATGACGCCCTCATTCACGACGCCGTCGAAGAGGGAGTCGGGCAACGCCCGTGCCTTCCCCTTCTTGCCGTCAGCCTTGTAGTATCGTGCCTTGTACATGGTCACTTCGAGATCAGAACGTAGCCGTTGCGGGCGCCCGGAACGCCGCCCTTCACGAAAATCAGGTTCCGCTCACCGTCAACGCGGACGACCTGAAGGTTCCGGATGGTCGTGCGGGTCCCGCCCATGCGCCCGGGCAGCTTCTTGCCCTTGATGACGCGGGACGGGTCCGTACCTGGGCCCATGGACCCCGGCGTGCGGGACATGGAGTGTCCGTGCGAAGCCGGGCGCCCCTTGAATCCATGGCGCTTCACCACACCCTGGAACCCGCGACCCTTCGACCGGCCCGTGACCTTGACGCGGTCACCGGCCTCAAAAACCTCAACGGTGAGCTGCTGGCCCACCTCGTATTCTTCACCGTTGTCCGGGGCGAACTCACGCATGAGCCGCGGCGCGGCTTCGAGGCCCGCCTTGGCCGCGTGACCGACTTCGGCCTTCGAAGCACGCTTGGCCTTCTGGGCGCCGAATCCGAGCTGGATGGCACTGTAACCCTCCGACTCTTCGGACTTCACCTGAACAACTGCACACGGCCCGGCTTCGATGATGGTGACAGGGATCTGCACCCCTTCGTCATCGAAGATCCGCGTCATGCCGATCTTTTTTCCAATCAATCCGGGCATCCGGAGTCCTCCGTCAGTCGACCTTGATCTCCACGTCGACCCCTACTGGCAAATCCAGCTTGGTCAACGCGTCGATCGTCTGTGGGCGGCTATCAACGATATCGATGAGTCGCTTGTGCGTACGCAGCTCGAACTGCTCACGACTCTTCTTGTCGATGTGCGGCGATTTGAGCACGGTCCAGCGCTCACGGCGCGTCGGCAACGGGATAGGACCCCGTACCGTCGCACCGGTCTTTTGCGCCGTCCGAACAATGTCGGCCGCGGTCTGATCGACCACCCAGTGGTCGAACGCTTTCAGTCTGATTCTGATTCTGTCAGCCATTTGTGGCCTCTGTTGGTGGAGGGGGGACCGCAGTCCCGTCCTCCGCTCTTGCTCAGCCGTTCGGCCGCATGTTATTCCCGTTTTCCTGCTTACTCCGCTTGCCTCTCTCTGCTGCTACGCGCAGCAGAGCGTCGCATGAGCGGAGGACGGGCCTGCGGTCCCCTCGACCATTCTTTTCCTCAACTGCCTTCCAAATCGTGCCTGACCTCCAGGTAACCCTGGGTGGCCAATCCTTCTTGTTTTCACTTCACCTGCATGCTCCCATGCCACTCCAGCCCTCTGTCCCAGATCCGCCGCTTGCGGTGGATCCGGAGTCCCTCCACGACCGTGCCGGTAGTCCTACCCGGGGTCCGGCCGTTGCTTCTATGTCATCGGGGTTCGTCGGGGAGCGCGTCTCTCGCAGCGATGTCGGGCGCTTGCGCCCTTTCGCGGAGAGGTACTCGTTCCTCGTCGAACCCTGACGTCTACTCGATAATCTCAGTAACAACCCCAGCACCCACCGTCCGA
>DQPL01000068.1 GCA_015664885.1 Gemmatimonadota bacterium
CTCATAAACTCTCCACTTAGGCCTCTGGGCAGACCCATGTTAGCAGCCGGATCTCTCCTGTTATATCCCCGCAGCGCCCGTCTGCAGAGCTGGCACCGACCCCAAGCTCGACGAAGTCTTCGCGACACGTGCCGACACCGGAGCCGTCGCACCGCTTGATGTGCCACGGCCCACCGCTGATGCGCTGCGAGGAATCAACCATCGGCACGCAAGAGAGGTCGATGGTCGCCTGCGCGCGTTGTCCACGTCGGATCCGGAAATCGCCTTCTGTCGGCTCCATCGCCGAGTCCAAGTCACCGATCGCGACTGGCTCGAACTCTCGCAGCGGTACGCCGGGGATGAGCGGCTCCTCCAGTCGGTCCCCGGGTTGAGGGATGCGCCAGTGACCCGTGCTCACCGAGATGTGGGCGCTCAGTATGTCGACCAGCAGGTCGCGGTACTCTCGGTCGATGAAGACCAGTCGTAGACCCTGGGAGACGTATGCGATGGGCGGCTCGGAGATCGGCGCCACGATGCGCGTGGCGTCTCCGGCGTAGGAGCGGAGGATCGGATCCGCGACCGTGCGCCCGGCGCTCGCGATCGACGCCTCGTCCTCCGGCGGGGACCGGTCGCTGCACGCAAGAAGCGCGATGACCGGGGCACCGATCCCTGCGGCGCCCAAGCGTCGCAAGAACGTTCGGCGGTCCCAAGGGTCCGTCGCCGCTGCTCTGTGCACAGTTCGCTCGAGCGGTCCGTTACAGCCCGGCGAGCGCCTGACGTTGTCGCTCGAGCCGGCTATCTCGTTCGCGGGCGAATCGTACCACGGCCTCGAAGATCGACTCCGGATCGAGGCCCGCCTCCGTGATCACGTCGTCCTCGGTCCCTCCGGACAGCCAGCGATCGTCCTGGTCCGCATAGAGCGAATACTCCTCCGTGAGCGGTCCCAGATCGGGCAGGGGAGGGACGCGCTTGGTCATTGTGCTCACGACCATGCTGTCGTACCGCGAAGCGCCCGGGTAGACGTGGTCCTGGTAGCTCGCTGGCTGATGCGAGAAGAGTTCCGGACTGATCACCGCCGCGACCCGCACGTTGATGCCCTCGGCGTTCAGCCGATCGAGCACGCTCACCAGGTTCACCGTCGAGCTAGAGCCCTGCGTCCAGACGGTCCCCATGCGTGGCAGGTCCGGATCGTAGTCCCGAATCAGGTAGATGCCCTTGGCGGCTGCCTTGACGTCGGTGTCGGCGAACTTCGTGCGGTCGGCGACGGGCGAGTCGGGCCGAGCCACATGGATCGTGATGATGCCGACCTCCTGGGTGCGTGCCGCCTTCGCGACCGCCGCGAAGTAGCCGGGCGCGACGTCGTTGTAGTCCCAGAAGTACAGGTTGATGATGTGTCCGCGGGGAAAAAGCGTCCAAACCTGCGGCGCGAAGATTCCGAAGTGGCTACGTGCATCGGCCGCGGTTTCGGGCCCCGAGTGACCCGCCAGGATGGTGATCACGCCCAGCCGAAACGGGCTGTCCTGGTTCTGCTGGCTGAATACGCGCGCTGGCGTATACATGAGTGGCGTGAACGCACCGTAGGTGCCCGAGAGGCCCCAGACCCCCGAGTGGACCGACGGGTCGCTCGATGTCGTCTGGCTCACCAGCCCGATGATCGTGGAGGCGTTGACGGCTTCCTGGATGGGCGCTTTCAGACGCGTGCCGCCCCGGTTGTGCACCGGATCGTAGTGCCCGAAGAAGTGGGACTTCTCCACGTTGATCGAGTTGGAGAGGTCGGCGGCCATCGTGAGGAAGCGGCCGCCGGTGACGTAGTTGAGCCACATACCCACTTCACTGATCGCGCGACGCGCTCCTTTCTTTTCACCCGCCGGCAGTATGAGGCTTATCGTACTCGATACCGACTCACCGGAGTGCGCGTCGGTGGCCGTGACCTCCACTGGCTCCGTGGGCATGCCCGCGGGCGTCAGTCGTTCGTCGAGAAAGGGATCGACTTTGGTATCGATGTCTACCGGGAGCCGGCGGTCCAGGCCCTCCGCGATTTCCAGCAGTCGATCGGCGACCCAGTCACCGAGCTCGGGCTTCTTGTCCAGGACCGACAGGGCCACATCGATGTTGGTCTTGAACTGGATGAGCCGGTCGGCCTCGGAGGCCGGCGCACCGTCACGGATCCCCTCGAATTCCACGCCGTAGCGTCGCTCGAAGGACTCGGCGAGCGCCACGAAGTACGGTGCGTTGATACCGAAGCCGTACGGATGGCTCGGGAAGCCGACGATTTGCTCGCCGACGCCCGTGAGCTCCCCGTTCTCCGCACTAGGCCACCACCCCTTCACCGTGGGACCGATCAGGATCATCGGCCGGCGGTCTTCTTCCGGCCACTCCTCCATCAGCTTCAGCGCGCCGAAGATGTCGTCGAAGTCGTTGCCGTTCTGTACGCGCAGGACGTTCCAGCCATAGGAGCTCCACTGCTGCGCGATGTCGTAGCCCTCGTACTCGGGCTTGATCACGCCGCCTACGAGCGAGTCGTCGATGCCCGCGTTGTTCTCACTGAGCAGAATACGGAGGCGTTTGCCGACCTGCTGGGAAAGCGCTGCGGTCTTGAGCTCCTGGGCATGTCCTTCGGTCATGGCGAACTCGCCCTCGAAGGCCATGATCTTCATGCTGGCCGGTGCGCCGACGAAGTCCCAGAACGTCGCCTTGCCCGCCGCGGTGGCGATCCCGATACCCGACGGACCTCCGTTCACGTCGTTGGTCACGTCGGTACTCTCGGCGTGCCCCATCAAGGGCCGGATACCGCGCAGCTTTGCCTGCTGGAACAGCGGGTGGTCGGTGAGGCCGTTGTGCTCGAGCAGCGTGGCCATGGCCGCTGCGTTGCGCCGAAATCCCAAGGCGTCGACGGCCAGAATCGCGATGTCGGGGTCGCAGGCGTACCGGTCGTCCCCGGTGTCGGCGTGCCGCCGAGCCATCGCCTCGTACAGGATCATCCACAGCGCGTAGCACGTCGGGATGCAGTGTCCGCCCGCCAGCATGAACTTGTCGCTGAAGGGGTGCTTGGGCGCCCGGATGTCGTAGGAGAGCCCGCCGGCGTCGGCGCCCCCGAGGTGCAGCGCCACGTTGTACGGCGTGTAGGCCAGCGGGCCACCGAAGTGGCCTGAGCCCCGGTAGTTGCCGAGCAGCGTGAGCACCATCGACGTCATGAACGCCACGTCGTCGAAATACTCGCGGCCGTAGGCCGGCAGTTCGACGTCGTGAAGGGTCTGCTGCTGCGAGCCGATCGTGGTCACGCTGGCCACCGTGGGCGCCGTGGCGACTTCTGGGGTCATGTTCTCTCGATCTACAGGGTCAGTTGTATGCTGGCTTGAATAAAGCTCTCGAAGCCTTGCGCGTCGTGGGCCGCATCAGCCATTCGCCGCACGGCCTCCGCGAGATCGTCGTCCGCGTTCGCCGTCGAGATCCGGAGGAAGTGCTGACCCTCGCTGCCCAATGCGTTGAACGAGCGCCGGTCCATGGTGGCGACCTGGTAGCGGTGCAGGAGGAAGAGCTGGAAAAGGGTCGCAGGGCTCGAGTCCGTGCGAATGTGCTCCGGCAGTCGGTCGTATGCGTCCAGTACCCCGATGCGCTCCAGTGCCCCGCCCACGTTGGGGAAGGCGTAGAAGGCGCCCTTCGGATTCTGGCAGCTGATTCCGTCGATGTCGTTCAGAGCAGCGACCACGAGGTCGCGACGGCGCTGGAACGCATCGACCATCTCTTGGATCGCAGGGGCGCTCTCCGGAGATTGCAGCGCCTCGATCGCGCCCCATTGGTTGTACGGCGGGATCGACGCGAAGAAGTTGATCGCCAGCTTGCGGTGGACCTGGGCCTCTTCCGCGGTCGGGTATACCGCCCAGCCCACCCGGCCTCCTGTCCATGCATACGTCTTGGAGCACCCGGAAGCGATGATGGTACGAGCCTCCATGCCCGGCATCGATGCAATCGACACGTGCTCGTCCCCGTCGAAAGTGATCGCTTCGTACGATTCGTCCGAGAAGACGCGCACGTTCGGGCCAGTCTTTTCGAGTATGACCTCCGAGAGCTCCGCGAGTTGTGTCCGCGTCGCGACACCACCCGTCGGATTGGATGGGAAGTTCAGGAAGATCAGGCCGGTCTTCTCACTCAGCAGCGGTTCGAGCGCCGCGCGCGAGAGGCCGAAGCCGTCTTCTTCCCTGAGCACGACCGGGACCGGGCTACATCGGAAGTACGCGACGAAGGACTCGAAGAGTGGATACCCCGGCGACGGGTAGATTACCTCCTCGCCAGCCTCACTGTACGTCATGTGCGCGAAGCCGATGGCGGGGCGCCCGCCCGGATAGACCACCACGCGCTCCGGCCCGATGTCGAGCCCGTGTTTTTCGCTGAGCGACCTCGCCACCGCGGCGCGCAGCTCGGGGATGCCCTGCGGATCGCAATACGTCGTGAGCCCCGCGTCCAGCGCACGCTTGACCGCGTCGGTGATGTGCTTCGGCACCGGGAAGTCTGGCTGCCCCAAGTTGCATCGGATGACCCGTTCACCCTTAGCCTCGACCTCCGCGATCGACGCTCCCAACGCGAAGGCGGCTTCGGTGCCGATGCGGTGGACTCGGTCGGCGAGGAGGGGTGTGGGCGGGGCGGCAATTGTCATTGCGTGGGAGGATCGTAAGGGGAATCGCTTATGGCAAGCGCATTGCCGGACACCGCTCGCCCGCGGATCTTCTCGCCATGGATCTATCCGTCCCGAACCTGGTGCGCGACGAGCTCGCCGCCGGGTATCTGCAGCTCATCGTGACGCTGGGTCTCGTGGTATTGTGCCTGGTCCTGTCTCGGCGATACCGGAAGCCCTACTTCGGTCTGTGGGGGCTCGCGTGGGGGCTGTATGCGCTCCGCATCGGCGCCATTATTGCGTTTCTGCACACGTCAGTGTCGTGGTGGCTCTTCTGGCATCAAGTGATGACCGGCTGGGCTGCGCTGGCATTACTCTGGGCCGCCTTGGTCTTCGCGCAACGCCTCGAGTGGCGGAACGACTACGTGCTCTTTCTGTCCATCCCGCTGCTTTGGGCCTTCGTTTCGATCTACGTGCTCGACGACTTTCTATGGGCTGCGATCCCCACGGTGGTGTTCCTGAGCGTCACGACCGCGGGCACGGCGTGGGCTTTCTTCCGCTACGACCGCCTGGTCGGTTCGCCAGCTGCGCGGCTGCTCGTTGTCCTGCTCACGCTGTGGGCGTTGCATCATCTCGACTATCCGCTGCTGCGCGCGCGCGGAGCTTGGAGCCCGTGGGGTTACTACCTGGACATCATGTTCGAGGTGGGCATGGGGCTCGGCATCCTATTCCTCATCCTCGAGGACCTCGATCAGGGGCTGCGTACGTTGACCGCGCTGTCGGGCGAGCTGCAGGGGCGGGGCAGCAAGGAAGAGCCAATCGCCGAGGCGATGCTGCGGCGGGCGCTCTCGCTGCGCGGCGTGCATGGATCCGCACTGTATTTGGCGACCGACGGCGGTGGCGCGTTCGTGCACGGCGCCGGAGTGGCTGCGCTTTGGCCATTTGAAGGCCCGCCGACCGCAGCGAGCGAGGGCGCTGAGCTCGTGCAGCGGTCCGGGCTGCCGGCGGTTCGCAGCGGCGAGCGAGCGCGCGACTTCGGCGATTGGACGCATGCTTATACCGCTGCCCTGCCGGTGATCCGCGAAGAGAAGGTGGTCGGGGCTCTCGTCGTGGTCGGTGAAGCCCGCGACCCCTTCACGGTGCTCGATAGCCGCTTTCTGGTCGCATTCGGGCAACAGGTCGGAGCCGCGTTGGAGAACGAGGACCTGCACCGCAGCCTCGAGTCCCGCACCGAGGAGCTCGAACGACTTCAGGCGCGCATGGTTCACCAGCACGAAGAGGAGCGCAATCGGCTCTGGCGTGAGCTGCACGACGAAACCGCGCAGGTACTCGCGGCGCTCAACATGCAACTCGGTTTGCTGCAAGAGCGTAGCGACCCCGAAATGGCTGAAGGGCTCGACCGGGCGAAGACGCTGGTCGGGGAAGGCATCAAGTCGATTCGCAGCGTGACGCGCAACCTTCGCCCGGGAGCGCTCGACGACCTGGGACTGGTACCTGCGCTGCGAGCGCTCGCGCGGGACTTCGAGGCCGAGGACACGCTGCAAGTCGTGTTCGATGGCCCCACTACGGAGACTTCGGTTGGGACAGACGCCGAGCTGGTGCTTTATCGCGCCCTTCAGGAGGCGCTTTCGAACGCCGTCCGCCATGGCGGATGCACCCGCGTGGACGTGAGACTCTCCCTGGAAGAGGACCACGCACTGCTCACGGTGCTGGACAATGGCCGAGGCATGCCTGAAGATGCGCTCCAGAACCTACGCAGCCGTGGAGGTCTCGCCGGCGTGCGGGAACGCGTCGCGGCCGTGCAAGGCGATTTCGAGGTAGGGAACGGGGCGGACGGTGGTGCGCGCGTTCGCATTCAGGTGCCGCGTGTCCACCACGGGGGAGGCTGAGGGGCAGTGACCGACGACCGACTGAGAGTGGTGATCGCCGACGATCACGCCGTGGTGCGGCAAGGCATCCGTATCGTGCTCGAGGAGATTCAGGGACTCGAGGTGGTCGCCGAAGCCGCTGACGGCGACGCGGCGCTGCAGCTCACCCAGGAGCATCAGCCGGACGTCGTGGTTCTAGACGTCACCATGCCAGGCAAGACCGGGCTGGAGGTCGCCAAGGATCTGCGTGACAGTGGGCAGGAGGTTGGCATCCTGATTCTTTCCATGCACGACGACCCTGAATACGTGCTGCAGGCCGTGCGCGCGGGTGCCGACGGATACGTACTCAAGGACGTGGCGCCAGCTGAGCTGCGGAAGGCGATCGCTAGCGTAAGCGAAGGCCGGGAGTTCTTCGCGGAGCGCATCACGCACCAACTGTCCGTGGGCTTGCGCGCGGAGCTCGAGAAGGAGCAGACGCGGAGCCGCGTGGACAGCCTCACAGCGCGCGAGGTCGAAGTACTGCTACGGATCGCGGACGGCCACACCAATCGGGAGATCGGCGAGGAACTCGGCATCAGCCCGCGCACGGTCGAGACTCACCGCGAGCGAGTCATGACGAAGTTGCGAATCCGAACCGTCGCAGGGCTTACGCGGCTGGTGGTAGAGCAGCGGCTGGGCGAGGACTAGTTAGCGAGCACCGCCCTACTTTTTGATAATCAGCTTCAGCCACTTGAGCGGATCGGGCCCCAGTTTGTCCCAGGGCTTGCTCGGGCCCGGGAGTTTCGGGGACTTCGGTGGCCTCGGGGCGCCGGTATCCGGCACTCTGAACTTGGCCATAAAGAAGTTCTCCTTTGGCTCGAACTACGCGGTTCAGGCCGGGAAGGATTCAGAAAAAACGAGAGACCGCCACGTACGCGAGCCCTGGGATCGATCCGTACTCCGACGCTAGGGTGCCCAGCGGCAGTAGTCCAGCTTGTCCGAGCCCCGAGTAGACACCCAGGCGTACCGAGGTGGACCCCGTAGCCGACCAGGAAAGGCCCGGAGCCACGAGCGTGCTGCCGTCGGTCAAGTTGACCAGGGCCATCGCCGAGAGTCCGACGAGTGCGTGGATCTGATAGCTCGCCTGCATCACAGCTGTCCACGTACCCAAAGTTTGTAATTCGCCACGCATAAATGACTTAGACGATGCTACTTCGAGTAGATGCGAGGCGTCGTCGGCGCCCAGCCCGTCGTATTGCAGCTCTGCGATCAGGGAGAGGTCTTTCCTGCCGGGCGTGAAAAACCGATCGAGCCCCAGCGTGGCACGCACGGTCATCTCGCCTTCGTTGTCCTCACGCAACGTGGCTTCACTTCGCACCGCGGTTGCGCCGATCGCGCCGGTAGCGAAGATCGCCATGGCGGGTTCGTCGTGCAGCACCCCGCCCCAGCCGCCGAAGGCCCATCCCCCGCTAGAAGTCTGCGCGCGCGCCAGCGCCGTTATCGTCGTACCGAACACCGTTTCGGCCGCCCGCACCACCGCCTCCACCTCCGTGAACGGTCCGGGAAAGACACGGAGTCGCACCGCATCGACTCCGCCGCGGTACTCGCGGAAGGGGTCGGACGGATCGAACGGCGCAAACGGGTCCGCAGGCGTGAGGAACAGCGTAGTGGCCCACGAGATTGCCTGACGGCCTATCTCTACCTCCACAGCCCCCTCGGAAATGCCCACGCTGAGCCGGTCGAAACGATGGCGCCACTGGCCGCGTGACCACCCCTGCAGCTCCCAATCTGTACCCAGCCAGTCTCCTCCGCCGGTTCCGGCCGCTGGGGAGGTCACCGAGAATCCACCGCCCTCTGATGTCCGCTGAATCACATGTTCGTAGGCGAAGTCGAGCGTAAACGGACCGGATGTGGCCAGCCCCATCAGACGAGTACGAGCGAGTAGCGTCGTGCCTGCGGGTGACAGAGCACTTTCGGTCGCGTGGCTACTCACGCCGAGCGCGTAGCCGGTGAGCTCTACCTGTGCTTCGGCAGCGGTCGGGGGAAACAACAGAGGGAGGGCCGCGAGTAGGGTCTTGGCCTTCGTGGCCCGCTTCACGCCCCGGCGGTCTCGTGGTTCTGGCGCACGTCAGTGGAGATCTCTCCGTCCACCAGCGTGATCAGCCTGCGAGCGCGTTCCATGACCCGGGGATCGTGGGTTGAAAAAACGAACGTCGTGCCGTGCTCGCGGTTCAAGCGCTCCATAACTTCGAGCAGCGCGGCGCTGGCCACCGAGTCGAGGTTGGCCGTGGGCTCGTCTGCGAGTACCAGCGCGGGCTCCCCCACCACGGCGCGCGCGACCGCAACGCGCTGCTGTTGCCCGCCTGAGAGCTTGCCAGGGAATCGATCTTCCAACCCCTCCAGGCCCATTTGGTCGAAGAGCACGCGTACGCGTTCATGTCGTTCATCCGTGGGAACGCCACGCAGCAACAGTGTGAACTCGGCGTTTTCCATCGCGGTGAGTACCGGAAGCAGGTTGTACGCTTGGAAAACAAAC
>DQPL01000030.1 GCA_015664885.1 Gemmatimonadota bacterium
AGTCGGTCGTCGTAGCGGGCTCCGGCAAAGGACGTGAGCCCAGGCGCGTGTGGTACCTGGAGCGTGATCGGCTCCAGGTCCACGGGCTGGCTCTTCAGGATCTCGTCGACGACCGCCTCGTTCTCCTCAGGAGCGAAGGTGCACGTGACGTAGAGGATCGTACCGCCCGGGCGTACCAGTCGGATCGCCTTCTGCAAGAGAGCCCGTTGGGCGGCGGTCACGTATCCGGCAAACGAGGACGACTGGCGGGGCGCTTTGCCGCCGCGTCGCCTCAGGGTGCCTTCCCCGGAGCATGGCGCGTCGACCAGGACGCGGTCGAACAAAGGCCCTTCGGGGAAGTCGCGGCCGTCACCCGCCACTACGAACACGTTGGGGTGACCGAGTCGGTAGACGTTGCCGAGCAGACCTCGGATCCGGCTCTCGCTGATCTCCGACGCTACCAGGCACCCTCTGTCCTGCATGAGGTCGGCGGCATGCGTGGTCTTGCCTCCCGGCGCCGAGCAAAGGTCGAGAACGCGCTCGCCAGGCTGGGGACCAAGCAGTGGCGCGGCGACTCCGGTCGAGGCCTGCTGCACGTAGAACAGCCCGAGCCAATGCTCCAAGGTCAGCGACACCGGTCCCGGTCCGGACTCGACTTCGAAAAATCCGGGAAGCCCGTGCTTCGCTCGCAGCGCGAACCCCTGCTTCGAGAGCCGATCGAGCAACGCACCCGGACTGATGCGGCCGGTACGAACGCGCAACACCGTCGGCTCGGGGCGCTGCGAAGCGGCCGTGAAGGCCGCCCAGTCGGAGATGATCCCGCGATAGCGCTCCAGGTCTACGACCTTCGCACGCTCCGAACGCTTGAGACCTCGACCGCGCCCACGCCTAGAGCGAGAGACCGCCCTCGTCTCCTTCGTCTCCCTCACGGACGAGCGTCAGAATCGCGGCCTGCGGCACGACCAGATAGTGGTCGCCGTCGAAAGTGATCTCCACCGCCGCGCGTCGGAAGAAGATCGCGTAGTCCCCGATTTGTGCCTGCACGGGCAGGTAGCGCGGCTCCGGCGCCCCCACCTTCCAGGGCTCGTCGCTGAGCTCGGTGGGAGCGGAAAGCGCATTGCCCGGACCCGTCGCCACGACCGTCCCGCCCTGCACGGGCTGGTTGTCCACGGCGGTGGCGGGAAGGTACAGTCCCACCTTTGTGCGATCCTCACCCTCTTCCGGCTGAATCAGGACGCGATCGCCGACGACGATGAGCCTCTTCTTTCGTTCCGACATCATGATCCTCGGGAAGTCGCAAAGACCTAGGCCGAGACCGCGATGTGCCCGGCTGCGAGTTGAAAGGTCGGGATGGGAGGGTGCGGCCTCAAGGGGCCGGGCGGTGCTTCCTCATCTTCAGGCGTGCCTCGCGAGCCCTGGAAGCCACGCCTCCCGCCGTCGCCGCAAGCAGGCGATCGACCGAGAACGACTCGACCGCCAGAGATCCCATGGCTACGGCTTGCCTGAGTGCCTCGTCCATCGCCAAAGGTGAAGGCCAGTCACGCGCGAGCCTGGCGACGAGGCCACCGGCGAACGCGTCGCCGGCGCCCGTCGGATCCTTCACCTCGCGAGGTCGCGGCGCCGACACAGTGATCGCACGATCGTGGCCAAACGCGATCGCGCCCTGGTCGCCGCGCTTTACGACGACCCATGAGCAGCCTTCCTCCAGGATCGGCCGAATACCAGCCGCTTGATCGCCTTCGCCCAGAACTAACGCCTCATCTTCGTTCAGGAGCACGACATCGGCGCTGCGCATCAGCAGACGGAGATCGTCAGCGCGATCTTGGATCCAGTGCGTCATCGTGTCGAGCACGACGAGCTCGGGCGCCCCGGAATGGGCAAGCACAGACGCCTGGATCGACGGGTCTGTGCTGCCCAGGAATAGTGCCGCCGGCCCCTGCCTTTCGCGCGGAACCTGGGGAGTCTCGGTAAGAGCTGTTTCGCGATTCGTAGCCAACGTCTGCCGGGAGCCATCTCGATCGTACTGGACGTGCCAGCGAAACGTTTCACCCGCGTGGCGCGACAATCCGCTGACGTCGATGCCGGCTTCGCTCAAGAGCGTGACGAACCGCTCCGGGAAGTCCTCGCCCACGACGCCGACGAGTGCGACATCAGCGGAGACTCGAGCGGCGGCGGCGAAGTACGGGGCGGATCCTCCGAGAACGTCGCGGGCCACCTCCCCGCCAGACTCGACCGTGTCGAGCGACACCGTGCCTACGCCCAAGATGGAAGGCCGCTTCTGAATCAAACCAGCATCCCAGCGAACGCCGCCGTCAGCAGGGCCGCGAGCATGCCCGCGAACATCGCCTTCACGCCCAGCCGCGCGAGATCGTGCCTGCGTTCCGGCGCGATCTCGCCAACCCCGGCGACCGTCATGGCCACCGAGCCGAAGTTGGCGAAGGTCGCGAGCGCGTATATGGCGATGATGAGCGACCGCTCGTCGAGCGCCGCCCCGCCGCCGAGTGCCGCTTCCAACTGCACAAAAGCGACGAACTCGTTGAGCACGAGGTCGACGCCGATCATTTGACCCACCAAACCCGCGTCCGTCCACGGCACGCCCAGCATCCACGCCACCGGGGCAAGTAACGAACCGAGGATGCCGTCGATGGTGAGGCTCTCGAAACCTACCAGCCCTCCCGCCCAACCTACGACTCCGTTCGCCAAGGAGATCAACGCCACGAACGCGATCAGCATGGCAGCTACGACCAGCGCCAGCCGGAGCCCTTCCGCAGCTCCGCGGGCCGCTGCGTCGATCACGTTCACATCGGGCCGCTCGGCTTCGACATCCAGGGTGCCAGAGGTCGCTGGCTCGCCGGTCTCGGGAACGAGCAGCTTGGCCATCACGAACGCGGCGGGCGCCGACATGATCGAGGCTGCGATCAAGTGTCCCGCGGCTTCGGGTTGGTACGGGAGCATCATTCCGGCATACGCGGCGAGCACACCGCCACTGATGGTCGCCATACCCGCGGTCATGATCGCCATGAGCTCAGACTCGGTCATTTTCGCGATGAACGGCTTGACGACAAGCGGAGACTCCATGAGCCCCACGAAGATGTTCGAAGCAGCGCACAGCGTCTCGGCACCCGAGGTGCGCATGGTCCGTTGCATGACCCACGCGGCGCCGCGTACGACCCTTTGCATGATGCCGAGGTGGTAAAGCACCGTCATGAGGCACGCAACGAAGATGATGTTCGGGAAGATGCGGAATGCGAAGAATGCTCCGGTGCGTGCCACCGCGCCCGGCGTCGCGATGAAGTTCTGGTTCGCGTCGAGCGTCCCGATGGGGACGTTGTCTGAGACGAGGTTCCCGAAAATGAATCGTCCTCCCTGCTCTGCGTAGCCGAGCACGGCACGCACGAGGCCGTTCATCCCCTCGAAGAAGGTCACGCCCATCGGGGTCTGCAGCACCAGCAGTGCGAACGCGAGCTGGAGCCCGAGCCCCCAACCGACCACACGCCACGATATTCTGGCCCGATTAGTGGACAGGGACCAAGCAACCGCAATCAGCAGAATGGCGCCGACCAACGCTCGTAAACGCGCCGGGGTCGTCGCCGCAAAGGATGGATCTTGAACGAGAAGCGCTAAGCTTCTCACCGGCCGCTGAGCTCCTCCGTCACCGCGGCGTTGGCACCAGCCCCCGAGAAAAGTAGGGCGGTGAGCTGCGGACCTTCGTCCTGGAGTTGGATGACCGCGGTGTAATAGCCGGTCACAAATTGGTCGCCGGTCTCGAGCGCGTAGCGTCCGAGCGCGAAGCCGATGCGTTCGCTGATGTCGAAGTCGAGGATGCTCATCTGGAGCTCTCCCACCTTTGGCATCAATCGCTCCAGCGAGAGCGCCGCGTCCGTTTTTCCGACTGCGGGCATGTCCCAGGGCAGATGCACAACCGCCCGCGGAGAGAGCATCGAGGTGGCGCTTGAGAGGTCGTCGTTGTTCCAAGCGTACCGAAACCCCGACAAATAGAGGTTCCCACCTCTTGGAAAGCCAGAGTTGAAGGGGAATCAGTAAGCCCGTTCATGCGCAACTTCGAATACTTTCGTCCGGGCTTGAAGACGCGTTTCATGGACCCGAAGAAGATTCTGAAGAGCGACGAAGAAGCGGTCTGACTCCTCGAAAAATCTTCGAAAACCCCATTCGGAGCGCCATCGATGTCCAAGGTAATCGTCACCACCACCATCAACGCGCCCACCGAGGCACTGCGGAAGTTCGCAGCGATGCCGGATTGGGAGCTCGTGGTCGTCGGCGACCAGAAGACACCGACCGAATTTCACATCGATGGCGCGATCTACGGTACGCCAGAAGAGCAGGAGAAGTACGATCCCGAGCTCTCGCAGGCGCTCGGCTGGAACGTCGTGGAGCGTCGCAACTACGGCTTCCTGTGGGCGCTGGACATGGGCGCCGAGATCGTCGCGGTGGTCGATGACGACAACGTGCCGCTCGAAAACTGGGGCGAGCAGATCTTCGTGGGCGGGGAAGTCGAAGTCGATTATTACGAGACCGACCTGCTCGCCTTCGACCCCGTGGCTGTGACGGAGCACAGGCATCTTTGGCACCGCGGATACCCGCCGCAGCTACTCGCCGAGCGCGATTTCGGCGAGCCCACTCGCAAAGTGGTCAAGCCCGACGTGCAGGCGGATTTCTGGAACGGCGACCCGGACATCGACGCCATCTGCCGCATGCAATTCAAGCCGGACGTGGTATTCGATCCCGGGAGCTTCCCGCTCGCGTCGAACAAGCTCGGCCCGTTCAATTCGCAGAATACTTTCGTGAGCCCGGATTGGCTCGGCGAGTACTTCCTTTTCCCGTTCGTGGGCCTCTTCGTCGACATCTGGACCGCCTACTACGTGCAGGCTCACGGCGCGAAGCTCGTTTATGGGCCTCCGACGGTGCGCCAGGACCGGAACGTGCACGACCTCACGAAAGACCTCGCCGCCGAGTTCGTCGGATACGAGCACACGCTCGCCCTGCTCGAGCGTCTTTACGAAGACCCGATAGCCATCTTCGACTTCATGCCAGAAAGGTCAGCGCTCTCCTATAAAGCCTGCCGCAAGCACTTCGAGTAAATGGCGCTGGCGGGGCCTATGCGACTTTTTGCGCCTCTGTGCGTGCTGCTTACCGGCTGCACGCTGTCGGGGTTCGAGGCTGAGATCCAAGGCCGAGTGCCCTTCTCCCCCCCAGCGGTCTACCTCGAATGGTGGCGCGACACTGAGGCCTGCGCGGATGAGTCCGGCTCCTTCGAGGCACTCGTGTTCTATCTGGCGGACTGGATTATGGGAGACGCGCGGGTGGCACGAGCGCGCTGGTCGGAACCCCACGACATCATCATCGTGCGCAGATACGAAGCCGACGCAAAGGTGGTGAGCCACGAGATGTTGCACGATCTGCTCAGAGGCGACGGGAGCCACACCGACGGCAGGTGGGCGTCCTGCGACCTACTGTTCGGGTAGTGCACACCAGTGGCTACACGAGTTATCGTACTCGCCTCCAACGACTTTCAGCTCCATGAGGTGCCTCATGCGCTCGCGCGAGCTCCGCGCCTTTTTCGGCGTTCTCTTCGCACTCCTAGTCACGCTCCCGGCTTCGATGTCGGGTCAGAGCGTCCGGCAGGTCGGGCGATCGCAGTCCGGCATGGTCTCCGCAGCCCACCCCCTCGCTACAGATGCGGGTGTGCGAATGCTGGAGTTGGGTGGGAACGCGGCGGACGCCGCCGTGGCTGCCGGATTCGCGATCGCGGTGGTCGAGCCCACCATGAACAGCATCGGCGGGCGCAACCAGATCCTGGTGCGCACGCGGGACGGCGACTTCCACGGCATCGACGGTACCACACAAGCTCCGTGGAACTACGATGAAGCAACAGCCCCCCGGGCGGACTATGGGTACGCGGTCATCGGTGTCCCGGGCGCACTCGCAGGCTTGCTCAAGCTTCACGACGAGCACGGGTCGCTGCCGCTCGCGACGGTCATGGCTCCCGCGATCGAGTACGCGCAACATGGGTTTCGAGTGCTCCCTGCAGACGCGCGGCGCCAGGCCAGCGGACTCAGCCAGGCCCGGGAGTTTCCAGGCACGGTCGCCGCATACTACAAGGGCAACGGCACACTCCATGCTGCAGGAGAACTCCTGGTGCAGCCGGCCTACGCGAACACGCTCCGGGCGATCGCAGCCGGCGGAAGGGACGTGTTCTACGTGGGTGCGATCGCAGAGAAGATGGCGGCAGATCTGAGCGCGCACGGCAGCGCGGTCACACTCCAGGCGTTGAACGACTACGTGGCCGAGAACAGCCGCATCGTTCGAGGTAGCTATCGCGGTTACGACCTGATCGGCACCGACGTGCCCGCCGCCGGCGTGCTGGCCATCCAGGCGTTGCACATCATGGAGAACTTCGAGCCCTCCTCGATGAGCGAAGCCGAGTGGTTCGCAATCACCGGCCAAGCGCTGCGCATGGCGTCCGGTGAGCTTGGCGTCCTAGGTACCGACACGGCTGCTGCGCGCGCGACATCCAAGGCCTACGCGACACAGCTGGCGAGTGAAGTCCTCGCCCCCGCGCAGGTTCCGGCAGAACTCCACAGTCCCATTCCCGTCAACGAAGACCGCGGTGATCTGTATGGAGGCCACACGACGCACCTGTCCACCGCGGACGCCGACGGAATGTTCGTCGCGCTCACGCAAACGCTCGGCCCGAACATGGGCTCCAAGGTCGTGACACCCGATCTCGGCTTCCTCTACGCCTCGACGCTCGGCGGATACCTGAGCCGTGGCATGGGGCCGGGCGCTCGAGCTCGCTCGAACATCTGCCCGTTCATCGTCATGAAGGACGGTGAAGTGGTGCTCGTGCTCGGCGCGGCGGGAGGCGGCATGATTCCGCCCGCGGTCGTGCACGCGATCACGCGCGTAATCGATTTCGGCATGTCGCTTCCGGAGGCGCTCGCCGAGCCCCGAGTCGCGCGGGGACGTGGCGGCTTCAGCGCCGAGACGAGTCCGGGCATAGGGTGGACGCCCGCCCAACTCAACGAAATGCGTGCGCTGGGCCTCGAGATTAATGCGACGCCCCGCGCCGGTGCCTTCGGCCGCGTGCATGGCATTCAGTACGACGCCGTGACGCAGACGTGGACTGGTGCGGCAGACCCCGACTGGGAAGGCAGTGCGCGTGGCCCAAGGACGGCGCGCGGCGGCAACTGATTTCGCCGGCCACCGACCAGAAAACGAGAGAACCATCAGCTCCTGCAGCTAGCACGATGTTGCGAAACGCACGCACGACCCTGGTAATCCTCGCCGCACTCGCGACGCCCGCTCTCGCGACTGGGCAGGGTGGCAAAGCGATGGTCGCGACCTACATCGATGACAATGCCGAGACGTTCAGCGAAATAGCCCGGGAAATCTGGGAGTTTGCCGAGCTCGGATATCTCGAGACACAGAGCTCGGCGCTTCTGCAGCAGACCTTGCGCGAGGCGGGTTTTGCGATTGAAAGCGGCGTCGCCGGCGCGATGGGCCTTACGAGGCTCATGTCTTCGCTGCTCTTCGGTGTCAGTACGATGGATCCGGTGACGTTCGGCTCGGTCGCGCTTGGCCTATCGACGGTCGCGCTTCTGGCGAGCTATGTGCCTGCGCGGCGGGCGGCGAAGGTCGATCCCGTGGTGGCGCTTCGATTCGAGTAGCCTAGGGAGCGGTCGACGCACACATTGGCGCATGTCTTCGTGCGCCGGAAGGAGCGTCGATTGCCTGAAGTAGTGATGCAGCCGTGGCCATGGTACGTGGCCGGACCACTCATTGGTCTGGTCGTGCCGTTCGTGTACTGGTATGGCGGCAAGGAGTGGGGCGTGTCCTCGACCCTGCGGCACCTGTGTGCGGCGACGGTGCCGGCACGGATCGAGTATTTCCAGTACGACTGGTGGAAGAAGGGCGCGTGGCACCTGGCGATGGCCTCCGGCATGATACTCGGAGGGTTCATCGGCGGGCGCGTGCTGTCAGGGCCCGATGATGTAGTGGGCATCTCAGAGGCCACGCACTCGGACCTGGCGGGCCTCGGCGTAACCGACTTCACGGGCATGGTGCCCGACGACGTCTTCGCGCTCGCGGTGCTGTTCTAGGTCCCGGGCATCGTGATCATCCTGCTCGGCGGTTTCCTGGTCGGTTTCGGGGCTCGCTACGCCAACGGTTGCACGTCGGGTCATGCGATCTCCGGGCTCGCCAACCTACAGGCGTCGTCGCTGGTCGCGGTCATCGGCTTCTTCATCGGGGGCCTGATCTCCGCCCACGTGCTAATCCCCTGGCTGTTGGAGTGAGCCGATGACGCAAACCACCACCGAGGCGCCGCATCACGTGAGGCGCCCGCCAAAAAGAGGCAGGAGCCCACCGATGTCTTTCCAGCAGCGCACGACGGGCCTGTTAGCCGCCCTCGCACTCGTTCTCCCTGCGTCGACGCACGCACAGACCTCTTCCAGCGAGTTGCTGAGCTCGCTCAGCTTCCGGCACATCGGAGTCGTCGGAAATCGCATAGCGTCGGTGGCGGGCGTCGCCGGGAACCCCTTGGTCTACTATGCGGGAGCCGCGTCGGGAGGGCTCTGGAAGACCGAGGACGGAGGCGTCCGCTGGCGTCCGCTCTTCGACGAGCTGGACGTGCATTCCGTGGGCGCGCTCGCGGTGTCGCTCTCGGATCCCCAGATCGTGTGGGCCGGCACGGGGGAGCCACACATCCGATCGAACGTGACCGTTGGCGACGGCGTCTACAAGTCGATGGACGGCGGGGACAATTGGCAGCATATGGGGCTCGACGCGACCGGCAGGATCAGTCGCCTCGTGATCCATCCCACGAACCCCGACATCGTGTATGCGGCGTCGCTCGGCCACGCACACGCACCGCAACCGGAACGGGGGATCTACCGCACTTTGGACGGTGGCGAGACGTGGCAGCACTTGCTCTTCGTGGATGAGGACACGGGTGCCTCGAGCGTGATCATGGACCCCAACAACCCGCGTATTCTCTTCGCGGGCATGTGGACGGTCCAGGTCAACGCTTGGGGCAGAGAGAGCGGTGGTCCGGGCTCGGGCATCTTCATGTCGCGTGACGGCGGCGACACCTGGTCCAAGCTGGAGGGTCGAGGCCTTCCCACCCTGCCCGTGGGCAAGATCGACGTGTGCATGTCACAGGCAGACTCACGCCGCATCTACGCGCTGATCGAAACGGGCGATGGTGTGCCCTGGCACGGTCAAGAAACGGAGGACGGTGAGCTTTGGCGGAGCAGCAACGGCGGGTACGACTGGCAGCTAGTGAACCACAGCCGCGACCTCGGCGGCAGAACCGCTTACTACAACAACTGCCGCGTCTTCCCGGACGACGAGAACGAGGTCTTCTTTTTGACAGCGGCGCTTTCGCGCACGTACGATGGGGGACTCACGTACGTCACCCACCAGGGCGTCGAGCGCCCGGGCGGAGACTACCACGACTTGTGGATCGACCCTGACAATCCGGATCGCCTGGTCATCGGCAACGATCAGGGGGTGCACATCTCCGTCAACCGAGGCGCGTCCTATCTGCGGGTAGAGCTTCCGATCTCGCAGATGTACCACGTGACCGTAGACAACGCGATTCCGTACAACGTCCTGGGCAATCGACAGGACGGGCCGTCCTACCGAGGGCCGAGCAATTCCCTTTACGGTGGCGGCGGCGGCGGCTCGATTCCCCGCGGAGACTGGCATCAGGTCGGCGGGGGTGAGAGTGGCTTCGCCACGCCCGACCCGACCGACCCAGACATTGTGTGGTCGAGCGCCTCGGGCTCCGGCGCACGAGGTGGCATCGTGGTCCGCCACGACGAGAAAAACCGCCAGTTCCGCAATGTGGAGGTCTGGCCGGAAAGCACCGGCGGACACGCCGCCGACGAAGTGCGGTTCCGCTTCCAGTGGACGTTCCCATTGCTCATCTCTCCACACGACCACAACACGATCTTCGTCACCAGTCAAAACGTGCACCGCACGAGGAACGCTGGGCAGAGCTGGCAAGTCATCAGCCCCGATCTCACGACGAACGACAAGAGCCGGCAAGGCATCAGCGGCGGGCTCACGCCGGACAATATCGGCGTGGAGTATTGCTGCGTGATCTACGCTTTCGACGAGTCGCCGGCTCAACAGGGGGTCTTCTACGCAGGCTCGAACGACGGCAAAGTGCACGTGAGCCGCGACGACGGCGCGAACTGGATCGACGTTACCGACAACCTGCCGGATTGGCCGGTGGACGGGGTGGTGCGCGGTATCGACGCATCCAAATGGGACCCGGGCAAGGCGTATCTGGTCGTGGAAGCACACCAAGTTGGCGACTTCGCGGCTTACGCCTACCGGACCGAGGATTTCGGAGCCTCGTGGACGAAGATCACATCGGGCATCCCGGACCACATCCTCAGCTTCACGCGTAGCATCCAAGAGGATCCGGTGCGACCTGGCCTTCTCTACCTCGGCACTGAGAACCGCCTCTACGTGAGTTTCGACGACGGCGACGCATGGCGGCCCTTGATCAACAACCTGCCACCGGCGCCCATGTACGGAATCGTCGTGCAGGAGCATTTCAACGACTTGGTGATCGGCACATATGGCCGCGGCTTCTGGATCATGGACGACCTCACGCCGTTGCAGCAACTCACAGACGAGGTGCGCGCAGGCGGCGCGCATCTATTCGAGCCTCGGGACGCCTACCGCTTCAACCCGCGCACGTCTCCGGCGGCAATGACGATCGACCTGAGTCAGGGCACCAATCCACGGAACGCCGCCTACATCAACTACTGGCTGGGTGGGCTCAGCGCGGGGGCGGAGGTGACGCTTCGCATCAGCGACGCATCCGGAGCACTCGTGCGCACATTCGCGGGCACGAGCCAGCCGGGCATGAACCGCGTGTTCTGGGATTTCCGCGGCGAGCCTAGCACCCCGATCCGTCGACGCGTACCACCACTTTATGCCGACTGGGTCGACTACGGGCCCGACCGAGTGCGGGTCCAGAACGGCCTGTCGCTGCGGCACCCGCCGGGCACATACACCGTCACGCTCGACGTAGATGGCGAAGAGCAGTCGCAGACACTCGAGGTTCTCAAGGACCCCAATTCCGATGGCACCATGGCATCGATCACAGCCCAACTCGATCTCATGTCCGAGATCCGTAACGACTATGACGCCGCCGCCGATGCCATCAATCGCATCGAATGGGTGAGGCGACAGCTCTACGACCTCGTCGATGTTCTCGAGGATCAGGGCAGTTCAGCAGACCTCGTCGAGGGTGCTGGAGCTCTCGATGAATCGCTCATCGCGATCGAGTCGCAGCTGATCCAATTGCGTTCGACTGGAACCGGCCAGGACGGAGTGCGGTACCCTTCCAAAGTCGTAGGCCAACTCAGACACCTCGCCAATGGCGTGGGGACCGCTGATTTCAGGCCTGCGGACCAGCAGGGCGAGGTGCAGGTGTTGCTGCGTGACCACCTCATGAATGCCCGAGAGGAGCTCGAAACAACTCTCTCGGAGGACCTGGCCGCGTTCAACCGTCTTCTGGCGGAACGCGGCTTGAACCCACTCATCAGTGAGTAAGGAGCAGGAGTATGAACACGCGGATGACGCAAATCCTCCGGACTTTTCTTTTCACCGCCGTCGTGCTGAGCACAGGCGCTATGCTGGCTCCACTGGCCGCCCAGGACCTCGCCGGCCACTGGATCATCAACGTCGATCTAGACGCCGGCAGCGGAGAAGTGAGCTTTGTGTTCGCCGTCGAGGACGGGAAGATTACGGGCACGTACGCGGGGGCATTCGGCGAAGCGGAGTTGATGGGCACCATAGAAGGCAACGTCGTGAACTTCACCTTCGATGCGGCTGATGCGGGTACGGCCACGTATTCGGGAGTCATCGACGGCAATACGATCACGGGCGAGTGCGAATACGGCGCGGCGGGAGCCGGAATCTTCGAAGGAACCAAGCAGGACGGCTGAGTTGCCAGGAATGCGGCCCAATCACGTGAGAACTCTCGCCATCCTCCTGTGCGCGACAGCCGCTCCGGCGTCGATCGCCGCGCAGGAAGCGCCACCTGTCGGCTTCGCCGAGCTCGAGATCAACCGCTCCCGTGAGTGCGTCGGTGTGCTGAAGCGACTGGACGACTTGAACCAGTCGCTTCAGCCACTCGGCCTACGGGCCGAGCGACTGCGTCTTCTACTCGGGGCAATCGGGCTCGAAGATCGCAACATCATGGACTCGCTCGACCGGGAGGATCCGACGGAGTCCGCCGTCTACGATTGGTTCGTATCCGACGGGCGCTTGGCGCAGAGTATCCTCGACACGGGAAACCAGGCGTTGCAACAGCAACGGACCATAAGCCGCGAGCAGATTCGAGGGGAGGTACAGGCGCAAGCACAAGTGATCCAGGCCGAAGCGCAGGCCATAATCGACACGTCGGACGGCCTTGGAACGGAAGCGAACCCCTGCGACGGCGCCATCTTGATCCGACCCGTCGTGATCGAGGCATGCGAGACCGAGCAGAGTCCCGTGTGTGACGCGGCGGCGGACTCGGCCGGCATTCCGGGGTACTCGTTCGTGGAAACCCCGGAGGACCTCTGGGGCGTGCAAGAGTTGCGGCCTTGGACCCAGCCCGGTGGCCTGCAGCTCGAAGCGAACGGGACACTGGGCGGAGCGAGGACCATCGCCTTCGCGCGCCACGGAAACGTTGTGCTCACGGTCGCGTTTTCCCCGCTCATCGTGGACCGCAGAGCCCTGACCGAAGAGCAAGCCGGCGAGTTCAAGGAGATCCTCGATTCTCTAGGTTTCGAGTTCGAGCACCCCGATTTGGTGTACGCGCCCTCGTTGGCCGTGCGCGCAACCCTGCCCGAGTCGCTCGCGGGAGAGGACAGTTACGTGCTGCACTTCGGCTCGGCAGAAGATGCGGACCTGCTCTGGACCGGCCCCGCCGGTACCGGCGAGTTGATCGAGGTTCCCGTCGTACTCGACGCGAGGCACGTGGTGCGCCTACAGGCCGGTGAGCCGATCCGACTAACCGCCGTGCATACCGTCGAAGACGCTGACAACGAAGCCGTCTTCACGCTCGAGCTGACGACCGTCAACCAGGTAACCGCGACGCGCGCGCTGCTCGGTTATATGGCGGGCCAGATGGTGGCTGACCTCAATCGACTGGCACCACCCAGAGGCTGAGCCTCGGCCCTATCGAACCTCGGGTCCTCCCTCCCGGTCGTCCAATACGAAGCGATCGCGGGCGGGCATTTCGACAGCCGGCAGGGTCGCCGCATCCATGACGGCGTCCGCCGGCACGAGGCCGTTCATGTTCAGGATGTAGCCGACTACCGCGTAGGTTTCGTTGCTGGTCAAGATACCCGGCGTCAGCTGTGGCATAGCCCGCCTGATGTAGTCGTAGAGCGTGGTCGCATACGGCCAGTAGTTGCCCACGGTCTGGCCATTGGGCCACTGCTCCCACGCGGCGGTGCCGACGAGACGGTCGTTCGGACCTTCGGTGCCGGTGGCACCGTGACACGCGACGCAGTGGGTCAGGAAGACGCGCTGGCCCTGCGCGACGGTGCCGCTCCCGGGCGGCAGCCCTTCGCCATCCGGCTTGACGTCGATGTCCCACATTGCGACGCGAGCCGCGGAAGCGTCCGAGCCGAAGCCAAAATGGTCCGGGGCGTTGCTCGGGAACGAAGCCAATACCGCTGAGCCGTCGTCGCTGGGGCCCGGCGCCCGATCCACTTCAGGCGCTCCACAGCCAACGATGAGCACGGCGCTCAAAAGCGCCAATGCCTGCCTCATATCAACTCCCCGAGGCCGAAGGTCACGGATCCGTCAGCGGCGATCTTCCACGCGCGCTGGTTGTTCATGTGATACCGGGTGCGTTGCCCGCGCGCCTCCCAGAGCTGCTGCACCGTCGGCTGCACGTACCCTGTTTCGTCGATCGCGCGACTCAGAATAATCGTCTCGTTCCCGTCCCAGTTCCAAAGGTGCCGGAAACGAACCGTGGCCTTGGATAGAATCGGGGGCTGGAGTTCGGCCTCGGTCCAGTTCCGCCCTCCGTCTGTGCTCACCTCGACACTCGTGATCTTGCCTCGGCCCGTCCACGCGAGGCCCTTGATCTCCCACCACCCCTGCTCCGGCAGCACATAAGGATAGGAGGGAAAAGTGATAATCGACTTCGCGTCCATGACGAAGCTGAACTGGCGCGCGGTCCCGCCTTCGAGCGGGTCGGTGTACTTGGACGTCTCCTCGCGGGTCATCGTCGGTCGGTCGCTGACCTCGAGGCGGCGCAACCACTTCACTTGGGCGTTGCCCTCCCAGCCTGGGAGCGCGAGCCGGAGCGGATATCCCTGCTCCGGTCGGATGGCTTCGCCGTTTTGACCGTACGCGAGCATCGCGTCGTCCATCGCCTTCGCGAGCGGGATGCTGCGGGACAGCATGGCGGCGTCGCGGCCCTCTGCCAGAACCCAACTTGCACCGGGCTGCACGCCCACTTCCTGCAGAATCGTCGACAGCATCACTCCGGTCCACTCGCTGTTACTGAGTAGCCCGTCCAGCGACTGCGGCGACATCTCCGTGCGCATCCGTTCCGGGTTGTAGGCACCGCCCCCGTTGCCGGAACACTCGACGAAGTGAATGCGCGACGCCTCCGGATAGCGCTTCAGGTCTGCCATTCTGAAGACCGTCGGGCGGTCTACCATCCCGTGCACGAGCAACTCGTGCTCGTCGGAGTCGATGGTCGGAATGCCTGCGTGGTGACGCTCGAAGTGCAGGTCGGACGGGGTGATGGTACCGCACAGATCCTGCAGTGGCGTGCCAGAGGAACTGGAGAGCCCGGGTCGCCGAGCCAGTCGGCGCGGCTGCTCGCGGGGAGCGCGCTGACCGAGTTCCGAAACGAGCCGGCCGGGCACCTTGGTGGGATCCGCAGCCACCTGGACCTCCTGCGCGTCCAGCTTGAAGGCGTCAGCCTGAGTCTTGATCAGGCCGGCGGCGACGGCGCCGGTGGTCGCGCCCAGCCAGGCACGACGGGAGATCGGGGAACCGCCCTTCGATGACATGGCTGTCTCCTTCGAGTTAGCTAGCCGTGGCAGAAGTACAATAGCCCGCGCCACGTGCGTCAACCTGCGCCCCGCTGGACGTACGCGCGAGTCGCCCACACATTTTCGGACTCGCACCCACCTCGTATCGGAGTCGTTTCGTCATGCGCCGATGTATGTCGCTCGCCGCCACAGTCTGCCTGCTCATCCCCGCCATCACGTCAGCGCAGGAGGGCGCGCAGGAGAATGGGCTCGAGCTCCCAGACGGCTTCGATGAGCCGATGCCGCTCCACCACGACGGCAAGGGACTCGGGCCCTTTTCGCGCTCAATCACCACCAGCTCCTCCGAGTCACAGCTCTATTTCGATCAAGGCGTACAGCTCTTGTACGCCTTCGAGCCCAACCTCTCTGCGCGCTCGTTCCGTGCGGCGTGGCAACTCGACCCCGACTGCGCGATGTGCTACTTCGGTGAGGCGTGGGCGTGGGGTCCGTACCTCAACGGCCCCATGGTTGCGGCGGACGCACCGCGAGCGCACGCCGCGATCCAGAAGGCGCTCGAGGTCATGGACGGCAACACCACCGAGGTCGAGCGAGCGCTGATCGAGGCGATGGCGGTGCGCTACGTGCCCGAGCACGACAGCGACGAGCGGCGCAAGCTCGACGAGAAGTGGGCCGACCGTATCAACGAATTGTACGAGGCCTACCCCAACGACCTCGACGTTGGATTTCTCGCGGGTGAAGCGCTCATGCTGCTCGAGCCGCGCCGCGGAGCCTGGGACATGGCCAAGCCTTCGGTACAGCGACTGAACCGTGTGCTCGAGTCGGTATTGGCCCAGGACATCACGCACCCTGGTACCTGTCACCTGTACATCCACTCGACTGAGCCCTCGGTCGAGCCCGGTAGGGCCGAGGCCTGCGCCAACTACCTGGGCAGCTCGATCCCGGGCGCTAGCCACATCCAGCACATGCCGTCGCACACGTTCAATCGTGTCGGACGCTGGGGTGACGCAGTGCGCGCCAACACCGATGCCTGGCACTCCGATCTCAAGGCCGAGTACGGAGATGGCTTCGCGATCTACCCGTCGCACAACCTGCACATGCTGCTCTTCGCCGCGTCGAACGACGGCCAGGGATCCGTTGCGGTGCAAGCCAGCCGGGAGTACTCGGACCTCATGGGTGGCGACTCGTTCTACGAGGCGCTCTCGCTCTTCCGCTTCGGTCGGTTCGACGAGTTGTTGGAGCTCAGCGACCCACCGGAGGGAGACATCTTCCGTGGTCTCTACGACTTCGGCAAAGGGTACGCGCACCTGCGGACCGGCGATGAAGGTACCGCGCGCTTCTACCTGCACGAGGTGAAGACCACCGCTGGGGAGGGCTCCGGTAGATTCCGTGGGCATTCCGCCGAGCAGCTTCTCGGTATCGTCGCGGCAGTTCTCGAAGGCGAGCTCCTCCGGGCCGACGACGACCTGGACGGCGCCATCACCGTGTTCGAGGCCGGCGTCGAGATCGAAGATGGACTACGCTACGACGAACCCGAGCCGCTTGGTTTCTCGATTCGTCACTGGCTGGGCGACGCCCTTTGGGAAGCCGAACGGCACGAAGAAGCCGTCGAGGTCTTCCAAGCAGAGTTGCTGGACCATCCCAACAACGGCTGGTCCTTGTTCGGGTTAGAGCGTTCCCTGCGGGCACTCGGGAAGGACCACGAGGCCAACAGCGCGCACGAGCAGTTTCTCGAGGCGTGGGCCAGGTCGGACACATACATCCGGTCGCCCATCTTTTGAGGGGGCCGGCCGCGGTCGCGCTCGTCCTGCTGCTTGGCGTCGGCGGCTGTGGCGCCGGCTCCAACGGCAACATCGACACCGGAGCTGAGATGGTGAGCGAGCAACCGCCGCTCCAGGGGGTCGAATACCGCTACCTGGACGTCAACGACCTTCGCATGAGGTTCGTGGAGCAAGGCGAGGGGCCGCTTGTGCTTTTGGTGCATGGCTGGCCCGAGTCCTGGTACTCCTGGCGGCACCAGATCCCCGCGCTCGCCGCGGCCGGGTACCACGCTGTGGCGCCCGACATGCGCGGATACGGCGGCACAGACGCACCTTCGGCGATCGAGGACTACGACATCTTCCACCTCTGCGGTGACCTAGTCGGGCTCATCGACGCCCTGGGTGAGCAGGACGCCGTGTTGGTCGGGCACGATTGGGGGGCCTTGGTGGCGCGTGACTGCGTGCGGCTGGAGCCGGATCGCTTCACAGCGGTAGTCAACATGAGCGTCCCCTTCGGAAGCTTTGCTTCCACTTCTCCCATCGACATCTGGAAGGGTCAGTACGGGGACAAGTTCTACTACATCCTCTACTTCCAAGAGCTGAACCAGGACGGCACCGGTGTCGCCGAGTCGGAGTTCGACGCGGACCCGAGAGGCATCCTGAGTCGACTCTATCTCGCCGGTGCTACTCGCAACCCACCTCAGGTCACCGACCCGCTGCGCGCTGCCGGCGGCTGGATTCCCCGCATGGGGGAGCCGACCGACTTCCCATCCTGGATCACTTCCCAGGAGTTGGACTACTACGTTGCCGAGTTCACCCGGAGCGGGTTCCGCGGAGGCATCAACTACTACCGCAACTTCCATCGCAACTGGGAGATGACGCCCGAGCTCAGGGGGCAGCCAGTGCCCCAGCCGGCCATGTTCATCGCGGGTGACGAGGACCCGGTCATCGCGGGAGCCACTCAGGATTTGCTCACCGCGGGTCTGAGCCGAGCAGCAACGCAACCACGAGGCGCCCACCTCCTGGCCGGAGCCGGACATTGGGTGCAGCAACAGCAACCGGATGAGGTCAACCGCCTGCTGCTGGAGTTCCTCGCGGCGCTTCCCGGCCGGTGACTCTCAGTTGCGGCCCCGCTGCCCGCTCATCCCTCTAACACGCTCCGCACCAGCTCCAGCAGTTGGTCGATCTCGAAGGGCTTCGGCAAGGTCACGGTGGCCCCGAGATAAGCCGCGTCCGTCAGCAGGTGATCCGAGGATGCGGACCCACCGCCGGAAGTGACAATGACCGGGAGGTCAGGCTCAGCTTCCCGGAGCGACAACAAGAACTCGATGCCGTCCATCTCCGGCATGTAAACGTCTGTGATGACCAGATCGGGCTGCTCTTGGCGTAGAGCGTCCAGCGCCACCCGCGCGTCTTCGTACGACTCGATCATGTGTGAATCTCTCGCCAGCACGCGCTCCATCGTGTGGCGGATGGAAGGGTCGTCGTCGATAACGAGAATGCGGGCCATGAGAGCTGAGCCTTGCAGATCGCGAAACGGGATCAGGCCAGAGTCGCAGGCATACGCGTCGTTTGCCTACTTCGACCGGACATCCTTGAGCATCGGAACCACGCTTCGAAATCTTAGAATGGCCCCGCTCAACCGCCGATGTGAATCCGGCGGACGACCATCGGGGCCAACAAGATCCCCGTAGAAGCGAGATCCGCGACGTCGTTCACGTACAGATACCGACCGTGGGGGCTGACCCCAATGTCGTTCGGATATCTGAACGTGGCTTCCAGCGCTGGTCCGTCGTCCAGGCCTTGCTCTCCCGACCCGCCCTACTAGACCACGCCGCCTTCCCGCAGTCCCGCCACAGCCTCGTCATCGTATCCGATCTCCGCCAGCACCTCTTCCGTGTGCTCACCCAGCACCGGAGCGCGGTGGCGAATTCCGCCGGGAGTCTCTGAGAGCCGCACCGGCATGTCGGCTACTGGCGCCGGCCTGGGGAGGCCGGGGTAGTCGACCGGAAGCATGAATCTCATGGCCTGAATATGCTCGTGATCTAGAGCCTCCTGCGGCGACAGAACGGGGCCGGCGGGAATTCTCGCCTCCCCGAGCTCAGATAAGCACTCGTCGGTCGTGCGGCTCTCGCACCATCGGGACATGCGTTCGCTGATGTCGTCGCTGTTGTTACCGCGCGCGAGATCGTCCTTGAAGCGCGGGTCGTCGAGCCAGTGACTCTCGCCCATCAGGTCCGCCCAGCGCTTGAAGAGTGGATGGCCTACTACGGCGACCAGCACCCAGCCATCCGCAGTACGAAAGCAGTCCGAAGGCGCCGCAGTCTGAGCTCGATTGCCCGTGCCTACCCGATCGGCCTCGATGACGCTCTGCTCGATCAGGGTGGTATTGCCGACGGTCAGTGCGGACATCAGCAGCGACCCTTCCACTTGCTGCCCACGCCCGGTCTTCTGGCGCTCAAGGATCGCGGCCATGGTGCCGTACGCGGTAAGCATGGCCGTCGTAAAATCGACCCAGGGGTAATAAAGGCGCATGGGTTCATCTTCGTGCCCGGTCATGTGCATGGCACCCGACATCGCCTGCGCGACCCCGTCGAACCCCACGCGCTGACTCCAGGGCCCGCCGTGGCCGTAGGCGGACACGGTAGTGAGGATGATGTCCGGCTTCGACTCGCACAGAGTGGGATAGTCCAGCCCCATCGACTCGAGCGTCTGCGGAGGGAGATTGGCGACCACCACATCGCTCATCGCCACGAGTTTGCGCACGATCTCGCGCCCCTCATCGCTGCGCGGATTGAGCGTGATGCCACGCTTGTTCCGGTTCACCTGCATGAAGAGGCTGCCCTCGCCTCCTTCAGCTACCGGAGTCACCCAGCGATCTTCGCTGCCGCTGCTTTTCTCCACGCGGATGACGTCGGCGCCCATGTCACCCAGCAGGCACGCGCAATATGGGCCCGCGATGTAGCGCCCGAAGTCGAGCACTCGAATGCCTTCCAGGACCTGGCCCATGATCCGCCTTTCGCTTGGGTTCTCGCGAAAAGCCTAGATCGGGCATGTTGAGGCGACAAGGGACGCGGAGGCCCCACACGTGGCTGCCAGTTCTTGTCCGGCCTCGGCTGGGAGACCGACTTCGAGTTGAATGGGCTCGACTCGAACATCGATGGCGACAGCCTCACCTTCAATGCGCGGGGGATGTGTAGCGTGTGCGGAGTCTCGGGCAACGGCATCTCGCTTTCAACCCGCGAGACGACGTACCTGGTCACCTTCAACGCGCTCGGGCGGTGGAAGAGGACGAGGGTCGTCGAGAGATCCTAGCCTCCGGCCCGACGCGCACGCGTAGCCTTCGCCAGCTACCGACCCAGGCGTAGGTTCCCTTTCCACCAGTCGGCCTCCGCCTCGTTCTTCGGCCCCATCTTGCCGAGGACCGAATCGAAGAGCGCGTCCGGATCGTAGAGCCTCCCCGATCGGATCACGTGGATCGCGTTGCGCGTATCCGTGATCGTGGTCAGTGGGTCGCCTCGAACGATGAGCAGGTCGGCATACTTGCCCGCCTCCACCGTGCCCAGCCTAGCGTCCACGCCGAACGCACGCGCGGAATTGATCGTGCCAAAGCGTAGCGCTGACGCGTTCGGAATGCCGGCCAGCACGAAGGCGTGCAGCTCACGGTGCACACCAAAGCCGCTCCACCACTCCCCCCAGCTGGGGTGGTCGGTACCGAGCGAGATGTTGTCGCCGCCGCCGGCATCGAAGAAAAGCTTGATGGTGCGACGCTTCATGTGATAGATGCGTTCGAACTGCTCGAGTGGGTCCCTGGGTAGTCGCGCTTCCACCTGGGCCCGTGCATAGGGCGTGAGGAAGCCACGCTCGTCCTGCCAATAGTCGTAGACCTGAGGCTCTTTGCCCGCGTAGTAGCCATAAGCCGTGAGCGTGGCATCGAAGTAGGCGCCCTGTTGCACGAAGAAGCTGGTCTGGGCCTCGAGCCGCGCGAGCGTCGTCGCATCATCGAGGTCGAACGCTTCCAGCGACGCATAGGCCGACTGAGTGCTTGGGAACGCGTCCCCACCCATGAAGTGCTCAATGCGATCGATTCCCATCAGGATCGCGTCGCGAGGGTTCACGCTGTTGCGGACCCCAGAGTCGAGGTGGCCGGTCACGGTGATGCCGTGCTCGTGTCCGACCTCGACCAGGACCTCGAGCTGCTCGGGCCGGATACCCTTGGCCTTGAAGCCGCGCACGCCGTTCAGGGCCCAGTACGTGGCTTCCTTTCGAATCGAGTCGGGTGTCATCGCGGCATGGCTCCACCCCCGTCGAGCGGAACCCCAGTACGGCCCGGAGCTGTAGATGCGCGGACCCGGAATCTCGCCGGATGCTACCCGCATTCGACCCGTACGGGCTTCGTCAGGGTCGACCTCGCCCGCCGGGAACGTCGACGTCACTCCGTTGGCCAGGAATAGCACCGGGTTCACGGTGTACTCGTCGACGCGACCCTCTGCGAACAGATCCACCGCGTAGTGCGCGTGCAGGTCGAAGAGGCCCGGCATGATGAACGCATCGTCCCCGAGACTCATGACGTCGGCTCCACTACCGGCTGCATCGACTCGCCCGACCGTCAGGATCGTCCCGTTGCGAATGAGGATGCCCGGATTGGGACGGGATGCGTCGCTGGCGCCGTCCCAGAGCACGCCGCCCAGGAGCACGAGATCGCCCTCTTGCGGCACGATCTGCGCACCCACATGAGGCGCCGCCAGGAGTGTCACCGCAACGCAAAGAAGGGTCCGACGCGTATCTTGAATTGGGAACTCCTTTCCGCGTGAGGATTACCAACGTCATGCCATACTACGAATATCGCTGCGAAACGAACAAGCAGACCGTTGAAGTGCGCCACAGCATGGACGAGCGCCTCCAGACGTGGGGTGAGCTGGCGGAACGCGCCGGCGTCGACGCGGGCACGACTCCGGCCGACGCTCCGGTCGACAAGCTGCTCAGCGCTCCGGTGCCGCTGACCGGGTCCGGGAAGGACGCCGGCTTCCAGGGCTGCGGCTCCGGCTGCGCCTGCGTGCCGCAGGCGTAGCGGGGGCCACCTCGGTACCTGGGCGGCCGCTTCCAACCGCGCTAGCATCTCGCTCCAGGTGCTGGAGAACGAGCGGTGTAGGACCCTCAGGAGCTTCGCACCCCAGCAACCCCTACGTAGTGTCCGGGCAGGCGGCAGAGGAGTTGCTTGCCGAGGGTTGCTCGCCTCGGTAG
>DQPL01000032.1 GCA_015664885.1 Gemmatimonadota bacterium
GAACAAAAAGGTTGTCGGCGCGGCGAGCGCCGGCTAGGCTCACAATTGGGCCATGTAGACTCGATGGGGCCACCCCCGAGCAACGATACCGTGATTCCCACCCTACTGACGCTGTTCACCACCGTATGGCCTGCGGCCACACCCGCGTGGTCCGGCCTGCCGGATCCCTGTGCGGTGGAGGGTCCAGCGTACTACGCCTTCGAGCTGGTCACGACCAAGAATATCCCAGGAACGGGCTTCGCGTTGGCCACCGCGGAGGTATCGCTCCCCATCGCGTCACCGTTCTCTGTCGCGCTCACCGCAGACGGCAGTTACGAGTACGACCTGAAAGTCACGCTGGCGCGCATGAACGCGCCGCGCCAGGGGCATCTCGTCGCCTGGGTCACGACGCGAGAGATCGACCGAGTCGTGCGCATGAGCACGCTCGACGACGACCTCCAGGCCTCGGGCTCGGTGAGCTGGAACAAGTTCATCGTGGTCGTCACGCTCGAGTCCTCCGATGACCCGGACCAGACCATGTGGACCGGCCCGATCGTCTTCCGTGGCGCGTCACGCAGCGGAATGATGCACACGATGGTCGGTCATGGTCCGCTGCAGCAGGAGAACTGCGCCGCGTACGGGTACGGCAACTAGGAATCTTTCAGGCCGCCTGAAAAACCTCAGTAGCGCATGATCTGCTTCAGCACCTCGACCCTTCCGAAGGAACCCGTGAACAATTCATCCGGGAATCGCCGGTACTCTAGCAGCTCCGCGAAGATATCCCCGGCGATGTACTCGTTCAGTCCCAGCCCGGCTAAGTACATCAAACGCAGGTTCTTGTCCCGATTCACAACAGCGTCCTCGAGCCAGGGAGCCAGGTCGTTGGCGTCTGCGGCGTATGTCGTGAGCAGGTCGAGCGCACGCGGGAATCCGGCTTGGCCGAGCGACATCGCGACCTCCGCGTTTTCGGGGTCTTGCAGCCGATCAACGAATTGGTCGACATCGACCAAAACTCCGCCATCCTTCGCGGCGAGCACGACGTCATAACCGGCGCCGTCGTACGTGTTGCCCCACACGGTGCCGTCAGGAAATGCCTCGAAGAACGTCGCCAACTCGCTTTTCACAGCCGCCACATTGGTCTCGTACAACGGGACCCATTGGGTGATCACACCACCTGGATTCAGGTGCTGCCTGGCCAAATCGAAGTACTCCGCGCTATAAAGCGCCGCCGCTCCCTTCATCCACGGGTGGATGGGGTCCGAGGTGATGAGGTCGAAGGTCTCGTCCGTCGTGAGAAGGAAGTGACGCGCGTCGTCGTGCACGACCTCGACCCGAGGATCGGACAGGACGTCGTTGTTGACCCCGGTGAAATAGCTCGACGCCTCCTCCGTGATGAGGGGCTCGATCTCACAGATCACGATTCGCTCGATGCCCGGATAGGCGATGAAGGTTCCTGCGGTCACCCCGGCACCGAAGCCGACGATGAGGACCGTCTTGGGGTCCTCGTGAAGCAGTGCCGTGAGGTGACCCAGCATGCCCTGCAACCGCATGTCCTGGGGCTCCGTCGAGGCTACGACCTTCCCTCCCACGTGGAAGTTTCGAACACCGTTGTCGAGCTCTGTCACCGCGATGGAGGAGTTCTGACCCTCCCCGAGGTAAAGCGTGTTGGGCGGTTCGTACGTGGGCGCGTAGCGTCCGTACGCAACCAGGACGGGGGGGATCGGCGGCACGAGCGACGCTAGGATGGCGACCACAGCGACTACCAGCGGCACGGCCACTACGAGACTCGCTCGCCTCCGGTCGGAGTCGAGGAAGCGCGGAGCGATCAAAATCAACGCCGCTATGGCGGCCAGCCCCATCAGCAGCCGCTGTGCGTTCTGGGTCCCCATCCAAGGGATGAGAACCACGCCAAAGGCGAGCGCCCCCACGATGGCGCCGACCGTGTTCGACGCATAGACGCCTCCCATCAGCTCGCCCGGGTCCTGTCCTTCGTCGGCGACCGACGCGACCGCCAGCGGGAAGCTGGCGCCCCAGAAGAGCGGTGCCGGGATCAGCGCCCACACCGCCCGGGCCAGATCGAGCTGAAAGACCGGTACCGCGCCTTGAGCGATAGAGGGGTTGATGGGCCAGTAGGGTAGTTGGGCGGCGATGGCCCATGCCGTCCAAGCAACCCCGAAGAACACGCCGACCTGGCACAGCGCGAACGCAGTCCGCGGATTGGGAGACACGCGCGACACGTAGGAGCCCGCGACGCTTCCAACGCCAAGAGCAGCCAAAAACACCGCCAAGATGATGGAGAACGTATAAGTGGTCGCACCCAGCATCAGCCCCATCAGCCGAGTCCAAACCACCTCCGCTCCCAACGCCGTGAGCCCCGAGAGCCCGATCGCCAACAGCACGGTACGGTGTCTCGTCGCGAACACCGGGACGGCTTCATCCCCGGAGGCTTCGTTCGCCTCGTGCTCAGCGTACCGAGACAGCACGGCCGCGAGCGCAGCGACAGCCACGTTGAGGCAGAGGGCAACCAACGTGGCCACGACGATATCGAACTCGCGCAGCAGATAGAATCCAGCAAGCAAGCACCCGAGCACGGCACCAGCGATGTTGCCGCCGTAAAAGAAGCCCATCCATGACACCCCCACCGGGGTCGCGGTCACGTAGCGCGAGATCGCCGGTAGCGTCGCGCCCATGAGAACGGTGGGCGGGACGAGCAGAAGACCGGCTAGCACCGCGCGGAACAGCACGCTCCCCAGGCCACTCGGCGCGACGCTGACGTAGGCGCCCCCGACGAGTGGGATCAACCCCAAAAGAACGAGGCCCAGTGCGCCGATCGCGAGCTCGAGCACAGCGTACACACGCAGGGGGTGCTGATCCGCGGACACATACCGCGACAACGCCAGACTGCCCAGACACATGCCGCCCATGAAGGATCCCAGCAGCACGCCTAGCGACACTCCGGTCGACCCGATGACGAGCTGCAGCATCTGGAACCAGACGATCTCGTAGATGAGCGCGGCACATCCGCTGCCCACGAACAACAGGAGCAGGACCGGCAGCAACCGTGACGTTGTCCGTTCGTTGGCCCCGTTTTCCATCTCGTCCGTCATCTCATGACCTTTCAGAATCGCCTTGCCGGGCCGCGGCCCACCCAAGACCTTCCGAGCTGCTCGAGCAAGGCACCGAGCGGTTACCGACTTCCGTTCACCAACCCGCTGGCACACCGGAGAAGCACATCCCGATGAGGCGCATCGCAGCAACTTGGCTGGTATATGCGTGGATCGCGACTCTTCCGGGCTCGCTCACCGCCCAGCACGCCTCGGACACGAGCACGGTGGGTGACGGGTGGAGAATGGTGCCCATGGGCACGAACATGCCTGTGCTGCCGGGTCTCGAAGGCGCTGTACCGATGGTAGGTCCGTTCGTTCCGGGCACCGGCGTGGACGCTTCCGCGCTCCCGGAGGCGCGGCCCTCCCAAGTCGTAACGATGTCGGACGGGGACACACTCGACATCTCCGTGTCGATGGTACGCCGCACCATCGAGGGTCACGAGTTGGTGATGTTCGGCTACAATGGCCAATATCCCGGCCCCCTGATCCGGGCCACCAAGGACGCCACCATCATCGTAAGGGTGACGAACAGGATTCAGCTGCCGACCACGATTCATTGGCACGGAATCCGACTCGACAATCGATTCGACGGGGTCCCTGGAGTCACACAACCAGCCATTCAGCGCGGCGAGAGCTTCACGTATCAAGTGAAGCTCCCCGACTCCGGAATGTTCTGGTACCATCCGCACGTACGCGAGGACGTGCAGCAGGATCTCGGACTGTTCGGCAATCTGCTCGTCACCTCGAGCGATCCCGACTACTACGGTCCGGCCCACCGGGAAGAGGTCTTCGTTCTGGATGACATCCTGATGGACGAGCACGGTCTGATCCCCTGGGGTGAGAGCGCTGCGACGCACGCGCTCATGGGGCGTCTGGGCAACGTCATGATGGTGAACGGAGAGACCGATCACCGCCTGTCCGTTCAGCGAGGCGAGGTCGTCCGTTTCTTCCTCACCAACGTCGCAAACTCACGAACGTTCAACGTCACCTTCGGTGGGAACCCCCTGAAGATCGTCGCATCCGACGTGGGCAGGTACGAACGAGAGATGTGGATTAACTCGGTGGTCATCGCTCCCGCGGAAAGGTACGTGGTGGACGTGCGCTTCGAAAAAGCCGGCGAGGTAGCAATCTCCAATACCATCCAGGCGATCAACCACTTCAGGGGCGAGTTCTACCCGCAGATCGATACACTTTCGATGGTGTCGGTGTCGGAAGAAGCTGCGGACCCCGAGATCTCCGAAGCCTTCGAGACGCTGCGCGAACACCGCGAAGTGATCTCCGACATCGAACGTTTCCGACCGTTCTTCGGCAAGGAGCCCGACCACGAGTTGGAGACGACGCTCAGGGTCCGCGACCTACCACCGTCGATCGTGCTGGCCATGGAGGCCGACACCCTCTTCTATCCGCCCATCGAGTGGAACGACGGCATGCCGATGATGAATTGGCTGTCCACTGGCGCACAGGTGACCTGGTTATTGCGGGATCGCGACACCGGCGCCGAAAACGGCGACATCCGCTGGCATTTTGACGTGGGTGACGTGGTGAAGATCCGTGTCTTCAATACGCCCGACTCTTTTCACCCGATGCACCACCCCATCCACATCCACGGACAGCGCTTTCTCGTGCTCTCGATGGACGGGGTCGAAAGCCAGAACCTGGTCTGGAAGGACACGGCGATCGTGCCGGTCGGTTCGACCATGGACATTCTGGTCGAGATGTCCAACCCCGGCGAGTGGATGCTCCACTGCCATATCGCCGAGCACCTGAACGCGGGCATGATGTTCAGCTTCATCGTGTCGGGGCAGTGATGAGCGCGCCTGGTGTGCGACCGTGAAGCAAGCCGTGAAGGTCGTTCTCGGCGTCGGACTCGCACTCGGCACCATCACGATCGTGTACACCGGTGGACAACGCATCCTCAAGCAGCAGAACATCAGGGACGAGGTCGCTGGACTGCGGGACGATCTCTATCGGGCACGAATCACCGCTGACCGCTGTCAGCGCTCGACCGCCAGCAGTGAAAACCAACTGCGCGCGTTCGATGCACGGCTGGACTCGATGCGTGCTCGTGTCGACAGCTTCGAGGCCCTCGACACCCGCGGCGTCGCGCTGGAGCAGTACCCGGCCTACCTAGAAACCTTCACCGCGTACAACGACTCGGTCGAGGCGCGGGGAGCACGCGAGCGCCAACTACGCGCCGCGGACGCGTCGTGCAGGAGTGTCATCGTGGAGCACAATTCCATCCGCGACTCGCTGCAACAAGTGTTCTCACAACTGGATTAGTGGGCCGCCGCGCCGCCGGGCGGGCCACCTAATCGACTCCTGCTCCGATCGAGTCCTGCGTCGTCAACTGGGCGGCGAGCGAGTCGATCTGGGCCCTTTCTCCGTCGGTGCCGTGCCAGTACGGCTTGAAGACCGCGCCAGGCAGGGTGGCGAGCGAGTGTAGTTCGGTGTTGTCGAGGATGATGCGCGCGTCGTCGTAAGCGAACCGGTTCACCAACGAGTTGGCGTACACAACAACCGCCAGCGCGCCGGCAAGAAGCGCGGCACAGCGCACGCTACTCAGCGGCGATGGAATCAGAGACCGAACGAGTCATCCCTCCCAGCGGCTCGATTGTGGAGGGAGCCTACCCTTATGAGATTCCGCCGGTAATTACCCCAGCCCCCGAGTCATGTCACTGCTCAGCTTCGTGCGTCCCATGGGCATCTACGAGACCCTGTACGCGTTCCTGGACGTTTTTGGGACCTATATGGGAGAGCCCGGTACCCATCCTTGGAGCCAGGGCTTCCCTCGTACGGTCAAGCTCCCGGGTGGCCCGGAGCTGCCCTCGAACGTGCACGTCTCTGCGGACCATCTGAAATATCCCAAAGCGTGGGGACTGCCATCGCTGCGGGAAGCGATCGCGCGCTACTACAACCGTGCGTACGGCAGCCGGCTTGCACCGGAGAACGTCATGGTGTTCGCGGGTGGGCGCCCAGCGATCGTGGCGTCTCTGCTCTTCCTCGACCCCGACATCACCGTGCGGGTCGCGTCGACCGAGTACACGCCGTACTACGACATCCTGGAGCGGTTGGGGCGCGCCTATACGCTGGTGGAGAGCGGCGTCGAGAACGGCTTTGCGCCCTCAATCGACGACTACATCGACGACGCCACCAGCTCGCTCGTGCTGCTGAGCAATCCTTGCAACCCAACCGGTGTAACACGTAGCGGCGAAGAGCTGGAACGACTCGTGAAGGCCGCGTGTTCAGGCCGATGCGGCCTGCTCGTCGACGAAGCCTATGAGCTCTTCCACGAGCCTCCGGTGAGCGCGCTGCAATACGTGGAGAACATCGATGAGTCCGACATGCTGGTCGTCGGGGCGGCGACGAAGGGTCTCCAGGCCCCGGGCATCCGCATCGGCTGGATTATCGGCTCGCGTGAGCATGTCCAGACGCTGAGCAACTTCTCCTCGTTCGGCATGGGCGGCGTATCGCATCCGTCCCAGTGCTTCGCGTTGGAGTTGTTCGGTGAACAGCGCATCGAGTTGGCTCGCTGCGCGGTACCCACGTTCTACAAGAGCCAGCGTGACCGGTACGGAGAAGCGTTCGAGCAGCTGGGCCTCGACCTCTTCTCGGGGTCGGGAGGGTTCTACCACTGGTGCCGGCTCACCAACGGGCTGACCGCGGCACAGCTCAACGAACGGCTCTTCCCAATGGGCGCCGCGGTTCTCGAAGGGACCGACTGCGACATGGCACGGCGCGGCGACGATTCTGCCCTGCGAAGCTTCTTCCGCTTCTCGTTCGGGCCGCTCGCTCCGGAGTCCTTCGACCAGGACATCACGTTGATGAGACGGGCGTTGGACGCTTAGCGCGCTACTGAGCGGCGGTTTGGCGGATCAGCCGTCCGAAAACGCGGCGTCGAAGTCGGTGGAGGACGTGGGGAAGTCGATCGAGTGCACAAAATCACACGCCTCTTCCGCGCCGTGCTCTCGATCCATTCCCGAGTCCTCCCACTCCACCGAAAGCGGGCCACGGTAGGCGATCCGGTGTAAGGCGCGCATGACCTCTTCGAACGGCACATGCCCTCGGCCGAGTGAGCGGAAGTCCCAGAAACGGTCGGCGTGCCCGAACGGCAAGTGGCCGCCGAAGACGCCTGCCGGCGTCGGTGTGTCGGACCACCACACGTCCTTCATGTGCACGTGGTAGATCCGCTCGGCGAAACGGAGGACGAAGTCGACCAGGTCCACGCCCTGGTACGCGAGATGGCTGGGGTCGTAGTTGAAGCCGAACGCCTCTCGGTGACCCACTGCATCCAGTGCACGCTCGGCCGTCACTACGTCGAACGCGATCTCGGTCGGGTGCACCTCGAGGGCGAAGCGAACACCTTCTTCGTCGAAGACGTCGAGAATCGGGCCCCAGCGGTCGGCGAAGTCCTGAAATCCGGCTTCGATCATCGCTTCGGATACTGGCGGGAAAGAATACAGCAGATGCCAGATCGAGCTACCGGTGAATCCGTTTACGACGTCCACGCCGAGGTTGGCCGCAGCCCGCGCCGTCAGCTTCATCTCGTCGGCAGCACGCTGGCGGACCGCCTCCGGATCGCCGTCACCCCACACATGAGCCGGCAAAATCGACTCGTGCCGCGCATCAATGATGTCGCACACAGCTTGCCCAACGAGGTGATTGCTGATCGCCCACACGTCGAGTCCATGCGACTGCAACATCTCCCTCTGGGCCACGCAATAGCTCGGGTCGTCCGCCGCGCGAACGACGTCGAAGTGGTCGCCCCAGCACGCGAGCTCGAGGCCATCATAGCCCCAGGCCCCCGCCTTCTCGGCGAGCTCCGTAAGCGGAAGGTCGGCCCACTGGCCGGTAAACAACGTGACGGGCCTACTCATGCTTCTGCTCCAGCCGAAGGCGGTGTATACGCGGCGTCGACCCACGCACCTCGCTGATTGCTTTCCACGGCCTTGTGGATGAAGTGGACTCCGTGGGCTCCGTCCTGCACCGTGGGGAAGTCTCTGTCGAACGGTCCTTCCAAATCGTCGCTCAACGTGCGTGCCACGTTGCGGTACACGTTCGCGAACGCCTCGATGAAGCCCTCCGGATGGCCGCCTGGTAGGCGCGTGTGCGCCTGAGCGCGCTTAGAGAGCTCCCCGGCGGCGCTGTAGAGGATATGCTCGGAACCGTTCGGGGCCACGAGTCGCAGTCGGTTGGGATCCTCCTGTGACCAGTCGAGTCCGCCCTCCGTCCCGTAGACACGCAGGCGCAGGTAGTTGCGCTCGCCCGTGGAAATCTGGGACACGAACAGCAGCCCCCGGACGCCGTCGTCCAACTCGAGCAACACGGTAGCGTCGTCATCGAGCTGTCGCCCCTCGACCACGGTGCCGAGGTCGGCGAAGAGCCGCCGCACCTCGAGACCGGTCACGTAGCGGACGAGATTGTGCGCGTGCGACCCGATGTCGCCCAGGACTGACGACACCCCGCCTCGCTCCGGGTCGACCCGCCACTCGGCCTGCTTCTGTCCTTCGGCCTCGAGCAGCGTTGCGAGCCATCCCTGGGAATACTCGACCACGACTTTCCGTATCTGGCCGAGCGACCCGGCCTCCACGCGCTCCCGGGCCTCCTTCACCATCGGATACCCGGTGTAATTGTGAGTGACTGCGAATACGAGATCGCGCTCCGCAGCCAGCCGACAGAGGTGCTCGGCGTCCTCCAAGGTGGTGGTCAGAGGCTTGTCGCAAATGACGTGAATGCCCTGCTCGAGGAACACGCGCGCCACCGGAAAGTGCAGATGGTTCGGTGTGACGATCGACACAACCCGAATCCGACTCTCTTCAGGCAACGCGCCCTCGGCCACCGCCATCTCGGAGTACGTCTCGTAGACTCGACCCGGGGCCAAGCCCAGCTCGTCACCGGTCTCACGCGACTTGTCGAAGTCCGACGAGAAGGAGCCGGCCAGAAGCCGATACTCGCCATCCAGCGCGGCGGCCATCCGGTGCACCGCACCGATGAAAGCACCCGGACCACCGCCGACCATCCCGTAACGGATCGTCACGGGAGCCTGCCCCTTTCGAATGCCCGGCGGCGCAACAGCTCGACGCTCAAGCCGAAGCCACCAGGCTCTCCACCTTGTAGCCACCCGCCTTTCGGTCGCGAGCATACAGCACGCTGAAGATGAGCAGTAGTACCCCGCACAGAGGGACCATATACCGGAACGAGACGCGACCACCGTAGTTGTCCGCCGGCCCCAGGATCGCCTGTGCCTCGCCGACCAGGGTCTCGTCAGCGTCCGAGGCGATGATCGCGCGCAGGGCGTTCGCTGTAGCCGGCGAGGGCAGGACGCCCATCGACTCGTAGGACGTGGTTACCTCCTGCGCGGCCGTGACGGCCGCCTGCACGTCCGGGGCACTGTCGTTGCCCAGCACCATGGACGTTCGCTCAAAGACCGTGACAGCCTCAGCCACCGGGATCTCGTCGTGTGCGTAGCGGTCGGCGATCCTGCCCATCTGGGGCGCGGCCACCAGGCCGACGGTCGCCATGCCCACGGTACCCATGAGTCCGAGTCCGAGCGCTCCGCTCTTCGGCACCCTCTCGGAGACCACGCCGAGCATCGTGGGCCAGAAATAGCATACGCCGAGCGCGAACACGGTCGCTGCCGCGAAAACGGCCAGGCCGCTCGCTACGTAACTCAACGCGAGCAGTCCCGATCCCGAGAGCACCGCGGAGGCCAGCAGCACGCCGGTCGGGGAAACTCGGTGCACGATGTCGCCTGCGCGATACCGCATCACCGCCATCAGTCCGTTGATCCAGACGAGCACGAGAATCCCCGCCATGCCACCCGACTCGAGCACCGCCGGGACCCATCGATTGGGGCCGAGCTCCACCGAGGCGGTCATCGCCATCGCGATGAGCATGACCCACATGAACGGAGTCGCGAGCGAGGCCTTGAACATCTCTCCCATGCCCACTCCGGCACGCACGCCCTCGGTGGTCGGGAAGGGCTCACGTAGCAGCATCCAACCGTAGATGAAGGTGGGCACCAGGACCAGGCCGATTTTGACCTGCCAAGCGCCCACTCCGATCGCGTCGAGCCCAAAGGCCGCGAGCCCCCCCAATACGACGCCGCCAGGGAACCAAACGTGGAACTGGTTCAGCTTCACGATCTTGTTGTCGGGGAAGAGCGCCGCCACCAGCGGGTTACACGCCGCCTCGACGAGGCCATTCGCCATGGCGATGATGAGCGCTCCGCCGAACAGGGTGGAAAAGCCGGTCGCGAAGATGATCGTGACCGACCCGACCAGGTGTCCCACGAACGACATGCGCAGCAGCGCCCGCATGCCGATCGAGTCCGCGAGGGGAGCGAACGCCAGCTGCGAGATCGCGAATCCCCAGAGCGCGGCCCCACCGATCCAACCCACCTCCTCGTTGGTGAGCACGAACTCACGTTTGAGCGCGAGCATGATGGCCCCGACGGTCGCAAACGCGACCGAGGTGGCGATGAGGGCAACGCAACTGCCCAGGAAGAGGCGAGACGGGTTGACCTTGTCGGCCGGCGCCGGTGGCAGTGTGTCGGTCATTTGTGGGTCTGGGCCTTTTTCGGGCTCGGGCGAATTCAGTCTGCGATGGGGCAGGGAGCCAGGGTAGGGCCTGAGCGGAGGCACATGCAAGGGCTCAGCGGATGAGATTTCGCCGGCTGGGACACTCGGTCGGGTGGGCTACCAGACCCGTCGCGTCCAATAGACGGCAACTCCACACATCTGCGTTTCGAGCGTAGTGAACACCGTTGCAGACAACGGGTTCGTGAAGCTCGCCTCCGACTCGTTGTCTGCTTGCCAGAGCAAGTGAGGTGGGATTTCGTTGGGCGAACGATAGATCTCGACCGCGACGATGCTCTCCCGAGATAGTCCCGCCAGGATGAAACTGTTGTCCGCTGTCACCCGCGTGCGATCGACCACGTAGACCATGCACCCTGCGCCGCGCAGGCTCCTGACGTTTGGCACCGCCCCCGTACTCCCGGTGAAGGGGTCGATGACCCCCCAGTTCCAAGAGAGCCACATGTCCTCCTGGCCGCTGAACACGTCGGCCCAGTGGCGAGGAGCAATGGAATCGATCGCCTCCGGTGTAAGGAAGAGGCCTCGACCCCAGTCATCCATGTTTCGCAAGAACTCGTTCATGCCACGGCGGTTGCGCGCCGTGACCACGAGTGGCTCCAGCTGGATCGCGTCGCGTTGTACTCGGAACTCTACGGTGAGGACCTCGCCCGACTCGACCTCGAAAGACTCCGAGCGCGTGGTCTGATATCCGAGACGTCGCACTTCCAGGCGGTAGGTGCCCGGCTCCCGCACCGGCAGGAGGAAGTAGCCGGCGCCATTCGAAAGCGTCGCCTCCAAACGGTCCTCTCCGGAAAGAAGAAAAACTTCCGCGGAAACCACCGGAGCGAACGCATCGGGGTCGATCACGTTCCCCCGTACCGCCTGTGGAGTCGGGAGCGGGTTCAATTGTTGCGCCTGCACTGGGACGGCCAGGACCAACATGGCTATCGCGACACTTCCCACGGGGCCCCAAGAGCCCAAATGGCGAACTCTGCGGCCCACGGCCCCTACTCCAGCCCCAGGTGCCGCAGCACTTCGGGTGGGGGCGCGTCCCACTGCGCCAGTGCAACGTTGCCGATGTACTCGAGGTCCGTCATGCCTTCAGTGGTCGTCCAGAACGCGGTCGATGTGAGATATCGCACGCGATCGAAGAAGCGTGCACCCAGCTCATGCTGCTCGCTTGCATCAGGCACGAAGCAGATGTCGTCGCAGATCGCGTGTTGTTGCTCGCTCGTCAGGTCGCGGAAACGCAGGTCCTCGCCGAAGCGTTCGGCCGACTCGCGGTCCAACCACACGAGGCCACCGCGGATCAGCACGGCGTCCCGCTCGTTTCCGGGGTACGGCGCGCTCACCCATTCGTCGATGAAGTCTGGAGCCCCGACCTGGCTAGCGGACGGCGAGCGTACGTCCGCCGGGATGATCACGTCACAGAGCACGGCGAGCGACGCGAGCTCATCCGCCGAGAGGGTCCGCTGCCATGGCACCACCGGCGCAACCAGGTCCGGGTCCGCCGCGGTTCCCTTCGCCCGCGGATTGCTCGCCGGAGTAGGCACCGACGCGACGTCGGCTTCCGGGGCGCTCGGCTCGCACGAAACCAGCCCCGGCGTCGCCGCCGCGATCGCCATGATCTTGAGGGCATGCCGCCGATCCATTTGTATCGCACCCACGACCGGGAGCTCGATCATGTGCTTCTTGTCGCTCATCCCAAGCTCCTCGACGCGAGTCGTTCTACGATGTAGTCGGACGCCCGCCATGCGATCGCCATGATCGAGAGCGTCGGATTCTTGTCGGCGTTCGAGACGAAACAGCCGCCGTCCGGGACGAACAGATTCTCGACCTCCCAGGATTGGCAGTACTGGTTCAGCACCGACCGCCGTGGCTCGGTGCCCATCATCACGCCACCGACCTCGTGGATGATCTGGCCCGGCGCCGCGATCGCACGCGCGCCGTCGTCGTGTATGGTGCCCGTCACGGTTCCACCCATCGCGTCGATGATGCTCGCGAACGTGTGTTGCATATGGCGCGCCTGGTTCCGCTCGTGCTCGGACCACTTCCAGTGGAACTCGAGCGTCGGGATCCCCCACTGGTCGACGCCGTCGGAATCGATCTCGCAGTAGCAGTCGGCGTTGGGAATCATCTCGCCGCGCCCGTCGAAGGACATGAACGATCCGTAGTACCGGCGGCAGTCGTCCTTGAACCGTGCGCCGTACGAGCCTTCGGTAAAGGGAGCCAGCCCGCCCATGAAGCCGAATCCGGGCATCCGGCGTCCGCCACCGAACTCGATGTGGTAACCTCGCGCGAAGTCGAGTCGCCCGCGCGCCTGTTCCTGATAGAGCCACCACGGCATGTACATGTGCATCGCCGACGCGCCGTCGGTGTTGTGCGCCGGTGTGTTCTCGAGCGCCGGGATCTGCCCGCCGACACCTGCGCCCACGGTATCCATGATGTACTTGCCGACCAGGCCACTTCCGTTTCCGAGGCCGTCCGGGAACAGCCCGCTCTTCGAATTGAGCAGGATACGCGCGGACTCGAGCGCGCTGGCGGCGAGGATCACGACCCGCGCGCTCACATGCTCGTCGAGGCGCGTGGTCCTATCGATGTAGTGCACCCCGGTCGCTCGGCCCCGAGCGTTCAGGGTGACCTCTCGGACCATCGCGTCAGTGATGATGTCCAGGTTGCCCGTCGCGAGCGCGGGAGGGAGCAGCACCGTGGGCGACTGGAAGTTCGCCTTGATCGAACAGCCGCGGCCGCAGGGTGTCGCGAAGAAGCATGCTGCACGCGAGCGCATCGACTCCTCGGTGACGCGCCGCGCCATGGCGTTGTTGGGCCACAGCTCACGAGAAACACGTGATGCGTCCAGCCGTTGCGAGAGAATCGCGAGGTGCGCTGGAATGACGGGAATGTTCAGGTCGCGGCAGTGGTGCTCGGCGAGCAGCTCCGTGGCACGGGGCGCCGGAGGTGGCAGAAGCACGCCGGGCGACGAGCTAGGGGTGTTCTCCAGACCCTCGTTGGACCCGTAGACCCCGATGAGCGCCTCGGTCTTGTCGTAGTACGGCACGACGTCCTCATACGACAGCGGCCAGTCGAAACCGAGGCCGTCGCGCGAGTATGGCTTGAAGTCGTACTCGCCCATACGCAACGAAATGCGGCCCCAGTGGTTCGTGCGACCACCGAGCATGCGCGCGCGCCACCAGCGGAAGTCCGTGCCGTCGGCGCTCGAGTACGGCTCGCCTGGCACCTCCCAGCCCCCGTCGACGGTCGCGTCATAGAAACCGAAGGGCTTCTCGACCGTGCCCGCCCCCCGCATCGGCGCGTCCTTGGGCAGTTGGAACATGGGGGTCTCGATCACCGGGTCGTAGTCCCGCCCTGCCTCGAGCATGAGCACCTTCACCCCGGAGCACGCCAGCACGTATGCACACATGCCACCGGCCGCTCCCGAGCCCACGATGATGACGTCGTATTCCTGCTGTCTCTTTCTCCGCATGCGGCCTCGTATCCGAGCTTCCTTCAGGGTCCCGGACAACTTAGGCGTGGGGAGCCGTTCTGCTAGCTGATGTAGGTCAGCAACTCCGGATCGTAGAGGTCGCCCACGTATTCGGCGTAGCCGTTGAAGAGCTGGGTTTCTATGTACTCGCTTCTCGCTCGGGTATCCACCATCCTGGCGGGATGATCACATTTGCCATCGTGCACTCACCTGCTAGTTCGGGGGCGTCATCTCCCCGTCTTCCAGATGAAGTCCCACACAGCGGACAGCACCGAGCCATTCACCACGATCGACGGATTCGGAGGGTCCACACCCGGCGTCTCGCCGTCCCCCCCTCCGCCGTTGAACCCCTTGAGCGCGAGCCCGGTGACGCCCGCCGCGATTACGATACCCAACATTACACTCTTCCCGCTCGAAAACTCCTTCAGCTCGATGCTGGAGGTCTGGGCTCGCCTGAGCCGTAGCGTATCGAACAGGATCACCTCACGGAACGCTCCAAACTCCCGTCGCGTGCGCCTGGCCAGCACCAACGTGTCTCCAACCTGCAGCACCTGACCCTCCATCGCCACTGACGCAGGCGCGGTGTTAGGGTCATCCACAGCCGAAGTCACGGGAACTCGCACGCGCACGGTCGAACCGAGCGGAGGCGTGTCGACCACCTGATAGGTGTAGCAGCCGCCCAGAAGCAGAACCGCGGCGACCAGAAGTATCAACCCGAAGGCCGGAAAACGCCCGCTCAAAGGATCACCTCGATGACATCCGTGAGCGATTGGTTGTACTCGTACACGTAGCGCCAAGGCACGTCCGGGAAGATGCCGCCGGAAATATCCAAGAGGCCACGCCCGTCGACATCGATGCGCACGTCGACCACGACCGTGTCCATGGGCGCGGTCTCGACCTGCACGAAGAACCGACGCTTCACCGCGATGTCGATAATCGTGTCGATCGGCAACACGTGCGTCACGGTATCGGAAGCAAAGACCTGGACCTGCGTGACGTTCAACTCGTCGACCCCGGCAATGAACTCCTGGGAGTAGATCACGGTTACGACCTGGCCGTCGCTGCCGCTCATGCGAAACGAGATATTCTCGGGCGTGTGGTCCTCCAAAATGTCGCACGCGACCACCGATGCGAGGACCGCCGCCACGGCGCCCGTTCTCCTGAGTGTGTTCATAATTCGAAATTGAAAGGCGGAAGAGGAAAAGGCGAGGCGCACCCGTACTAGGTACGGATGCGCCCACCTTCTTCTTACTGCTACTGCTGTTACTGCTACTGCTCAGCCAGCGATCCTATCAACCGGCGCAGCCCTGCCCGTTGAGGTTGCAGTTCGCGCGGATCTCGACGATCGTGATCGGCAGCATGTGACCCGGAGTCAGAATCGCATCCGAGGCCGAGTGCCACATCGGATCCGTGATACCCCACCGATACATATCGCCGAGACGTAGACCCATGAGGACCAGGTTCATCCGGCGTGTGTGCATCAGCATCGCCGTATCGCTGACCGCGCCGCCGCTGTTGAACTCCACCTCACCGTCCAACGCGCGGATGGCATCGATCTGCGCCTCGAAAGCCGCCACGTTGCCATTCGCCAACGCGTCTTCGGCCACGATCAACCGCATCAAACGCTCGGAAGAGATCACCAGCGGCGGGTATTGATTCCCGGAAGTGAGGTAGTTCCCACCCTTCCACTGGTTCAGACGTTTGATGAGCGCGAGGTCCGCCACGCCCGATACCGGATCGTTCATAGCGATGCCATTGATGTCGTTCGACGCATCCACCGTGACCAACGAGAGATCGATCTGGTTCTCCTTCCGCTCGTTGACGTTCCAGCACATGTTGCAGGACATCGAGCCGGAAGAAAACTTCAGCTGGAACTGCCAGTCTCCTCCGGTGGCGCCGATCACGAAGTTCGCGTCGGCCAGGGAACTCGCGAACGTCAGCGCCCCACCAGCCGTCGCATTGGGGTTCAGCACGTTCCAGATCGTACGCGACATGGTCGCTCGCGCACGAACCGCCCTCGCATTGATCTCGAGGTCGGTTTCACCGAGGGCCTGGAAACCGCTGACCGCCGCGTCCAGGTTCGAGATGGCTCTATCCAAAACCCCGGACATGGCCGCTGGACCCACGGGCGCGCCGTCGTCCATCTTGTTGGAGAACGTCATGTCCTCCTGAACCTCACCGGTCACCATCAGCATCATGCCGTTGTACAACTGCGCCCGCGCGAGATCCTTGGCGAACGCGCTGTTGTTGCCGGCATGCTCGCTCAGGATTTCAACCGCATTCTGCGCCATCCACACGCCCTGCCCAAGGGACGGGAAGGCGCCGTCGAGGAACTCGTTCTCCGGGTTCCCGACGTAGCCCTGATCGAGCTGACCCCAAGCGTCACGCGAACCGATCCAATACAGCTCATCGGAGGTGACGAGGTAGCCCTCCCAGACATCGGAAATCCCATTGCTGATTCGATTCAGCGAACCGTTGACGACGCCATTGGCGGCCGCCTCCAGCATGATCGACTCCTCCACCAGGCTGTTCGGGTTGGTTACGTCCAGCAGATTGCACCCCGACAGCGCAACCACTGCGGCCACCGCTATCGCGGGAGCTGTGATTCGATTCTTCATGATCGAGTCTCCCTTAGAAAGTGACACGGGTAGAAAAAGTCAACCGCCGCGGGATCGGAATCGCCCACCCCTCGGTCGAGTTCAGGAAGTTGCAGTTGAGCCCTCCGTTGCAACGCCCATTGACGTTCGTCTCGGGGTCCATGCCCGGATAGATACTGCCCGGCATCCACAGCTTCAGGTTGCGGGCGCCCAGGTTGACCGTAGCGGTGGAGAAGCCCCAACCCTCGACGATGTCGGATGGTATCCGGTACGAGAGCGAGACCTCACGCAACCGGATCACGTTGGCATCGTAGATGCCGTTCATCCCGCTCATCGGCGCGAGGCCTTCGATCTCCCGGGCCCACGCGATAGCCGCGTCGAGCCGGGCCTGCGCACTGCTAGCCGGATTGTGAAGGATCGAACCCAGCTCAGCCGCGCGCGGCGTGTTGCGGCCGATGACCGGATTCGCCCGGCGGAACATACCGGACAGGTCCTGGACCTGGGAGCCGAACCTGTACTCGAACAGAGCACCGAGCTCGAAGTTGTCCAGGAAGGCCAGGTTGAAGCCGGCCGAACCAGCATAGTCCGGGGTCGGCTTGCCGAGGTGGGTGTCGAGCAGGCCCGCCCCGCAGTTGTGCGACGCATAGGCCCCCGAGGCCGTGCCGAAGTCCGAGTTTCCAACAGCGAGCGGCTTGAAGTTGCTCGGGTTACGCGGAACCGCGAAATACGCAAGCGCTTCAGCTGAGGTAGGCTCCGTGCACGAACCGTCGATGTTCAACGGAATCGCCACGTCGGCTACCTTCGAGCCGAAGAACGCGCCAGGCGCCCAGCCCTCGACCAGCCAAGCCCTATAACGCGGGTACGAGCCACCCGTCTTGAGCGGCGGAGCGCCACCCAAGCTAGTGACCTTTTCCGTCATATAAGCCGTATTGGCGAAAACGTTGAGCGAGAGGCCTTCCCGCTGCAGAAGCGCACCCTGAAGGGCGACCTCGATACCGGAGCCAATCATTTCACCGATGTTGACGAGCTGCCGCTGAGTAAATCCGCCCGTCACAGAGAACTGACGGGAGACCAACGCGTCCTTGACCGTGCGATCCCAGTACGTGACGTCCACCGACCAGCGGTCATCGAACAAGCCCAGTTCCGCGCCGATTTCCCACTCGGTGGAGACCTCGGGCTTGAGAGTTTCGTTACCCAGGTTGCCCGGCCGCACACCCGCGCCCTCCTCGGAAGGCCCCGGCACATACGTCGTGAACTTTGCGAACGCATCCGGCTGCAGGCCGGACTTGCCAATGGCGGCACGGATACGGAGCGTGGAGAACGTCGAATTCGTCCAGTCCAGTCCCTGGCTCGGCACGATCGAAACTGAAGCCTTCGGATAGAAGGCCGTCGTGAAATCCTCACCGAACGCGGAGTTCGCGTCCCAGCGGCCACCCACCGTCGTGAAGATCCAGTCGTTGTAGCCGACCTGGTCCTGCAGGTATCCGCCGAGCTGCGTGACCCGCGTCCAACTCTCAGACGTGCTCTGGTTGGCGAGCGCCGCGATCGTCTCCAGGCCCGGGCCCGGGAAGACGGAGCCACCACCACCCGCGCTCTGCCGCTGGCGTAGGAAGCCCTGGCCACCGAACAGGAAGGTGTTCTCGATGCTGGCGCCGAAAGTGCTGATGTAGGAACCCTTGAGGTCCGTCGTGATCTCCCGACTCCGGTCCTCCCGGACCGCGCGATCGCCATTGACGGAGTTGCCGCCGAAGCCGTCCACGTGCCAGGCGTACGGCCGCATGAAGACGCGGTCATCGGACGTGAAGTCGAGACCGAACGTAGCGTCGAAGCGCAAGCCGTCGGTCGGCGTGTAGGCGATGTTCGTGCTGCCCGCGAAGTGTGAGGAGTTCGACTTGTTGACCTGATACATGTTCTCACGCGTCGTCGCGAACGCAGGCGCCCCGTAGAAGTTCGATCCGGTGACTCCAGCCTCGGCCTGGGGAGTGGCCCTGCGCAGTTGCGTCATCAGCGCAGAGCTGAACACGCCGTAAATGTTGTTGCCGTTGTCGGGCGTGTGCTGCTCCATGTCGGAGAACAGCGTGTTCACGCCAATCCGGATCTTGCTGCTCGGAATGATCGTGAAGTTCGACGTGATGCCGACGCGACGGTTGGTGTCCTCCTCCGGGTCGAGGGACGGAAGCACCGGGAAGTTCTGCGCCGGATTATACGAACCGTCCTCGCCGGAAAAACGACCCGAAACGAAGTACTGGAACGACTCGACCCCACCTGAAACCGAAGCCGAATAGTTCTGAGCGATACCGGTCGTCAGCATCTCGGGAATGATGTCGTGAGTGAAAACCTCATAGGGCCCAGGGGTAATGCCGAAGCGCTGCTGCATCCGGCTCGCGATCTCCGCGAGCTTCGCGGCATCGCCAGCCCCGGTGCAGTCAGTCGACCCGCAATCCCTGCCAATGAAGTCCGCAATGGGAAGTATCCGGTTGGTCGGCACATTGAGAGCCGACCAGTCCGCCGTCAGGTTGAAGCTAGGGGCGCCCGCGCGCCCGCGTTTCGTGAAGATCTGGATGACGCCATTGGATGCCTCTGTGCCGTACAGCGTGGCAGCCGCCGCACCCTTGAGGATCTCGATGCGATCGATCGACTCCGGCGGGATGTCGTCGAGGCGGCTGGGGTTACCCGTGCCGCTCAAGCTCACTGCCGAACGATCGATACGAATGCCGTCGAGGTAGATGATCGGCTCGTTGAGCTGCGAGAGGCTCGAGGAGCCGCGAATGCGAATCCTCCCGCCCTCACCCGTCGAACCTGACGTGGGCAGAAGGACGACACCGGGCACACGAGCAGCGAGCATGTCACTGAACGTGCTGATCGGGTTGTTCTCGAGCACCGCCGCGTCGACCACGGCGATGGTGTTACCGAGCTTACGCCTCTCGGTTGCGATGCCGGCACCCGTGACCACGATCTGGTCCAGCGCGATCGCGGTCTGGTCGAGCCCGAAGTCGGCAACGACCGACTCGCCGGCACTGACCGTCACCGTCAGGGAACCGGAACGATAGCCGACCATGTCGGCCGCGAGCGTTTGCTCGCCTGCCGGCACATTGAAGAGTAAGAAGCGACCCGCAGCGTTCGTCAGCGCACCGATACCGGTACCGCCGATGTACACCTGGACCGCCTCCAGCGGACGCCGCGACGCAGCATCCAGCACCGTACCTACGAGCGTGCCCGTCTCTTGGGCTGCTGCAGGGGTTGGTGCCCATCCGAGCATGAGAGCGAGGGCCAACACGAGCCCCCCTCTAAACATGCCGGACGTCAGACGTGCAGACAATGTGAACCTCATGTTCCTACTCCCGACTGATGTTGGAGTGTTGTGAACCACCCTTCTATAGAACTGCTATGAACTGCTATGAACTGCTAGGAGCCGACTGCGCTCCGTAAGGGTGCAGAGCCATATACACGAATAAGCCGACCCGGAAAGCACATTACGGGCGACCCGAAGACAAGCCTTACTCGTCCGCCGAGGAACCGAGTCCTGCCTACAGGTCCACGCATCCACACCGGCGTACGGAGTCAACATAGGAGCACGGAGCGCAGCGGGCAACGCTAGCAAACACCTGTGTCACCCCTAATGCGTGGTGATAACTATCGCCCCGTTCCCCGCGATCGACCCGTACGCGAACTGGGCATCGATCGGGTTGAGGATCTCGATCCTCTGGATGATTTGCGGATCGAGCTGTATTAGGAACTGGCCCGGCTGCGCCATGTAGACGCCGTTGAAGATGACCGCCGCCGACCGACACCCCGCTCCTCCCGCCGACCTTCGGCTCACCTCCACGCACATAGCCGGCTCGCGAACCCCCGTGAAGTCATCTTGGATCAGCGTCTCCCGCACCCTGAGACCCGGCGCGGCCATGTTTTGCAGCAAGTCACCCGCGTGCCGTACTCGCACCAGAAGCGGTTCGATCTGGGCGCGGGTCATGACATCCCGCCGCCCGCCCACGTTGAGCGTCTCTGCGCCGAACCGACTCCGCGCCGTAACCACGAGCCCCTCGATCTCGAGTGCCCCGGTCGCCATACGCACCTCGATGCCGACGGTCTCCTCACTGAAGACGGTCACCGAGTCGGTGCGCGAGTCGTAGCCAAGGGACTGAGTCACAACCAGATGCCGGCCTGGAGGAAGATCCCCGAGGATGAACATGCCCACCGAGTCCGTAAGGGCCTGGCTACGCGTGCCCAGTACCGAGACCGAGGCGCCCACCAGCGGTGTCCCATTCTGGTAGTCGACGACCTTTCCCTGGAGCGTCCCCTCCTCGGACATCAACAGTATCAAGTCCTGGAGCGATGCGCCGCCGGCCGGGATGGCCAACTGCACGCTGCGGCCCGCGCTCATCCCGAACCTCGCCTGGAGTTTCACAGAACGACCGGCCGGCACCGAGCACATTCGGTAGTAGCCCCCGTCGTCGGTCCGCACCTCTAGGGTCGGTGGGTCATCGAAGCGGGGGTCGACTACCTCTGCCGTGACGATCACGTGCGGCATCGCCACCCCTGTAAGCGAATCCGTAACGATCCCCGAGATCGCGCCACGGTCGCCTCGGCGCTGCTCGGAGAGGCACCAACCCATGAGCAGAGTCCGCTCCGAGGGTACCGCCAACTCTATACGGACTGCACGATCCTGGGAGAAGGTGACCTGCAGCGAGGGGGCGCTGACCCCCAGTGATTGAAGCCTCGGATGAAAGAAGGAGACCCAGTGCTCTCCCGCTGGCACGTGATCCACCTCGAAGCTGCCGTCGGCTTCAGACGTCCCCATCGCCGACGTACCCATGACCACCACGCGGGCGCCAAACAAGGGGCTCATCGTCGTACTGTCGAAAACCGTCCCGCGCAGGACCGAACCGCTCTCCGTCGCCTGAGCAGAGAGATCGCCCATTCCGTAAAGCGCCGCCACGAAAGCGGCGGTCGTCAGCCAATGCCCCGACCCACTTCTCACATATCTCATAGCAACTCCTGCCCACCAATCCACATGAATCTCGACCCGGACGTCCGGGGTTCCAACGCGGGACGCGTCCTGACCCGCGACCTGCTCGCGCATATTGTACGGCTGCGGCCCCCTTTTGTTGCCCTCACCGAGAGTGTGGGACCCAGTAGATTCTCAGTCGCTCGAACAGTACAGCCCCTCCGCCGCCTTTGCCGACACAGTAATGCCGCGGATCATTGCCGAGCTGAGACCTTGATGCTCCATCTCGTTCAGGCCTGCGATGGTGCAGCCCCGCGGCGTCGTAACCCGGTCGATTTCGCCCTCGGGGTGTGAATCCTGCCTGAGGGCGAGCGCGGCGGCGCCTTTGGCGGTCTGGGCCGCGAGTAGCAGCGCCTCCTCCGGGTGAAAGCCAATCTCGATGCCCCCCTGTGAGGCTGCACGCACGCACCGGAGGAAAAACGCCACACCGCAAGCGCACAGTGCGGTGGCTGGCACCATCATCTGCTCTTCGATCACGAGCGTTCGGCCGACGGCTTCTGAAGAGCTCTGTCGCTTCCGCGAGCGCCGCGCCGTCGGAGCAGAGGCAGGTCATCGACTCGCCGATGGAGACCGCCGTGTTCGGCATCGCACGCACCACGGGCACACTAGCGCCTAGCGCGTCACGGATCTGTCTGATCGAGACCCCGGAAACTACAGAGATCACCCGATGCCGCCCTCCGTCCAGCACCGGCCGGATCTCTTCGAGCAGCGCTTGCAGCTGCTGTGGCTGGACCGCCAGCACGAGCACGTCCGAGGCACTCACGGCGGTCGTATTGTCCGACCCGACGGGATGACCCGACTGGGCCAGGTCCTCGAGCTTGGCTGAGTCGCGCCGGGTGAGCGTGATCTCGGCGGCAGTGAAGAGCTGCGCGCGTACCCAACCGGTTGCCAACGCCCTCCCCAGATTGCCGACTCCGAGGATGGAGACCTTCGGCCGTTCGCTCACCGTAACTCCCGAAGCTTGATGTTGCGGTACCAGACGCGATCACCGTGCTCCTGGAGGCCGATATGGCCTCGATCGGCCTGACCGTATGCGGGCCACGCGCCGAACTTGCTGTTTTCAACCAGCTCGGTCCACTCGTCGCTGCGCAACTCGTACTCCACGACCTTGGTGCCGTTGAGCCAGTGCTCGACGTGCGTGCCGCGCACCAGAATGCGGACTTCGTTCCAGCTACCAACCGGCCTGACCACACGTCGAGCAGCCGGGTGAAGACCATAGTTGGAACCGGCGCTCGTGAGGGGGTCACGTCCGTCGCGGTGGCCGTCGTCGTCGAGCACCTGCATTTCGGGAGCACTGTGGTACACTTGCTGCTCGCCCTCCGCCGCTCGGTACAAGATCCCGCTGTTCCCGCCCGGCACGACCCTCCAATCGATCGACAGCTCGAAGTCGCCGAACTGAGCCTCCGTGATGAGGTCTCCACCCGGGCCGACGCGCGTGAGCAGACCTTCCTCGACGGCCCAGCCCCCGGGCAGGTCCGGACGGTTGTATCCGCGCCAGCCGTCCAGAGACTCACCATCGAAGAGAAGTTGCCAGCCGGCTTCGCGCTCCGCGTGACTGAGCGTGTTCATCTGCTGAGCCATACCGGGATACGCTAGCAACACGAGCGCGATCGTGGCCGCCCCAACTCGACGAATCACAGCGCCCATCCCTCGCGGTATTCGCGAACCAGGTATTCGTTCGCACGCTCCGAATTCGTCACCCTCATGTGCTTGGCGTCGTACTCGATCTTGAAGCCCTGGCCGGTGCGCAGCGCGACCAGCCCCAGTAGCATCACCTCGGTGAGCGGCGACGCATAAGAGAACGGACAGGTAGCTTCACCCACTCCCTTGCAGGCGTTCGCCCAGTTCATCTCGTGGCTGTCCTCGATCCGCGTGTAGCTCTGCGGCACCTTGGCGGCTTCTTCGGCCAGCCCTTCCGGGAAGAGCCTTGGCCGCCGGCCATAGGTCTCGTGCATCAGCAGCCCGCGCTCACCCACGAAGATCACCCCGCCCTCTCGATTCAGGCGTACGTCAGAGGGGAGCTGCGGGGGTCGCTGTGGCATGAGGCCGCCGTCGTACCAGTGCATCGTCACAGGTGGCATGAGCCCACGCCGCGGGAACTCGTAGTGCACGGTGGTCGCCATCGGATACGAGACTGGGTCGTCGCTCGGGCCGCCCCACGGTGACGATGTCGATTCGATGGACGTCGGATAGCCCAGGTCGAGCGCCCAGTACGGGTGATCGATGAGGTGGGCGCCCATGTCGCCCAAGGCTCCGACGCCGAAGTCGACCCAGCCCCTCCAGTGGAAGGGGTGGTAGATGGGGTGGTACTGCACGTCGCGCGCCACCGGACCGAGGTACAGGTCCCAGTCGAGCTGCTTCGGGACCGGGAAGTCGCCCCAGAGCCCGGCCGCGTGGGCCGCGTCCACCGAGCCCGGCCACCACGAGCGATCCGGTGCATCGCGCTCGAAGTCCTCGGGGAACGGCGCGGGGCGCAATAGACCCTGCGACCAAATGGGGCGGTTCGTCCACACGTGGACCTCGCGCACGTTCCCGATTACGCCGGCAGCGACCCACTCGTTGATGAGACGCGCATCGTCGCTGGAGTGCCCCTGGTTCCCCATCTGCGTTACGACGCCGGTCGATTCCGCCAACTCTTGGAGGACGCGAGCCTCGTGGACCGTGTAGGTGAGCGGCTTCTGCACATATACGTGCTTGCCCGCTCGCATCGCCGCAGCAGCGATCGCCGCGTGAGCATGATCCGGGGTCGCGATCAGGACCGCCTCGATGTCGCTTTGCTGCTCGAGCATGACGCGGAAGTCCGTGTACTTCGCCGCGCTCGCATACTGCTCCTTCCAGCGCAAGCCCTTTTCGCGCGGCGTGCCGTCGCCACTGTGGGTACGCTCCTCGACCTTGGCGGCCACCAGATCGTGGTCGAGATCACATACCGCCACGATGTTCTCCGAGCCGAATTCCTGCGCGTTCTCGCCACCCACCCCGCCGGCTCCCACTATGGCGATGTTGAGGGTGTCACTCGGCGTTTGATGGCCCACGCCACCGAGCACTCGACGCGGAACGATCATGGCGCCCATGGCGAGCTTCGAGCTGTTCGAGACGAAGTCCCGGCGGGTGATTTCGTCGGACACGGCCCCTCCCTGATTGAAGATGCAACCGACAAGATCGGTGGCCGGGAGTGGCAACGCTACCGCAGAGCTACCGTCGACGGTCACTTCAGGGGCCGCGAGCCACTTCTCCTGGTGCCACCCACGCCCTTGGATCCACTCCCCCGCAGGCGTGCTCTGCACCGCCTCGGCGACCATGGCGACGATCTCGTCCCAGGTCGTCACCTGCGTGAGGTCCAGGATCATCTTGGACTGGCCCAGGCTGCTATAGTGCCCGTGGCCTTCGATGAAGCCCGGGATCACGAGACGACCGCCTAGCTCGACGACTCGAGTCGCATCCCCGACCAGCGCCTCGATCTCTTGGGTCGAGCCCACAGCGACAATCCGGTCCCCGCGAACGGCGATCGCCTCAGCCTGGGGCATCGCGGCATCGACGGTCACGATCTTTCCGTTCACGAGCACCAAGTCGGCCGCTACCGCGGCGTCCTGAGCGCAGCCCAGGAGAACCGTGAACTACAGAAGTGGGATGGCGCTCAGGGCCCCACGAACTAGCCGCACAAGAACTTCCCCCGACAAATTTTCCTGGACGGGAGTCAAATTGCCGCGTGCCCAGCACGGGCGCTACTCTGCGACACACGGCCGAGACGCTGGCGCCTTCATGGCGGAGCGTAGTAGAAGTAGACCCTTCAGAGGAATCACCGATGAGGGACCAATGAACCGTCAACGCTTCGTCCAGCTCTCGATCGGGGGGCTGGCTGGTGTGCATTCGCCGACATGGCCGCTCGCCGCCTGGGGCTCCCTCACGGGGCCCTTCCGGCAGGAGCTGACCGTAGACGCTGGGCGACTCGCGCGCAGCATGCGCATGCTCGCCACCTTCGGCGCCAACGATGCGGGCGGCATCGACCGCGTCGCCTTCAGCGAAGCCAACGTGGAAGCTCTCGATTGGATCGCACGGCTACTCAGCGATGCGGGCTTTTCCACGGAAATCGACCTGGCCGGCAACCTCATCGCCCGGAAGGCCGGCACCGACTCCAGTCTGCTCCCGTTGATGTTCGGGTCGCACATCGACTCGGTGCCCGGCGGCGGCAACTACGACGGTCAGGTCGGATCCATGAGCTCGGTCGAGGTGGCGGCCACCTTCGCTGCCGCGGGCATCGTGACGCGCCACCCGCTCGAGATCGCGATTTTTTCCAACGAGGAGGGCGGCAAGACCGGTAGCCGCGCACTCGCCGGCGAAGTCGAGGCTTTCGAGCTCGATATCGAGACCGCATCGGGGCTGACGATCGGCGAAGGGCTGAAGCGGCTGGGCGGCGACCCTGACCGGCTCGGCGACGCACGCCGCGAGAGGGGCTCGCTCGCCGCGTTCCTGGAGTTGCACATCGAGCAGGGCGCAGTCCTGGACGCCGACGGCTTCGACATAGGCATCGTCGAAGGCATCGTGGGCATCATGCGTTGGAACGTGACCGTCGACGGCGTCACGAACCACGCCGGAACCACCCCGATGGACCGTCGCTCAGACGCGATGGTCGCCGCCGCCCGCTTCGTCGATCTCGTGCACCGGACAGCCCGGGAGGCACCGGGTCGCCAGGTGGCCACCGTGGGCCGGCTCACCGCCGAACCAGGCGTCCCCAACGTGATCCCCGGTCGAGTCACGCTCACGCTCGAGATCCGCGATCTTTCGATGGATGGCATCGAGCGACTATACGAAGCAATCCGTGAGCGATCCGAAAGCATCGCGGAGGAATCGCGAACGGCGTTCTCCTTCGACCGATTCTATACGAGCCGAGCCGCGCCGACCGACGAGCGGATCCAGGCACGAGTCGCGAGCGCGGCGGCCGGGCTGGGGTTGTCTGCTCGCGCGATGCCTTCGGGCGCGGGCCACGACGCGCAAAGCATCGCGTTGTTGGCACCGGTCGGCATGATCTTCGTGCCGTCGATCGGGGGCATCAGCCACGCTCCCGAAGAGCACACCGCCCCGGGCGACGTCACGAATGGCGCCAACGTGCTGCTGCACACTCTGCTGGCGATCGACGAAACGGGGCTCTAGCCGCGCTAACCGCCCTCCTCGTCATATACGAAGAGGGAGTGTCCGATCCACCAGGCATATGCTCCCGCCACCGCGACGAGCATGGCGGCGAGCAACGCCCCCACGAGGCGCGGACCAGCGAGCAACTCGGTCGCGTCGTTGCCGAGCCCGAAATGAAGCGCGCGAGCGTAGTCCCAGCGATGGTCGAACAGCCATTCCCGATCTTCTGCAGGCCGAACGGGATCCGCCGCCGCGGCAGCGATGCCATAGGCGTACATCATGAGCGGAGGCTGATCGGTGACCATGTTCCACCGCCCCTCTGTGACTCCCCTCAAGCCACCCGACACGAGAATGATCTCATCGAAAGTGGCTGAGGTGTGCCCGGCACTCAGGTGGGCGAGGACTCCGGCAGCGAGCGCGGCCACCGCGATGACGGTCAGGGCGGCGCGCCGGGAGACGGTCACGTCAGGATGCCACCGCCCTCGGGTCGTTTACGCGCTGGAGCAGGACCAGGCCGATGATGAAGAGAACGGCAATCAAGAGGAAGCCGGGACGCTGATTGCCACCGAACACAAGCGCGGCACCCCCGAATAGCAGCGGACCCAAGACAGACGACGACTTTCCGCACAGCGCGTAGAACCCGAACATCTCGGCCTCCTTGCCCTTGGGGATCAAGGCCGACATGAAGCTCCGGCTCGCGGACTGAACGGCGCCGAGACCAAGACCAACTACGACCGCCACTGCCCAAAACAGCGTTGGACTTTGGATGAAGAAGGCAGACACGCTGGCGGCGATCCACAACACGAGCACACCGTTCAGCACCTTCTTGGGCCCGTAGCTGTCTGTGGGCTTGGCGAGAGCGAATGCGCCCACGAGAGCGGAGATCTGAACGACCAGAAAGAGAATGATCGTGTCTTCGAACGTGAAGCCGAAGGTCTCCGTGGCGACGGTGCCGGCGCTCACGATGATCGTCAGCACCCCGTCGATATAGAAGAAAAAGGCGATCAGGAAATTCCGGAGCTCCTTGAGTTGCCATACCGCGCGCACGATTTCGGGAAAATTGGTGATCCCCCAACGGGCGGCCTGTGGCACGCTCATCTCCCCAGCTCGGTCGGGAGGTAGGTACAGGAAAGCCGGAAGCGAAAAGAGTAGGAAGAAGGCCGCCACCAGCAGCCACACGAGCTCGGTCCGACTGGTCGCGAACGGAAGCACCATCAGCAGGCCGAGCGCCGACCCTAGATACCCCACCCCGAATCCCAATCCTGAGATCCAGCCTTGCTTCTCGGGCGGGGCAATGTCGGGCAAGTAGGCGTTGTAGAAGACTAGAGCGCTCTCGAAGCCGACGTTGGCGATCACGAAGATCACGAAGCCCGCCACCACCATGCCGGGGCGGAGCGTGGTCATCAGCAACACCCCGACCAAGCAGATCACCGTGTAGGCGAGCATGAACTTCTTGCGAGCGCCGCCGCGATCGGCGATGGCGCCGAGCAACGGCGACGTGACCGCGACGATCAACGCGGAAACCGCCACACAGAGTCCCCACCACCACTGTCCCCGCCCGCCCTCGTTCCCGACGATCGTGCCTACGTAATAGATCGAAAAGACCGTGGTGGTGATCACCGCCGGGTACACCGAGTTCGCAAAGTCGAAGAGCGCCCACGCGCCGACCTGCTTCTTGTTCATGCAGACTCCCGGGGACGGAGAAGACGCCCGCAGGGTAGCGATCCGGCGCCACCTACGTCCAGCGGTCGAGCTTCCCATGCCGGTTAGGTTCCGCCGGTGAAAAACAGTTCTCCGTATGTGGTGGTCTTCACGCTCTGGCTTCTCGTCTTTTCGTCGGCGAGTCAGACGATGATCATTTCGCCGATCCTGCCCCAAATCGGGGACGACCTCGACATCGCGGACGCGGTCCTCGGCACTCTCGTGACGGCGTATTCGCTGATGGTGGGCCTATTTGCGATCCTGTCAGGCCCGGTCTCGGACAGAATCGGCCGGCGCCGGATCCTACTGGCGGGGTGCGGCGTGATGACCGTCGCCCTCGCGTCGCACGGGCTGGTCGACAGCTACTGGTCGTTCCTCGGGGTGAGGGTCTTCGCCGGAATGGCCGGCGGCGTGCTGAGTGGAGCCGCGGTCTCCTACATCGGCGACTACTTCCCGTACGACAGGCGCGGCTGGGCCGTGGGGTGGGTGATGAGCGGTGCTGCGTTCGGCCAGATCATCGGGATTCCGATGGGAATCGTGATGGCCGAGCGCTGGGGCTTCCACTCGCCCTTCTACCTATTCGCCATCACGATGGCGCTGACGCTGCCGCTTCTCTTCTTCGGCGTACCACAGCCACCGGTGAAGCGGACGTCCGAGCGGCTCACTGTAAGCGGAGCCTTTGCCGACTATGTCACACTCCTGAAACGACCGGAGGTAGCGTGGGCGGCCGTCGCCTACTTCGTCATGTTCTTCGGCGTTGCGGTCTTCGTGATCTATCTGCCCACCTGGCTCGAGCGCGATCTAGGGGCCTCCGGCGACCAGATCGCCCTGATGTTCCTAGTAGGAGGCATCGCCAACGTCGTAACAGGACCGCAAGCCGGGAAGCTCTCGGACCGCATCGGCCGGAAGGGGATCATCCTGCTCTCGTGCATAGGGCTCTCGGTGTTGATGCTCGGCACCGTGCCTCTGGTGACGAACATCACGATCGCCTACGTCTTCTTCTTCCTGACGATGGTGCTCGTCGCAATGCGAGTCAGTCCCTTCTCCGCCCTGCTGACCGGGCTGGTACGCGACGAGCGCCGGGGCTCTCTCATGAGCCTCGCGGTCGCTCTCGGTCAGCTCGGCTTCGCACTCGGGGGAGCCGTCTCAGGCCCGATGTTCGCCAGGGTCGGATATGCCTCCAACACGGTTCTCGGAGCTGTGTTCGTTCTCGGGATGGGGCTCGTCGTGTGGTTCTTCATCCCTGAGCCCAACTTGGAGGCCGCGCCAGCAACAGCGGATTGAGGAGCGCCCACCGTCGCCCTATCTTCCGGCCCCCATGGAAGGGTGGACCTATCCGGTCACACCCCGCGAACGTGCCGAAGTCCTCCGAGGAGGCTTGGTTGACCGCAGATTCTGGCGCGCCACTGCGCGTGCTCTTCGTCGAGGACGCGTTCGACCACGCCCTCCTCGTGAAGGCGTTTCTATCGGCCAGCGGCGGGTATGAAGTAACGCACACGCAGGACGGGGACCAAGCCGTCCGTTTGATCGAAGACCAAGAATGGGACCTGCTCATCACGGACCTGACTCTGCCGGGTGCGGACGGCTTCGAGGTGATTCGCGTGGCGCGGGCCAAGAGCCCTGATCTTCGGATCCTCGCCACCACGGACTATACCGAGCAGGAGTATCACGATCGGGCCACGAGCGCAGGTGCTCGCGAAGCCGCTCGACAAGGACGGGTTCCTCGAGGGCGTCAACGCCGTCCTGGGTGCAGAGGTCGAGCCGAGCCCGGCGCCCGGGAACATTCTCGCTATAGAAGGCCTCGCTGGTGACGTCGAGATGGGGTGTGGAGGCACGCGGGTCCAGGCTGCCGCCGCAGGCCACACTGTCGTGGTCTTGCCGTTGAGCCAAGACGAGCTGGACGCCGCCGGCGCCGCACTCGAAACCTCCAAGGCCGCATGCCGCGTCTTGGGCATTCGTCTTGTGGTGGACAAGGCGGCGCTCGGAGACGCAACGCGTCGCATCGCCGTCATGCAGAAGGCCATAGCGGACCTGCAGCCAGCCGTGGTGTACGTGCCGTCGATGGACGATAGTCACCCGGCTCGCATGGATGCGTTCCGGGTCGCGAGGGCCGCCACCGGCGACGTTGCGACCGTGCTCGCCTATCAAACCGCGACAACCCGAATCGACTACCACCCGACGCACTTCGTCGACATCACCGACCAGATGGACACCAAATTGGAAGCGCCTTCACACTTCCAGTCGGCTAACAGCGTCCGACTGGACCTACGCCCGGAGTTGGCGCACGCCTATGCTCACTACTGGGGTTGGCATGTACGCTTCAAAGAGGTCGAGGCGTTCGAGGTGATCCAGGGGAGCGTTTAGATGGAATTCGAGCGCGACATCATCGAGGTTCAGACGCAGATCGACAAACTGCTCGATCTGGCGGACCGAAAGGGCATCGACGTCACCGCCGAGGTGAAGTCTCTGACAGCCAAGCTCAACGAGCTCAAGGCGCAGACTTACAAGAACCTGCGGCCCATCGAGCAGGTTCAGGTCGCGCGTCATCCAAAGCGTCCCTATACGCTCGACTACATCGAACGGGTCTTCACGGATTGGATCGAGCTCCACGGAGACCGAGCCTTCCGTGATGACGAAGCGATCGTAGGTGGTTGGGCACGGCTGCGCGGGACGTCCGTCATGGTCATCGGCCACCAGAAGGGTCGAAACATGAAGGACAACCTGCGCCGCAACTTCGGAATGGCCCACCCGGAGGGTTACCGGAAGTCGCTTCGGCTCATGAAGCAGGCGGAAAAGTTCGGGCGGCCCGTGATTACGCTGCTCGACACCCCAGGGGCATATCCGGGTATTGGCGCCGAAGAGCGCGGACAGGCCGAAGCCATCGCGAGGAACCTGCGCGAGATGGCTAGCCTGCGCACTCCTCTCATCAGCCTCGTGATCGGTGAGGGTGGCTCGGGCGGGGCTCTGGCACTCGGTGTCACCGACCGCATTTTGATGCTCGAACACTCGGTATACTCCGTCATCTCCCCGGAGGGGTGCGCGGCGATTCTGTGGCGTTCCGCCGAGCACCGCGAAAAGGCTGCGACAGCCCTGCGGCTCACGTCCAAGGACCTGATGGAGCTGGAAATATGCGACGAAGTCATTGACGAGCCCCTGGGCGGGGCACACACCGACTGGGACACCACCGCCGAGCGCGTCGGTGACGCGCTGGAGCGTCACCTGCACGAGCTGAGTGCGCTGTCCCCCGAGGCACTACTCGAGGGTCGGTGGGCCAAGTACGCGGCCATCGGCGTATGGTACGAGGTCTAGAGGAGCTGTCGAGAAATGACCGGCTTCGCTGAGATCCGCTTCAAGGGCACGCGCAAGGACTACTTCGCGTATGACGGTCTCGACCTGCGTCCTGGACAGAACGTCATCGTCGAGGCCGATCGGGGTGAGGACATCGGTGAGGTCTCCGCGACTGGGGTCATCGCCGAGAGGAAGTGCTCATCGTCGAACGGCGGTTGCGCCACGCCGGCGCCCGAACGCCGGGTGCTCCGCCTCGCCCGCCCGGACGAGGCCTCCCGGGCGCAGACGCTTCGCGCGGACGAGGATCGCGTGCGTTTGGAGGCACGGGCCCTGGTCGCGAAACACGAGCTCAAGATGAAGGTCACCGAGGCCGAGTGGCAGTTCGATCGCAACAAGCTGATCATCTACTTCACGGCGGACAAACGCGTCGACTTCCGGCAACTGGTGCGGGACTTGGCGCGCACATTCCAGACGCGCATCGAGCTCAAGCAGATAGGTGTGCGCGACGAGGCCGCGCTGCTCGGCGGTGTTGGACGTTGCGGCCGCGAGCTGTGCAGCTCGACCTGGCTGCCCGAGCTCAAGCCTGTCTCCCTCCAGCTCGCCAAGGACCAGAGCCTCTCGCTGAACCCCGCGCAGATCAGCGGCTGCTGCGGACGCCTCATGTGCTGCCTGATGTATGAACACCGCACCTATGTCGAGGCGAGACGGCGGTTCCCCAGAGAAGGTCAGAAGATCCGCACCGCTACGGGGCACGAGCGAGTGGCCGCGATCGACATCTGGAACGACACGGTCTCGCTCGAGAACGACGAGGGTCAGCGGCGCACGATCTCGTTGGACGAATTGAAAGGAGAGGTGAGCCAGCCGCGGGAGAAGTCGACTTGACGCCCCCCCGGCGTTGGTACCTCACCACGCCCATCTACTATGCGTCCGGCGACCCTCACATCGGGCACGCCTACACGACCATCCTCGCAGACGTGCTCGCACGCTTTGCACGACAGATCGGCACTACCGTCTTCTTTCTGACAGGCACGGACGAACACGGCCCCAAGATCCAGGACGAAGCCGAACGCCGGGGGATACAGCCGTTGGAGCTGTGCGACCTCATGGCCGGTGGCTTCTCGGCCGCCTGGACGAAGCTCGACATCTCCCACGACCGGTTCATCCGGACGACGGAAGACGAGCACAAGGCCGTCGTCACCGCATTCTTGCAGCGCCTATGGGACCGCGGCCAGATCTACAAAGCGGCCTACACGGGATGGTACTGCGTCTACGAGGAGAGGTTCTGGACGGAGAAGGACCTGGGCCCTGACAATACCTGCCCGGACTGCGGCCGAGGCGTCGATCGCGTGGAGGAGACCAACTACTTCTTCAAGATGAGCGAGTACCAAGAGGCCCTCATCGAGCATATCGAACAGAACCCCGACTGGATCGTTCCTGAAGAGCGGAAGAACGAGGTCCTGGGCTTCCTCCAGCAGCCGCTCGGCGACCTCTCGATCTCGAGACCGAAGTCGCGCGTCCATTGGGGCATCACGCTTCCGTTCGACGAAGACCACACTGCGTACGTGTGGGTCGACGCGCTGGCAAATTACCTTACGGCGTCCGGTGCGATCGACGCGACACAGCCCATCGGCGAACAGGGCTTCGAAGACGTGTCGGGCTCATGGTGGCCCTGTGACCTGCACCTAGTCGGCAAAGACATCATCACCATGCACGCCGTGTACTGGCCCACGCTCCTCATGGGCGTCGGCCTGCCGGTGCCGAAGCAGATCCTGGCGCACGGCTGGTGGGTGGTCGACGACACCAAGATGTCGAAGTCGATCGGGAACGTGATCGACCCGCTCGCGTTGAGCGACGAATTCGGCACCGACGCGGTACGATGGTTCCTCCTGCGCGAGATGCCCACCGGCGCAGATGCCTCGTACTCGATCGAGCGCTTCATGACCCGATACGGTGAGCTCGCGAACGTGCTCGGAAACCTCGCGAGTCGCGTGATCGCGATGGTTGGCAAGTATCGCGACGGGGTGGTTCCGGATGCGCCAGGAACGGGGCTCGACGAGCAGATAAAGGCCACGTTCGAGACAGCTCGGGACGCGATGGCTCGGTACAAAGTGCATGAGGCACTCGCGGCCGCGATGGACCTGGCACGGACCGCCAACGGCTACGTAGAGGACCGCGAACCCTGGTCGCAAGCCAAGGACTCGGGTGCAGCTGCAGAGTTGGACGAGACGCTCGCGAGCCTATGTCGGGTGCTCGCCGCTCTATGCGCGCTCTTCGAGCCTGTAGCCCCCAGTAAGATGGCTGAGCTGGCGACACGCCTAGGATTCGATGCGGTCCCGACGTTCGACGAAGCGCGCGCAGTCACGTTGGCCGGCCAGACCGTCTTGAAGGGCACCCCTCTGTTCCCACGTATGGACACAGCCTGATGTGTGGGCTGTCGAAGAGGACGTTCCGGCCGCGCCTTGACGACGCGCCTTCGCGGCCTAATTTTCCGTGCGGTAGGCCCCCTAACCACGTGAAATCGCTATATAAGGCACCGAATGACCGGTGATCGGTGGACTTTCCTCGTTCTTCGCGGCGAGGACAGTCCGGTCAAGCAGTACTCCTTCTCCTCTCGCCTCTTTCGGGTCGCGATCGGGGGGGGCGTTATCGTCGCCCTACTTCTCGTGGGGTCCGCGCTGACCGTCGGTATTGATGCGTATTCGCGCGTCCAGACCAGCCGCTTCGAGGAGCGTAACGAAGCGCTTCGAGTGGAGCTCCAGCAGTTCCAAGTCCGGATTGATCAGCTAGAGGGCACGCTCGACCAGGTCGCGGCGAACGACACCCGCTTTCGTGGTATCGCCGGACTCGAATCGATCGATCCCGAAGTCCTGCAGGCAGGTGTCGGCGGGCCGGGGCTCGGTTCCCCCGAGAGCTACGGGCTCTCGTCCATAGACCCCGACGCCGGGAGGACGGCGTTCGCGATCTCGTACGACCTCAACGCTCTCGAGCGTCGGGCGGACCTGCTCTCGGCCAGTCTCGCCGAAGCAACGGACTCGGTGCTCGCGCATCGCGACCTGCTCGAGTCGACGCCGTCCATCCTCCCCACCGCCGGGGCCTACAGCAGCTCGTTCTCCGAGTCGCGCATGCACCCCATCCACAACCGCCTACTTCCGCACCCGGGCATCGACATCTCGACTGTAAAAGGCACTTCGATTTTGGCGGCGGCCAAGGGTCGAGTGGTCCGTTCCGCCTGGATCGTAGGGTACGGGCTCACCATCGAGATCGATCACGGCTTCGGATTCACGACGCTCTATGGGCACGCCTCGAAGCTCATGGCGCGAAGAGGCCTGGAAGTGAAGCGTGGGGACGTGATCGCGCAGGTGGGAAGCACTGGAATCGCCACCTCCGCACACCTGCACTATGAGGTCCGCGTGAACGGCGTCGCACAGAACCCCAAGAACTTCATCCTGCCCGAGCCGGTACTACGCTACTGAGCCGCTCGACCGACCTGTGTATGAGTACCCAGGGCGCCCTCGGGCGCCCTTTCTGTTGCCACTAGAGGATTGTTTCATGCGGGTTGTTTCGGGTATCACCCTTGTGTTGCTGCCGCTAGCACCCCTCGCGATACACGCCCAAGCTAGTGACGCGGCCTTCGCGCCGGACACGATCGTGCAGATGCCTGACGGGCCCCGCGTCACCCTGCTGCACGCCGACGGCGGGGGGGTCGCTGCACTCAGGCTGTCCGTGCCATTCATCGAGAGTGCCGCGGAGGCGGGCGCCGGCCGGATGCTGGCCGCGCTCGCGGAGCAACGCATGGCGGGGCCTGCCCGCCAGATAGGCGCCCGCGTCTCCGCGAGCCGGACGCCATGGGGCTTGGCGTATTCCGTGGAAGGCGCCGATGTCGACCTCGAGTACCTGACGTACCTGCTCCGGCTCGCCACCGCAGAGCCAAGGCCAGAACGCGGCGTGGTGGACGCCATCCGGGCCGAGCTCAGGGTGGACTTGGAGCGCCAGGCTGAGTCCCCGGGCGATCGCTTGCTCTTCGACCTTCGCCGCGCAGCAGCGCCCGAGCTCACGCCATTGGCCGGATCGCCCGGTTCGCTCCGTCTACTCGACGAAGCGCGGCTACGAGCCGTGTGGCGGAGGAGCCACCAGAGCGCGTCGATGTCGCTCGTGGCAGTGACGGCTGCGAGTCCACCGGCGCTTCTTGCGATGCTCGAGGCGATCGGTCTACCTGCCGACCGAATGGCCGATTCGCTGGCAACGCCAGACCCTCAAGAGACCGGCGCTAGCCCGCTTCTTCTGCGCAGCTGGTACGGAGAGGCCCTGGTCGATCACGCTCTGGCGGACCCGCACGCGGCCGTCGCCGCATACCTCATCTCGCAGAACATCGCTCGCTCGGGTACAGGTGTGGAGGTCGGCGTCCGCCTCTGGCAACTCCGTGACCGAACCTTGATCGTGGTCGCGGGAGCGGCCCCGAGCCGCCGCACCGCCGCATCCATCAGAGAAGCAGTGCAAGCGGCGCTCGGCGACGCGGTGTCCTCCCTCGACCCATGCGTGATCGAAGATGCGGTGGATCGTGTGGGCCGTGAGTACCGGACTCGCGCCCGCAGCCCTGGGGGGCTCGTCGAACAAGTTGGACGCATGGCCGATAGCACGGGCGGTGCGTCGGACGCCCTGCAATATCTCGCCGGCTTGGCTCGCGTGACAGCCGCGAGTCTCTCCGAGTATCTCGACGGCCTGGGCCCGCCCTTTGTGGTGGAGCTGCTTCCGTGAGGGCTCCTCCCCCCTCGGTCGCTGCCGGAGGGCTGCTCGCGGCGTTGATCTGCGGCTGCGTTTCGTCCCTCACCGGCCAGTCCACGCCCTACGCCGCAGTCAGCGTCGACAACGGAAGCCGAGCGACGCTCGTCGTCATCGGTGCCCGTCTGCCGGTCGGTTCGGTGCACGATGTGGTCGGGCTCGAGGGGACCGCGTGGCTGCTCGGCAAGACACTGGCCGCCCAGGCGAACGCCGCGCTGAGTGGGGATGCTGGCGTCACGGTCGATGTCGGCAGGTCGTCGACTCTGTTCACCCTATCCGCGCTGCCCGACGCCTGGGGGGTCGCATGGGCGATGCTCGAGCGTACGCTCTTCGATGCGACTCTCGACTCCACCTCCTTCGAACGCGAGCGGACCAGGCTCTCCGGTCAAGTACTCTTCCAGAGCGGCTCCCCTGCGTTGGACTCCGAAGGGCGAGTGGTGCAGCTCGTCTCGTCGCCGTCCAACCCATGGGCGCGGAGCCCGCGCGGCACACGCGCATCTCTCGATGCGCTGACGATTCACGACGCGCAACTTCTCCGTCGCAGTAAGTACTCCGCCACGTCTTCAGTGGTCGCGGCAGTGGGCTTGGGCGACAATGAGGTCCTGCGCGAGCACCCAGCCCAGCTCGTGAACTCTCCGCCCCAGGGGCCGGCGTGGACGGTCGGCACGCGGCTCGACGTCACGCAAGAAGTCACCAGCAGTTGGATCTCGGTCGCGTACCCGCTACAGGGGCCACTGTCTCGCACCGCGATGGAGTTCGTGGCACACCTTATCCGCTGGCGCCTGAGTCCGCTGCCACCGGACCCGGACCGATATGAAGTCGCAGTGCGCTTGGTGGATGCCCCCCTCGGTGTCGTGATCGTGGTGGATGGAGCAGTCGCTCCCGAGGCGTCCAAGCGCTTCGAGCAAGAGGTCGTGCGGGTCGTGTCCGACTTGGCGCTGGACCCACCTGCAGGCGATGTCTTCACATGGGACCGACGGCGCTTTCGCACAGCCCGACTCCTCACCGAAGCGACTCCCGAGCTCGCGGTGGCCAGGATCACGTCGGATCTCCTGCGTGATGGCAAGAGACGGGACCTGGCTGAGGACATGTGGGAGATCACGCCCGCGGCGGTCGCGGGGGCGTTGCTCGCGCTCGGCCAGCCCCGAGTCTTCAGGCTTGGTCCGGACCTCAGGTCACGCTGAGGGCAGCCGAGTGCCGCGCAATGCGGAGGAGGGCCTGGAAGCTTCTTGCTCGTCGAAGCTTGATGCATGTTTTCCCGCACGGTACCTTCGGGCGCTTGTTCCCTGAGTAAACTAGACGGACGGAGTTTTTTTATGAGGCGCAGCGCGCTCCCGTTTGCCATGAGCCTTCTCGTCGCCGCCGCAGCGTGCGGTCCGCAGCAGGTAGTGGTGACGATAGAGATCGACGTCGATGACCCCGATGGCGACGGCACCATCACGCGGGCCCTCTCCGACATCGAGGTTCGGCTTATTCCGTTTGATCGCGACGCGGTCTTCGACTCGATGACCACCGCGTTCGGTACGCCGGAGCCTGCGATCCCCGCAGCCCTGGTCGAGGCCCGAAATGAGGTTCGCGTGGCGCAGGAGGAGTGGCAGCAGTCGCAGACTCGTTGGAATGCCATCCGGGACACGCTCCAGAAACTGAACACTGCCCTCGAGCAGTACAGCCGAGGAGAGTCTCGCTACACCGCTCTTTTCCGCGAGTGGACTGATTTCGACGGGGAACTAAGCGGTGTTGATCGGCAGATGACCCGCTCGTTCGATCGCTTTACGGAACTGCAACAGGGCACCATCCGCGCTTCGGACTCCGTTCGCATCCTCCAGGAGAACTGGGGAGACGAAGCCTTCGTCGGCCTGGGTGAGGTCTTCGACGCCTTGAGCGAGGCATCCGGCCTCGGCGAAGCGACCGACACCACCGACGCCAATGGCGTCGCGCGCAGAAACCTCCAAGTGAAGCCCGGCGTGTACTGGGTGCACGCGCGCTATGAGCTCGCATACGTGGAGCTGTACTGGAACGTCATGGTCACCGTCGTGAAGGGCGAGCCTCATCAGGTGCGGCTGACTCGGGAGAATGCCGAAGAGCGTATCAAGCTCTAGACGCTTTCTAGTTAGCCTTCTAGGAGGCTCCCTAGCAGCGAGAAGTCCTTGAGCGTAGCGACAAAGACCAGCGTCTCACCGACGTTCGAGATCGACTCCGACGGCATTGGGTGGATCACGTTCGACGATCCCGAACGCAGCCTGAACGTTCTCGCCGAACCCGTCATGCGGCGCTTCGCAGAAATGCTCGACGATGCCCGTGCGGCCGGTCGAGAGGGCCAGGTAAAAGTGGTCGTGATCCGCAGTGGCAAGCCTGGTTCGTTCATCGTCGGGGCCGACGTAGATGAGATCGCCGCCATCGAGGATCCCTCGGAGGCCGAGCAAAAGATCCGGCTTGGTCAGGCGATCCTCAACGACGTGGAGACGCTGCCGGTGCCAACCGTCGCCGCCATCCATGGGACTTGCTTGGGCGGCGGCGTAGAGGTCGCGCTCGCGTGCACGCATCGCCTGCTGTCCGATGCCAAGAAGACGAAGATCGGGCTGCCCGAGGTCATGCTAGGCATTCTGCCCACATGGGGTGGCACGACCCGCCTGCCCCGGCTCGTCGGCCTGCAAGCCGCGCTCGACCTACTGCTCACCGGAAAGCAGATCGACGCGCGTAAGGCGCAGCGTATCGGCTTCGCCGCAGAGGTCTATCCCGAGCACATCTTCCAAGAGATGGTTAGGGACTTCGCGCAGAACGCTCCTGAGCGGCCACGTGCCGGTTCGCAGCGCAAGGCCAATCTGGTCACGCGCTTGCTCGACGGCACGGCGCTCGGCCGCAAGCTGGTTCTAAGGACTGCTCGCAAGAGAGTCCTGTCGAGCACTGGCGGGCACTATCCGGCGCCGCTACGCATCTTGGACATCCTCGACAAACACCAAACTGGACCGCTGGAGCAGAGCCTGACCGCAGAAGCGAGTCTTGCCGCGGAATTGGTCGTATCCGCCGTCAGCAAGAACCTGGTCCACGTCTTCCACATGCGCGAAGCCGCACGGCGAGGGACCAGCGCCACGAGCGGCGATTCCACGCCCAGAACGGTGACTAACCTCGGCGTTCTCGGGGCCGGCATCATGGGCGGCGGCATCGCACAATTGGCTGCATACAACGACGTCCGCGTGTACATGAAGGATATCCGCCACGACGCGGTCACGGGTGGCCTCCAGCACGCCCGCCAGCTCTTCGACAAGGCGGTCAAGCGTCGCAAGCTCTCGACACGGGAGGCGCGTCAGTGCATGGAGATCGTCACGGGCGGACTCGAATACCACGGCCTCTCCGCGGCGGAGCTCGTCGTGGAGGCCGTGGTCGAGCGCATGGACGTGAAGCGCGCGGTGCTTCGGGAGACCGAACAGAATGTGGACGCTGCGTGCGTGCTTGCGACGAACACTTCGTCGCTCTCCGTGGATGAGATGGCTGATGCGCTCGAGCGTCCCGAGCGGTTCTGCGGTATGCACTTCTTCAATCCGGTGCATCGCATGCCGCTCGTGGAGGTCATCCGAGGATCCGCGACGGACGCGGTGTCGATTGCTACCGTGTACGCCTTCGCGCTGAAGCTGGGCAAGATCCCGGTGGTCGTTGGTGACGGGCCAGGCTTCCTCGTGAACCGAATTCTGGGCCCCTACCTGAACGAGGCCGGCTTCCTTCTGGGAGACGGTGCAAGCGTTGGACAGATCGACGCCCAGGCGAAGCAGTTCGGCATGCCGATGGGCCCGCTGCGGCTCATCGACGAAGTGGGCATCGACGTCTCAGCGCACGCGGGCGCCGCCCTGCGCGAGGGTCTCGGAGATCGACTGACTCCTTCCCCCGCGCTGGTAGCGCTCGGAGAGACCGAGCGCCTCGGCAGGAAAGGCGGCCGTGGCTTCTATCTCTACGACCAAAAGGGGCGCGAGCGGGAGATCGACGAATCTGTGTACGCCGACTTGGGAGCATCCGTGCCTAAGGAGCGACGCAAATTTCGCGATCGGGACATTCGCGCTCGGCTCGTTGTACAGATGATCAATGAAGCCGCGCGAGCGCTAGACCAGGGCATCGTACGCACCGCGGCGGAGGTCGACCTCGCGATGATCATGGGCACGGGCTTTCCACCGTTCCGCGGCGGACTACTGCGCTTCGCCGATTCAATGCACCCGAAAGGAGTGCTCGACCGAACCCGCGAGCTCGAAACGAAGCATGGAGCGCGGTTCGAGGCGGCAGACCTTCTGGTCGAACTGGCGACGAGTGATCGCACGTTCTACGAGGCCTTCGGCACTTGATTGCGGGCGTCGTACCCTGCGCGGGCTCATCCTCTCGCATGGGCAAAGCAAAGGCACTGCTCAGCATCGGAGATTCTACCTTCGTTCAAGCCGTAGTCGATGCCTTGAGCGACGGCGGGTGCGAGCCCGTGCTCGCCATAGTGCCGGATGACCGGGTCGTTGCGGAAGCCGCTCGTGTCACGGGGGCGCGCGTGCTCACGAACGCCGATCCTGGTGAGGGGCCTATCACGTCGATGCGGCTCGCGTTGAGGGAACTGGGGGACTCGGTCGAGGGTGTGATCTACATGGCGGTCGACCATCCATGCGTGCGGGCTGAGACCATTGCGACGATAGTGGACGTTGCGCGCTCGACGGACGCGCCGCTGGTGATTCCCACGTACGAGGGCGAACGCGGCCACCCGAGCTTTTTCCAGCAGAGTCTGTTCCTCGAGCTCATGGATCCCACGTTGGGCGGCGGAGCACGCACGGTCGTGCATAGACACTTGGCCCTCGCCGAGCTCGTCGCGGTACCTGACCCGGGAATCCGACTGGATATCGATACCCCGGCAGAATACGAAGCCATGCTCGCCGCCGGAATCGACGCGCCATGACATTGCACGCTGCGGACGCCGCCACGCTCTTGGTCGACACAGCCGAGGATGGCGGCAGCGCAGTGGTCGCGATCGTTGTCGGTGGGACATCGAACGCGCGAGACGCGGCCCGCATCGCATGGATCGTGGGCGCCGGCGCGGAGACCACGGTACATGGATCGCTAGGTGCCGCCCCACTCGATGACGCGGCGATCGCTCTGATGAAGGAGGTCCTGGCTGACCCGAGGGGCTCCGATGGGCTACACGAACTCGACATCGACGACATCGTGCTCGAGCTCTATCTCGAAGTGCGCAGGCCCGTCCAGGAGCTGATCATTGTTGGAGCCGGGCACGTCGCTCAGCCACTGGCCCACATGGGCTCGTTGCTAGGCTTCCGAGTCTACGTGCTCGACGACCGCCCGGACTTCGCGACCCGCGAGCGCTTTCCGGACGCCGAGCACGTGTTCCAAGCCGACTTCGATGATCCGTTCAGGGACGTCGAGCTTCACGAGCGCTCGCACGTACTGCTGGTCACGCGCGGCCACAAGTACGACTATGCGTGCCTCGTGCGAGCGTTGCGTGTGGATTCGCCTCCCGCATACATCGGCATGATTGGGAGCCGGCGCCGTGTTCGCGCGACGTACGTGCAACTGCTCGAGGAAGGGTTTGATCGAGCACAATTGGATCGAATCCATGCGCCCGTCGGTCTCGATGTCGGCGCGGAGACGCCCGAAGAGATCGCGGTCTCGGTTGCGGCTGAACTGGTGAAGGTACGGAGGGGAGGCACGGGAGCCTCGCTCAAAGAGGTGGAACGTGTAGCGGAGCGCTTCTTCCCCGATGGAGACGAAGAGAGATGACGCACGACGACGACAAGTCCCTGACCGAAGCCCTGCAAGCGGCCCGCGAGGCAGGCCGATGCTGCGCGCTCGCTACCATCGTGGGCACAAAGGGCTCCACACCTCGCAAGGTGGGCGCTCGCATGATCGTGGACCCCGAGGTCGGCTTGGTCGGGACCGTCGGTGGTGGCTGCGGCGAAGCCGAAGTCATCGAGGCCGCGAAGGAGGTCCTGAAGACGGGTGTGCCTCGGCGCGTCAGGGTCGACCTCACGGACGACTTCGTGTCATGGAGCCCCGCGGTGTGCGGCGGCATCATGGACATCTTTCTCGAGGCGGTGGACGGCCACTCCCCAGGGTGACCGAGCGTCCCCGCGTCCGTATTCACTACCGGCGCCCACCCGATCGAGAGCAAATCTTCGATCAGATCGTGGTGCTGGAGCGCGACGACGTCATCGTGACGCTTTCGGAAACGATGGAGTTCGATCCGCCCATGCGCATCGAGAGTGACATCGTGCTCGAGACCGGCTCCTCGGTGGTTTGGTTCACATACCCCGGCGCGTGGCACGACGTCGGCCGCTTCCATCTCGCGGACGGCACATTCACCGGCTTCTACGCCAACGTGCTCACACCGCCCGAGATCGACGGGCGAGTCTGGCATACTACGGACCTGTACCTCGATGTCTGGGTCTCGGCGGACGGCACGGCCCGGCTTCTCGACGAGGACGAATTCGAGGAAGCCGTCGCTCGCGGTCTGCTGGACGAAGACACAGCGCGTCGGGCGCGCGAGGAGGCGGACCGGCTACTGGCTGAGGCTCGAGACGGCTCGTGGCCGCCCGTCGCGGTACGGGAGTGGACGCTGGAGCGTGCGAGTGCTGGCGCCTAGGCGTCGACCCGGTACGCGGCACACAGCCGAGCCACGTCGACATGAACTCGCTTGAGCACCGCTGGGTCTTCACGCAGGCAGTCGATCAGCCGGTCGTATCCTTCGAGCGACGCGGAGGGGATCTCGATCTCTTCGTGGTGATAGGAGCCTTCGTCGACCAAGACTAACCGCACCCTCGCGGTGCCCGCGCGCTTGCTCAACTAGCTACCCCCTCTCAGTCGCGCCACTTCAGGAATCGATGCCACGAAGATCAGTGCGATGATGATCGCGGAAGCGACGCAGTACTGACACCACGCCTGGATGACGAACGCCTCCAAGTATGTCAGGTAGGCGGAGAAGAGGCCGCCCCCCAGCGAACCCACCAACAAGAGCCCGCCGATCATGCGTGATTCTCGGTGCTTCGGTTGCAGACCCATGAAGGAAAGCGCCAGAAGCACGACGTAGCCCAGGACCCCGATGGCGGAGACGGGGACCGGTCCGAGCGTGGCATACCGGCTGGACTGAACGGTGGCACAATCGCCCACGCCACACACGATGGGGCCGCCCAGCCCCAGGTTGTGGCTGAAGAGGTAGAGCGCCACAAAGAAGCCCCCCATCGCCAGCACCGCCACCACCATACGATTCATGGGCGGCGCGGCCACGGCCGCGCCGCCCACATCGTGTGCTTCCTCGCTCACGCTCGCTCCGGACGCGTCAGTTGGCCCCGCCGGCGTTCTCAGGGCTTCCGATCTTGTCCATCGCCTCTTGGATACCTTGGAAGGTCGCGCTGGGAACCTGCAAGAACTCCCCAGGCCTGCCCACCATGATCGTCGGCGTCGAATTAACGCGCAGCTCGTACCCCAAACGCATATTGGCAGTCACCAGGTCCGCGTGGCGATCGCTCTTCACGCACGCTTCGAACTCGTCGGCATCCAGACCCACGTCCTCTCCAAAGCCGAGGAAGTTGGCGATGGGGCTCGCCTCGAGCCGCCACGACGCCTGGTTCCGGAATAGCGCGTCATGATACTCCCAGAACTTGCCTTGATCCTGCGCGCAACGCGCGGTGCGCGCGGCGAGAAACGACGTCGGGTGAATCGTCGTGATCGGGAAGTCGTAAAAGACGAATTTGGCCTTCCCGGTCTCGACCAGCAGCAGCTCGACCTGAGGCTTCACGCTGAGCGCGAAACCCCCACAGCCCGGACACGCGTAGTCACCGAACTCGATGATGGTGATCGGTGCGTCCTCGTCACCCTTCGTGACGCCTTGAGCGATTTCGGCCAATAGCGTCAAGTCGTCGAGCCCTTCGACCTCAACGGGCTCCATGGCCGCCGCACCCAGCGCCGAGCTGGTTACGGAGTAGCCGACGGCGCCAATTCCTACGATTGCCACGACGCCAAGGATCACATAGAACTTCGTCATGTTGGAGCCGCCCTGCTCGCGGGCCTTTCTCCGTTCGTCGCTTCTAGACACAGCCTACTCCGGTGCTGGACCGCGCGCGCAATGGCGGGCTCGGTATCATGTGCGAATGCGCCCGTCGCGCGGGCTCCCTACGTATGATGCGTTTGGGCCTTCAAGATGTTTCCCCGGGGGAGTGGGATCAAGCGATGAGGCGCGGCACCTTGGCTCAGGCCGTCAAAAGCGAAAGGACCTCGTCGGTAGCGGAAAGATCCTCGAGCACGTAGTCCGCACCCGTCTCCTCCAGCTGACGGAAACTGAAATGACCGGTTGCGACCGCAAGCGTACGTGTGCCCTCACGCTGCCCGCACGAAACATCCCGAGGCGTGTCGCCCACCACGATCGCGTCGGCGGGCTCGATGGTCTCCCGCCAAGCACGCCGTGCACGCCCGAGCGCAATGGCCGGAAGCTCGTCCCGTTCCTCGTGGTCCGAGCCATAGCTACCGAGCTCGAAATAGTGCCACAATGCGGCCGACCTGAGCTTGAGCTCGGCCCCCCTCAGGATGTTGCCCGTGAGAAGTGCGACGCCGATGTCCTCGATCTCATCAAGCGCCGCCAGCAGCTCGGGCACACCGGGCAGGACGTTGACCGGACGGTCGACCAGTTGGTCCTCGAGCTTTTGGAGGTAACGAGCGAATAAGTTCGCCATGCGCGACTCGACCAGATCTTGGGCGTAGCCCGCACCCTGCAGGAGCTCCCGCACGATCTGAGGATCGGTCTTGCCCGCGAAGCTCACGCCCTCGACGTCCCCGATCGTACTGAACGTCTCGAGCATCGCCTCGCAGAACGCATCCTTCGCGGGGCCACCTGAAATGAGCGTACCGTCGATGTCGAAGAGAACGACCCGGCGCACGCTCAGGCCAGGCCGGCGAGTAGGCTCGGCTCCAAGTTGCCGCCGCTGACCACCACTGCGACGGCCCTGCCCTCTACATCGACCGCCTTGGAGAGTAGCGCGGCGGTCGTCGCCGCTCCCGAGTATTCGACAACGAGTTTTCTGCGGCTCACGAGCCACGACGTGGCTTCCCGGATCGCGTCGTCGTCGACGGTAACGACATCTTCCATCAGCTCGCGCGCATGCTCGTACGTCAGCTCGCCGGCGATCACGGGCGCCAATCCGTCGGCGATCGTGTCGATGTCATCAAGTATCGCCGGATGGCCCTCGTCGAGCGCCTTACGCATCGAGGCAGCCCCTTTGGGCTCCACCCCGATGATCTGCGCGCTCGGCAAAAGCCTCTTCACCGCTGCCGCGATCCCGCTGGCGAGTCCTCCGCCTCCGATGGGGGCCAACACCAAATCGACATCAGGCCACTCGCGCGCGATCTCGAGGCCGACCGTTCCCTGCCCGGCGATGATATGGCGGTGGTCGAACGGTGGCACGATCACCAACCCTCGCTGCTCGGCGATCTCTTCCGCGCGTGCCATTCGCTCGACGGAGGTCGTGCCCTCGTATTCAATCTCCGCTCCGAGCCGCTCGACGCCGTCTCGCTTGACCTTGGGTGCAGTCGTGGGCATGACCACGACGACTTGTACGCCTCTAAGCTTGCCCGCGAGCGCGACGGCCTGGGCATGGTTGCCCGAGGAGTATGTGATGAGGCCCGAGGAGACCTGATCGTCGGAGAGTTGGGACACGAAGTTGTGGGCGCCTCGGATCTTGAACGATCCCGTTCGTTGCAGGTTTTCACACTTGAGGCGTACCTGAGCGCCGGTGGCATCGGAGAGCGCGTCCGCCGGAAGCAGAGGGGTCGACACAGACACGCCAGCAAGACGACGCGCGGCGGCCTCGATCTCCGTCAGGCCAACGAGTCCCTCCCCCTGTACCAGGTCGCTCACTCCTGGTTCTCGCCCTCGTCGCTGGCCCCACGCTCGGTGTCGGTGCCGGCCTCGGTGTCGGTGCCGGCCTCGGTGTCGGTGCCGGCCTCGGCGTCAGACCCGGCCTCGGTGTCGGGTCCAGCCTCGGCGGTCAACTCGCCGTCAGTTTCGCCGTCCTCCCCCATGTCACCGTTCTCCTCGTCCTCGACGACCACACGCGCGACGTCGACCACGATGTCGCCCTTATCCAGGTTGACGAGCTTCACGCCCTGTGTCGCGCGCCCGATGAGCGAAATCTCAGAGACCCGCTGACGATTCACGACACCGGCCTTCGTGATCACCATGAGCTGTTCGTCTTCCTGCACCGACTTGATGGCCACGACCTGGCCCGTCTTTTCCGACGTCTTGAGGTTGATGACCCCGGTGCCGCCACGCTTTTGCAGACGGTAGGCGGCGACGTTGGTCCTCTTGCCCATTCCGTTCTCGGAGACGACGAGCAGCGTTGAATCCGGACGGACCACCACCATGCCCATGACCACGTCGGCGCCGCGAAGCTTGAGCCCGCGCACGCCAGCCGTGGCACGCCCCATCAGACGAGCGTCACCCTCATTGAAGCGGATCGCCATGCCGCCGCGACTCGCGAGAATGATCTCGTCTTCTCCCGACGTGATTTGCACGTCGATCAACTCGTCGCCCTCGCGGATGTTGATCGCGTTGAGACCGACGGCTCGCACGTTCCCGTACGCGGACAATGCGCTCTTCTTCACTACGCCCAATCGCGTTGAGAACATGAGGTGCTTGTCGTCCGAGAATTCTCGCACCGGCACGACCGACGCGATGGCCTCATCCTCGGAGAGGTTGAGCAGGTTGACGATCGGCTTTCCGCGAGCGGTCCGACCACCGACCGGGATCTCCCACACCTTGATCCAGTAGCACTGGCCGCGGCGCGTGAAGATCATGACGTAGTCGTGCGTGGACGCCACGAAGAGGTGTTCAACCCAGTCCTCGTCCTTGGTATCCATGCCGCGCAAGCCACGGCCACCACGGCGCTGGGCCCGGTAGGTGTCGAGCGCGAGGCGCTTCACGTAGCCCTGATGGGAAACCGTGAGCACCATATCCTCCTCGACGATCAGGTCCTCGACATCGAAGGAGCCAACCGCCTCGACGATCTCGGTCCTCCGGTCGTCGCCGTACTTTTCGGAAACGGTGCGGAGCTCGTCCTTGAGGATGTCCATTCGCCGGTCTTCGGACTCCAGGATGTCGCGCAGGTCCTCGATGATGAGGCGTACCTCGTCGAGCTCGTCATCGAGCTTGTCGATCTCGAGCCCCGTAAGGCGCCCGAGTCTCATGTCCAGGATCGCTTTCACCTGACGCTCCGACAGCTCGAACGCCTCGCGCAACTGTTGTGAGGCCGCCGTCGTGTCCGACGAGCCGCGGATGATCTTGATCACCTGATCGATGTTGTCGACCGCGATCTTCAGACCCTCGAGGATGTGCTCGCGCTCGCGCGCCTTGGCGATGTCGAACTCGCTCCGGCGCACGATGACCTCGTGGCGGTGCTTCAAGAAGTGCTGAAGCATCTCCCGGAGGGGCATGACCTTGGGCTCACCGTTGACCAGCGCAAGCATGATGGTTCCGAACGTCGACTGCATCTGCGTGTGCCGGTACAACCGGTTCAGAACGACCTGCGGTACGGAACCCCGCTTCAACTCGATCACGATGCGCATGCCATCGCGATCGGACTCGTCGCGCATGTCGCGGATGTCGGGCAGCTTCTTATCTCGAACCAGCTGCGCGATCTGCTCCACCAGCCGGGCCTTGTTTACCATGAACGGGAGCTCGGTGACCACGATCCGTTCGTTGTTCTCGTCGATGGGCTCGATCTCGGCCCGCGCGCGCATGATGATCCTGCCTCGACCCGTGCGGTACGCGTCTCGGATACCCTCGAGTCCGCAAACGAAACCGCCCGTGGGGAAGTCCGGACCTTGGATGAACTGCTCGAGCTCCTCCTGCGGCAGATCGGGGTTGTCGATCAGCGCAATCGCGGCCTCCACGACCTCACGCAGATTGTGCGGAGGAATGTTGGTGGCCATGCCGACAGCGATACCCGACGAGCCGTTGATGAGCAGGTTGGGTATGCGCGATGGCAGAACCGTCGGCTCGTCCTTGCTACCATCGAAGTTCGGCCTGTAGTCGACGGTTTCTTTGTCGATGTCCGCCAGGAGCTCCATCGACAGATGAGTGAGGCGAGCCTCGGTATACCGGTACGCCGCGGCGGAATCGCCGTCGACCGAGCCGAAGTTCCCCTGGCCGTCGACGAGCGGATAGCGCAGCGAGAAGTCCTGTACCATGCGCACCATCGAGTCGTAGACGGACGAGTCCCCGTGCGGGTGATACTTACCCAGCACGTCGCCGACGACGGTTGCGCTCTTCTTGTATGCGCGTCCGGGGCTCAGGCCGATCTCACCCATGGCGTACAGGATGCGGCGATGAACCGGCTTGAGACCGTCCCTCACATCTGGCAGCGCGCGCTGTACGATCACGCTCATCGAGTAGTCGATGAACGATTCGCGCATCTCGTCCTCGAGCAGGCGCGATAGAACCGTCTCTCCGCCCCCGCCGTCTCCGCCTACGAGCTCGAGCTCGTCACTCATTCGTTTGTCCTTCCTAGGGTTCAATCCGCCGGCTCGCGCCGACTAATGCCGCCTCAGTATTTCACAGAGAGCCCGGTCCACTTGCACGCGTTGCAGCGGCGCCTGGTCAGCCTGCGCCCCATGAACGTAGAGAGAATACGATGCATCCTGAGCCTCTTCATTCGCTCGGTGTCCCCGCGACAGACGGGACATACATCTCCCACAGCGCTCACCCTACCCTCCGCGCTCTCGAGAATCATTTGAGCGACAAAGGCGAAGAGGCCGATCGCGAGCAGCGATACGCCGACCACGAACCGAGTGGGTGAAACCAAGTACCCGAATCCGGCCCGCATGGACTGAAAGCCAGACGACAACCGGACCAAAGTCAGGGAGGCCGCCTGCGTCGATAACTCCAGGCCCACAACTACCAGCCCGGCCGCGAGGAATGGCGTGGTACGCCGCACTAGCGGTCCGGGCCTACGGTCGTGCGGGGCCCAGAGAGGCAAAGGTCGTCGGGCAAGCGCTCGCTCCTGTCAGGCTGTAGGGGCGCTCGGGCGCGCTTCCTCCCGAGACTGTGAAAACTAACGCTTTTTGCCCCCCGAATCATGCCATGAGGACGAAAGATTTCAGCTCTTCAAGCCCGCCCTCTCGCATCAGGCGCCGCAGCTGCTCTCGTGCTCCCTTCTGGCCGACCGCGCCCAGGTGCAAAACACTCCGTTCGGCCAATGCCTGCGCGGTATCCAGGACCGGGACATCGTAGATTCGCTGGCCGATTTTCCGTGGATCGACTTCGGCGAATGCGGACAGCTCAACGCCTCGGTCCACGAGCTCTTTGGCGAGCGCCTTGCCCACCGGCCCCGCACCCCATATCAACGCGCCCTCGACGACCCCCGGGAATGCCTCCACCAGGTGGTGCACCTTGCAGCGCCGGAAGGCGTCCGGGGCATACGCGGGATCAGTACGGGACAGCCGACCGTCCCCCTCCCGCCAGCTAAAGAGCGTCTCCGGAACGACGCCCAGGCCCCCTCCAGCGCGCCACAAGCGCAAGACGAGGTCGTAGTCCTCCGGCCAGCCCCGGTCCAGGTACCCTCCGACGGCGGCGACCGCCTCGGCTCGCATGAAGAACGTCGGGTGCGCAATCGGACACTCGACGAAGATCTCTCGCGCCACCTCGTCGGGCGTCGAGGTCGAGTTGATCCACGCCTCATACCAGAGCGCTCCACCCCGGACCTGCTCGCGCGGGAAGTACTCCACCCGGCATCCGCAGAGCACGAGCCCGCTTTGTGCCTCCATGAACGTGTATTGACGGGCGAACCGTGTCTGCGCCGACACGTCGTCGGCATCCATGCGGGCGAGATATTGTCCACGTGCGGCTGCACGCCCGGCCTCGAGAGCAGCGATAATCCCCCGAGCAGCCTGCTTTATCACGGTCACGCGCGCATCACGTGAAGCCCACATCAGCAACTTCTCGTACGTCTCGTCTGTAGACCCGTCGTCCACGGCGAGCACCTCGAAGTCGGTGAAGGATTGCCGCTCGATCGAATCGATGGCCTCGTCCAGATGCGCTGCACCGTCGCGGACCGGGAGCAACACCGAGAGGGGTGGAGCAGCTGTCATGGGTGATTAGCTTCAAGGAGCCCTACAGGTAGGGCTAAGCCTAGCGACACGGAGAAGTCCCAGCGATGACCGAGATCGAAGGCAGCGGCGGGTGGAGCCGCGGGCAAGCTCTGGAGGAAGCACGGTGGCGGCTACTACGCCCTGCTCGCCGTCGGCACCTTCGTCTACCTCGAGATCCGGGCCCTCACCGAGTCTTTCTTCGAGGCCGACGGGGTCAAGGAGTTAGTTTCTTCCGAGATCCTCGAGGCGATTTTCGCCTTCGGAATCAAAACCATAATCAACTCCTTCGTCGCCGGCATCTGGCCTCTCGTCTGGATCAGCCGGATGGGGCTAGCCCAAGCGGCGGCCTGGGCCGGAGGCGGCTACGTGGTGTGGGCGCTGATCCTCGCGATGTTGCTCGCCCGCCGCGAGAAGGAGTTCAAGAAAGAGCTGGGGCTCTAGCACCGAGCACGTCAGCCAAATACTTCCCGGTCTCGCTCTCCGGCACACTGGCGACGGTCTCGGGCCTTCCCATAGCGACGACCTCGCCTCCACGCCAACCCGCGCCGGGACCCAGATCGATCACCCAGTCGGCCACCTTGATGACGTCGAGATTATGCTCGATGACCAGCACGGTGTTGCCTGCGTCGACGAGGCGGTCCAGTACGGACAGCAACTTGCTCACGTCCTCTCCGGAGAGGCCGGTCGTCGGCTCATCGAGGATGTATAGCTTCCGCCCCTTCTTGCCGGCCGCGCGGGCGAGCTCGCGCGCGATCTTCAGCCTCTGTGCCTCTCCGCCTGAAAGCGTGGTCGCCGCCTGCCCTAAGCGCAGGTAGCCCAGTCCGACCTGTTGCAGCTGCCAGAGCGTCTTGCCGAGCTTGCGCTCGCGGATGAAGAAGCGAATCGCTTCGTCGACCGTGAGGTCGAGCACTTCGGAAATGTGCTTGCCGCGTACCTTCACGTCGAGGATCTCCCGGCCGTATCGCGTGCCGCTACAGTCCTCGCACGGCACGTAAACGTCGGCCATGAAAATCATCTCGATCTCGACCTTGCCGGCGCCTTTGCAGTGTTCGCAACGGCCGCCGCTCACGTTGAAGCTGAAGTGGCCCGGACCGTACCCGCGCTGCCTCGCCATGGGTTGGGAGGCGAAAAGCTTTCGGACCTCATCCCAAGCCTTGATGTACGTCACCGGGTTCGAGCGCGGGGTTCGGCCGATGGGAGACTGATCGACGAGCACCACCGCGTCGAGATGACTAAGGCCGTCCAGCGCCTCGTAGTCCCCGACGAGCTCTCCGAGGTGCTCCTTGGCCGAGGTCTCCCCGCCAAGCTCCCGCTCTGCGGCCCTGAAGAGCACATCGTGAACGAGCGTGGACTTCCCGGAGCCCGAGACACCGGTAACGACCGTCAACGTGCCGAGCGGAATGTCCACGTCCACTCCGCGCAAGTTGTGGAGCCGCGCGCCTCTGAGCGTGAGACACGCACCGTCCACCTGGCGGACTCTCTCGGGCAGCGCGACAGAGGAACGCCCCGACAGATACCGCCCCGTAGCGGTGTCCTCAACCTCGAGCGCGTCCGGCGGGCCCTCATACACCACCTGCCCACCTTGCTCCCCCGACGCAGGCCCAAGCTCGACAACGTGGTCCGCTGAAAGAATCGCCTGCGAATCGTGCTCGACCACGACGACCGTGTTCCCCGCAGCACTGAGTTTCTGCAGCAGGCTGAGCAGGGCTCCGGTGTCCTTGGGATGGAGCCCAATCGTGGGCTCGTCGAGCACATAAAGCGTGTCCACCAGTGCTGCGCCAAGTGAGTTCGCGAGGTTGATGCGCTGCGCCTCTCCACCAGACAGCGTGCGTGTCTGTCGGCTCAGCGTGAGGTATCCGAGGCCGACTTCGGCGAGAAAGCCGACACGTGCGCGAAGTTCGCGCACAATCGTCTCGGCGATCTGAGCCTCCATCTCACTGAGCTCGAGCCCTTCCAGCCAGGGACCGAACTCTTCAAGTGGAATCTCCGCCACCTGAGAGATCGTGTGCTGCCCGATGCGCACCCTAAGCGCTTCGGGTCTGATGCGTGCACCACCGCACTCCCGACAGTCCTGAGGACTCTGGTACTGTCGCAAGAAGACCCGGATGTACTGCTTGTAACGCTTGTTCTCCTTCGATACCAGAAACGGAATCACGCCGGTGAAGCCCTTGGTACCGTAGAGCACGGCCTCCCTGAACTTCTCCGGCAATTCCTGCCAGGGTGAGTAGTAGGAGACGTTCTCATCCATCGCGAAATCCCTCAGCCGGTCGCGCGCGCGCCGATAACGCGGCTTCGACCAGGGGTCGACCGCGCCTTCACCCAACGAGCGCCTAGGGTTCGGCACCACCAATTCGGGATCGTAGTCGAGCGTGGCGCCGAAACCGGTGCACAGCTTGCACGTGCCGTAGGGGCTGTTGAATGAGAACAGTTGCGGCGTCGGATCCAGGAACGTGACCTCGGGATGATCCGGACAGCGAAAATGCTCGGAGAAGAGAATGCGGTTTTCCGGTCCCTCGTCGGCGACAACCACGATCGAGTCGCCTTCTCCCTCGACAAAGCAAGTGCCCAGCGAGTCCGCGAGGCGGTCCGAGGCACTGCTCTCGACTGTGAGTCGGTCGACGACCACGAGCAGCTCTCGGGCCTCGGCGACGTCGACTCCGAGCACCTCTGCGTCGGAAGCGTTGTCTCCGGAGATGTCCAGTGATTCGCCGTCAGCGAGCAAGCGCATGAAGCCCATGGCGCGCAGGTTCGAGACCATGAGCTCGTGCGTGACCTGCCCACTACGTGGAAGTGGGAACGTGACCTGGATGCGTGTGCCTTCGGGCAGCTGCAAGACGCGGTCGACGGCCTCGCTGACGGTGTCGGGACGGACCTGCCGGTCGCACTCGGGGCAATGCGTCCGCCCTACGCGCGACCAGAGCAGACGGAGGTAATCGTACACTTCAGTCGCGGTGCCGACGGTGGAGCGGCTCGACTTGGTCGGGTTCTTTTGCTCGATCGCGACGGCTGGAGAGATGCCTTCCACCGAATCCACATCCGGCTTCTCCATACGCTCGAGAAACTGCTTGGCGTATGTGGAAAGCGACTCCACGTACCGGCGCTGACCCTCGGCGAAAAGCGTGTCGAGCGCGAGCGAGCTCTTGCCGGACCCCGATGGACCGGTGATGACCGTGAGCTGCCTCCTGGGCAGATCTAGGTCGATGCTCTTGAGGTTGTGCTGGCGAGCTCCGCGAATGCGGATGGGGTCGTTCATGCCGAACGATATAACCGACGTCCACACCCAACAGGTCTTGACGCCCATCCGGGGCGCCAACAGCTTTTCCGGACTATGAAAAACATGATCCACGTCACGCACCATCATCAGCACGCGGCCCAAGCGGGTTGCGGAGGATTGGTGCGTACCTAGGACGTAGATCCAGGAAGCAGCAAGCCACCACGGCCCGTCTCGACGGGCCGTGGGTAGAGCAGCAGGAGCCTGCGGTACAGCGCCTGCGAGCGCTCGAGGCCCGGCGGTCGCTCGCTCATCCGTCGTCGCCTGCCACGGCCAGGTCGGCTTCTGCGGCGGCTGCGAGCGATCGCATGCGGCTCGCCTCCGCCGCGAGTACCTGGCGACCGAAGCTGGTGACCCGGTAGTAGCGACGTCGCTCTTGCAACGCGTCCGCAGCCGGCCGGCGGGCGGCGGCCTCGATCATGCCCTCCTGCACGAGGCGGCGGATGTAGCGGTAGAGGTTTCCCGGCTCGAGCCGCAGGCGTCCTCCGCTACGTGACTCGATCTCTTTCACGATCCCGTAGCCGTGCAGCTCGTGCCCCGTGAGCACCAGCAGGACATGGAAGTCGACAGCTTTTAGCGGAAGATAGGAGTGCGGGTCGTGGCGGGCCCTGGTCATGTGATCGTCCAGAAACGGGGCGGATTGTTCGATATGATCATACTAAGCATATGAATCCCGCAACCCCTAAACCTGCGCCTCTTGCTAAGGTGGGCCGGCGTGTAGAGGGTCCCGCCTCCCAAATTACAGTGAACCTTCGGAGATCATCTTGAAGCGTCTATTTCAGTGCGCCCTCTCGCTCGCCTTCGTCGCCGTACTTGCAACCGGATGCGACGACCCAACCTCCACACAGCTCGACATCGATGCTCAGTTCGCGAGGGGCGAAAATGGAGTCGTCGCCATGGCGACGGGAAGTGGTGTGCGCGCCGGCTCTATCCGACATTTCCAGTTCTCGGCCATCGAGAAGGCCAACGGCTCCGTGTCGGGTCAGTTCAACCTGACGTTCGAGGGCCCGGACAACACGCACATTCGTGGCGAGATCGTCTGTATTCGCGTCGACGGAAGCCGGGCCTGGATCGGCAATAAGATCACGAGCTCGGGCAACCCTGTGCTCGTCGGAAACCAGGGCGGGCTTCTACGTCGAAGACAATGGCGAGGGACAGGGGTCAACTGATCGCCTGAGTCGCACCTTCGTGGATGGGGCACCCGACGGGGGTCTGGCACAAGATGTGTGCGATGGCGCCACGTTCATCGAGTTCGACGCTGTCGACATCGACAAGGGCAACATCCAAGTGCACTAGGCTCCGCGGTGTTCCGACTGGTGTAACGAACAGTCGAAGGAGGGGTGGCGATCCGAGAAGGTCGCCGCCTCTTTTTGTACGCCAAGGCCCCGCAC